>NZ_JARTVM010000014.1:0-116415 GCF_029625765.1 Mesorhizobium sp. WSM4983 | reverse complement strand
TTCCGGGCTTCTTCTGGCAAGACAGCTTGTTCGGGACGATGGGGTCGCAGGTTCAAATCCTGCCACTCCGACCAGAACGAAATCTCCCGAAAGTCTTTAGTTTCCCTGATAATTCAAACCTTTGCGGGTTTCGCGCAGAGAACCGTATCGCTGCGTGATGTTCAAGACCCGACGCGCTTGCCGCATGTCAATGCTGAAGCCGAACTGATGATCCCCTACGGCGCCAGGAAGGAAGGGCTTGCTGTCGCGCGTACCGGCTCGGAACGAGCATAACCGTCACGCCTGATGCCGCCATGGTCGATCAGGCGAGCGATCACGGCGCGCCGTGCGTGATACGGCGTCAGCGTGTGGTCGGCATTCGGCAGCGAGACCCTGGTCACGCCGCGAATGCTATCGAGCCGCTCTTCCTCCGAGCCAAAATGGCGGGCGATCTCCTTGAGGCTCAGATCGCCTTCCGAGGTTACGAGGAGGACCCGCACGCCGCGGCCGCATAGGTCGCGCATCCAGCGTTCCACCCGCCGCTGTCCAAGCAGCGCGGCCGGATGCAGCATCGACAATGTGGACTTGATCGCCTCAAGCCCGCGCCGGACGATCAGCCGGGCGCATCGCGAAGCGATCCCGCGCCATGCGGCGTCGGCCGGCTCGCGGCTCTCCTGCCTGGCGGCAGCTGTCTGCCCGAGCACGGCCTTGGATGTCTCGTAAGTCTTCCAGACCGCCATCTCCAGCGCGTAGGAACTGTTCCAGGCGAAGCAGAGCGGGTTGATCATGGTCAGCATCCGTACCCGCCGATCGGCCCGCGCGGCGTGAAAAGCCTGAAACGCGCCGGCGCAGGTGCCGACCAGGCCGACCCCGGGGTAGCCGGCTCGCTCCATCCAGTTGATCGCACGACTTACATCATGGCGCGTGCGCCGGTCATAAAGGAACAGGCGCCCTTCCTCGGTCGGATCGCTGAGGCCAAGTCCGGGCAGGTCGACGCGCAGCGAGGCTACGCCTTCCGCCGCCAGGGCTCGCGCCGCTTCCACCGTGCCGCGCGCCCAGCCGACATGCGGCACGCCACCGGCATTGAGGAAGATCACCGGCTCGGCCTCGGTCTGGCGGTCGCGCGGTCGGCAAAGCACACCGCAGATCATCGGCGCCGGTCCGATCAGCACCGGGCTTTCCGTGTAATGCGGACCGTCCAGGATCTGCGACACATCGCGCGGCATGGCCTTTCCCGCTGCCGCTTCGCCGGCCTGGTCGGCGATCCAGGCGGCGCAGCGATCGAGAGCGGCGGCCGGAATCCGGTTAGCGGTCGGGTCGCACATCAAGAGAGGATAGCCATCGAACTCGGCCGTCGCGATTTCCGCAGCGCCAGCCGAGTCGCCGCGCACCTCTTCGGCAGCCAGCGGCTTGCCGTTTGTAAGCACCAGCATCGGCAGGGATGGAAGGCCAGCCGCTGCATGCCGCCAATCGAGCGCCGAGAGATCAGCCAGCGTTTCATGCGAAATTCGGAAGCCGGCGGCCTCGCGCCCCTCGGTGAAAACCCCTTCGCCCGCCGAACGGCTGGCCAGCGGCGCGTCGATCATGCGCGACATGGCTGTGACCTCGCGAACATAGGCCTTGCCGGAGGACGGCGGCGCGAGCAGCACGAGACCCGCCACGTCGTCGCGTCCGGCCGCCGCCAGCGGGGCCAGCAGGGCACCAAGCCGGAAGCCGACCAAAATGACGTCCGCCACGCCGCAATCCTGCTTCAGCCGATCGATCGCCGCGCCTATGCTCGCCGTCCACCGTTGCACCTGACCGGGCGTTGAATGATCCCCGGCGGCATTGCCGCAGCCGGGATAGTCGAATTGCAGCGCCGGCAGACCGTTTTCGGCCACCTTGTCAGCCAGAAGCCGCAGGAAACGCCGGCTGCACAGGTCCTCGTGGCCATGCGCCCCGGCGATCACGACACCCCGGCCGCGTCGCCCGGTTCCCCTGCCTTCATGAAGCCAGCCGATCGTGTCGGCGAAGACGACCCCCTTCATGCCACGCTCCCGGCAGGCCGCAACGAACGCATGATCTCCGCCCTGGTCTCTACATTGTCGGCTTGCGGCGCATCGTAGGCCACCTCGCGATCGCCATTCAGCGCCGTCACGACGCCGGCCGGAGTGGCAGAGGCCGGCCCATCCAGGCCAATTTCCTTCACCGCGCCCGGCATCAGGTGGAAGCCGTTCTCGCGCGGGAAGAACAGCCCATCCTTGATGGCGACGTGATAGGCGGCGCGCTTGCAAGCGAGCCGCAGGCGCCAGCCGTCTCTGCCGCGCATCAGCCCTGCCGACAGGCCGACATCGCGTCGCGCGGTCATGACGCCGGGAAGCACATGAAAGGCTTCGGCCAGGATCTCGCCGTCGCGGTCTTCCAGCCTTGCCACGGTTACCTCGTGCCCCGCTGGGCCGAAGCGATAGGCATAAGACAGATCAAAGAAGGCGCCGAGCAGCGAGAATGCCGCAAGCGACTGCGTCCCGCGCGCCTGCAGAGTGACCGGCCGGCGCGCCGCCACCACCGGGGTGACGCCGTCGCGCAGGCAGGCAAGCGATAGCGTCGCCTCGACTGCCCTTGCCGTGTCATTGACGAGATGGACGCTCAGCCCGTTGACGCCCTCATCGCTCAGCGTCAGCCGGAGCGGCGCGAAGGCGCGTCTCAGCGCATGCCAGACCGATTTCGGCCGACCGGCAGAATCGACGACGCCCCACCCTGCTCCCGGGAGCAGATCCTTCCAGAAGAACACCAGCGCGCCCGCCGTCGGGGAGGCCGGTCTGCGCCATTCATCGATCGTGCGCTCAACCACCTCGGCAATGACAGCGCGCGAGAGGTCGAGGTAGCGCGCTGGATCCTCCATGCGCAGCCGGCGAGCGTCGACGCCGAACAGCGTCTCCAGATAATGCTCGCGCACGTCCTCGAAATCCCACGACGCACCTGCATCGCGCGGCACGCCGGCCTTCCAGCGCGGATCGTGGCCGGGCGGAACGGGCAGATGCTCATCGAGCGTCGCCTGTTCCGGCACGTTGGCGAAGGCGAGGCATTCGCTGGCGAAACGCACCTCTGCGCGGCGCGCGTCCTCCAGTGGCCGGCAATAGGCGCCGACGCCATAGTAGTGCGTCGGGCCGCCATCCGCGGCGAAGGGCAGGCTGCCGCCGGAGGGCGAGGAGGACACGAGCGCCAGATCGGGCAGGATCGCCTGCGCGGCCGGACGCACGACATCGTCGAACCAGGGTGTCGGATCCATCGCCACCGGCATGCCGAGCATCGCGGCCTGCTGCGCCACCTCGCTGCCGCCGCACAGCACCGCCAGCGACGGCGAATGCCGAAGCCGCCCCAACAGGTTCTCCACCTCGCCCGACAGCGCCGCCCGCCAGGCCGCGCTCTTCGCCGGATAGTCGAAATTGGCAAGCATCAAGTCCTGCCAGACCAGAATGCCCATCTCATCGCACAGCTCGTGGAAGGCATCGCTTTCATAGGCGAAGGTGCCGCCGACCCGCAGCATGTTGACGCCGGCTTGGCGCGCGAGATCGAGGTCGGGCTCGATTTCGGCTCGCTCGCAGGGCAGTCGCACGGGATCGGAGGGCGTCCAGACCGCGCCGCGGCAGAACACCGGCACGCCGTTGACGACCAGGCGAAAATCGCGTCCGTCAGCACCGCGATCGATCTCGATGCGGCGGAATCCGACTCGGCCCAGCCGGCTGCGCACCGTGCCCAGCGTCGCCATGACTTCGTGCAGCGCCGGCTCGCCATGTCTGTTCGGCCACCATGGGGCGACATCGGCAATGGCCAATTCCGCCGTCAGCCGGGTGGGTGTCTCGAACTTGAGGGGCGCGCGCACTCCGGCACAGCTGACATGCGCCGTTTGCGCATTGTCGAAGGGTTCGGCGAGGGTTATCGCAACGGCAAGATGCCCGGTCGTGCCGTCGAGCCTGGCGCGCATGTCGGCATCGAGGATGCGCTGCCCGCCATTTTCGTGGATCAGCTTGACGGGACGCCACGGCCCGACGACATCGAAGCTCGGGCACCAGCCCGGCATATGGCCGATCAGGGTCGTGCGCACCAGCCGCAGCCGCTGATCGTCGATCATGCGAGGGCGCCAGCGGGCGCGTGGACCGATCGCCGTTTCCAGATGGCGGTCGAGACTGCGAAAGACGATGGCGAGCTGCTCGCCCCCTGAAAGGCTTACCGCAGCCTCATGGCGCTCGAACATCGAGGTCGAGGTGAGCAGCAGCCGCTCGTCAAGCCAGACCTCGGCGACAGTCGCCAGCCCCTCGAACACCAGCCGCACCGGACCGGTCGCGTCGAGCCTGCGGCTGTACCAGACATCGCGGTCGTGCAGCCGGGTTGGCTGCTTGCGGTCCCAGCGGCCATGCTTTTCCAGCGTGGCGGCCGCCGTGCCGGGACAGGCCGCGTCCAGCCATTCGGCATTTGCGTCTATGTCATTCGGCGAAGCCCAGGCACCTGCCGCCGAGATGGCCATCCGCCACCCCCGATCCAGCAATCCGGCAGTGCCGGCGATCGACACCGTGGCGTCCATTCCCCCACCCATCATCAAATGCGCGTCGGCCGGCCCGCTAGGCCGCCTTGGAGGCGACACCGGCCATGCGGGCGTCCAGCACGTTCATCACCGTTTCGTAGGCCTGCGCCATCGGCGCGATTGCTTCGGTCAAGCCGTCGAAGCGCTGCCGCGCCATCGCGCGGGCGAGCTTGAACTGCATGACCTTGGCGCCCTCGGCAATGCTGCCGGCGGCTTGCACCGCCTCTGCCAGGCAGGTTTCGCCGTGCTGCCCCAGCCATTCGAGATGACTGCCAAGAAGTTCGAAATTCGCGCCGACCTGCCGCAGCGTGTTGAAGGCATAGGTGTGGAAATAGGCAGGCGACTTCGTCGCCAGCCTTTCAGCGTGGCGGCCGAACGCGGCCGCATAGGCGTCGAGCGGATTGCGCTTCGGCCGCCGCTTCAGGTGATGCGTGAGCAGCGCCGCCGCGGTCCCGACCGCGTCGCGGGCCGGGCGCGTGGCGTCGAGCTTCACGAATTCCGCGTAAGGAAACAGCGGCAGGTCGCCCGCCGACACACCATCCCATTGGCCGAAGATGCCGTCATAGTCTTGGCCCTCGAGCGCGAAGTAGCCGTCATTGTGGAAGTAGCGCATCTGCCGCGCCTCGGAATCGAGCGCATTGATGCCGACCGTGGTCTTGGAATGGCCGCTGCGGTAGGTGAGGCCTTTGGTGTCGGGCAGGTAGAAGGCATCGACCTCGACCAGCGGCAGCCGGCCGAGCTCGACTTGCGTCAGCACATGCGTCTCCAGCCGGTCGAAGACCGCCAGCTCTTGGATGTCCAGCCCCGCCAGCCTCTGCAGGTCGGCGGTCGGGAACTTGAAGAACGTGAACTGATCACCTTCGAAATCCTGCGCCGCGGTGAAACCGAGCGCCGCGACCGGATCGTGCCCGGTCGCGTGCAGAACCTCGATCAGAAGGTCGACATAGCAGTTGGTCTGCGGCCACCGCCTTTGCGGATCGTGCAGCCAGTGCGGCCGGTAGGTGGCCGGATCGAGGCCGGCGATAGCCCTCAGCATCTCACACGCTCCAGAGCACGTCGCGGACCGCCGCCGGCCAGGCTTCCGTGTCCGGCCCATGGTGGCGGAACAGCGCCAGCGCCACGCGCTCCAGCCCGAAGCCGACGCAGGCCGAATGGCAGAACTCCCCGTCGGCGAACTTCAGGCCCCAGGTCTGGCCAAAATGGTCCTGATGATAATTGAAGCTCAAGCAGGCGGTCGGCTTCTCGATGCTGGTCACCGGAATCAGCAGCTCGAATTTCAGGCCCTGATCGCGCTGGTTGTTGGCCATCATCCTGCCGCCGCGGCCGAAGAACGGATCGTTGGCAAGATCGACCTCGCAGGGCAGGTCGAGCGACTCGATCATGGCCCTGCCGCGCTTCAGCCAGCTTTCGCGGAACGAGCGCACCTGCTCGGCCGTACCGATCTTGACGAACTCGCGCATGCGGAAGAGCTGCATGCGCGCCGGGTCCTTCGACGGCTCGTGGCGGAAGCAGTAGGAGGAGAGTTCGAAAAGAAGGCCCTGCGCCGGCACCGGGCCGCGCGCAGCTATCGTGGGATAGAGCGGATAGCAGGCGGCGGGTGTCAGCGCGAGGTCCGTCGCCTTCTGCAGCTCCGTCCAGTCTCCGCAGTCAGCCATCATGCCGAGCAGCTGCGCATGCTCCCGCTCGCCGCCCATGAAGGAATGCACGCAGCCGGCAAGCTGCGGGAAGCTCTTCATGTAGCCGCTCTTCTCCAGCGTCGCGCGGCTCATGCCCGGCGGAAAATGGATGCGGGTGGCCTTGTCGGGCGCGCCGAGCCGGGTGACGAGACGCTCGAACCGCTCGATCACGTCCTCGAACGCGCCCGAACGGCCATAAAGGCCGTCGACGCCGGATTCGAACAGGATGCCGTTCTCGAACAGGCTGTCGAGCAGCGACTTGGAGTCGAATGTCTTGGCGTCCATCTCAGCTCCCCAGGCCGGTGTCGAAGCGGCTCATCAGCATGAGCGTCGCGGTATTGGAAAGGATGCGGTCGTTGGAGATCATCACCGGCGCCGAGGTCACGTCGCGCAGGTGCCGGCCGACGCTGAACGGGGTACCGTTCTTGTAGCCAAGAATGCCGTTGACCAGCATGGCGAGACGCACCACGGCGCCGGCCTTCTCGCTGGCCGCGACCTTCAGCGCGTTGATCTCGGCGGCGAAGCCGATCGAAGACAGCGCGTCGTCGTCGCCCGCGGCCGCTTCGAAGCGGTGGATGGCGGCCGCAAGGTGGCCTTTCATCTCCTGCAAAAGGGCGGCCGCTTCGGCAAGCCTCAGCGCGCCCGGCGGCATGGAGTCGGGCTGCTTGCGCGCCGCCGCCTTGACGAAGGCCTGCGCCCGATTGAAGGCGTCGGCGGTAATGCCGAACCAGGTCGCCGCCCAGAAGATGTGCGAGCTGGCCAGCATCGACTGCGCCGCGATCTCGGAGAACGGCTCCGGGAATATCTGCGCCGCGTCACCCGTGGCGACCAGATGAAAGCCGTCGGAGCAGGTGCCGCGCATGCCGAGCGTGTCCCACACCGACGTGCGCTCAAGCGTGCGGTTGCCGTCGGCCGGGATCACCACCATCACCTGATCGGAGCTGGCCGCATCGGGGGCGCGACGCGCCGTGGCGAGGATGGCGTCGGCATAGTTGCCATAGGAGATGACGGTGGCTTCCTTGGTCAACGCGAAGCGCCCGCCGGCGACCTCGACCGCACAGATCGAGTTGCGCAAATTGCCGCCGATGCCGGCCTCCGTAGTCGCCGAAGCCATCAGAAGCTGCTCGTCGGCGATGCGCCGCATATAAGCGCGGTGCCAATCGCTGGCGCCTCCGTGAGTGACAAAGCTCGACGTCTTGATCTGATGCATGGCATAGATCATCGCGCTCGAGCCGCAGGCCTGGCCGAGCTGCACGATGAGGTCGGCGATCTGCAACGTGCCGAGCCCCTCGCCGCCATGCTCGATCGGGATCGCCACGCCGAGCAGGCGCTCGCGCTTCAGCGCCTCGATCGTCTCCGCCGGGAAACGCCCCTCCTTGTCGACGGGGTCGGCATGGCCGGCGGCGATCTCGGCGACGCGGCGCATGCGCTCGGTCGCGGCTTCGGGCGCCTCCGCGAGCGAGGCCGCCTCTATCTTTCTCAACACGTTCATGGCTACGCCGCCTTGCGCGTCAACTGCGAAACCGCATCCGCGATGCTGGCCAGCGAAGAGAAGGTGCGCCGCGTCAGCATCGTCTCGGGGAATTCGATGTCGAACTCCTCTTCGAGCGCCAGCATCATCTGCACCGAGGCGAAGGAGGTCAGCCCCGCGTCATAGAGATTGGCGTCGTCGGCGAGCGCGCCGAAATTCAGCGGAATCATCGGATGCTGCTCGAGCAGCGAGCGTATCTGGTCAATCATGGAGGCCCCACCTTGCGTTGTGCAGCCGGCAATATCGCAGACGCAACGCAACCGTGGCGTTAATGCCGCAGAGCAGTTTCAACCATGCCTAAGGATCGGTAACGGACCGCAATACAATTTTACGGCTCTCGATTCGGACGGACCTCTGTCCGGCGTTTCTTGTGGCTCTGTATCCGCATCGATATCAAGCCACGCGCTTTCGCCGCCGCCAGCCTTCCGCAAAAGCCTGCCGTCAATCAATCAATCAGATAAATGGTCGACAATAGGCCCTCACTTTGGCCTAATGGTTGCCGCTATCCCATTCGAGAGCTGCTGGACGATTTTTGGAACGGCGAGACCGGGGTAAGAGTATGAAGTTCACGCTGCGGGCTCTCTTGCCGTTGACCTTGATCGCAGGCTGCTCGTCGAGTGTTGCGTCGATCAATCCGGCGAAATACGACGGGATGAGCTGCGCCGAGCTCAACAGCGCGCTCGGCGACACCGCCACCGATATTTCGCGGACGGCGATCAGCCGCGGCAAGGTCGCCAATACCAGCGTGCCGACTTGGCTGCTCGGCGGCGAGCGCGTGAAGACGGTCGTGGCCAATCGCGATACCGCCAGGATCGAGCGGCTGCAGCAACAGCAGCAAGCGATCATCGCGGCCAGGAAGAGCCGCTGCCCGTCCTCGCAGTGACTAGGGCGTCGCCGAGCAGCGGAAGTCTCAAGCGCTGATGCGGAACCTGGTCGTATCGATCGCCGCCTTCATCAGTGTCTGCGTGTAGGCTTCCCGCGGATTGCCGAAGATCTCCTCGGCCGGCCCTTCCTCGACGATCTTTCCCTGCTTCATGACGATGATGTAGTCGGCCATGGCGCGCACCACTGCGAGGTCGTGGCTGATGAAGAGGTAGGACAGTCCGTGGTCCGACTGCAGCTTGCGCAATAGCTCGACGATCTGCTTCTGCACCGAGCGGTCGAGCGCCGAGGTCGGCTCATCAAGCACCACCACTTTCGGCTTCAGGATCATAGCGCGGGCAATGGCGATGCGCTGGCGCTGGCCGCCGGAGAACTCATGCGGGTAGCGGTTGCGCGCGTTGGGGTCGAGGCCGACCTCGCGCAACGCCTCAACGGCACGCTGGTCGCGCTGTTTGCCCGTCAGCGAAGGCTCGTGCACCAAAAGCCCTTCGGTGATGACCTGGCCAACCGTCATGCGCGGCGACAGCGAGCCGAACGGATCCTGGAAGACGAGCTGCAATTCGCGCCGCAGCGGCCGCATCGCGTGGCGGTCGGCCTCTGAGATGTCGCGGTCGCCAAAGCGGATGACGCCGTCGCTGGGGAGCAGCCGCAGCAGCGCGCGGCCGAGCGTCGATTTGCCGGAGCCGGACTCGCCGACGATGCCGATCGTCTGGTTGCGCTTCAGCCGGATCGATATCTTGTCGACGGCCCGCAGCATCAGCGGCTCGCCGCCGAGAAAGCCACCGCCGATCTTGAAGACGACCTCGACGTTGCGGCCCTCGAGCAGCACGGGCGAATTGGCGGGCGCGGCCGCCTTGGTGCCGGTCGGCTCGGCGGCGAGCAGCATCTTGGTGTAGGCGTGCTGCGGATTGGCGAAAAGCGCTTCCGCCTCGCCCTCTTCCACCACCTCGCCCTGGCGCATGACATAGACGCGGTCGGCGAAACGGCGGACGATGCCGAGATCATGGGTGATGAAGACGATCGCCATGCCGAGCTTGCGCTGCAGTTCGGCAAGCAGCATCAGGATCTGCGCCTGAATGGTGACGTCGAGCGCCGTCGTCGGCTCGTCGGCGATCAGGATGTCGGGATCGTTCGCCAAAGCCATAGCGATCATGACGCGCTGGCGCTGGCCGCCCGACATTTCGTGCGGATAGGATTTCATCCGCCGCTCGGGATCGGGGATGTGCACCAGTCTCAACAGCTTCAGCGCCTCTTCACGTGCGGCCTGGGCGCTCAGGCCGCGATGGCGGCGGATCGGCTCGATGAGCTGGTTGCCGATGGTGTAGAGCGGATCGAGCGAGGTCATCGGCTCCTGGAAGATCATGCTGATCTTGCGGCCGCGAACCTTGTTGAGCTCGCTCTTGGTCATCTCCAGGAGGTTGCGGCCGCGGTAGTCGACCTGGCCGGTCGCTTCGCCATTGGAGGAAAGCAGGCTCATCGCGGCCATCATCGTCTGGCTCTTGCCGGATCCGGATTCGCCGACGACGGCGACGGTCTCGCCGGCATTGACCTTTATGCTGATGCCCTTCACCGCCTCGACCGTGCCGTCGAGGGTCTGGAAGCGGACGCGCAGGTCCTTGACGCTGAGGATCGTTTCGGAAGCCATGTCAGCGATCCCCATCCTTATCGATCTTTGGGGTCGAGCGCGTCGCGCAGGCCGTCGCCGACAAAGTTCAGCGCGAACAGCGTCGAAACGAGGAAGAAGGCCGGGAACAACAGCAGCCAGTTGGCATAGCCGATGTTCTTGGCACCGACCGAAATCAGCACGCCCCAACTGGTCATCGGCTCCTGCACGCCAAGCCCGAGAAAGGACAGGAAGCTTTCCAGGATGATGACCTGCGGCACCAGCAGCGTCATGTAGATCACCACCGGCCCGAGCAGGTTGGGGATGACGTGGCGCACGAGGATGCCGCGCTGGCCGACGCCCATCGCTTCCGCCGCCTGAACGTATTCTTGCCTGCGGATCGACAGCGCCTGGCCGCGCACGATGCGCGCCATGTCGAGCCACAGCACCGCCCCCACCGCCAGGAACATCAGCACGAAGTTGCGGCCGAAGAACACCACCAGCATGATGACGAAGAAGATGAAGGGCAGCGAGTAAAGCACGTCGACGATGCGCATCATCACCTCGTCGACCCTGCCGCCGGCAAAGCCGGCCGTCGCGCCGTAGATCACGCCGATGACGCCGGCGACGACACCGGCAAGCAGGCCGATCGCGAGCGAAATGCGCCCGGCCATCAGCGTGCGAGACAAGAGATCGCGCCCGGTGTTGTCGGTGCCGAAGAAGAAATACTGCTGCTTGACGGCCGAGCTCATGGTCATTTCGAGCCCATCGGGCGACTTGCTCTCGATCTTCGTGTCGTCGAAGGCGTCGGAGCGGTCGAGATAGCGGATATTGCGGTCGTCGATCGGCTTCTTGGAGGTGACGGTGACGACGACGCGGCTGCCGTCCTGGTGCCACTCCTTGATGTCGACGCGCATGCGTTTGATCGCGTCGCTCAGCGCACCCTGGATCATGTCGGGCTTCGGATAGGCCGACAGGCTCGGCGGCGTGCGCACATAGTCGCCGTAGATGGTCGTGTATTCATGCGGCACGACCATAGGGCCGAACACGCTGATGACGGCAATGAATGCCAGATAGTAGAGGCTGAACATGGCGGCGCGGTTGCGCTTCAGCCGCGCCCAGGCATTGCCCCAGAGCGAGCGGCCGACGATCGGCTCCGGAGCGGCTACGGCAAGCTCAGTCATAGCGCACCCTCGGATCGACGACCGCATAGAGAAGATCGACGATCAGGTTGAAAACGATGGTGAAGAGCGCGATCACCACCACGGTTCCCATGACCAGCGTGTAGTCGCGGTTGAGCGCGGCGTCGACGAAGTAGCGGCCGACGCCTGGAATGGAGAAGATGGTCTCGACGATGATCGAGCCGGTGAGCAGCGCCGCCGCCGCCGGACCGGTGAAGGAGACGATCGGCAGCACGGCGCCGCGCAGCGCGTGCTTGACCACCACCGACCAGTCGGAGAGGCCGAGCGCGCGGGCGGTGCGGATGTGGTGCGAGCGCAGGCTCTCGATCATCGAGCCGCGCATCAGGCGGGCGACGATGGCGATCTGCGGCAGGGCGAGCGTCAGCACCGGCCCGACCTTGTTGATTAAGGCGCCGTCGCCCCAGCCGCCGATCGGCAACAGCTTCCAGGAAAGGCCGAAGACGAGCTGGATCACCGGCGCGGTGACGAAGGTGGGGATGGTGCTGCCGGCGGTGGCTAGAGCGATCACCGAATAGTCGGCTATTTTATTCTGGTTGAGCGCCGCGATCGTGCCGAGGATCGAGCCCAGCAGCAGCGCCAGCACCAGCGCCGAGGTACCGATCTGCACCGAGATCGGCAGGCCTTTGGCGAAGAGTTCGGTGACGGTGAAATCCGGCAGGTTGTAGCTCGGTCCGAAACTGCCGCGCAAAAGATTGCCGAGATAGTGGAAATATTGCAGCCAGAGCGGATCGTCGAGGCCGAACTGGGCTTCGAGATTGGCCCTGATCTCGGGGCTCAAGCCCCGCTCCTGATTGAACGGGCCGCCTGGCGCGACGCGGATCAGGAAGAACGCCACCGTCACGATGACGAACAGCGTCGGGATGGCGGTCAATAGCCGCCGGAAGACATAACGCAGCATCGGCGCCCCGCTTCAGCCAGGGCGACGGCTCTCCAGACGAGATCGTGGCGCGCTGGCATCTCTGATCTTCGCACCGGCGTCGCCGAAAATCCAATCCGACTTTCGGCCCGGCACGACGACAGACCGCGGCCGCCACTCCCTGAAAGAGAGCGGCGGCACGGCCAAGGTTCCTTGTCAGTCCTTGGAGATGAAGCGAGACGGATGAATGTCCATGACATTGTCCTCGAAGCCATGCAGCTTGGAGGAAACGATATCGTGGTAGCTGTAGTAGAGCAGCGGGATCTGGCCGACATCGTCGACGAGGATGCGCTCGGCTGCGGCGAGGTCCTTCATGCGCTCCTCAGGCTTGCCGCCGGCGGCGGCTGCCTTGTCCATGGCGGCTTCATAGGCAGGGCTGTTGTAGTTCGAGTAGTTGTTGCCGCTCGCCTTGCGCGAGATGCCGAGGAAGGTCTCCGGATCCTTGTAGTCGGCGATCCAGGCGGCGCGGGCGACGTCGTAGTTGCCCTTCTGCTCGAGGAAGCCATAGTGGGTCTTGGTGTCGGTGTTGAGCAGCGTCACCTCGATGCCGAGCGGCTTCAGCTGTTCCTGGATGGCGACCGCCGTGTTCTTGTGGTTCTCCGAGGTGTTGTAGCGGATCTCCATCTTCAACGGATGCTCGGGTGTATAGCCCAGCTTTTCCAGCACTTTCTT
This sequence comes from Mesorhizobium sp. WSM4983, assembly GCF_029625765.1. Classification (NCBI taxonomy): domain Bacteria; kingdom Pseudomonadati; phylum Pseudomonadota; class Alphaproteobacteria; order Hyphomicrobiales; family Phyllobacteriaceae; genus Mesorhizobium; species Mesorhizobium sp. WSM4983. Next base: position 103,393 of record NZ_JARTVM010000014.1, on the reverse strand, counting down.
GGCCGCATCCTCGCGGTCGATCTGAGACATGTCGGCGTATTTGGCCAGTGCCGGCGTGTAGCCGTCGATGCCCGGAGGCACCATCGAATAGCCGGGCAGCATAGAGTTCTGCCAGACCTTCTCGGCGAGGAAGTCGCGATCGATCGCCATCGAGATGGCGTTGCGCAGCTCGACGTTGTCCCAAGGCGCCTTGTCGGTCTTGACCGCATAATAATAGGTGCCGAGATATGGCCCCACACGGATCTGGTCACCGAATTTGGTTTTGAGATCGGCGAGCTGTTCGGTCGGCAGGTCGCCATAGCTATCGAGTTCGCCGGCCTCGAAGCGCTTCATCGCGGACGAGCGATCCTCGGTCGGGATGTAGTTGACCACGTCGAGCTTGACGCTCGCGGCGTCCCAGAACTTCGGGTTCTTGACCAGTTTCATGTGGTCGTTGGGAACCCACTCCGCCAGCGTATAGGCGCCGTTGGAGACCAGCTTGCCCGGTTTGATCCAGTCCGCGCCGAGCTTGTCGATCGAAGCCTTGTTGACCGGATAGGTCGCCTGGTGGGTCAGCATCTCCAGGAAGTAGGGCGTCGGAGCCTTCAGTGTGACTTGCAGGGTGTTGGCGTCGATCGCCTTCACGCCCATATCCTCGGCCTTGCCTTTCTTGGTATTGAAGTCCTCGGCGCCTTTCACCGGATACAGCATTGAGGCGTATTCTGCAGCGGTGGCCGGGTCTTCCAGCCGATGGAACGAATAGACGAAGTCGTCCGCCGTCACCGGGCTGCCATCCGACCAGAGGCCGTCCTTGCGCAGCTTGAAGGTGTAGACAGTGCCGTCGTCGGACACCGTCCAGCTTTCGGCGGCGCCCGGAATGAGGTTCGTCTTCGGGTCATGCATGACGAGGCCCTGGAACAGGTCGCGTATAATATCGGCCTCGTAGACCGTCGACGTCTTGTGCGGATCGACCGTCTCCGCCTCGGCAGCGGATCCGCGATTGTAGACGGTCTCGGCAAAGGCGGGCGTGTAGAAAGCACCGGTCGCCAAAACCATCGTGGTGGCGAACACGGTCGCCTTCAGCAGGTTTTTGAGCATGAAGTCTCTCCCTTGTTGGCGCGGCCCCTCAACCACGCCTTGAGTGTTGACGCCCCGGAACCGTCAACGGGTCCCTTTTGAGCGCGCCGCCGGTTCCCTTCCGGCGGCTGGTGGCGGGAGACTAGACAGAGGAATATCTTATTTCAACTGCCCGCTGCTTGACGTTGAGTGAGCAGCGTTTCGCTAAAACAGCGAACTCTAAAGCTTAGGCGTCCCCGTTCAACTGTGTGCACCTTTCGGTTGTTCCAGCCGTTTTCTGTTTTTGCAAGCAGGTTTTGGCATTCTCCGGCCCATGCTGAAGAACCGAAATTTCCTTGCTCCTTGGTTCCGTTTCCGGGCTGACGCCGCGGGCACGTCGGCGGTCGAGTTCGCCATGCTGGCGCCGATCTTCATCCTGCTGTTGCTAGGAATGGTTGCATACGGAATCTATTTCGGCGCCAGCCATTCGGTCCAGCAGATCGCCGCGGACGCGGCGCGAGCGGCGATCGCCGGCCTCAACCAGACGGAGCGCCAGGCGCTGGTCACCGATTTCATCAGCCATGACGTCGCGGGCTATGCTTTTGTCGACCCGAAAAAGCTGACGGTCGACGCCAAGGACAGTACCGTCGACGGCAGCCAGTTCATCGTCTCAGTCAGCTATGACGCGCGCGACCTGCCGATCTGGAGCCTGTTCCGGACGCTGCCGTTGCCGGGCACCACGATCCAGCGCCAGTCGACGATCCGGGTCGGAGGCATATGATGCGCTACTCCGCGGGGAGAGTGATGGACGCTGCGCGACGGCTGATCGCCGACCGGCGCGCCAATTTCGCGGTTATGACCGCGCTCTGCACGCCAGTGGCGCTGACGCTGACCGCGTTCGCGATCGATGAGGGCTCGCTCTATAACGAACGCCGCGCCGCGCAGTCGATCGTCGACCTCGCCGCGATCACCGCCGCCGCCAACATCAACAAAGCCCAGCAAGCCGTGCTGACGACGCTGAGGGACAACGGAATCACGTCCGTCGCCGTGCAGCAGCAGGGCACCAAAATCGAGCCGACCGGCAGCAAGGCGGTCGTCGAGGTCGTGCCCGGACGCTATTCGGGGGTCAGTTCCATCGCGGCCGGCAGCCGCTTCGAAGCGGGCAAGCTGCCCTACAATGCCGTCCAGGTGTCGATGAAGAAGCTCGGCACGCTCTATTTCGCCGCTTCGGTGATGGCTCCGCCGGTGATCGGCACGACAGCCACCGCAAGCGCCCAGCCCGCAGCAGCATTCTCGGTCGGATCGCGCCTCGCCAGCGTCAATGGCGGCGTCCTCAACGCGCTGCTCGGCGCGCTTCTGGGCGGCAACCTCTCGCTCAGCGTGATGGACTACAATTCGCTGATCTCGGCCGATGTCGACGTGCTCTCCTTCACCGATGCGCTGGCGACGCAGCTGCGTCTGACCGGTGTTACCTATTCGGACGTGCTCGGCTCGAAGGCAACGGTCGGCCAGATCGCCACCGCGATGGCCAACGTGCCCGGGCTCGACCGCACCGCCAAGCTCGCGCTGCAGACTATGGCCTCGAGCGCCACCAACTCGGTCAAGGTCCCGCTTGGCCATCTCGTCGACCTCGGCTCGGTAGGCAGTCTGGCGCTCGGACAGAAGCCCGCCGGGCTTTCGGTCAGCGCCAGCGCCATGAGCATGCTGAGCGCAGCCGCGGCGCTCGCCAACGGCACGAACAAGGTTACGGTCGACCTCGGGGCGACGATACCGGGACTGACATCGACGACGCTCCAGGTCGCCGTCGGCGAACCCATGCAATCGTCGCCGTGGCTGGCGGTGGGAGAATTGGGCACGGTGGTGCGCACGGCGCAGACGCGCATCAAGCTCAATGCCAGCGTCGGGATTGGGAACGGGAACAACGGCAATGGCTTTGGCAACGGCACCGGAAATGGCACAGCCGGAATGAATTTGGGGGGCGGCGTCAAGCTGCTTGCCGTCAACTTGCCGCTCAATATCGAGGTCGCCTATGCCGAAGCCAAGCTGACCGACATCAGCTGCCCGACAGGGCCCTCCAGCATCAAGGTCTCCATCGCCGCGCAGCCGGGCGTCGTCGCGGCCCATCTCGCCGACAGCAACGCCAGCGGCTTCGCGGATTTCGGCAAGCCGCAATCCTTCAGCGACGCCGACATCGCCGACGTCAGCCTCAAGATGCTGCTGGTCAACGTCAATCTGCTGCAGATCAAGGGATCGTCGGGCTTCTCGGTCACCAACATGGCGCCGACGAATCTGACCTTCAGCGCCACCGAGATCGCCAACAAGGCGATCAAGACAGTGTCGACCAAGAACCTGACGCAGTCGCTCACCACCTCGCTGGTGAACAACCTGTCGCTGACGGTCAACGCGCTCGGCCTCGGTCTCGACGCGACCACCCTGCTCGGCACGGTGAAGCCGGCGGTGACGACGCTGCTCAACAGCGTCACCGCGCCGGTCGACAACCTCGTCTACAATGTGCTTGCGGTGCTTGGCGTGCATGTCGGCGAGGCCGATGTGCGGGTCACCGGCGCGACTTGCGGACGCTCGGTGCTGGTGCAGTAGCGACCGTCAGCCAATTCTCCCGACGAAGTACCCTACAGGCGGCAGCGCCAGCGCAGTTTCTCCGAGAACACCGCCAAGAACGCCGGCGACGTCTACGGCAAGAACCGTTATCTCGACATCGCTGATCTCGGCCGGCAGCGTCCAGTTCGCCGGCTCACCGGCGAAGTTGAAGACGCATAGCAAGTTCTCGTTTTCGCGCTGACGGATGAAAGCAAGCACATCGCCCTCCGCCCCTAGGAACCGGATCGAGCCGGCGATCAGCGCCGGATGGCGCTTGCGCAAGGCCAGCATCGAGCGATAGGCGGCAAGGACAGAACCGCCCTCGCCCTCCTGCACATCGACCGCGCGGGCGCGATGCGACGGCGGTACCGGCAGCCAGGGCTTGGCCGCGGAGAAGCCACCATTTTCGGCCCCGGCCTCCCACACCATCGGGGTGCGGCAGCCGTCCCTGCCCTTCACGCCCGGCCAAAAACGGACGCCCAGCGGATCGCGCAGGTCCTCATAGGCAAGCTCGGCTTCCTCCAGCCCAAGCTCCTCGCCCTGGTAGAGGCAGATCGAGCCGCGCAGGCAGGACAGCAGCGCGATCGCGAATTTCGCTACCGCATCAGGATTTTCGCCCGGCTGCGTCCAGCGGCTGACATGGCGCATGACGTCGTGGTTGGAGAAGGCCCAGCAGACCCAGCCGTCGGCAACCGCGTTCTCGAACGCCTCGACGCAGCCGCGCACATGAGCGGCCGAGAATTGCGGGCCGAGCAGGTCGAAAGTGTAGCACATCTGCAATTTGTCGCCGCCGGAGGTGTAGGCGGCGAGCGTCTGCAGCGAGCGCTCCTCGTCGCCCACTTCGCCGACGGCGGCACGGTCCGGATATTCGTCGAGCAACGCGCGGAAGCGCTTCAGGAAATCGAGATTCTCGGGGCGCGTCTTGTCGAAGAGATGCTCCTGGAAGGCGTAGGTGGTGGTGGCGACGTTGGTGCCGGCGACGCTTGAAGCCAGCGGCGGGTTGTCGCGCAGCCAGCGGTCGTGGACATAGTAGTTCACGGTATCCAGCCGGAACCCGTCAACGCCGCGCTCCAGCCAGAAGCGCACGGTGTCAAGCACCGCATCCTGCACCTCCGGATTGTGGAAATTCAGATCCGGCTGCGCGGTGAGAAAATTGTGCATGTAGTATTGCCGGCGGGTGGCGTCCCACTCCCAGGCCGGCCCGCCGAACAGCGACTGCCAGTTGTTGGGCGCACTGCCATCCGGCTTGGCGTCGGCCCAGACATACCAGTCCGCCTTGGCGTTGTCACGGCTGGCGCGGCTCTCGACAAACCATTCGTGCTTGTCGGACGAATGCGAGATCACCTGGTCGATGATGAGCTTGAGGCCGATCCGGTGCGCCTCGGCGACCAGCGCGTCGAAATCCTCCAGTGTGCCGAACATCGGATCGACATCGCGATAGTCCGACACGTCATAGCCCATGTCGGCCATCGGCGACTTGAAGAAGGGCGAGAGCCAGACGGCGTCGACGCCGAGCGAAGCGACATGGGCAAGACGCGACGTTACCCCCTTGAGATCGCCGCTGCCGTCGCCGGTCGTATCCTGGAAGGAGCGCGGATAGATCTGGTAGACCACGCAGCCGCGCCACCATTCGGCATTCCCACCAGCCATCACGAACCCTTCCCGGCGTGGGCGTTTCCGGCCGCCCTGCGCTCGATCATGAAATTGACGGTGCGGCCGGGCAGCGGCCGCGCCAGGTCGATCGCCTGCGTGTCGATCGCCGAACGCCACTCGTAGCCATCTCGCGGCGGCAAGGTGAAGACGCATTGGCGGCGGTCGCCATTGACCATGACGGCAAGGCGACCGCGCTGGCTATCGCCGAGGATCATGACGAGGCGGTGACGGCCGGGATCGGTCCAGTCGGCCTCGCCGAGCGGTGCGCCGGTTTCGGTCAACCACTCGACGTCCGGGATTTCCATTCCGTCTGCAGCTTTGCCGGTCAGGAAATTCGTGTCGGATAACGGCGGAAAGGCACGGCGCAGTTGCGCAAGCGCTGCTGTGTACCGCTCCAGCGCCCGGTCGCGGCCGGCCCAGTCGAGCCAGGTGATGGCGTTGTCCTGCGCATAGGCGTTGTTGTTGCCCTTCTGTGTGCGGCCGAACTCGTCGCCGGCGGTCAGCAGGATGGTGCCGCGCGAGGCAAAGAGCGTCGCAAGCAGCGCGCGCTGGTCACCGAAGCGGGCCTTGGCGATTTCGGCGTCATCGGTCTCGCCCTCGACACCGTTGTTCCACGACAGATTGTCATTGTGGCCGTCGCGATTGTGCTCGCCATTGGCCGCATTGTGCTTCTTCTCATAGGCAACGATGTCGGCCAGCGTCATGCCGTCATGCGCGGCGATGAAATTGACGCTGCGGCTCACCGGCTGGCCCGCCCTGCCGAAGACATCGGAGGAGCCGGCAAGCCGCGTGGCTAAAGCGCCGATCGCGCCCGTGTCGCCGCGCCAAAAACGCCGGACGTCATCGCGATAGCGGTCGTTCCATTCAAGGTATGGCGGCCGGAAATTGCCGAGCTGGTAGCCGGTCGCGCCAATATCCCATGGCTCGGCGATCAGCACGCGGTCGGCGAGCATGGGGTCGCCGGCGATGGCTTCGAGAAGCGGCGCCTCCGGATCGAACGTGCCGTCAACGCGGCCGAGCACCGGCGCCAGATCGAAGCGGAAGCCGTCGACGCCGGCATGGCGGACGAAATGGCGCAGCGTGTCGAGCACCAGCCTCTGCACGACCGGGTGGTCGCAGGCGACGGTGTTGCCGGTGCCGGTGTCATTGGCCAGTCGGCCGTCCGGCATGTGCCGGTAATAGGTCCGGGCGTCGAGGCCGCGCAGCGACAGTGTCGGCCCGAGCCGGTCGCTTTCGCCGGTGTGGTTGAAGACGAGATCGAGGATCGTGCCGATACCCGCTTCACTCAGCGCCGCGACGGTATCGCGCAATTCGCTCAGGCCGCCCGGTGCCAGGCGGGGATCGAGCGCCATGAAGGTGACGGGGTTGTAGCCCCAGGCATTGTTCAGCCCCAACGGCGGCAAATGGCGCTCGTCGATCGAGGCCGTGATCGGCATCAACTCGACGGCGGAAACGCCGAGACGCTTCAGATGCTCGACGACAGCCGGATGGGCAAGCGCCGCGATGGTGCCGCGCTGCACGTCAGGGACGTCCGGATGCAGCCTGGTGAAGGAGCGGACGTTGAGTTCGTAAATCAGGCCGCCGGGCCGGAACAGCGGCGGCTGGGGCGGCTGCGGTTTGGGCAGGGAATGAGCAATTGCCTTCGGCATGAGCGGCGCAGTGTCGGCGCCTTCATTGCGTTTGGCGGCCAGCCTCCAGTGATATTGGCATGGACGATCGACCTCGACGGCATACGGATCGATGAGAAGCTTGTTCGGATCGAACCAGAGGCCGCGCTCCGGCGCATAGTCGCCGTCGGCGCGAAAACCGTAACGCGTGCCGTTCCCAAGGCCGGGGACAAGGAGTGCATGCACGCCCTCGCCTTCCGGGTTGAGTTCCAGCCGGTCGATCTCGCGCGCGCCGCTGTCGTCGAAGAGCGAGACCCAAAGACGTCTGGCCGATGAGGAGCAAACGGCAAAGCGGATGCCTTCGGGAGTGATGCTGGCGCCGAGGGTCATGCGGGCCTCTCCCCTTCTCCCCTTGTGGGAGAAGGTGGATCGGCGCGCAGCGCCGAGACGGATGAGGGGCGTTGGAAGGAATGAGGCGTCGATGTTCTGGACACGGGTTTGCGCCAAGCTGGAGCACCCCTCAACCGTCCGAACTTCGCTCGGCCACCTTCTCCCACAAGGGGAGAAGGGGAAATCCTCACCACTTTCAAGTAATCACGCTCGGCTTGTTGCGACCGGTGTGGCTCTTGATGCCGGCGATGTCGTCGGCGGCGGCGATGAGGTCGGCGAGCGCGTCCTGCGTGTCGAGGTCATGCCTCGCCTTGTCGGGCTCGTAACGCTCGATATAGACGCGCAGCGTGGCGCCGGAAGTGCCGGTGCCGGAGAGCCGGAACACGACGCGCGAGCCGCCCTCGAACAGGATCCTGATGCCCTGGTTTTTGCTCACCGAGCCGTCGACCGGGTCGTGATAGGCGAAGTCGTCGGCGCTGGCGATCTTCATGCCGCGCACGCTGGTGCCGGGCAGCGAGCCGAGCTTGGCGCGCAATTCGTCGACCAGTGCGTTGGCGCGGTCTGTCTCGACCTCCTCATAGTCGTGGCGCGAATAATAGTTGCGGCCGTAGCTTTCCCAGTGCTTGGTGACGATGTCCTTGCAGCTCTCGCCCCGCACAGCGAGGATGTTGAGCCACAGAAGCACGGCCCACAGCCCGTCCTTCTCGCGCACATGGTTGGAACCGGTGCCGGCGCTTTCCTCGCCGCAGATCGTCGCCATGCCGGCGTCGAGCAGATTGCCGAAAAACTTCCAGCCGGTCGGCGTCTCGTAGATGCCGACGCCGAGCTTCTCGGCGACGCGATCGGCCGCTCCGCTGGTCGGCATCGAGCGGGCGATGCCCTTCAGGCCTTCCTTGTAGCCGGGCGCCAGATGCGCATTGGCGGCCAGCATCGCCAGAGAATCCGAGGGCGTTACGAAGATGCCCTTGCCGATGATCAGGTTGCGGTCGCCGTCACCGTCGGAAGCGGCGCCGAAATCCGGCGCGTCCGGCCCCATCATCTCGTCATAGAGATGTTTGGCATGGACCAGGTTCGGATCGGGGTGATGGCCGCCGAAATCGGGCAGCGGCTTGAAATTGCGGCAGGTCCCGGCCGGGGCGCCGAGCCTACGCTCGAGGATCTCCTTGGCATAGGGGCCGGTCACCGCGTGCATGGCGTCGAAGCGCATGCGGAAGCCATATTTGAAATTCGCGCGGATGGCGTCGAAGTCGAACAGGCTCTCCATCAGCTCGGCATAGTCCTTGACCGGGTCGAACACCTCGACCGTCATGCCGCCGGCTTGGAAGGTGCCGATCGTGTCGATGTCGACGGTGCCGATGTCGGCGATCTTGAAGCTCGAGATCGTCTTGGACTTTTCGAAGATCGCGTCGGTGATCTTCTCCGGCGCAGGGCCGCCGTTGCCGGCATTGTATTTGATGCCGAAGTCCTCGTGCGGGCCTCCCGGATTGTGGCTGGCCGACAGGATGATGCCGCCAAAGGTCTTGTATTTGCGGATGATGTTGGACGCGGCCGGCGTCGACAGGATGCCGCCCTGCCCGACCATCACCTTGCCGAAGCCGTTCGCAGCGGCCATGGCGATGGCCGTCTGGATGACCTCGCGGTTGTAGAAACGGCCGTCGCCGCCGATCACCAGCGTCTTGCCCTGAAAACCTTCCAGCGCGTCGAAGATCGACTGGATGAAGTTCTCGGCATAGTGCTCCTGCTGGAAGACAGGCACCTTCTTGCGCAGGCCGGAGGTGCCGGGCTTCTGGTCGGTATAGGGTTTGGTAGGGACGGTTTTGATCATGCCTCAGGCAGCCCTTTTTGAAAGCAGCAAGCGATAGAGTTCGACATATTTCTCGGCGCTCTTGTCCCAGGAAACGTCGGCCTTCATGCCCTGGCGCTGGATCGAGGCCCAGGCGGCGGGTCTGGCATGCGCCTCAACCAGGCGACGGATGGCGTGCAGGAGGGCGCCGCCATTGTTCGGCGCGAATTGAAAACCGGTGGCGACGCCGGCCGAAAGTGCCGCCTCGTTGGCGTCGATGATCGTATCGGCGAGGCCGCCGGTGCGGGCGACGACCGGCACGCAGCCATAGCGCAATCCATAGAGCTGGGTCAGGCCGCAGGGCTCGAAGCGTGAAGGGATGACGATGGCGTCGCAACCGCCCTGCATGATGTGGGAGAGCGCCTCGTCATAGCCCATGACGACGCCGACGCGGCCGCGATGCCGCGCGGCCGCGGCGAGCAGCGAGCCTTCGAGGCCGGCATCGCCCGAGCCCAGAACCGCCAGTCGTGCCCCACGCTGAACGACGCCGTCGACCACGGCAGCCAAAATGTCCATGCCCTTCTGCCAGGTCAGACGGCTGACCACGCAGACGATCGGGCTGTCGTCAGGCTCGAGGCTGAAGCGGTCCTCCACGGCCTTGCGGTTCAGGTCGCGCGCTTCCAGCGTCTCGGCCGAATAGTTGGCGACCAGGTGCTTATCGGTCGCCGGGTTCCAGATGTCGACATCGATGCCATTGACGATGCCGTAGAGGTCGACGGCGCGCATGTTGATCAGGCCGTCGAGGCCCATGCCGAATTCCGGCGAGCGGATTTCCTGCGCGTAGGTCGGGCTCACCGTGGTGATCGCCCAGGCGGCCTGCAGGCCGGCCTTGAGGAAGCCGACGCCGCCATAATATTCGACGCCATCGAGCTGCATCGCCACGCCCGGCAGGCCGAGCTCGCCGAAAATGCCGGAGCCGAACTGTCCCTGAAAAGCAAGATTATGCACGGTGATCAGCGACGGCACGCCGATCGCATTGCCGTAGCGCATATAGGCGAGCGTCATTGCCGACTGCCAGTCATGGGCATGCACGAGGTCTGGCTGGTAGCCGGAGATCGCGCCGCCGGCGATGTCGCCGCCGACCTGGCTCAGCGCCGCGAAGCGCCGCCAGTTGTCGGGCCAGTCGGAGCCGGAGGCGGTACCATAGGGCCCGCCCTGGCGGTCGAAAAGATGCGGCGCGTCGAGCACGAAGAGCTCGAGCTCGCCGATCTTGACGGCGTGAACCGAAGCCTTGCCGCCCTGCAGCAGCGGGTACTGATAGACGGCCTTCTTTTTCTTGAAAGCGTCCATCACCACCGGGTAGCCGGGGATGAGCGTGCGCATCGCCACGCCCTTGCTGGCGAGCGCGATCGGCAGGGCACCGGTCACGTCGGCAAGCCCGCCGGTCTTGATCAGCGGGAAGATTTCGGGCGTGACGGACAGAACCTGCATGCGCCTAAGATCCACGGCTAAAGTGACAGCTTGTTGATCAGACTGACAACTTGCCGATCAACCCTATCAGGTTGACAGCTTGTTGATCATATCCTGAGTGATCAGGCAGATGCCCTTTTCCGAAACGCGGAAGCGCTTGGCGTCGAGTGCCGCATCCTCGCCGACCACCAGCCCCTCCGGTATGTGGACGCCATGGTCGATGACGACGCGCTTGAGGCGCGCGTTGCGCCCAACCTGAACGTCGGGCAGCATCACCACTTCCTCGAGCTTCGCATAGGAATTGATGCGCGCGCCGGTGAAGATCAGGCTGCGGCGCAGCGATGCGCCGGAAACGATGCAGTCGCCGGACACCAGCGAGGAGATCGCCTCGCCGCGACGGCCGTCCTCGTCATGCACGAATTTGGCCGGCGGCTTCAATTCGGCATAGGTCCAGATCGGCCAATCCCGGTCGTAGAGATCGAGTTCGGGCGTGACATCGGTCAGGTCGATATTGGCTTCCCAATAGGCGTCCACCGTCCCGACGTCGCGCCAGTAAGGCTCCGACTCGTGCGAGGAGCGGACGCAGGATTTGGCGAAGCGGTGGGCGATCGCCTTACCGTGCTGGACGATGTAGGGGATGATGTCCTTGCCGAAGTCGCGGCTGGATCCTGGCTCGGCCGCGTCGCGGCGCAACTGCTCCATCAGGAACTTGGTCTTGAAGACATAGATGCCCATCGAGGCCAGCGCATGGTCCGGCTTGTCCGGTATGCCGGGCGGGTCGGCGGGTTTCTCGATGAAGGAGATGATGGTGTCCTTCTTGTCGACATGCATGACGCCGAAGCCGGTCGCCTCCATGCGCGGCACTTCGAGGCAGCCGACGGTGACATCGGCGCCGGCATCGACGTGCTGGCGCAGCATCAGCTCGTAATCCATCTTGTAGATGTGGTCGCCGGCTAGGATGACCATGTATTCGGGGCCATAGGCCTCGATGATATCGATGTTCTGGTAGACCGCATCCGCCGTGCCCTCGTACCACTGCGTTTCCGAGACGCGCTGCGAGGCGGGCAGGATGTCGAAGCTCTCGTTTCGTTCGGGGCGCAGGAAGTTCCAGCCACGCTGCAGGTGGCGGATCAGCGAGTGCGCCTTGTATTGGGTGGCGACGCCGAGACGGCGAATGCCGGAGTTGAGCGCATTGGACAGCGCAAAATCGATGATGCGCGTCTTGCCGCCGAAATAGACGGCGGGCTTGGCGCGCCGGTCGGTCAGCTCCTTGAGGCGGCTGCCGCGGCCGCCGGCCAGCACATAGGCCATGGCATCGCGCGCCAGCGGCTGGGTTCTCTTGATCTCTGCCATCGTTTGCCTCCCTCCTAAGCTGTCCGGACCTTTGCTTCATCCGCGACGAATTCCAGCATGATCGTCGACAGCGGCGGCAAGAGCATCGTCGCCGACGTGCCGCCCCCTTCCCCGCTCGCCACGATCATGCCGCCATTGCCCATGCCGGAGCCGCCATACTCGGCGGCGTCAGTGTTGATGATCTCGCGCCACTCGCCCGCCTTCGGCAGCGGCACGCGATAGTTCTCGCGCGGTACCGGCGTGAAATTGGAAATGACGGCGATCGGGTTGCCGTCCGGCGCGCTGCGCAGCCAGGCAAAGACCGAATTGTCGCGATCGTCGACGATCAGCCAGGAGAAGCCTTCCGGCTCGCAGTCGCGCGCATGCAGCGCCGGGCGCGAACGATAGAGGTAGTTCAAGTCCCGCACTGCCTGCCGGACGCCGCGGTGCGGGGCGTGCTCCAGCAGATTCCAGTCGAGCGCGCGTTCCTCGCTCCACTCGCGGCGCTGGGCGAATTCCTGGCCCATGAACAGGAGCTTCTTGCCCGGATAACCCCACATGAAGGCGTAGTAAGCGCGCAGAGTGGCGAATTTCTGCCAGTCGTCGCCTGCCATCTTGTGGAGCAGCGTGCCCTTGCCGTGCACGACCTCGTCATGAGAGAGCGGCAGCACGAAATTCTCGGAAAAAGCGTAGACCAGGCCGAAGGTGATGTCGTTGTGATGGTGCTTGCGGTAGATCGGCTCCTTGGAGAAATACTCCAGCGTGTCGTGCATGAAGCCCATGTTCCATTTGAAGCCGAAGCCGAGTCCACCTTCATGCACCGGCTGCGATACCTTCGGCCATGAGGTCGATTCTTCGGCGATCGTCATCACCCCGGGATGATGGCCGTAAAGCTCCTTGTTCATCTTCTGCAGGAAGCTGACCGCCTGCAAATTCTCGCGCCCACCTTTCTCGTTGGGAATCCACTCGCCCGACCTGCGCGAATAGTCGAGGTAGAGCATCGAGGCGACAGCGTCGACGCGCAAACCGTCGACATGGTATTTTTCGGCCCAGAACAGCGCGTTGTTGACGAGGAACGACACCACCTCGCGGCGGCCGAAATTGTAGATGGCGGTATTCCAGTCGGGGTGAAAACCCTGGCGCGGGTCGGCATGCTCGTAGAGCGCGGTGCCGTCGAACTTCACCAGCCCATGCTCGTCGACGGGGAAATGCGCCGGCACCCAGTCGAGGATGACGCCGACGCCGGCACGATGCGCACCGTCGACGAAGCGGGCGAAGCCGTCGGGATCGCCGAAGCGCGCGGTCGGCGCATAAAGGCCGGTGGTCTGGTAGCCCCATGACGGATCGTAGGGGTGCTCCGAGATCGGCAGAAACTCGATATGGGTGAAGCCGGTTTCGACCACGTAGGGAATCAGCTGCGCGGCGAGCTCGTCCCAGGTGAGAAAGGTGCCGTCATCGCGGCGCTGCCACGAGCCGGCATGGACCTCGTAGATCGAGATCGCCTCGCGCCGCGGATCGGCCTTTTGCCAGAAGCTGCGATGCGCCTCGTCGCCCCATTGATGCGCCATCGGCGGCGCCGTCACCGAAGCGGTCGCCGGGCGCAGCTCGGACTCGAAGGCGAACGGATCGGCCTTGAGGGGCAGGCGCACGCCGTCGGGACCGATGATCTCGAACTTGTAAGGCTGGCCGGCGCCGAGGTCCGGAATGAACAGCTCCCATATGCCGGTGTCCTTGCGGTCGCGCATGGTGTGCCGGCGGCCGTCCCAGTCGTTGAAGGCGCCGACCACCGAGACGCGCCGGGCGTTGGGCGCCCATACCGCGAAATGCACGCCGGTGGCGCTTTCATGCTCGATGATATGGGCGCCGAGCTTGTCGAAGAGCCTCAGGTGCGAGCCCTCCGCCATGTAGTAGTCGTCCATCGGGCCTAGCACCGGGCCGAAGGAATAAGGGTCGGTCAGCCACCAGTCGCCGCCGGCATTCCTCGCGTGATAGCGCAGCGGCTGACGCTTGCGGATCGACAGCTTGCCCTCGAAGAAGCCGGTATCGTTGCTGCGCACGAGTTCCCCGGCTTCCTTGCCGGTGAGCGTATAGGCGGTGACGAATTCGGCATTGGGCACGAAGCAGCGGGCGACAAAGCCCTTGCCGGCCGCGTGCACACCCAGAATTGCAAAGGGATCGCCATGCGTTCCGGCGACAATGGCCGCGACATCGCCGGCTGGCGCCAGTCCGTCCGGCCCGCTTGGTGCAGCGGTCGCGCGCGGCTTCCTCATCAGGCGGCGTCCCTCCCTGGGAACTATTCTGGTTTGTGCATATGTTGGCCCAAAACGGCTAGGCACTTTTGGGCGACATGCACGTCCACGTTGTCGGCGGCCTCATGCAATCACATCAGACAGGTACGTTCCAGATTTCTTTCGCGTATTGGCGAATGGTGCGATCGGACGAGAACCAGCCGACGCGGGCGACATTGCGGATGGCGCGCGCGTACCAGTCGGGACTGTTGCGCCAAACATCGTCGACCTCGCGCTGGCAGGCGGCGTAGGAGTCGAAATCGGCCGCCACCATGAACCAGTCGCTCTGATAAAGGCCGTTCATTAGGTCGCGGTAGCGGTTGGGATCGTCAGGCGAGAAGACGCCGGAGGAGATCGCCGACACCGCCTGCGACAACTCCGGCGAGGACGCGATCACGCCGCGCGGATTGTAGCCGTTGTCGCGGCGTTCGGCGACCTCGGCGGTGGTGAGGCCGAAGATGAAGATGTTGTCGTCGCCGACGCGCTCCTTGATCTCGACATTGGCGCCGTCGAGCGTGCCGATGGTCAAGGCGCCGTTGAGGGCAAACTTCATGTTGCCGGTGCCGGAAGCCTCCATGCCGGCGGTCGAGATCTGCTCGGAAAGATCGGCCGCCGGCATCATCACCTCGGCGAGGCTGACATTGTAGTTCGGCACGAACACAACCTTGAGCAGGCCGCGCGTCGAGGGATCGCCGTTGATCACCCGGGCGACGTCGTTGGCCAGTTTGATGATGAGCTTGGCGTTGTGGTAGCTCGGCGCCGCCTTGCCGCCGAAGAATTTAACCCGCGGCATCCAGTCCCGCTCGGGATGCGAGCGGATCTGGTCGTAGAGCGCGATCGCCTCCAGAATGTTGAGCAATTGGCGCTTGTATTCGTGGATGCGCTTGACCTGGATGTCGAACAGCGCTGAAGGATCGAGCCTGATGCCGAGCCGGTCGGCGACTAGGTTTGCAAGCCTCACCTTGTTCTGGCGCTTCACGGCGGCAAACTTCTCGCGGAAAGCGGAGTCGCCGGCAAGAGGATCGAGATCCTTGATCGCTTCGATGTCGTCCATGAAGCGGTTCCCGATCGCTTCGCGGGCAAGCGCGGTCAGGCCCGGATTGCACTGGATCAGCCAGCGCCTGGGAGTGATGCCGTTGGTCTTGTTGTTGATGCGGTCGGGATAGAGCTTGTGGAGATCGGCAAACACCGTCTCCTTCATCAGATCGGTGTGCAGCGCCGAGACGCCGTTGATCGAATGCGAGCCGACGAAAGCGAGATTGCCCATGCGCACGCGGCGGTCGCCATTTTCCTGGATCAGCGAGATGCGGGCGATCTGCTCGCCCGAGAATTTTCCGGTGGCCCGCGCCTCCAGGAGAACCTGGGCATTGATGGCGTAGACGACCTGCATGTGGCGCGGCAACAGACGCTCGAACAGCGGCACCGGCCAGCTTTCCAACGCCTCCGGCAGCAACGTGTGGTTTGTGTAGGCGAAGGTACGCTTGGTGATGTCCCAGGCAAGGTCGAAATCCATGCCGTGAACGTCCATCAGAAGCCGCATCAGCTCCGGCACGGCGACGGCCGGATGGGTGTCGTTCAGGTGGATCGCGGCCTTGTCGGGCAGCGACTTCAGGTCGCCGTACTGGCTGAGGTGGCGCTGGACGATGTCCTGCAGCGAAGCAGTCGAGAAGAAATATTCCTGGCGCAGCCGGAGCTCCTGCCCGGCCATGTGCGAGTCGGCCGGATAGAGAACGCGCGACAGCGCGTCGGCCTTGTTGCTTTCGGCGAGCGCGCCGATGTGGTCGCCGGCATTGAACTTGTCGAGCAGAATCGGGTCGATCGGCATGCCGGACCACAGCCGCAGCGTGTTGACCCGCTTGGCGCGCCAGCCCGCGACCGGCGTGTCATAGGCGACCGCCAGCACATGCTCGTTGGGCCTCCAGACATGGCGCTCCAGGCGGCCGTCCTTTGAGGTGATCGATTCCACCGAACCGCCGAAGCCGACCTCGAAGGAACGTTCGCGCCGCTCGAACTCCCATGGGTTGCCATGGTCGAGCCAGGTTTCCGGCAGCTCGACCTGCCAGCCGTCATGAATCTCCTGCCGGAACATGCCGTTGGCGTAGCGGATGCCGTAGCCGTGGGCGGGAATATCGACCGTTGCCATGCTTTCCATGAAGCAGGCGGCGAGCCGGCCGAGACCGCCATTGCCGAGGGCTGCGTCCGGTTCGAGGCCGGCGATGAGGTCGAGATCCACGCCGAGCGATGCCAGCGCCTCGCGCATGTTCTCCATCAGGCCGAGATTGGAGAAGGCGTCGCGCATCAGGCGCCCGATGAGGAATTCGAGCGAGAGATAGTAGACGCGCTTTTCCTGCTGGTCGTAGGCTTCCTTGGTCGCCTGGATCCAGTGATCGACGACGCGGTCGCGCACCACCTTGATCGAGGCGGTCAGCCAGTCGTAGGGCGTTGCGACGGTGGTGTCCTTGCCGACCCGGTATTTGAGCGACATCAAGACTTCTTCGGCGAGCGCCCTGGGATCGGGGTGGTCGAGAGCGGGGGCTTCGATCGTCATGGCGGGTTTCATATCGCCTCTCGTTCGGTTGGCCTGATCATAGCGGCTTTCACCGTTTCTCCTACCCCAGTTTGCCGCACTGCAGCATATAATGTTAAATCGATTTAGGACGGAGTGTCCATCCGATGCACCTGCGGCTAATTGCTATGGTGGACGGAAATCAGGCCGCCAGCGCGTCCTCCGGCGGCTTCTTGGCGCCGGTCATGAGCGCGACGGCATCCGACATCGAAATCTGCTTCGGATCGACGACGCACAGCCGCCGTCCAAGCCGGTGGATGTGGATGCGATCCGCAACCTCGAAGACATGCGGCATGTTGTGCGAGATGAGCACGATCGGCAGGCCGCGCTTCTTGACGTCGAGGATCAACTCGAGGACGCGGCGACTTTCCTTGACACCGAGCGCCGCCGTCGGTTCGTCCATGATCACCACCTTCGATCCGAAGGCGGCGGCGCGAGCCACGGCGACGCCTTGGCGCTGGCCGCCCGAAAGCGTCTCCACCGCCTGGCTGATGTTCTGGATGGTCATCAGGCCGAGTTCGGTCAGCTTGTCGCGGGCGCGCTTTTCCATCGCCGGACGATCCAGCATGCGGAACCAGCTGCCGAGCGGACCCGGTTTGCGGATCTCGCGGCCGAGAAACATGTTGTCGGCGATCGACAGCGCCGGCGACAATGCCAGGTTCTGGTAGACGGTCTCGATCCCCGCCTCGCGGGCCTCGATGGGCGATTTGAACTGGACCTGCTTGCCGTCCAGCTCAATCACCCCTTCATCGGGATGCACGGCGCCGGAGATCGCCTTGATGAGCGTCGACTTGCCGGCGCCGTTGTCGCCGATCACGGCCAGGATTTCACCCGGGTAGAGATCGAAGTCGCAGTTGTTGAGCGCGGTCACGCGGCCGTAGCGCTTGGTTAGACCGCGCGCGGTGAGAACAGCCTGCTGGGTCATGGTTACACCGAAACCTTTCTGATCCACTGGTCGATCGCCACGGCGCCGATAATCAGGACACCGGTGAGCAGCACTTTCCATTGCGGGTCAGCGCCCAGCATGTTGAGGCCCATCGAGACGACGCCGACGATCATGGCGCCGAACAGCGTGCCGAGGATGGAGCCGCGGCCGCCAAAGAGCGAGATGCCCCCGATCACGGTCGCGGTGATCGCTTGCAGATTGTAGTCGGTGACGGCGGCGGACGGCGAGATCGAGCCGTTGCGGCCGATCGACACCCAGGCAGCGAAGGCGGCGATCAGACCGGCAAGCGTATAGACGGCCATCAGCACAGACTTGGTCTGGATACCGGAGAGTTTCGCCGCTTCCGGGTCGTCGCCTACGGCATAGACATGGCGGCCCCACGCCGTGTGGTTGAGCACATACCACAAGAGCAGCACCAACAGGACCATGGCGATGACGCCGGCCGTCAGCACGGCGGAGCCGACCCTGAAGCTCAGCGCGAAGAGATGCAGCAGCGGCGCCTGAGCGTCGACATCGGCGTCGCGGATCGTCTCATTGGCCGAGTAGATGAAATTGGTGGCCATGACGATGTTCCAGGTGCCCAGTGTCACGATGAAGGGCGGCAATTTCATATAGGCGACCAACAAGCCGTTGAGCATGCCGCAAACCGCGCCTGCGCCAAGCCCAAGCACCACGGCCAGGATTGTCGGCATGCCGTAGGTGATGGCGCAGTTGCCCATGACCACCGCCGAGATGACCATCACCACGCCGATCGAAAGATCGATGCCGGCGGTCAGGATGACCAGCGTCTGGGCAGCCCCCAGGATGCCGACGATGGCGATCTGCTGCAGGATCAGCGTCAGCGTGTAGGACGAAAAGAAGCGGCCGCCGATGGCAACGCCGAAGATGATGACCGACAGCACCAGCACGATCAGCGGCACCGCCGCCGGCGTGGAGTGCAGGAAATGCTGGGCGCGCTTGACCAACGACTTGCCGTGCTCGTCGAAGGCCGCGACGCTGGAGTCGCTGCCCGAAAGTACCTTCTCGAATTCCTGAATCTGAGACATGTATCCTCCCGTATGCGCACAGCCTTCTCATTGCTGCGCGCGCCGTCGACGCCTCTTCCGGTCTGTCGCCAGGATTGTCCGCGCTTGACGAAGGCGCATCGTCCACCCGATGCGGCCGGGGATCAAGCCCCCAGCCGCAAGCTTTGTGAACCGTCAGAGCGTCAGCCCCAGCACTTGGCGAGGCCTTCCTTGGTGTCGATCGACTTGACGCCGTTGGCCGGCTTGTCGGTGACGAGATTGACGCCGGTGTCGAAGAAGTTCTTCCCTTCGGTCGGCTTCGGCTTCGTTCCGTCCTTGGCAAATTTGGCGATCGCCTCGATGCCGAGCGCCGCCATCTGCAGCGGGTACTGCTGCGAGGTGGCGCCGATAACGCCCTCGGCAACCGACTTGACGCCCGGGCAGCCGCCGTCGACCGAAACGATCAGCACCTGCTTTTCCAGACCGACGGCCTTGAGCGCCTGGTAGGCACCGACTGCGGCCGGCTCGTTGATGGTGTGGATGACGTTGATGGTGTTGTCCTTTTGCAGGAGGTTCTCCATCGCCTTGCGGCCGCCTTCCTCGTTGCCGTTGGTCACGTCGTGGCCGACGATGCGCGGATCGTCCTCGTCGCCGATCTTGTTGGGATCCTTCACGTCGATGCCGTAGCCCATCATGAAGCCCTGGTCGCGCAGAACGTCGACGGTCGGCTGCGAGGGAGTGAGGTCGAGGAAGCCGATCTTGGCGTCCTTGGCCTTGTCGCCGAGCGTGGCGGCGGCCCAGGCGCCGATCAGCTTGCCGGCCTCCAGATTGTCGGTGGCGAAGGTCGCGTCGGCAGCGTCGATCGGATCGAGCGGCGTGTCGAGGGCGATCACCAGCAGGCCGGCGTCACGCGCCTTCTTCACCGTCGGCACGATGCCCTTGGTGTCAGAGGCGGTGATCAGGATGCCCTTGGCGCCGTCGGCAATGCAGCTCTCGATCGCCGCGACCTGGCTCTCGCTGTCGCCGTCGATCTTGCCGGCATAGGTCTTCAGGTCGACGCCGAGTTCCTTGGCCTTGGCGGTGGCGCCTTCCTTCATCTTCACGAAGAAGGGATTGGTGTCGGTCTTGGTGATCAGGCAGGCGCCGACGCCCGCAGCCGATGCGGACGAGGCGAATGCGAGCAGGCCCAGCCCGGCCGCCGCGAATACGGTGGACTTCAGCAGCGATTTCTTGGTCACGATTTCCTCCCAATGGAACCATTCCGGACGCCGGCCAACCCGGCGCCTCGAGCGCATCCAACCATTTTTCCCAGCGTGGACGCCACCCCAAAAGACACCAGTCCGCATCATCTGTCAATAATTAAATCACTCTTATTTATTATTGACAGACTTGCGCTGTTCACTCATTCTGAACGAAAAGCCAGTGTGGGGAAACCGACGGGAGGAACAGGGTGGAGACCGGCATTGCGAGGCACGGTTCGCCCGAGGCTCTGGAGAGCCGGCTGCATCGCGGCACGAACCAGAGCGGCATGCGCGACCACAATGAAAGGCTGGTGCTGTCACTGGTGCGCCAGCATGGCAGCCTCGCCAAATCCGACATCGCGCGCATGACCGGGCTGTCGGCCCAGACGGTATCCGTCATCATGCGGGAGCTGGAAGAGGACAAGCTGCTCGTGCGCCAGGCGCCGCTGCGCGGCAAGATCGGCCAGCCGTCGATCCCGATGGCGCTCAATCCGGAAGGAGCTTTCTTCATCGGTCTCAAAATCGGCCGCCGCAGCGCCGAGCTGGTGCTGATCGACTTCCTCGGCAATGTGCGATCGATGCTGCAGAATTCCTATCGTTATCCGGCGCCGCGCGAGACGGTGGAGTTCGTCGGCGCTGGGATTAAACAAATGCGCGGCGAGCTGACACCGGCACAGGACAAGCGCATCGCCGGGCTCGGGATCGCCATGCCGTTCGAGCTTTGGAGCTGGGCCGACACAGCCGGCGCGCCGCGCGAGATCATGGATGAATGGCGCCATCGCGACATCCGCGCCGACATCCAGTCCCAATGCGACTTTCCGGTCTATCTGCAGAACGACGCCACGTCCGCTTGCGGGGCAGAGCTCGTCTTCGGCCAGGCAGGCGCGGCGCGCGACTTCGTCTATTTCTATATCGGCGCCTTTGCCGGCGGCGGCATCGTGCTCAACGGCCGCCTGTTCGGCGGGCCGACCGGCAATGCCGGCGCCCTGGGTTCGATGCCGGTGCCCGGGCCGGACGGCAAGCCGACACAGCTTATCGATGTCGCCTCGATCGCCATGCTGGAAAGGGCGCTGAGCGCCAAGGGCATCGACGGCTCCTATCTGTGGACCTCGCCGCAGGAATGGGGCGAGATCGGCGCCGAGCTCGACGACTGGATCGCAAGTGCTGCACAAGCGCTGGCCTATGCGATCGTTGCCGCCTCGTCGGTCATCGATTTCGAGGCCGCGGTGATCGACGGCTGGATGCCGCTCGACGTGCGGCGGAGGCTTGTCGATGCGGTGACGGACGCGATCACCGGTATCGACGCCGAGGGGCTGAAGCTGCCGGTCGTACGCGAAGGAACGGTCGGCATCCATGCGCGGGCGCTTGGCGGCGCCAGCCTGCCGCTTTCCGAACGCTTCCTGATCGGACCGACGACGATTTCCAGGAGCGCCTGACCATGCTGATCGGCATTCCGTCGCTGCTCGGCCCGCAGCTTCTGGCGACGCTCAGAGCCATGGGCCATGGCGACGAGATCGCCATCGTCGACGGCAATTATCCGGCCGAGGAACAGGCGCGCAGGCTGATCCGCGCCGACGGCCATGCCGTCATTTCGGTGCTGGACGCCGTTTTGAGCGTGCTGCCGGTGGATGCGGCGGTGCCGGAGGCCCTGTTCCGCGCCTCGGTCAAAGGCGATCCGGCGCTCGCCGATCCCGTGCATCACGAGATGGAAGCGGTCTGCGCCAAACGCGCGCCGGGCCGCAAGGTGATTGCGCTGGCGGGGGCCGACTTCTATGCACGCGTCAAGGCCGCGCATGCGATCGTCGCGACCAGCGAGCCAAGGCTTTATGCCAACATCATCATCCGTAAGGGCGTGATCCATCCGCCGGAGACCGAGACACAATGATCCTCTGCTGTGGCGAAGCCCTGATCGACATGCTGCCGCGCACGACGGCGGAAGGCGAAGCGGCCTTCGCGCCTTATGTCGGCGGAGCGGTGTTCAACACGGCGGTCGCGCTCGGACGGCTGGGCGCTCCGGCAGGCTTCTTCTCAGGTCTCTCCTCCGACCTGTTCGGCGGCCAGCTCCGCGAGGCGCTGGGAGCCAGCAAGGTGAGCTCGACCTATGCGCACACCTCGCCCAAGCCGACCACGCTCGCCTTCGTGCGGCTCACCGATGGCCAGGCGACCTATACGTTCTACGACGAGAACACCGCCGGGCGCATGCTCGCCATCGAGGACCTGCCGAAGCTCGGCGCCGAGATCGAGGCGATGCTGTTCGGCGCGATCAGCCTGATCTCGGAACCGGCGGGATCGGCCTATGAGGAGTTCATGCGGCGCGAGCACAACAGCCGATTGATGATGCTCGACCCCAACATCCGGCCCAACTTCATTCCGGACAAGGCCAAGCATCTGAGGCGCATCCGCGAGATGATGGCGATGGCCGACATCGTCAAACTGTCGGACGAAGACCTCAACTGGTTCGACGAAGCGGGCTCGCACGAGGAGGTCGTGCGCAACTGGCTTGACCGCGGTCCCAGCCTGATCGTCGTCACCCATGGCAGCGAAGGCGCCGTCGGCTACAGCAGGGAGCACAAGGTCACGGTGGTGCCGCGGAAGGTGAAGGTGGTCGACACCGTCGGCGCGGGCGACACCTTCAATGCCGGCATCCTTGCCTCGCTGCACGAGCAGGGTCTGCTCACCAAGGCAGCGATCGGCGGCCTCTCGGAGGAAGCCATCCGCAGCGCGCTGGAGCTTGGCGCCAAGGCAGCCGCGGTGACGGTATCTCGGGCCGGCGCCAACCCGCCATGGCGGCACGAAATCGCCTGATCGGTTGCCCGGTCTCGCCAGCGGCCCGTGCCCGAGCGATCACTTTATGTTTCGAAGGGCCGGAACAGCGCGACAAGAGCCGCTTCGAATACGCTTGGAAGCCCGCATTTCCGGCTTCTTCTGGCAAGGCGCAGGCAAAAAACGGTAACAGGCTGCGACACTTGCGCAATTCGCCCTGGCCATGGGCGGCTTTTTCAGCCGTGGCAAGTCTGGTACCAGCGGGCCGGTTTACTGGCAGCATCTGAGGCCGACATGCAGTTCATCGATCTTGGCGCGCAGCGCGAACGAATCCGCGACCGGCTGAAGGCCGCGATCGACACGGTGGTCGAAGACGGCCGTTACATCCTCGGCCCGCAAGTCGCAGAATTCGAGAACAAGCTCGCGGCTTACGTCGGCGTCAAGCATGTGGTGGCCTGCGCCAACGGCACCGATGCGCTGCTTCTACCGCTGTTTGCGGCCGGCATCGGTCCGGGCGATGCCGTGTTCGTGCCAAGCTTCACCTTCGCCGCGACGGCCGAAGTGGTGGCGCTCGCCAAGGCCGAGCCTGTCTTCGTCGACGTCGATCCCGACACCTACAACATCGATATCGCCAGCCTCGAGGCGGCGATCGACATGATCAAGAAGCAAGGAAGGCTGAAGCCGAAGGCGATCATCCCGGTCGACCTGTTCGGACTTGCCGCCGATTACGAGGCGATCATGGCGATCGCAAAGCGCGAGAGCCTGCTGGTGATCGAGGACGCCGCCCAGTCGATGGGCGGCTCGGCCGACGGCACGATGTGCGGCGCCTTCGGCCATGTCGGCTCGACCAGCTTCTATCCGGCCAAGCCGCTCGGCTGCTACGGCGATGGCGGCGCGATGTTCACCAATGATGCTGCGCTCGCCGACAAGCTGCGCTCCTTCGCCTTCCACGGCAAGGGCGAGACGCAGTACGACAACATCCGCGTCGGCATCAATTCCCGCCTCGACACGCTGCAGGCGGCGATCCTGATCGAGAAGCTCGCCATCCTCGAGGAAGAGATGGTGGCCCGCCAGGCGGTCGCCGACCGTTACGCCAACGGGCTTGGCGACATCGTCAAGGCATCACGCAATCTCGGCCACGGCCGCTCGGCCTGGGCACAATATGCCATCGAGACGCCGAAGCGCGACGGGTTGAAGGCGCATCTCGGCGAAAAAGGCATCCCGTCGGTCATCTATTACGTGAAGCCGCTGCACGAACAAATCGCCTACCGCGATTATCCGCGTACGCCGACCGGTCTTACGGTTTCGGAAAAGCTGCCGAAGCAGATCCTCTGTCTGCCGATGCACGCCTACCTCAGCGAAGCCGACCAGGACAAGATCATCGAGACGATCCGCAATTATATCGGCTCGAACTCGGCGCAGGTCGCGGCTGCCTGATCTCCCCCCTTCAGGAGGAGATTAAACCTCCACGCCCTTCCCCGTCGCAATGAAGGACGGGTTGGCGAAATCCGTGTCAGCGGCCTGGTTGCGTTTGCCGTAGAGGAGCGGCTGGCCGTCCAGCGTGCGGGTCATGCCGCCGGCGGCGCGCAGCACCGCATCGCCGGCCGCCGTATCCCATTCCATGGTGCGACCGAAGCGCGGATAAACGTCGGCCTCGGCGGCGGCGAGCAGGCAGAATTTCAGCGACGAGCCTATCGAGACGATGTCGGTGGCGCCGAGATCGCGAATGAAGGCTTCGGTTTCCGGCGTGTTGTGCGAGCGGCTGGCGACGACGGCGAGCGGCGTGCCGCCTGCCCGCACGGTGATTGGCCGACGGCCGGCGACACGATAGTCGCCGTCAACGTCGATCGCTTCCGCCGTTCCCGGCCGACCGGAGAAGAAACGTCCTGTGCAAGGCGCGAACACGACGCCGACTTCCGGCACGCCGTGGCGCACCAGCGCAATGTTGACGGTAAAATCGGTGCGGCGGTTGACGAATTCCTTGGTGCCGTCGAGCGGATCGACGAGGAAGAAGGCGCCGTCGAGGTCGGGCGTGGCAACACCCGCCGCAACCTCCTCCTCGGCGACGCAGGGGATCTCCGGATAAGCGGTGCGCAGGCCGGCCAGGATGATCTTTTCGCTTTCGCGATCGGCTTCCGTCACCGGCGAGGAGTCGGACTTGCTATCGACGGCGCAGCCTTCGTGGAAAACGCGCATCACCGCACGGCCGGCATCGAGCGCGAGGCGCTCGAACACGCCAAGCATTGCCGCGTCGTCAGATGCCGCCGCCATCGTCATACTGCTCTTCGGCAACGTCGCGCTCCGTCAGCCAGTGTTCCAGGGCTTCCGCCATCTCCTCGGGCGTCCTGCCGAGAGTCTCGAGGTGGATCTCGGGGTTCTCCGGCGTCTCGTAGGGAGAATCGACGCCGGTGAAGTTCTTGATCTCGCCGCTCAAGGCGCGGGCGTAAAGGCCCTTCGGGTCGCGGCGGGCGCATTCCTCGAACGGCGTGTCGACGAACACCTCTACGAATTCCCCCTCGCCCATCAGCTCGCGCGCCATGCGCCGCTCGGCGCTGAAGGGCGAAATGAACGAGACGATGACGATCAGGCCCGCATCGGCCATCAGCTTGGCCACTTCGGCGACGCGGCGGATGTTTTCGACCCGATCCGCGTCGGTGAAGCCGAGATCGCGGTTGAGGCCGTGGCGGACATTGTCGCCGTCGAGGATGTAGGTGTGGCGGCCGGACGCGAACAGCTTCCTCTCGAAAAGATTTGCGATCGTCGACTTGCCGGAACCGGACAGACCGGTGAACCAGAACACCGCCGGGCGCTGGTTCTTCAGGTCGGAGCGGCCGCGCTTGCCGACGTCGAGCGATTGCCAATGGATGTTCTCGGCGCGGCGCAGCGAATGCAGGATCATCCCGGCGCCGACGGTGGCGTTGCTGATGCGGTCGATCAGGATGAAGGCGCCGGTCGTGCGGTTCTCGGCGAAGGGATCGAAGGCGATCGGCGCCCGGGTCGACAGGTTGCACACCCCGACCTCGTTGAGGTCGAGGGACTTCGCCGCTTCATGCGCGAAATCGTTGACGTTGACGCGGTATTTCAGATCGGTGACGGTCGCGCTCACCTGATCGGTTTCGGTGCGCAGGATATAGGACCGGCCGGGCAGCAGGGCCTGCTCGTCGAACCAGACCAGATTGGCGGCGAACTGGTCGGCGACCTGCGGACGTGCGGCCGGCGATACCAGCATGTTGCCGCGCGAAACCTCGACCTCGTCCTCGAGGACGAGCGTGATGGCCTGGCCGGCAACAGCCTGCTCAAGGTCGCCGCCATGCGCGACGATGCGCTTGACCCGGGAGGCCCTGCCCGATTTGGCGACCACGACCTCGTCGCCTTTGGAAACGGAACCGGATGCAATGGTTCCGGCAAAGCCGCGAAAATCGAGATTGGGACGGTTCACATACTGGACGGGGAAGCGGAACGGCAATTCGATCGCCGCCTCGTCGACAGACACGGTTTCCAGATGCTCGATAAGCGACGGCCCGGAATACCAGGGCGTTCGCTCCGAGCGGCTGGTGACATTGTCGCCGAAGCGCGCCGACATCGGAATCGGCACGATACTGTTGAAGCCCAGGCTTTGCGCGAATTCGCCGTAGTCGGCGACGATCCGGTCGAACACGGTCTTGTCGAAGCCGACGAGGTCGATCTTGTTGACGGCAAGGACGATGTGGCGGATGCCGAGCAGCGAGGCGATGATCGAATGGCGCCGGGTCTGGCGCAGCACGCCCTGGCGCGCATCGATCAGCACGATGGCGAGGTCGGCGGTCGAAGCGCCCGTCGCCATGTTGCGCGTGTATTGCTCATGGCCGGGCGTGTCGGCGACGATGAACTTGCGCTTCGGGGTGGCGAAGAAGCGGTAGGCGACGTCGATTGTGATGCCCTGCTCGCGCTCGGCCTCCAGCCCGTCGACGAGCAGCGCGAAGTCGATGTCGTCGCCGGTGGTGCCGTGCTTGCGAGAATCGTTCTCCAACGCGGCGAGCTGGTCCTCGAAAATCTGCTTGGTATCGGACAGCAGCCGGCCGATCAGCGTCGACTTGCCGTCGTCGACCGAGCCGCAGGTGAGAAAGCGCAGCAGCGATTTCTTCTCCTGCGCGGCCATGTAGTCGCGGATCGAATCGGTTGGGGCGAGGCTCTTGGCCGGGATGTGGCGCATGCTCAGAAATACCCCTCGCGCTTCTTCTTTTCCATGGAACCTGCCTCGTCGCGGTCGATGAGGCGGCCCTGGCGCTCGGAGGTGCGGGCGGTCAGCATCTCGCCGACGATGGCTTCGAGCGTGTCGGCATCCGATTCTATGGCGCCCGTCAGCGGATAGCAGCCCAGCGTGCGGAAGCGCACGAGACGGTTCTCGATTTTCTCGCCGGGGCGCAGTTGCATGCGGTCATCGTCCTTCATGATGAGCATGCCGTCGCGTTCGACGACCGGCCGCTCCTTGGCGAAATAGAGCGGTACGATGGGGATGTTCTCCTGCAAGATATACTGCCAGATGTCGAGCTCGGTCCAATTGGACAGGGGAAAGACGCGGATCGATTCACCCGGCGCGATCCGGGTGTTGAAGATCTTCCACATTTCCGGCCGCTGGTTCTTGGGGTCCCAAGCATGCTGGGCATTGCGGAAGGAAAAGATGCGCTCCTTGGCGCGCGACTTCTCCTCGTCGCGACGGGCGCCGCCGAAGGCCGCGTCGAAGCCGTATTTGTCGAGCGCCTGGCGCAGCGCCACCGTCTTCATGACATGGGTGTGGGTGTTCGAGCCGTGATCGAAGGGGTTGATGCCGTCGCGCACGCCGTCTTCGTTGACATGGACAAGCAGGTCGAAGCCGAGCTTCTGCGCCATCTGATCGCGAAAGGCGATCATCTCACGGAATTTCCAGGTCGTGTCGACATGCAGGAAGGGAAATGGCGGCTTGGCGGGATAGAAGGCCTTCATCGCCAAATGCATCAGCACCGAGGAATCCTTGCCGACCGAATAGAGCATCACCGGCTTGGCGAAAGAGGCCGCAACCTCACGGAAGATGTGGATGGATTCGGCCTCTAGCCGCTGCAGATGGGTAAGCGCGATATTCATAAGCTATTGAGCGTTCTTTCGTGCCGGCCAGGCCTTGCAGCAGGCGATTGGCGCGGTTTGCTAAAACAGCCCGTCAAGCCCTGGACACTTGTCGCGGGCGTTCTAGCAGATCGCCATCGCCCATAACAATGCAAGACCCGCGCCGGGCACAGCGCTTTGGGAATGAATTTTCCAAGTGAGCTTGATAAGTCGGAAAATTCTCCCAGACAAGCCGAGCAATTGAAAGGGGCCGAACAAACCTATTTGCTTCGATCGGCTAGGTTGACTTCCAAGAGCTTTCGTCCACGCCGCCGATTTTTGGCTGGACATCCTTCGGTCGCCCTATCGGAGATCGGAGCCAGCCGCTATACCGGCGCGGGAGCGGGCGAGGCGCGGCAGAACGGGATCGGTCAAGGCCAATTGTTCGGCACCCCGGCGGGTCTGCGCACAACCTGGAAGATTGCGAAGCAAGGCATTGAACCCGTTTACATCGCTTCGGCGGCATCTCACGCCGACACAGATCAACATCTATTTCTCGATCGTCTGCTTCTTCTCGCCGCCCGTGCTGGGATCGGTGGTCAGCTTCGTTTTCAACGGCGGCGCGCTCTGGTCCGTATTTCTGCTCGCCATCAGACGGCGGCGGTTCAACATCGACCGGTCGATGCTTGCCATGACGGTGGCGATCTGTGCCTATTGCGCGGCCATCGTCCTTGCTTCGATCGTCAACGGCACGCTGGCGGCGGATCTGCGGTTGTTCCTGCCGCTGATCACTTTCCTCTTCTTTCCGATCTCCTATTCGACCTGGAGCATCACGGAAAAGACCGTGCTTGTACGCATCGTCGTGCTGGCGAGCGCCGCGGCATGTTTCGGCGCGCTGCTGCTCGCCGTCGTTCAGTATTACTGGATCGGCACCAGGGCCGAAGGCGGTGCCGGGAATGCCATCGTATTCGCGACGGTGACCTGCCTGGCCGCGGCGATGAGCCTCGCAGGCGCGCTGTCGGGGATCGAAAAGCGCTGGAAGCTGCTGACCTTCGCTGCGCTTGCGGGCAGCTTGGCTGTGCTTTATTCGGGCTCCCGCATCATCTGGCTGGCGCTGCTGCTTGCGGGCATCGCCGTGCTCTCGATCAACCGGCGCCGGCTTAGCGGGTTGAAACTTGCGCGCATTGCGCTGATTGCCGGCGGCGCCTGCCTGCTGCTCGCCGCGATCGCGTTTCCCGTCATTGCCAATCGCGCTGACTTCCTTTTCAGCGACTTGGATGCGCTCACCACCAAGAACGACCATACGACGGCGCTTGGGCTGCGGGTGGCGATGTGGGAGATCGGCACGAAGGCGTTTCACGAGGCTCCGATTTTCGGACATGGCATCACAGGCAGCCGGGCGCTGATGAAACAGGGTTTTCACGATCAATTCGGCATGGACGCAGGCTACAACCATTACCATAACGGTTTTCTGACCGCGGCGGTGCAGGCCGGTTTGCTAGGGGCGTTCGCCTTGGCGGCGATCTTCGTCGTCGCGGCCTGGAACGCGGCAAGAGCGCTGCTCCGCAGCGCCGGCCCAGCGGAACGGTTCGGCGCAACGATGATCATCGTCACGGTCGTCACCTATCTCATAGGCGGGCTGACCGGTATCCTGGTCGGTCAGGACCTTCTCGATTCGACGCTGATGGTGTTCCTGGTTTCGGGAACCTATCTGGCTTGCGGACGAACGGTGCCGCCGACCGGCAAGAGCGCAGCCATTCCTTCGGCCGCCGGCCGGCGAACATGAAGGTCCTGGTCACCGGGGCGACGGGGCTGATCGGACGCCAGGTGACCGGCCGGCTGCGTCAGGCCGGCTTCGACATACGCATTGCGTCCCGACGGCCAGAACGGCTGCAGGCTGCGGGCGAGGTCTTTGCGCTGCCTGGCGCCGATGCGCCGGACGATGCCTTCCTGACACTGATGCGCGGCGTGAGCCATGTCGTCCACTGCGCGGCGCTGAACAACGATCGGAACGCCAGCGACGCCGACTATCAGGCCGTCAATGCGACGCTGACCGCGCGCCTGGCCAAGGCCGCGGCCGCACGTTGCGGCGGGCGCTTCATCTATCTCTCCTCGATCCGGGCCGTGGCCGGTCCCGGCTTCAGCGGCACGATCAACGAGGCGATGGCCCCTGCCCCGCAATGCGCCTATGGCCGATCCAAACGCGAAGGCGAGATCAGGCTGATCGAGGCTTACGCCGGACGCCCGGATGCCACGGCACTGCGCCTGCCGCCCGTCTATGGGGAGAGCATGAGGGGCAACATGGCATCGCTGATGCGGCTTGCCGACACCGCCCTGCCGCTGCCGGCCGGCGTGCTGGCGGGTGTGCGCTCGCTGATCGCGTCCGACACGGCGGCGGGCGCGGTACTGCACCTTGTCAGCCGTCCGGGACCGCTCCACCCGGCCTATGTCGCGGGCAACGCAGCTCCGCTGGCGATGTCCGAAATCATCGCCGCGTTCCGGCGTGGTTTCGGCCGTCCGCCGCGGCTTGTTCCCATGCCTGCGATGCCGCTGCGGCTGGCGGCAAGGCTGCTCGGCAGGCAGCCATCATGGCAAGCCTTGACCGCGACCCAGATCTGCGATCCGTCGCTGCTGGCCGCGGAAGGTTGGATGCCGGAAACCGCTACGCTCGGCCGGCTTGAGGAACTGGCGCGAGAAAAGGCCGCTCAGGCCCGGTAGAATGTCCCCAGCAATATCCTGAGGTCGAGGCCGATCGAAGCGGCCTTCAGATAGGCAGCGTCGATCTCGGCGCAGAGTTTCGGATCGGACATGTCGATGCCCTTGATCTGCGCCAGCCCGGTGATGCCCGGAAGCGCCGAAAGCACGCCCAGCCGCCGCCGGTGGCCGATCAGCTCCGTTTGCGTCGGCAGGCATGGACGGGGACCGACAAGGCTCATCTCGCCTTTGAGCACATTCCAGAGCTGCGGCAGCTCATCAATCTTGGTCGAGCGCAGCACCCTGCCCACCGCGGTGACCGACCCGGCAGGCGCCTCGTGCGTGGGCAAGGACGGGGTGTTGCGATGCATGGTGCGCAGCTTGTGGCAGGCAAAGACAGCGCCGCTCCGCCCGACGCGCGGCTGCGAAAAGATGGCCGGTCCGGGCGATGTCGCCCTGACCGCCAGCATGGCGATCAGCACAACAGGCGACATAACCGTCAGCATGACGGCCGCGATAGTCAGGTCGAAAGCCCGCTTTGCCGTCACGGCTCAGATCCGCCGCCAAAGGCAAGGTAGAGGCCGAGCGTGCCCATCAGGGTCTGCCGGTAGACGCCGCTTTTGCCGAGCAGGCTGAAGCGCCTGAGAGCACTGCCCTTGCGCGCCCTGATGAACAGGCGAAGGCAGCGTGCTGCATAGCGTGTGACGAGGTCGCGGTTGACGGCAAGGCCTCTGAGATTGCTGTCCGTCCAGGTGGCGAACTGGCCCTGGAACAGCCGCCCGAGCCTCGAAAGCCTCGCCTTCCACGAGATGTTGGCGCCAACCAGATTCGCCCCGTGCTGCCGGTATCTGACCAGCGGCCGCGGCTCGTAACGGACCTTGCCGCGGGCGGCGGTGACAACGAGATAGGCCCACCAGTCATGGCTGACGAATTCGGTTCTTGCCGATGCCTTCGCCAGGAGGTCGCGCGCCGCGCGGTTGAAGAGCATGGTGTTGCCGCCGGCGATGCTCTGCACCAGGGCGTTGCGGCGGAACAGCGGCGAATGGCCGGCCGGGACGCCGGTCTCCGAAATGGTCGCCGTGCGCGAGCAGAACAGCAGCGGCATTGCCATATCCTGTGTCTCCATCCAGCGAATGGCGCTCTCCAGCCGGTCCGGCTCCCAGACATCGTCCTGGTCGCAAAAGGCGTAGTAATCGGCATCGACGCGCGGATCGATGATCATCGGAAGTTGGCGGCGAAGCCGTTTCGCGGGCCCTGCACCACGGTAAGGGAGCCCTTGTTCCAGCGGGACCGCCACGCCTCGAGGATCGCGAGCGTGGCGTCCGTCGAGCCGTCGTCGGAAACCCAGCGATCGACATGGGGCCATGATTGGGCGAGCAAGGATTGCAACTGTTCGCCGATAAAGGCGGCGCCATCCCTCGTGCCCATGAGAACGGCCACGCGCTGATCTTTTCCGGTCACTGCTTCAGAACCCGCAGCGCATTCGAACAGGCTTCAATAGCCAATTGCGGGAGGGCGGCACAGGCCTAACCGATCTGTCCAGCCGCTTTCGGCACCGCCCGCTCGGGCGCGCCGCCAATGCCTTGCCCTGCCCGGTTGAGCCCGGCCAGGATCGCGAGGGCCGCGGCCTTGTCCTGGTCCCGTATGGCGGCCACCAGCGCCGGCAGCGCGGCCTCGATCCTCCGCCACTCGACGACGTCGGTCCTGAGGCCGAAGATCTTGGCGATGTCGAGCTTGACGACTTCCTCGCTTTCGCCATGCAGCGCCTCGTGCAGCTTCTCGCCGGGCCTGATGCCGGTGAAGCGGATCGGAATGTCGGTATAGGGGCTTTTGCCGGCCATGCGGATCATGGTTTCGGCGACTTCGAGGATCGGCACGGGCTCGCCCATGTCGAGCATGTAGATGGCATAGTCGTCCCTGCCCTGGCGCCGCTCGGCATCGGCGGCCGACATGATGACGAGATCGACGGCCTCGGCCACCGTCATGAAATAGCGCGTCATGCGCCGGTCGGTGATGGTGACCGGCCCGCCGGCCTCGATCTGCGCCTGGAAGATGGTCGCCACCGAACCGTTGGAGCCGAAGACGTTGCCGAAGCGCACGGCGATGAACTTGGTGCCGGGACGACGCACAGTTGGGACGCCGGCATGGCGGCCGTTCAGCCCGCCGGCAGGGAAAGGCGACGGCGCGGCGTGCGTTTCATGCAGCGAGGAGACGATCTGCTCGGCCGCGCGCTTGGTGACGCCAAGCACCGAGCTCGGGTCGACGGCCTTGTCGCTGGAAATCAGCAGGAACTGCGGCACCCCGCATTCGGCCGCGACCTCGGCGCAGGCGAGCGTGCCGAAGACATTGGTCTCGATCGCCGCTTCCCAGTTCTCTTCCAGCAGCGGCACATGCTTCAGCGCCGCGGCGTGAAAGATGATCGCGGGTTTGAACTCGCTGACGAGGCGCATCATGTGCGGCCGGTCGGTGACATCGACGATGCGGCTGGCCAGCCGGTCGCGGTCTTTCTCGTCGATGATCTGATCGAGCTGGAAGATGCCGAACTCGGAATTGTCGGCCACCAGCACCGCCTCGGCGCCGAGCTCCAGCGCGCGCTTGACCAGCACACGGCCGATGGAGCCGGCCCCGCCGGTGACCAGCACGCGCTTGCCGCCGACGAAGGCGCCGATGCGCGCGATGTCGGTGGCGACCGCCGAACGGCGCATGATGGTTTCCATCTCGACGGCATCGAGAACCAGCTTGCCGCCCTGCCCCAGCTCCGAAAGACCGGAGAACTGGACGACGGCGATGCCGCTATGGCGGGCGACGCGCACCAGCTCGGCATAGTCCTCGATCTCGCGCTCGACCCCCTTGCCGAAGATCAGGAGGTCGAGGTTTTCCGTGCCCTTGACATACTCTTCCAGCACCTCGACCAGACGCGGCCGCAGCGCCACGACCGGAACGCCCTGGATCTGCGTGCCGAGCGGCGCGCCGGCCTCCGTGGCCATGATGCCGGCGATGGCATATTCGGCCGGCACCGCCGTGCGGGTGAAGCGGACGATCACGTCGGCCTCGCTCAGCCGGCCGATGAACAGCGCCTGCTTGATCGACGCATCGCCGGCGGCGCGGCGCAGGATGCGCCAGGACGCACCGTCGCGCAGGAAACGATAGTAGAGCCTGGGTGCCGAAATGATGGTGAAGGAGACCAGGAAGAAGACGATGAACTGGCGCTCGTTGAGGCCGGCGACCGGCTGGAAAAAGGAGCGGAAGGCAATCGAGGCCAGATAGAGAACCACCGTCAGGCTGCCGCAGCCCTTCAGGATGTTGAAGAAGTCGGGCGTCGAGGCAAAGCGCCAGACGGTGCTGTAGAGGCCGCAGGTGCGAAACAGGAGATGGGCAAGGAGCACGATCAGCGCCCAGCAGGCGAGCCCGCCGGAGGAGAACGCATCGAAGGAAAGCCGCGACTGCGAGAGCGTGAGGCTGAGCGCCACCGCGATCAGGACCATGACGAGGTCCTGGACCATGATGATGGCGCGCCGCATCTTCGGTCGGAGGCCCGATACGGCTTCTACATAGGCGGTCATTGGGTAGTACTGAACTCCAGGCGCGGGAATACTATCAGAACGGCGCAGGACAGAACACCGTCCAACGCCACTCCAGATTGCAAATCCCCAAACCCGTCACCGGCTATGGCATTAGCGCGGAGTTGGAAGCATCGCCAGAGTTTTTTTGGGCGAGTACCGACCCGCCAAGTGTCATGAACTCAGCGGTAAGTAAAATGACAGACTCTTCGTTGAACCGGGCAGGATGGTGCACGGGCTTGTTGTTCAGCCTTTGCGGCTACCGAGTTGGCGGTAGAGCTCGGCATAGGATTGCCCCATCCTTTCGGCGGTGAACAGGCGAACGTAGCGATCGCGCGCGGCTCGTCCCCAGCTTTCGGCCTCGGTCGGCCAATCGACCAGCCGGTTGATGGCCTCGGCGAGGCGTATCGGGTCCGATGGCGGAACAACGAGCCCGGTCCGGCCGGCTTCATTAACATAGCTTGTGCCCGTTCCGATTTCGCAAGAAATCAACGGTTTGCCGCACATGGCTGCCTCGGCGAGTGAAAGACCGTAAGCTTCGGACCTCTGATTCGACGGGAAAACGAAGCCGAGGCAGGTGCGTAGCAGAGCCATCTTGCGGGGTTCGGCTACCTCGCCAAGGAAAATCACATTATCGCGGCCCAGCGTCTCGGCCTGTTGCCTGAGCTCGCGCTCGACCGGTCCAGAGCCGGCGATGACAATCTTGCACCGCGCCTGGCCGGCGGCATGGATCAGGACATCCAGCCCCTTATAGTAGCGCAGAACGCCGACGAACAGTACGAAAGGCTCCGCGACTGTCGATCGGCACCAGACGTCGTCGGCCGCGCTTGGCGTTGGATAGGCGCCTTCGTCGATGCCGATGGGGATGATCTTCGATTTGGCCCTGAATGTTCTGAGAACAGGACTCGACTCGAGATAGTTCGGCGATGTCGCCACGATAGCGTCGACAGCCCCGAGGAATCGCATCATCAAGGGCCGGTAAAAAGGCAGGATAAGCCTCTGTTTGACGATGTCGGAGTGATAGGTGACGACAGCCGGCTTGCCGTGGCGGGAGTGAAAATGCACGACATCCATGAACGGCCATGGAAAGTGGTAGTGGACCAGATCGGCTTGTCTGGCGAGCGCACCGAACTTACGAAAGGCCTCGCGCGAAAATCCGGTGGACGCAAGCTCGAAATCCAGCCTGGCTTTGCGGGCGACATGGCCGTCAAGACGTTGCGTGTTTTCTTCCGGCGTGCGGCTCAACGAGAGCACCTGTGTTTCGACGCCGTGCCGAGCCGTGCTCTCGGCGATGGCATGGATGGTCCGCTCCACCCCGCCGAACGTGTCCGGCCAGTATGTCTTGAAGAAATGCAGGACTTTCACGCGTCGGTCTTTCGTCTTTGCCGGATGGCCTGCTCGAAGATCCGTAGCATGTCCCTGGCGTGATTCTCCCGCCCTGAATTGTTCCGAGCCGGCGATCCGATTCCGGAATCCCTCCAATGACGGTCAGCCGACTGCGACCTTGAGGGTTTCATGGCGAAGGATATATCGGCGGTGTAACATAAGCCTCACCGCGAGCTTTCCGCCATGCATCGTCGATCACGCCTTGCATTGCTGCAATGAAGCCCTCTCGCGTGAAGGCCGCCGCCCGGGCTTCACAGTCCCGCCGCATCGCCGCCGCCCGCTCCGGTGGCAGGTCGCGCACTGCCCCGATCAGATCTTCGTTTGTGAACTCCGGAGATAGCAAGATGCCTGTCTTTCCAGGCTGGATGGTCTCCAATAAGCCGCCCTCTGCGACCCCAATAACTGGCTTGCCAGCTGCCATGGATTCCACCGGTGACATACCAAAATCCTCGTCGCGCGGTAAATAGATGGTCGCGATCGCGTTGCCCACAAGATCTGAAAGTTCCTCATCTTTCGTCCACCCGCGAAATTCGATATTCGAGGCGTCGGCTGCCAAGTGCTTGAGACGCTGCAGTTCTTCACCGCCAGAGGCGACGATGAGTTTCTTATCTGGCATCTTGAGAAAAGCTTTTACAATGCGATCGACGCGCTTCAGAGGCGAGAGACGCGCGGTAGAAAGGTAGTAGCCCGCCTGCCCACGCCATCCAAACCGATTGGTTTCCACCGGAGGATAGACGACCGCACAGTCGAGGCCGAGATAACGGCGAAGCCGCAAGCGCGTATTGTCGGAATTCGCGACGATGACGTCCATTCGAGAGATGGCCTCGTGATAGCGCTTCTCGAAGAGCTTCGTGATGATTGGCGCGGCGAGCTGGGCCGCCCCGGGCAGCCTGCCGAAAAAGTGTTCGCGCTGGTCATAGAGAAATCGAGGCGGGGTATGGCAATAGAAAACATTCACGCCACTTGTCCGGCGATCTGGCGCGGCAAAGGGTGCAAAGGCGCCGCTGAAAATTCGGGTTGAGTAGGCGTGCATCATGTTTCGGGCGCGGGAGAAGCGCCAAGCCAATACTAGCGCTCGGATGCCAGGCCGGCGCAACGGTCGCCACAGCTCGAAGTCCACGGAAGGTCCAAACATATTGCTGGGATAGCTTTCATCTTCTCTAAAGCCGTAGACTAGGTCCGCTTCCAGCGCTTGCGCCAGAATCAAGGCCAAGCGCTCGCCGCCACCGCGAATCGCGAAATAGTCGTGAACAACCGCGGCTCGGCGCTGAGCCAACCCGACCTGCCTAAGTTTCGATGAAAGGTTTGTGCCTTGATTATCTGGCACATTGTTGGCGTCGCGGCGATTGGGAGGAGAAGTCAAGACAGCGGTTTCGCAGGTGTGCCGACATATGTACCGGCTTGCTCGATATTGCGGACGACGGTCGCACCCGCGCCGACGGTAACATTGTCGCAGATACCAACTCCGTCGATGACGGTAGCGCCCGCGCCGATCATCACGTTGCTGCCTATACGGCTCTTTCCCGCCAAGGTAGCGTTCACGGAAACATGCGAAAAATCACCTACCTCGCAATCATGCTCGACAACGGCCGCCGTGTTGACAATCACACCCACGCCGATCCGTGCAAATGGGCCAACATGCGCATGGCGTCCGACGAAGGTCCCTCGGCCGATCTCGGCCCTCAACCCAATCGAGGCGCTTCGAGAGACAAGAGTAGCCAGCCTCCCGGTGTGGTCGGCGCACATCGTTTTTCGGAT
Source organism: Mesorhizobium sp. WSM4983 (assembly GCF_029625765.1). Taxonomy (NCBI): domain Bacteria; kingdom Pseudomonadati; phylum Pseudomonadota; class Alphaproteobacteria; order Hyphomicrobiales; family Phyllobacteriaceae; genus Mesorhizobium; species Mesorhizobium sp. WSM4983. The sequence continues at coordinate 66,261 of NZ_JARTVM010000014.1, read as the reverse complement.
TCCGTTGTCGCCGATGGCAGGGAATATCGCCCACCCGTCTTCGATCTGATCCGGCAAGCTGCGCAACAAGACAAATCCTGCCATCGCCTGTACCGCCGGGTTTGGATCCACGAAGACAAGGTTCTTGACGCCAATCTCGGAGGCTGCGTCAGCGACGCTGCGGCCATGCCCGCCCAAACCCAAAATGTAGAGTCCCCGAGGGAGATTCGCTGGCATTAAGCTGGAACCACTTGGCGATCCACGGCGATACGATTGGATATCACAATATCCTCCGAGCCCCATGTTTCCAGATCCATTTGGAGAGGATCCCGCTGCACGGCATAGAGCGCCGCCTGTTCACCGGCAGCCACTCGATCTTGTGCGAACTGTCCACGTCAGGCCTTTTCCGAATGCCGTGTTAACCACCCAGAGCCCCCTAGACAAGCCATCCCAATGCTTATAGCTCATCGCCCCTGACTCGAGATATCCGAAGGGTTTGGCATTGTCTGAGAAACCCCGTAGAGCACTCTGGCTCATCAATCACAGCACTCTTCGCCAATTTGAGGTTCCGCTCTTGGAGTCGCTTGGCTATGAAGTGTTCCTTCCTAAAATATACCACTACGACGAGGCAAATCTAAGCGCTTCCGTGGATTTCAGTCGGGACAAGGGATTGACAATACCCCCAGATGATCTTGAGACGTTAAATAGGCATAATTTTTATCTAGGCATGTCTCCGGATGTAAGCGAGATAGCAAATAAGCATTTTGATATCGCTTTTTGTGCATTCTTTCCGGCCCAGCTAGCCGCATTGGTCAGGACGTTCAATGGTCATATTGTACTTCGTCCGTTTGGTCTGTCTGGGGAAACAACTTATACGGATTTAACGATACAGAATTTGGAATTCTACTTCCTGCACGAGATCGAGAAGCGGCACGAGCGATTTTGGTTCGGCCAAGCCTATGACCATCTTGCCTCGATCGAGTCGGGAGTATTTAGACGCAGAGCGCTAACGCTTCCGCTGGGGCTCAGGGATGCTGTGGTAGAGAATACCTGGGTCGGCACAGATCAAAAGATACTATTTGTCTGTCCAAGAATCGGGACTTCACCTTACTACAATACTATCTATGAACATTTCAAAAGTGTTTTTGGGAAATACCCTCACATTATAGCCGGCTCGCAGCCGATACAAATCGAAAATGACGTTAGTGTAACTGGTCGCTTATCTGACGAGGATTATAAGCGGGTAATGCGTGACACGCGCGTTATGTTTTATCATAGCCGCGAAGAACGACATCTCCACTACCATCCACTCGAGGCGGTGCGAGCTGGTATGCCGCTGATATTTATGGCGAGCGGCATGCTCGACCGTCTTGGCGGAATAGATTTACCAGGCCGATGCACCAGTGACAAACAGGCGCAAAGCAAAATTGACAGAATATTGAAAGGTGACAAGAAATTCATCCAATCTGTTATCTCCTCTCAGGCCAGCCTCCTGAACCAGCTTTCGAGTTCCTACTGCGAGCCAATCTGGCGAGCCCAATTCGCTAAGATTGAACAAAGCGCTGAATTTCGGAGCAATCCACCGCTGCAGTCTATAAAACGCAGTCGCCGCATCGCTGTAATACTACCTCTGTCTTTCAGGGGAGGTTCCCTGAACATCGCTAAGATGACCGCGAAGATGCTGACGGTCGGAGCGGAACGAAATAACGATAAAGTTGAGGTTGTTTTTGCACACCCTGATGATAAAGTATATTCTGATCTTGATTTCTCTGATTTGAAAGAGCGCAATATAAAGACAAGGGCATATAATTGGAGATTAATTTCTCGGACTGAACTTTCTAGAATTCAAAAGTTAATTGGTTACAATAATAGACCTAAAGAGCAAGCTTACTGGCTTCCTGTCGATGATGCTACCGATCTGCTTGATTGTGACTTTTGGATTCTTTCAACCAATAGCATCGCTTGGCCTCTCGCGCCCTTGAGACCATATTGTGTTTTTGCGCAAGACTTCCTTCAGCGATATGTGCCGGAATCAATGGGCGATCACTACGAAAATGGGGCCATTCAAACCGCCCGACACGCAACGGCCGTCTTCGCCAGCACTCCCCACACATTGGAAGACGTGGTCCAGTACGTTGGCGTGCCGCGAGCCAGGACGGCCTTGGCGCCAATGGTCGCAGATTTCAGCAAGCTTCATGGACGGTCGCCAGCAGACCGGGAACAAGCACCCTACATGATTTGGACAACCAATGCAGCGCCTCACAAGAATCACATTATGACATTGGAGGCCCTCCAACACTATTACACGAGCCTGGAAGGCAAGCTGGATTGCTACGTCACGGGAGTGAACACTTATCAGTTGTCACCCAAATTCCAGGATAGCGGCGATGGGTCTGCAATCACGAAATACCCAGAATCAGTCCGATCTTTTCTACGCGCAAGCCCAACCCTTCGCCGGCATGTAAAGTTCTTGGGAGACCTTCCGGAGGATCGTTACGTTTCCGTTCTGAGCGGAGCTCGCTTTTTGCTGCACAACGTTATCATGGACAATGGCACCTTCTCTGTTGCTGAAGCGGCCTATGTTGGCACTCCGTCGTTGTCCAGTGACTACCCACCAATGCGATACCTGGCCGAACGATTCAATTTGAAACCCGATTTCTTCGATCCCAGAAACCCTATCGAACTGGCACAGCGAATGAAGGTGATGGAGGAGCGCTGGAGAGAGAAATCGCACAGCTTACCGGAGCCACAAACGTTAGAACTGAATAGCTGGGACGCGCGGAGCGCCGAATTTTACAGGCTTGTGCTGCCGTACCTCGGAGTTGTCTGATGAAAATTGGACTGTTCTTAGCTTACCGTCCCAACACGCCGTTCTCCAATCAAGGCCTCGGGCGCCTTATGGCTGAACTCTTGCGCGGCTTTTCTCAAACTTGTGGAGAACCGGTAACGGTTGTCTGTCCATCTTGGTTGGCTAGCGACGTCCAGAAGTTGACCTCTCGCCTCCCTGAAGGCTCAGTCCATATAGTCTCTCCTGCCAGGATACCAGTCATCGTTCGCATTCATCAAGCCCTCTTTAGGCAACGTACTCAGCCAAGAAAGGGACTTCTAGGGCAGTTACTTCATCGTTCAATGAAGGCAGTATCTAGTGGCGCCGGTACGGCCTTTCGCGCGGTTATGGCCACCTTGAGCACGAGGAGTGTTCTAATCTTTTTCGTTGGCGTGCTTTCGCTTGCGATTGTTGCTGCAGCCGCTACGATTGCTCTCGCCCCGGTGTTCCTGATTGGTCTCTTAGTCGTGGCGGTTCTCTACGGAATCCCAAGACTAGAGAGGCAAGTTAAAATGTTTCGCAAACTCGCTTCGGTAAGGCGTGGCGCAGTTAATTTTGCAAGTCGTGCTCTTGGTGACCGTCCATCGCTGCTGGTGGCAATTTACAATACGGTTCATCGTAAAGAGGTATCAAATATGCTCTCGATAATAGATCGCCTGAGCGATATTGATATCTGGTACAGTCCAACGATATTTTGGCCGGAATTCAACCAGATCAAAAAGCCAACCGTTCAGTGTTATCCAGATATGGTCCTAGGAGAATTCCCCACTAGATTTGCTTTCGGTTCGCGAACCGATCGGCTCGATGCCGTATTTGGTCAAGCCCTATCTGCAATACAGTCCGGTAAGTATTTTATCACCTATAGTTCCACGACGGCGGGTCCGTCACTTCACGATCGATTTGGCGTTCCTCGCGACAGCATCATAACTATACCGCATGCGGCGATGGATTTATCCGGAAATGTGCTGATCCATGGCACCCCAGATGCTAAGGCGGCCACGGATAAGTTTGCGCGGGTGAAACTGACAGAATTTCAGCGAGCAAGATGGAATGATGATCGCTATTTGCATGATTTCGATTTTACAGACTGCCAGTACTTATTCTACGCGTCCCAGTTTAGGCCTAACAAAAACATCCTAAACCTTTTAAAAGCTTATGAAATAGTTCTAAGGAGGAAATTTTATCAATGCAAGCTGATCCTCACAGGACACCTCGACTATGCCCCGGAGGTGAGGAAATTTCTCGAAGAGCGGCGCCTAGGGTACGACGTGATATTGGCGCAGGATGTGTCGGATCAGATGCTAGCCGCCCTTTATCGAGGCGCGGCCCTCGCGGTAAATCCCACCCTCTATGAGGGCGGCTTTCCATTCACATTCACAGAGGCGATGTCTGTAGGGACACCAGTGATCATGAGTCGAATCCCTCAGACCGAGGAATTCATTAAGGAAGAGCTTGCGGATCAGATGCTCTTCGACCCGCTGTCGCCAGAGGAGATTGCCGAGAAGATTGTGTTTGGCCTCAACCATCGAAGCGAACTTTATGATCTGCAATTTCCTCTGTATGAGCTGCTGCGTGAGCGCACTTGGCGAGACGTGGCAATGGAGCACGTCGTTGCATTTGAGAAAATTCTAGCTGACCACAATTCGCGACCCCGTCGGACAATGGAATAAGTCGCTTCCCTCACCGGGGATATCAGCCGATACGGCTTAGCGGATGCCGACTATCCTGCAATTCCGTTGATGCGCCGATACGTGGTGATGGCGTCCTCCATCGGACCATCAAAGGCAACGTTGCCATGATGAAGCACAACACCGCGCTTGCAGAGCGACAGCAAGGTGTTGAAGTCATGTGAGGCCAAAACTAGTATTTCGGCATTGTCCACAAGGTCCATGATGCGCTTCTTGGCTTTCGCCATGAAGTTCGCATCGCCTGCGCCGACAACCTCGTCGAGCAGAAGTATGTCGCCGCCGACTGCGGTCGATATCGCAAAAGCCAGTCTGACCTGCATTCCGGCTGAATAGGTCTTGATCGGATAGTCGATGAATTCACCCAGATCTGCAAATTCTGCGATCTCTTCCTCGACCGACCGCATGAATTTCGGCGTGAGACCAAGCAGAAGACCCCGATACAGGATGTTCTCTCGCCCAGTCGCATCCGGCTCGAAGCCCAGACTGAGATCGAAGAGCGACCGTACGGTACCTGTCACCGTACGCATTCCCGACGAAATGGGATATAGCCCGGCAACCACTTTAAGGAACGTGCTTTTACCTGCACCGTTATGCCCGAGCAGACCTACCCGCTCTCCCTCTTCTATCTGGACGCTGGTATCCTTCAGTGCGTGGATGTCCAAGATCTCTTTCTTCTTAAGCCGAAAGCTTAACGAAGAAGCAAGGGCGGCCTTTAAGGAGGACTCGCGAAAAGCCGTCGAAGCATAGTGCAAATTGACGTTTTCAAGTCGTATCGCGTTCCTCATAGGTAGAAGATCACCTTCTTTTCGGCGCCACGTCCGACGGCGACGGCGAACACTGCGAGTAGCGCGGCCGTACCGATGCACCACCCGTAGTTCGAGGGCGTAGGCCACTCGCCCCGCAGCAACGGGGCTCTGACGATCTCGAGCAAGTGGTAGATAGGGTTGTAGTCCAGAAGGACATGCAAATTGCCCTTACGGAAGACAGAAGTCTCGAAATAGATCGGTGAGACAAACCACATGGCCTGCATAATGAGGCCGAGTGCGTGCGGCAGATCGCGGAAACGGGTGCCGATATAAGCCATCAGGGTTGCCCATGGCCAGGCGATCATTGCCAGTATCGGAAAGATCGTAAGAGCTGCGAACCAACTCCAGGACAAATTTTGCGGAAAAACAACCAGGACCCAGACCACGAGCGCCGTGCTGGCAAGTCCGAGCACGAACAGACCTGTCAGCACGTTGCGTAACGTATAAATGGCAAGCGGGTGTCTGGTTTGCTTGATATAGGCGTCTGCCTGAACAAAAGCCAAAGCACCCCCGATGACTGTCGATATGACGTACTCCCAGATGATCATTCCTGAGAGAATATACGGCGCATAGGCCCCGAGCGAACTTCCAAAGATATTGCTGAAGACAACAGAAAGGAGCAGCGTCAGCCCGAGTGGCTGCAAGATCGACCAGAACACGCCGAAAAAGGAGCGCCTCCAGCGCGCGCGAAGATCGGCCATGGACAGATGCCACCAGAAGTAGCGCGCCGCCCATACGCCTTTCATGTAGTCAAGCAAGGTCATATCCGATTCTATCGAAGAAGGACGTGACGGCTTCCCAGATGTGCTCAAGCTGTTCAGGCGTCAATGTTGGATAGCTGGGCAGATTAATTCCGCAGGCGCTTATGCTCTCTGCAACAGGCAGTGCGACGTCTGCACGGCAATGCGGCATGAGATGGGCAGGTGGGAAAAAGGGCCGCGTTTCGACCTGATGTTCCACGAGGTGTTTGCGCAGCGGGTCCCGTTGCGCAGGATCATCGACAACAATGGAGCACATCCAGAAGGAATGATCCACCGGTCCGACCGGGTCATGAGTCCGCAAAGGTAGGCCAGCAAATGCTTGCCTGTAGCTTTCCGCGACAGCCTTTTTGCGCGCAAGAAAGCTATCGGCCATCTCGATCTGTGCCAGCCCGATTGCCGCCTGGATATTGGTCATTCGATAATTATAAGCAAGCACGTCATGCCAGTATTCACGGGTCGGGGAGACGCCCTGGCTTTTCAGGCGCCGGCATTTGTCCATCACATCAGCCGATCGCGCCAGAACCATTCCGCCTTCGCCCGTTGTGATTGTTTTATTCCCGAAGAAACTGAAAGTGGCGACATCCCCAAAGGTGCCAACATGCTGGCCTTTCCAGCGGCTGCCGAACCCTTCCGCGCAATCCTCAATGAGCAGCAAATCATGATCGCGGCAGAGGGTCGAGATCGCATCCATATTGCAGGGATGCCCATACAAATGCACCGCCATGACCGCGCGGGTTCTGGGGGTTATGGCGTTCCGCATTGCTTGCGGATCCACCTGCAGCGTGTCCTGCAACGAGTCGACGTACACCGGCGTCGCGCCGGTCTGCAAAATAGTGTTGACCGTCGCTATGTAAGTGAAACTGGGAACGATGACTTCGTCGCCAGCACCGATGCCCAGCGCCTCCAATGCAAGATGAAGGGCGACGGTGCCGTTCGCAACGCTAGTGGCCAGGCTGGCACCAACATACTTCGCAAAAGCGTCCTCAAATCGCGAAATAAACGCGCCCCGCGAGGAAATCCAACCCGTTGTCAAACACTCATTGACGTACGCGGATACGTTTCCACCAAGGTATGGCTCATACACTGGAATGCGTGACATGTTTATTCTGGACGAGCAAAGGGTTGATAACCATGTTCTGCAAGCAACTGCTCTCGCCGCGCACCCTTGAAGTCCTCATGAATCATTTCTTTGACCAGCTCGGCGAACTTGATCTTAGGCTCCCAACCAAGCTTCTTTTTGGCCTTGCTGGCATCCCCAAGAAGCGTTTCAACCTCCGCTGGGCGGAAGTAGCGAGGGTCAACAGCTACGACGCAATTACCGCTTTTTGCGTCGTATCCATTTTCGTCGACGCCTTCGCCTTCCCATCGGATATCAATGCCCAGTTCTGCAGCCGCAATGGTAACAAATTCGCGCACTGAGTGTTGTTCACCAGTTGCGATGACAAAGTCTTCCGGCGTCTCTTGCTGCAGCATCAGCCATTGCATCTCGACATAGTCTTTCGCATGTCCCCAATCACGCAAAGAGTTCAGATTGCCTAGGTAAAGCCTTTCTTGTATTCCTAGTTTGATACGGGCGAGAGCCCGCGTAATCTTGCGTGTTACAAACGTCTCGCCCCGCATCGGCGACTCGTGATTGAACAAAATGCCGTTGCACGCGTAAATATCGTACGCTTCGCGATAATTGACCGTAATCCAATACGCATACAATTTGGCTACAGCGTATGGAGACCTTGGATAGAATGGCGTGGTCTCCTTTTGGGGCGTCTCTTGCACAAGCCCGTACAGCTCGGACGTAGACGCCTGATAGAAGCGGACCTTTTTCTCCATGCCAAGAATGCGAATGGCTTCCAAAATCCTCAGAGCGCCTAAAGCGTCGGAATTTGCGGTATATTCGGGCTCCTCAAAAGAAACGGCAACGTGGCTTTGTGCGGCGAGATTATAAATCTCGTCAGGCTTCACAAGTTGAATAACCCGCATAAGACTCGATGAATCCGTCAGGTCGCCGTGATGCAATGTTAAGTCCACACCTTTTTCATGTGGATCATGGTACAAATGGTCGATACGGTCTGTATTAAAAAGCGATGTACGACGTCTTATGCCATGCACCGAATAGCCTTTTTCGAGCAAGAGTTCCGCCAGATAGGCACCGTCTTGCCCGGTGATGCCGGTTATCAGGGCTGTCTTTGTCATCAATGCTCTCGATACTATCTAATGATCCGCTCTGCCAGCCGATGAACCCTCAGGCCCGACCATAAACGTCGTCGAACCGCACGATATCGTCTTCACCAAGATACTCCCCACTTTGCACTTCGATCATCACAAGCGGAAGGACGCCCGGATTTTCCAGACGATGCTTGTGGCCGCAGGGAATATAGGTGGACTGGTTGATCGTGAGCAGGATTTCGCTCTCGCCATTAACGACCCTGGCAGTTCCGCTCACCACCACCCAGTGCTCGGAGCGATGGTGGTGCGCCTGGAGGCTCAGGCGGGCGCCTGGCTTCACTTCAATGCGCTTGATCTTGAAGCGGTGCCCTTCCTCCAGCACGGTATAGGTGCCCCACGGGCGATGCACCGTGCGGTGCAGTGTTGCCGTCTCGTGCCCCTCCGCCTTGAGGCGGTTATAGAGGTCCTTCACTTCCTGTGCTTTGTCCTTGCGCGCGACCAGAAGCGCGTCCGGCGTGTCCACGATCAAGAGATCCGAAACGCCGACAAGACCGACCAGCCGATCTTCGCTATGCACGTAGCAGTTCGCCGCGTCGTGCAGAATTGTTTCGCCGGTGGCGCGGTTGCCCTTGTCGTCGGCCGAAACAAGTTCCGACAGCACGGACCATGAGCCGATGTCCGACCAATCGAAACCGCAGGGCACGAAACCCACGTTCCTTGCCTTCTCCATCACGGCGTAGTCGATAGAAACAGCGGGAACAGCCGCGAAGCTGTCCCTATCCACCTCGACGGTGAGCCGGTCCGTGCCATCCGCTGTCCTGCCTTTCTCGAGGGCTGTGCGCGCACTGGCCAAGATGTCCGGGCACAGGTCCCGCATGGCTTCCAGCATCGAGCGGGCCGTGAAACAGAACATCCCTGAGTTCCAGAAGAAACGGCCGGTAGCGATAAATTGGGCCGCGGTGGCCGCATTCGGTTTTTCCACGAACCGAAGAACTCTATCCCCCTCGGCCTCGACGTAGCCAAAGCCCGTTTCGGGGCGGTCGGGCTTCACGCCGAATGTGACAATCTGACCTGAGGCCGCAAGCGCCGCCGCTCTCGCGACACTCGCGCGGAAGCCGGCCTGATCCAGTATCAGATGATCAGCAGGGAGCACGACTAGGACGGCGTCCGGGTTCTCATGCGCGACGTGCACTGCCGCGAGCGCAACTGCGGCCGCCGTGTCGCGGCCGAACGGCTCCAGCAGGAATGTGTTCTTCACGCCTGGAGCCGCCACCTCCGCATATTCATCGGCGGTAAGAAACAGCAGGTCGCGGTTGGTGACCGTCACGACATGATCGATGCCTTCGAGCTCCACGGCGCGCGCGTAGGTCTTTCGAATCAACGTCCCGCCCTCCGGCAGCGGGATGAAGGGCTTCGGATGCAATGCGCGGGAAATCGGCCAGAGCCGAGAACCGACGCCGCCGCTTATGATGACAGGGACGATATTGGTCAACTTCAACTCTCTAAGATCTGAGCCCCGGCCAGAGCGAGACTCCAACCGAGCAATTCGTCTGCGCGGGATTCCGCTTTTGCCTCGACGTAGCAGCGCAATTCGGGCGCGTTACCTGACGCACGGAAGTGCACAACTTCTCCGTTAGGGACGGTGATACGCACGCCGTCATGGTTGTCAATATTCCCGATGCCCCCGAGATCCGCGAAGATGTTGTCGGCATAGGCTGCGTCAGCCGCCAACTTGCCAAGAAAGGAGGCGCTATTCTCGCTCGGCACCCCCTCGAGCCGACCGCTTGCGGCGGCAAGAAAGCGAAAGTCGGCCGCTATCTCGGCGAGTGGGCGACCATTCTTTGCGATCACTGCAAGCGTGCAGACAATTGGCAATACCGAATCCCGCGTCTGCAAAGCCGGGAGGATGCGCCCACCTCGCTCGACGGACGAACCCAGGAGAACCCCGCCATTCGCCTCGAAGCCCACGACACATCTTGCGCCTTGGGCGAGAGCAGTGCCGATACCTTCGATGACATAGGGCGAGCCCACGCGTGTGCGGACCACCCTTGCGAAATGACCGCAGCGCTCCAGACCGGAATTGGAACTGACCGGTGTGACAACACAGTCGGCACCCAGGACATTTGCCGTGATTGCACCTACCAGATCGCCGCGCACGAAAGTACCGCTGGCGTCCGCAACGAGCGGCCTATCGCCATCGCCATCGGTAGACACGATCGCGTCGAACGGTTCCGCTGCCGCCCAATCCTTGAGAAGCGCCACATCTTCCTGCCTGAGCGCCTCTGTATCGACCGGAATGAAATGTTCGGCCCTACCCAGAGGTACCGTTTCAGCCCCCAGTCCGCGAAGAATATCGACGACGACGTCTCTTGCCACGGACGAGTGCTGGTAGACGCCGACGCGCAGGCCAGAAAGGCTGCCTTGTTCAAAGAAATCCAGGAAGCGGTCCATGTAGCCCTGGAACGGCTCGGCGCCCACCCGCACAGGATCAACTCGCGACAGGAGCGGAACGGGATCCCCGATGGCTGCGTGGATTTCGACGATGTCGCGTTCATCGCGCTTATCGATCTCCCCGTCCGCCCGGTAAAATTTGAGCCCATTTCTGTCGTCGGGAATGTGACTGCCAGTGACCATTATTGCTGGAGCGTTCTCGCCGGTAGCGTAAAGCGCAAGCGCGGGCGTGGGTAATGCTCCACAATCGACCGGCACAAGTCCGGACGCGGCGATCGCTGAATGAACAAGTTGCGCGATCTGGGGACTGGAGGCGCGTAGGTCACGTCCGACAAAAACCTCCGAGCCTTCGTTCAACAAGTTCCGATTCTGGAGCATGCGCAGGAAAGCGACGGTGTAGCTAAATGCCGGCGTACCTCGAAGCTCGCTGACTAGGCCGCGCAGTCCACTGGTACCAAACTTCACAGTCACCCTTTGCGACCCTTTCCGAAGAAATTTGGCTTGGTGCAAGTTAGGCAAACTGACATCGTTTTCGCGCGGGCCGGCCGAGCATTACGGCAGATGCGGAGCATCAGATAACGCATCTCTACAGATCAGGTCACCTGAGCGGCCTGCCGTATATTTCCATTTAATATTAGATACTTCTAACATTATTGGACAGAGGAACGCTCTTCTGCCTTCTGCAAGGATAGCGCCTTTCAAGAAGGTCTCCTTGAATTGCCGAGCCCCCCGGCCCCGCAAGCTGCTCGTGCTTATGTTTCGCGAAGTGGCTTGTCAATCTCTGGCTGAACCTACACACAGCGGGCTTCGCCATTTACACCAGATGCCAGAGAGCGAAGCCTCAACACCGTCGAAATAAAAAGCCGGCGCGTGAGCGCCGGCTTATGGTTGATCTGTTGGAACGGAATTTTCAGGACTGCTTCGGCAGCAGCGCCCAGACCGCCGGCACGAGGCTCGCGGCCAGCGCCACCTTGATCAGGTCGCCGGCGATAAACGGCGCGACGCCGAACTGCCAGGACTTTTCCGGTCCGATGAGCGCCGCCAGCCAGGCAAAGCCCATCGCCATCATGACGATCTCGGCGGCAAGCATGGCGCCGAACAGCTTGAAGGGGTGGCGGTCCCAGCCGCGGTCGGCGGCCCAGCCGGCGATCGCCGCCATCACCACGAAGCCGGCAAGGTAGCCGCCGGTGGAGCCCAGCATATAAGCGATGCCGAGGCCCTTTTCCGGCGTGCCCTGGAACACCGGCAAACCAAAAGCGCCCTCGGCGAGGTAGAGAAGGAGCGTCGCGACGGCAAGACGCATGCCGAAGGCCGAGGCGATCAGCAGCACCGCAAGCGTCTGCAGCGAGATGTCGACCGGACCCAACACCACTTTCGTCTTCGCCGACAGGGTGAGCAGGAGGGTTCCTGCAAGCGCCAGAAAGAGCTGGCTGGCAAGCCGGGCCGCGCCCTGGTCGGGCAGAGCGAGAGAAACGAGCGGGCGTATCGTGGTTGCAGTTGCCATGGTCTTCCCCATCGTGGCTGATTTGCTGTGTTTGAGGCGCGTCGCGGAGAAACGAGTTCAGGCGGCGCGCTTCAAGATTTCGTCCTGATGCGTGTCGTTCTCCCAAGACTGCTGCGCAGTTTTGGGCGACATGCATTGATTTTCCTATATTGGCTTCGGCAGGATGCGGCAATCATTTTGCCGCGAGCAGCAGGACCCGGCATGACACTTGAATTCGACGCACGCTTCGATCCTGCCTATGGCCAGGCGGTCACGGTCGCGCCGGACGTCCAGCGCGTCACAGCCAGGAATCCGAGCCCGTTCACCTTCCACGGCACCAACAGCTACCTCGTCGGCCGCGACACGCTGGCAGTGATCGATCCAGGGCCGGACGACGATGTGCATCTCGAAACACTGCTCACGGCGATCGACGGCAGGCCCGTCAGCCATATCTTCGTCAGTCATACCCACCGCGATCATTCGCCGCTCGCGGCGCGGCTGAAAGAACGCACGGGCGCTCCCGTGCTCGCCGAGGGCCCGCATCGGCCGGCGCGGCGGCTGCGCATCGGCGAGATCAATCCGCTGGATGCCAGCGCCGATTTGGGCTTCGTGCCCGACATTGCGCTGGCGGACGGCAGCCTTACCCGTGGCGACGGCTGGGCGATCCGCACCGTGCTGACGCCAGGGCATACCGCCAACCACGCGGCCTTTGCGCTGGAGGGGACAGGCATCCTGTTTTCGGCCGACCATGTCATGGCCTGGGCCACATCCATCGTGGCGCCGCCCGACGGGGCGATGGCCGACTATATGAAATCGCTCGACCGGCTGATCGAGCGCGACGACCGCCTGCTGTTGCCCGGCCATGGCGGACCGGTGACCGCGCCGCGCAGCTTCATGCGCGGGCTGAAGTCGCATCGCAAGATACGCGAGCAGGCGATCCTGGAACGCATCCTGAGCGGCGACCGAACCATCAAGGAGATGGTCGCGGCGATCTATCGCGACACCGACCCGCGGCTGCACGGCGCAGCCGGCCTTTCGGTTCTCGCGCATCTCGAGGACCTGGTGGCCCGCGGTCTCGTCGCCAGCGAAGGCGACCCGGCGATCGACGGGATTTTCAGGCCTGCCGGTTAACTCACTCGGCCGGCGCCGCGCCGACCTGGCCGGCGACCTCCTGATCGAGTTCGGCGAGGAAATCGGTGATACGGGCGGCATTGTCGCCCAAGTCATGACGCCCGTAGCGCGAGGCCGAACGCATGTCGACGACGACCGAATCGCCGTCGTCGGCGACGCGGATGGCCACATCTGCCGGCAGACCGAGCACGAAGCCTCTCGCGACCGCGGTGATCGTCGCCTCGCTCTGGCCGTTGATGTCGGGATAGGGCGCGGTCAGTTGCCAGTCCCGCCGGTCGAGCACGGTCTCGACAGCATCGACCACGGTTTCGAAGGGCAGGTTGTAGCTGCGCCCGCTAACCAGCGGATATGCTTCCGCCTGCAGGCTCTGCTCGCCGGGCGTCGGCGGCGACAGCGCGTTCATGTCGCTTGTCCGGTCGCTGGTGTCGAGCGCCGGCGGGTCGTCGACGTCGGTCGAAATGTCGCGCAGCGGCGGATAGATGGTCGCCCAGTAGGCGGCGACACCGAAAGGCGCAAGCACCAGCACTGCCAGCAGGGCGCCGACGCTGAGATCGCGGCCGCCGCGGTCGCCGAAATTCCACAGCCTCGACAGTGCAAGCCCGGCGAGCAGCAGCGCGAGCGCCGCAAGCAGCGCAACGAGCGCCAGCACCCATAGGAAAGGCGGGGTGTCGACAAGGTCGAGGCGGTAGCCGGCAACGACGGTCAGCAAAAGGACGAGCGAGAATGCCCCGATCCGCCGCGACCAGCCGGCCGCCCTCGACGTCTGCCGTTCAGGAATTGTAGCCATCGTATGCCGCATTACCCCAGTCCGCATCGAGACTTAGAGGTTTTTGCGCCAGCCTTGAAGCCGAAAGATTTAACAATCCTCAATCCGTCGGCAGCCGATACTCCTTGAACTGCTGGCGCAAGGTGGTCTTCTGGATCTTGCCCGTCGCCGTGTGGGGAATCTCACCGACGAAGGCGACGTCGTCGGGCATCCACCACTTGGCCACCTTGCCGCTCATGAAGGTCAGGATATCGCTCTTGCTCGGCTCCTTGCCCGGCTTGCACACGACCACCAGCAGAGGGCGCTCGCCCCATTTGGAGTGCGGCACGCCGATGGCCGCCGCCTCCGCCACATCGGAATGCCCGACGGCCAGGTTCTCCAGATCAATGGTGGAGATCCACTCGCCGCCCGATTTGATGACATCCTTGGCGCGGTCGGTGATCTGCATATAGCCGCTGGCGTCGATATGGGCGACGTCGCCGGTGTCGAACCAGCCGTCGGCGTCGAACTGCTCGGCGCCGACGCCGCCGTAATAGGCGCGCGCGACCGCCGGGCCGCGAACTTTCAGTCGCCCGAAGGTCTTGCCGTCCCAGGGCAGCGCGTTGTTCTCGTCGTCTGTCACCTTCATTTCAACGCCGAAGGGCGGGTGGCCCTGCTTGCCCTGGATATCGAGCCTGGCATCGCCGGTCAGCCCTTCATATTCCGGCTTCATGGTGCACAACGTGCCGAGTGGCGACATTTCGGTCATGCCCCAGGCATGCACCACCTCAACCGCGTATTTGTCCTGGAACTTGGCGGTGATGGCGCGCGGGCAGGAGGAACCGCCGATGACGACCTTGTGGAGATAAGGCAGCTTTTTGCCGGTCTCCTCGAGATATTGCAGCAGCATCATCCATACCGTCGGCACAGCGGCGCTGAAAGTTACCTTTTCGGTGTCGAGCAATTCGTAGATCGAGGCGCCATCCATCTTGCAACCTGGCATCACCAGCTTGGCCCCGATCATCGGCGCGGCCTGACCGAGTCCCCAGGCATTGGCATGGAACATCGGCACCACGGGCAGGACGACGTCGCGCGTCGAAACGCCCATGGCATCGGGCATGGCGGCCATCATGGCGTGCAGCACGTTCGAGCGATGGCTGTAGACGACGCCCTTCGGATCGCCGGTCGTGCCCGACGTGTAGCACATCCCAGCAGCCGTGTTCTCGTCGAATGTCTTCCAGGCGAAGGCGCCGTCGGCCTCGGCAAGCCATTCCTCATAGGCAACAGCGTTCGGCAACGGGGTTTGCGGCATATGGGCCTGGTCGGTCAGCACGATCACCTGCCTGAGCGACCTGATCTGGCTGGCGATCTTTTCCAGCAGCGGCACGAAGGTCAGGTCGACGAAGATCGCCTTGTCCTCGGCGTCGTTCATGATCCAAGCGATCTGTTCGGGAAACAGGCGCGGATTGAGCGTGTGGTAGATCGCGCCGATCCCCATGATGCCATACCAGGCCTCGATGTGGCGGGCGGTGTTCCAGGCAAGCGTTGCGATGCGGTCGCCGAGCCCGAAGCCGTCAAGCTCCAGCCGCTGCGCCGCTTTGAGCGCCCGATGACGGATGTCGGCAAAGGTGGTGCGCACGATCGGGCCTTCGATCGAACGCGACACGATCTCGCGCCCGCCGTGCTGGCGTTCGGCGTGATCGATCAGCTTATGGCAGAGCAGCGGCCATTCCTGCATCAGTCCGAGCATCTCGGCTCCTTCCCTTTTTTTCGCGCTTCCGCGTCATGTTTCACGCATTGTGGAATGATCCGGCGGATTGTCCAGCCACCATAAGTCCAAGGCGGTCGGATGGGCGGAGGACCCCTGAAACCCGCCATAATCCGGCCATCGTCGCCGTTAAGATTCATTAATGGGCTGGGTGAGATTGGCGAATGGAGAGATTCGCATGGACGTGCAGCTCGATGAAAAAGCCCTCGAAAGCACGCTTGCCGAAAGTCTGGACGATCTGACGCCGGACTCCAAAACCGTTTCCGACGATGAATTTGCCGAAGTCGTCGGCGGCGCGCTGGAGGCCGTCGGCGGAACGCTGCTGTTCAAGATGTGCGTCGAGAATGATGGAGAAGGCCAGTATGTCGCCGCCGCAAGCGTCGGCGACGGCGGTAACCGCCAGTTCCTGCTGCTCACGCTGCCGACCGCCGGCGGCGCGCTGAAGGTCGAGACAGCGGCGAGAAGCAGCAATCCGGTCGCCGGCATCGCTGCCGCCTATGCCGGCCTCATGGACGCATTCAAGGCCGCCGCCTGACTGTCGGCGGTTAGAACATTATTTCGCTGCACGCGACGCGTCATCGCGCCGCCTTGCGCGAGGCGTCGGGCCGATCCACCTTTGACGGACGAGAAGCGGTTCCGAACGGAAAAACCGCCACGCACCTTCCTCAAACTGCCGATGAGACCCGTCTTGGACAAGCGTGCCAACCCCGCCCCCGGCTTTCAGCGCAATCCCGACAAGGTGATAACGATCGAGCCTTATCGCGGCACCGTCACGGTCAGCGCCGGCGACGTCGTCATCGCCCGGTCTACCCGGGCCAGGCTCTTGTCGGAACCGCCCTACCCGGCGGTTTTCTATATTCCCTTCGACGATATCGATCTCAGCAAGCTCGCCAGGACCGAGCATTCGACGCATTGTCCCTACAAGGGCAACGCGAGCTATTGGAGCGTGCTGCCGGCCGGCGACAGCGGCAGGGACGCGATGTGGGCCTATGAGCAGCCTTTCGACGAAGTGGTCGAGATCCGCGATCACGGCGCGTTCTATACGAGCAAGGTGACGGTCGAGACTAAGCCGGAGTGATAGACTGCGGCGGAAAGCATCGCGGATCTCCGAGGTCGCTGAGCCTCCCAGCCGTCGTCATCAACCTCCGCCACGGATCAATCCGTGGTGCCGTCGTTGCCGACGTCGTCGGCGTCGTCCAGCCGAACGAAGGTCAGGCCCTTCTGCTTCAGGGCGAGCAGGCCCTGGACGACACCCTCGCCCGCGGCATGGGTCGGTTGGTTGATGTGAGCGATGATGACGTCGCCATCCTTGGCAGCGGCGATGCGCCGGGCGGTTTCCTTGGCGCCGAGCAGTGAGCCGCCGTCGCCATTGACGGAAAAGCCCGCGACCTTGAAGCCCAGCTTGCGGATCATGGCGATCGCCGACGGGCTGTATTCGGCGGTGGCGCCGCGAAACCATTTCGGCGGCGGGCCGCCGGCGCTCGCAAGCGCCGCGGCACCCGACTCGACCTCGGCCTGAACGGCATCAGGACTGCCGGCACTGCTGATGCCGTAGATCTTGCGGGGCGTGTCGACCGCCGGGATGTGGCGGCCACCGTGGTTTTCCAGTTCGAACAGATCAGGATGCGCGCGCATGATCCCGACAGCGGCGGCGTTGCGCTTCAGCCAGATGCCGGTGACGAAGATAGTCGCGGGAATTTTGTTTTCTACCAGGGCCGAAAGAATGCGCGTATCGGTCTTCCCGCCGCAGGCGTCCAGCGTGAGCGCGACACGGCCACCGCCGCTTGCGGCGTCAGATGCAACGTCGGTTCGACCAGCGTCCCGGCATTGCCAGCCGAGACCACGACAAGCGATAGCGCGATCGCGCAAAGAGATTTTTGAAGCAAACCCGTCATTCCCATGCCCGGCCCGTCAAGCCGCTCAACCGCAAGATGGCGTCAACAAGACGCGCATCTAGGCGAAAATCGGAACGGTTCGCATCCGAAAAGCCACCGCGCGACAATTTGCATGGAGAGTAGCTGTAAAAGCTCAACACGCCGTTAGCAGACTTGAGCTAGACCGCCTGCTCAAGCGCCACGTCGGTACGCGCCAAAAGTTCGCGCACCGCCTCGACCACGGAATCCACTTCAAGGCGCCAGACACAGCATGCCTTGCTCGAATCGGTCCGACGGCACAGGTCGCCGCCGACGCAATCGCAGGGCATGGAGGGGCGCAACGAGATGCTGGGGACCCCGACCGGGCCCCATCGAACCGGATTGGTCCGGCCGAACAGACCAACGACCGGAGTGCCGGCTGCGGCCGCCATATGCATCGGGCCACTCTCATTGCCGAGGAATAACCTGGCCTCCTTGAGCAGCGCCAGCAACGTTTCGAGCGAGAGCGTGCCGACCAGATTGACGACCGGCGTTTTCGCTGCCGCCACGATCTTGTCCGCCGCCTCGTGCTCATCAGGGCCGCCGATCAGCACAGCGTCCAGGCCAGTTTCGGACGATATCCGTTCGATCGCGGCCGCAAAGCGCTCCGGCTGCCAGCGACGCCCGATGAAGCTCGCCCCCGCATGCACCGCCACGAAGGCATTTGGCCGCAAATGATGTTTGCTCAGCAAGGCGAGCGCTTGCGTCGTTTCGAAGGGCAGCGGGCGGATAGCCGGTGCCCTGACGCGCAGGTCGACGCCGAGCACCTCGAGCGGCGACAAATAGCGGAAGAGATAATGTTTTTCGCCGAATCCGTACGGCTTCATCCTGACATTGGCAGGCTGGCGCTCAAGCCAGCGCAGAGGTCGCTCCGTCGGATAGTGGCCGACACGAATCGGGGCACGGACCAATCCGGACACCAGCCGCGAAGTCTTGGAATCGGTGATGTCGATGACCATGTCGAAGCGGTGCCGCCTCAAAGTTCGCACGACCCGGACAAGCTCGCGCCCGCGCTGGAGCGGCGTGCCGCGCATGCCGGCACGGCTGAACGAAACGACCTCCGCTGCGATGCCATGCGCTGTTAGAAATCCAGCAAACCTGGCATCGCACAGGAACACGACCTTCACACCTGGATATTCGAGCTGAAGGTTCTTCGCCAAGGCAGAGGCAAGCACGATGTCGCCTATGAACTTGGTCTGCATGATCAGGATCGATCGGAAAAAGGTGGGGGAAATCTGCAACATCTGTTTCACGCCCCGAGTAATTCGGAACCAGAAACTGCCCAGGAACGATGTCGAGATTGAGAACCAGCGCGCGCACGTTCGCGTGAGTTTCCATACGAAATCGTAAGATGGAGCGCGCCGTTCAGGCGCGCTTGGCTCTTCCCTTCGCGGCCTCCACGGCCGCCTGGGCCGCAGCCAGCCGGGCAATCGGTACACGGTAAGGCGAGCATGACACATAGTCGAGGCCGACCTCTTCGCAGAAGCGGATCGAGGCCGGGTCGCCGCCATGCTCGCCGCAAATGCCGAGCTTGATGTCGGGTCGTGTTCCCTTGCCCTTTTCCGCCGCAATCCGCACCAGTTCGCCGACACCGTCGATGTCCAGCGAAACGAACGGATCCTGTTCGATGATACCTTTCTGCCGGTAGGTTTCAAGGAAGGAGGCCGCATCGTCGCGCGAGATGCCGAAAGTCGTCTGGGTCAGATCGTTGGTGCCGAAGGAGAAGAACTCGGCCGCTTCGGCAATGACATGGGCGCGGATGGCTGCGCGCGGCAGCTCGATCATGGTGCCGGTAAGGTAGTCGATCTTGGTGCCGGTCTCCTGCATGACGCTTTGCGCGACGGCATCGATGCGCGCCTTGACGTATTGCAGCTCCTTCACGAGGCCGACCAGCGGCACCATGATTTCGGGCACCACCAGCGCGCCGGCCCTGTGGCCGGCCTGAACCGCCGCCTCGAAAATGGCGCGTGCCTGCATCTCGGCGATCTCGGGATAGGAGACCGCCAGACGGCAGCCGCGATGCCCGAGCATCGGATTGAACTCATGCAGCGCCTCGGTACGCTGCCTGAGCTTGTCCGCCGGCACATTCATGGCGGTCGCGACCTCGGCGAGCTCGGCGTCGGTCTTGGGCAGGAATTCGTGCAACGGCGGGTCCAGCAGGCGGATCGTCACCGGCAAGCCCGCCATGATCTCGAACAGCTCGAGGAAATCCGAACGCTGCATCGGCAGAAGCTTGTCGAGCGCCGAGCGCCTGTCCTTCTCGGTGTCGGCCAGGATCATCTCGCGCATGGCGATAATGCGGTCACCTTCGAAGAACATGTGCTCGGTGCGGCAAAGGCCAATGCCTTCGGCGCCGAAGGAGCGCGCCATGCGCGCGTCGAGCGGCGTCTCGGCATTGGTGCGCACCTTCATGCGGCGCGCGGCATCGGCCCATTCCATGATGGCGGCGAAGTCACCGGACAGCTCCGGCTGCAGCATGGCGACGGCGCCCTTCAGCACCTGGCCGTTGCCGCCGTCGATGGTGATGATGTCACCCTTGCGGAAGGTCTGGCCCATCGAGATCAGCGTGCCGGCCTTGTAGTCGACTCGCAGCGAGCCGGCACCCGACACACAGGGCTTGCCCATGCCGCGCGCCACCACGGCGGCATGACTGGTCATGCCGCCGCGCGTGGTGAGGATGCCTTCGGCGGCATGCATGCCGTGGATGTCCTCCGGGCTGGTCTCGACGCGCACGAGAATGACCTTGCGGCCTTGCGCCTTGGCATCCTCGGCCTCACCGGAGGAGAAGACGATCTCGCCGGTGGCCGCACCCGGCGAGGCCGGCAGGCCGACGCCGATGACGTCGCGCGCCGCCTTGGGATCGATGGTCGGATGCAGGAGCTGGTCGAGCGAGGCCGGATCGATGCGGGCGACCGCCTCCTCTTTCGTGATCAGCCCGTCTTTGGCCATCTCGACGGCAATCCTGAGCGCCGCCTTGGCGGTGCGCTTGCCGGAGCGGGTCTGCAGCATCCACAATTTGCCGCGCTCGATGGTGAATTCGAGGTCCTGCATGTCGCGGTAATGCTTCTCCAGCCGGTCGGAAATATCGACGAAGGCCTGGAAAGCTTCCGGCATCAGTTTCTGCAGCGAGGGCTTGTCGGAGACCGCAGCGATGCGCGCGGCCTCGGTGATGTTCTGCGGCGTGCGGATGCCGGCCACCACGTCCTCGCCCTGCGCATTGACCAGGAATTCGCCATAGAGCTGCTTTTCGCCGGTCGAGGGATTGCGGGTGAAGGCAACGCCGGTGGCGGAGGTGTCGCCCATATTGCCGAACACCATGGCCTGGACGTTGACCGCCGTGCCCCAGCTTTCCGGGATGTCGTGCAGGCGACGGTAGGTGATGGCGCGGTTGTTCATCCAGCTCGAAAACACGGCGCCGATGGCGCCCCAAAGCTGCTCGCGCGGGTCCTGCGGGAACGGCTTGCCGAGCTCCTCCTCGACCTTGGCCTTGTAGAGCGCGATCACACCCTGCCATTCGATGGCCGTCAGTTCGGTGTCGAGCTCATGGCCGAGGCTCGCCTTCTGGTCCTCGAGAATTTCCTCGAAAACCTCGTGATCGAGGCCCATGACGACGTCGGAATACATCTGGATGAAGCGGCGGTAACTGTCATAGGCAAAGCGGGCATCGCCGGAATCGGCGGCAAGCGCCTCCACCGTCTCGTCGTTGAGGCCGAGATTGAGCACGGTATCCATCATGCCTGGCATCGAAGCGCGGGCGCCGGAGCGCACCGAGACCAGAAGCAGCTTCGACGGATCGCCGAAATTGCGGCCGGTGAGCCTGCCGATATGGTTGAGCGCCGCCAGGACATCCGCTTCAAGCGATGTCGGATAGGTGCGGCCGTTGGCGTAATAGGCATTGCAGACTTCAGTGGTGATGGTGAAGCCCGGCGGCACCGGCAGGCCGAGGCTGCACATCTCGGCAAGGTTGGCGCCCTTGCCGCCGAGCAGGTTGCGATCACCGGCTCGGCCTTCAGCGGCACCGTCGCCGAAGGTGTAAACCCACTTGGTCATGCATGCCCTCCAGGTCCCTTGGAAGATAGACAACACCCGGGCCAAGGCCCCGGTCCCCGCCCTTCCGATCCGAGCGATAAGATGCTGCATTGCGAAAGGCAAGCGCCGGCAAAGCAAGCGCCGCGACTACAATCGATTAAGCAAAAGCTGCGTCAAAAAGACTTGCCGGTGTGAGTTGCGCGAGATAGAACACAACAAGAACAAAGTGGAGTAGCGCGATGAAACTCGAGGGAAAACTCGACTATCTGGAACTTCCGGCCACCGGCGGCACGCTGGACAGCGTCAAATCCTTCTACAGCGCGGCGTTTTCCTGGTCTTTCACCGATTACGGGCCAACTTACTCCGCTTTTGCCGAGGGGCTCGACGGCGGCTTCCAGGCCGATGCGGGCGAAGCGCCCGCCAGACCGCTGCCCGTGCTCTATTCCGAAAACCTGGAGGAGACGCTGGAGGCCGTTGAGAATGCCGGAGGCAGCATCATCAGGCCGATCTTTTCCTTCCCGGGCGGCAGGCGGTTCCACTTCACCGACCCGGCCGGCAACGAGTTGGCCGTGTGGGGCGAATAGCCCGCAATTCCGGTCGCCGGATCGATCTCCCCTCCAGATTACGCCCGAACGCGGCGGCAATCCGCCGGCGCAGACATGCGGCAAGATTACTTTGGATGTCAGCGGTCCAAGCATTGAGCTTTCGACCGGCTCGTCCTATAAGGCCGCGCGCAGCGGGCACCGCCCGGCTGCTGGGGCGTCGCCAAGTGGTAAGGCATCGGTTTTTGGTACCGACATTCCCAGGTTCGAATCCTGGCGCCCCAGCCAACCATTTTTATCTTTTATTCAATGATTTAGCTAAATCGATCAGGTCTTCGTCTAGGGCACTCGGCTAGGGCCTTGGATGCGTGGACCGGCAGCAAGAATCTGGCGTCCGGAACTGGACTTAAGAGAAGCGGCGCCGTTTAGGACCGCTTCGAATTCACGATAGCATGTGCGGTATGGTGCCAAGGGCCGTAGCCCCTGTTGGCCGCTTTTCGCGATCGAGAGCACGCGGAGCAATTGTTCACGGTAGCTCAGTCAGCCGGGCTGCGAGGAAAAAAGCGTGGCCGATTGACATACCGATTGGAATTCCAATACCTATAGTATTTAAACGCCCAGTGCTGAATACGGCGGGAGGAGCCAATGGCCGAAAACACGACAGCTGATCCTTCCACGCCTGCCCAGCTTCGCCTCGCGGGCGGAGCGCAGGGGTTCAATTGGCTTCCGGTCTTCCTTGCAGACGCGTTGGGATTATTCGGCAAGCACGGCATTGCCATCGAATACAAGCGCTTCGGCAGCGTCGACAAGGCAACGGGAGCTGTCCTTGAGGGTGAGGCCGACCTTGCGATTACGCCGCCAGAAGGAGCAGTCGCGGACTTCGTGAACGGTGGAGAACTGCGCATTGTTGCGGCCAATGCAGTGCGGCTGCCGATGTCTCTCGTGGCGCGGCCAGAAATCGCCACCCTGGCGGACCTTCGAGGAAAGAGGATCGGCACGTCCTCGCTCACCGAGGGTACTGCGATCTACACGCAGATTGTGCTGGCTTCCCAAGGACTGCACTACCCCGCCGACTACGAATTCGTGCTTGCGGGTATTCATACCAAACGGTGGGAGGCGCTGCAGGCCGGGCAAGTCGACTGTGCTCCCCAGCCCGCGCCGTGGAACTTCCTGGCCGAGGACCAAGGCTACAAGCTGATCGGCGAGGTCAATGAGTTCATACCCGAGATCCTCTTCACCGCGGTCATCGGCCGATCATCGTGGCTGCAAGCCAATCGAGATGTGGTCATACGCTTCATCAACGCCCTGATTGAGGCCCATGCGATCACCAATGAACCGGCGCGGCAGGACGTAACATTGCCGATCTTCCAACGCATCACCACGCCGGAAAGCTCCACCCTGGCCAATCGTGCTCTAGGATACATGCGTGACATGGGCATGTGGCCGGACAAGCTGGCCGTGCCGGCAAACGCGTTGCGCACGACGATCGACCTGATGATCCGCGCGCATTTGCTCGATGAGGTCCTTCGGAGCCAAGCGCTGCACGCCTTCGATGCTTCTTACCTCGACGCCGCTTGCACCACTGTCGGCTGAACCCATCCTGCCGTGCACCAAAGCAATCCCGCAACTGACCCCTCACCTTCGCTTGCCCTTGGAGGTCGACGACCCTAAGTTGCTTGCTCAGATACGCTAGGTATCCCGATACGTTCATTGGATGATCAAAGATGGCGCGACTGACCCGTGAACAAAGCCAAGCCTTGACGCGCGAAAAGCTTTTGGCTTCGGCCAGCGAGATGGTGGCCCGAGACGGCTATTCCGGCGCATCGATCGAGCGGATCGCAGAGGAGGCCGGCTTCTCGAAGGGGGCCTTCTACTCCAATTTCACGAACAAGGAAGACATCTTCCTGCAACTGCTGGAGCGCAACGCCGGCGGAGATGTGGTCGAACTGACCGAAAGGCTTCGCAGCGTTGACGAGCCGAAGGATGTCATCGAATCCATTTGCGAATGGGCCAACCAACGCGCCAAGGACAAGCGCTGGGGAACGCTGGCCATCGACCTGCTGCGCATCGCGCGCCGCGACAACACGCTGGAGGATCGGCACCTGCGCCTGTTCAGGGACCAGTGGGAAGGGCTGGGCAGGCTGTTGTCGGAGAAGCTGTTTCCGTATGGGGATGCGGAACCCCGGCCACTCTATGTCGGCGGTATCGTCCTCGAACTCGTCTATGGCGGCATGTCGAGTTTTATGGACGACAGGGCGCCCGGCGAAATGGTGCGGGTCGCGCTGACGTCGATGCACGAGGCTCATCTTTTTAGGCACAAGAACGGAAAGGCCGTGCGCAAGCGGACTGCAGCGTCCTGACGCGAACCATGCCACGCCACGTTGGAAGGCCGACCGATTCTCCTTCGTGGACGTCGGGTGCCTATTCGTAGACAAGTCCCTTCAAGCGCAGCCGTTCGCGCATTGAGTTGACGTCCAGGCTGAGCTTGCCTGCAGCGTAGAGGCGACGTTTGTCTTCCTCGGCCGCCTCCCGCTCTCGTGCCGTTCTCGCAACCAACTCGGCATTGGCACGGGGCACCACGCAGACGCCATCATCATCGGCGACGATCACGTCGCCAGGGCAGATGCGGGCACCGGCGCAGATGATCGGAACCTGGCAATCGCACGGCGTCTCCTTTACCGTTCCCTGAGCGAAGATCGCCTTCGACCAGACCGGGAACTTCATCGCTCGCAAAGCAGCCACATCGCGCACGCCGGCATCGATCACGAGGCCTCGGATGCCGAGCGCCATCGCCGATTCAGCCAGAAGGTCGCCGAAAAATCCGTCTTCGCATGGAGAGATCGGAGTCACGACGAGCACATCGCCCGGCCGCGCCTGCTCCAATGCAACATGAATGGTCCAGTTGTCGCCCGGCGCCACCTCGCAGGTAAGCGCATTGCCGCCGATCCTGGCGCCGTCATAGATGGGACGCAGCCGCGAGGCCAGCAGCCCCTTGCGTCCCTGGGCCTCGTGAACGGTTGCCACCCCCAGCGCGCCCAGTGCGTCGCACACTTCGATCGGCGTACGTTCGGTGTTTGTCACGACTTTTGCCATTGATATCTCCAGAGATTCGTGCCGGCCGGACCTCGCTAGCGACCCTGTTGCTTGAGCCTCTCGTCCAGCCGCGGGTAGACTTTGCGCGCATTGCCCTCGAACACCGCCGCGCGGTCGGCTTCGTCGAGGCCCAAAGCATCGATGTAACGGCGCGTGTCGTCGAAGTTGAAGCCGGTCAGCGGGTCAACCGCCTTGACCGCGCCCAGCAGTTCCGAGCCGAAGAGGATGTGGTCCGGACCGATCACGCGAAACAGCGTGTCGATCCCCGCCTGGTGGTAGACGCAGGTGTCGAAATAGACGTTGCGCATCAGGTGCGTGGCGAGATCCGGCTTTTCCATCATGATTGCCAGCCCGCGATAGCGGCCCCAGTGATAGGGAACCGCGCCGCCGCCGTGGGGAATGATTAGCTTGAGGTCTGGGAAAGCGCGAAACAGGTCGCCCTGGATCAACTGCATGAACACCGTGGTGTCGGCATTGATGTAGTGCGCACCGGTGGTGTGCAGGCAGTCCGAGCACGCGCCCGAGACATGGATCATGGCCGGCACCTGGAGCTCGACCATCCTCTCGAAGAGCGGATACCAGTAGCGGTCATAGATTGGCGGCGCGGACCAGAAGCCGCCGGACGGATCGGGGTTGAGATTGCAGCCGACGAAGCCGAGCTCGTCCACACAGCGCTCGAGTTCAGCCAGCACAGGAGCGAGGTCACCGCTCATCGACTGCGGCAGCTGGCAGACACCGGCAAAGTTCAGCGGGAACAGGTCCACGATGCGCGCAATGAGATCATTGGAGACACGGGACCATTCGGCATTCAGCGCAGCGCTGCCGACATGATGACCCATGCCCGAGGCCCGGGGCGACAAAATTGTCACGTCCGAGCCGCGCTCCTGCTGAAGACGAAGCTGGTTTTCTTCGACGGTCGCGCGAAGCGTCTCGTCGCTTATGGCGGGATAGACCGGACCTGCGTCGCGCTGGCCCTCGGCAAACGCCACCTGGGCCTTGCGATAGGCATGATGCGCCGGGGGCTCGGTGGTGTAGTGACCGTGGCAGTCGATTATCATGGCATTCTCCAACCGCAGCTCAGGGCTCCAGCACATAGTTGGTGAAGCCACCGTCGCCCGAGGCTACGCCGTTGATCGCCTCATTGATCTGGTCCAGCGGATAGGTGCGGGCTTCCAGCACGGACAGGTCGACCGCGCCAGACCGGACCAGCTCCGCTATCTCGATGCCCTCCGCGGTGCTGAGCCAGGCCGAACCGGTGAGCACCATCGAATTGTCCATCCACCATTTGGTGTTGAACAGCATGTCGGCGCCCGTACCGCCGATGTTGACGATGGTGCCGCCGCGTTTGACGCCCATCATCGCGTCCCTCATGGCGTTGACGTCGGCCACCGCGCCAAGGCTGTCGAGCATGAGATCCGCGCCGGAGTGGTGCTTGGAGCGCACCCAGTCCGCGACCTTGCCGTCCAGGCTGGAAAAAATCTCGATCCGGTTCGGCGCGAGGCGCTTCAGCTTTTCCAGCAATGGCTTGCCGCGCGCGACCGCGTAGATGGTGGATATCCCCATGGCGAGCGCGAACATGGTGGCGCCGACACCCAGCGTCCCGGTCGCGCCGTTGATGATCAGCGACTTGCCCGCAAGGTTGCCCAGCTTCTTGAGCGCCGAATAGGACGTGCCGAGATAGCCCATGCGGGCAGCCTGCGGAAACGTCATATTGTCGGGTATCTTGACGATGGCGCTCTGGGGCGCGCGCATGAATTGAGCGAAGCCGCCGCCGGGATAGCGCTTGTAGATTTCCAGGCTGTTGCGATTGAACCCGAAATATCCGGCGAAGGTGAAGTAGTCGCACTTCATCTGGTTGCCGCTGGCGCAGGCGTGGCAGGCACCGCACGAACGCAACGGATTGACGTAGACACGGTCTCCGGGCTTCAAGGCAACGACCTGCTCGCCCACTTCGTGCACGATGCCGGCGGGGTCAAGGCCAAACGTCGCGGGCTTGGGAGGCAGCGGCTGGTGAGGATACCAGTTCTCCCAGTTGTTCAGCACGTTGGCGAGGTTCGGGACCATACCGCAGGCTTTGACCTCGACCACGACATCTGTTCCGCACGCTCGAGGCTTGGCGATCTCCTCGATCCGCATTGGTTCGTTTACCGCATGCAACCGTGCGGCGCGCATCATCACTGTCACGATGTTCCTCCTCAAATACCGCCAAACCGGATCGAGTTGACATTCCGATTGGACTGTGGATACCGTACAGTATCTGGATTGGGAGACGCAAGACCCGATTTGCGGTGCCGGTACCAACCATCGCTGCTGCCCTCGGGCCTACGCTCGATTTCGCAGGGTGGCTGGCGGCCAAAACCGGGCCCGCTCACAACGACTGCAGCCGTCACGCTGCTGGGGAGGAGACGTACAATGCCGTTCGAGTTGCAGCCTCAGGACTGCCTGAGGATCCTATGTGGAGTCTGGTTCCTGCCGCATCTGATCGGGAAGGTCAGGAACTTCGAAAAGGCGCCGGTTACATTTGAGAAGGCCGGTCTGAAGCCTGGCAAGGCATTCCTTGTCCTGACAATCGTCCTCGAGGTGCTTGCCGCGCTCGGCATGATTTTCAACGTCTATTCGAAAGCAGCAACCGGTTGCGCGATCGTCGTGCTGCTCGGAGCAGCCTACGCAGTGGTGAAGATCAACGGCGCCAAATGGCGCTGGCAGCAGATGGGACCGGAATTCCCGCTTTTTTGGGCGCTCGCTTGCCTCATCTCGGCACTGTGACTTTGAACATCTACCTGGGAGGTTTGATATGCAGGTTCGGCGCGTCGTCACTGGCAGGGACAACGCCGGTAAGTCAGTGGTCGTCAGTGACGGTCCCTCCCCTGGGGAAATGGTCCTGCGCCACACGCCAGGTTTCGTATCGTCGCCACAGTGGAAAATCGAGGAGGCGCCAGAGCTGCGGAGCATCGACAACAAGGACCCCATGGAGACGACCGGCACCATGGTCATGCCGGCAGGCGGATCATCGTTCTGGATCATTACTTTCCCTCCCGACAGCGTCTACATGTCATCGGAATGGAACCCCGCGGTAGCTGGTCCCGAACTCATCGAGGCGTCACCTGGCATTGCCGAGCGGATGGAGCCGGACAGCCCTGGCATGCACCAGACCCCGACCGTCGACTACGTCACGGTGGTCAAGGGCAGACTGATCCTGGAACTCGATGACGGCAGGACTGTCGAGCTAAATGCCGGCGACACCGTAGTCCAGCAGGGCACTCGTCACGCATGGCGCAATCCAGGCGACCAGCCGGCGACGATCTCCGTGATCATGCTCGGCGCCACTGTCTGACGCGGCGGTTACCATCCCAGAGACCACACCAGCCTCGGCTGGGCTTCGGACCGCTCAGATCGTTGCCGCCACGTCGGCGAGGATCTGGCGCGTCCACGCATGCAGGCCCGAATAGTGAGAACGCTCGGTCCAATACATGTCGATCTGGATCAGCACCTCGAGAGGGAAAGGTTTTAACGTCAACTTGTCCGAAAGCCGGCGGGCCAGGCGATAGGGAATGGTCGCGACCAGCTCCGTGCCCCGGATCAATGCTTCAAGATTGTCGTGGCTCGGCACGATCACGCTCGGCGTAATCCTGACGTCGATTGCCCGAAGCGCCGCGAAGTACAACGCCTCCCACTGGCCATTGTGGGTCACGGCGATATGCCGCGTCTGCCGGTAGCGATCCATCGTCAGTTCGCCGGCCGCAAGCGGATGGCTGGAATCCATGATGCAAGCGTAGCGGTCGGTGAAGAGTTTGCGCCGGTAGTAGATATCGCCGAAAATCGCCACCGGGCCAAGCACGATATCGCAGATGTTTTCCTTGAGCTGCTGCCTGCCGTGCACCGCGGATTCAAAAATGTTGACTGCGATCTGGGGCGCCTGCTGCTGGACCTGGCGCACGAAGGCCGGCATCAGGAACATACGCTCGTGATGGTTACAGGAGATCGTCACGCTGCCCGTGGACGTAGCGGGATCAAAACCTTGCAGAGAGGACAACGCCTGCATGCGCTCGAGGACATCGCGCGCTTCCTGGGCGAGCTGACGGCATTTGTCGGTCGACAGGATCGAGTTGCCCTGGCGAACGAACATCGGGTCGTTGAAGGCCTTTCGAAGCCGCTTGATCGAATAGCTGATCGTCGACTGGTTGACGCCGAGGCGCTCCGACGCCTCTGAAAAGGACCGGCAGTCGTTGACCATGACCAATGCCTGCAAAGCACTCAGGTCGATCTGGGCAAGTTCCTCCGACAGCATGGCGCCTACTCTCTATGCAAAATTTCGATCACCTGTATCGAACCTATTGGGTTGTTAGATGTCCTGCAAGGGCTTAGCCGGAAAGGAGCTGCACAGGAGGATTGAAAATGGCTGCTAATCTCGAACAGAAGATCGCTGACGCTGGAAGCGCCCAAACCATGCTCTGGGAATCGCAGAGCCCGCCGATCGTCAGCACGCCGGTGACGCCGGAATTCACCAACTGGCGCGACGAACAGCTCGCTTGGCGCAGCAACGCCGTGCTCTATGACCAGTCGCACCATCTCGCCGACCTGAACATCCGCGGCAAGGATGCGCTGAAGCTCATCCGCGACACGGCGATCAACAGCGTTGAATACTTTCCCGTCAACGCCGCGAAGCAGTATGTAGCGGTCAACGACGAGGGCCAGCTCATCGGCGACAACATCCTGTTCCGCTATGAGGAAGACGAATTCCAGGCGGTGGGCATTCCGCCGACGATCAACTGGCTTCAGTATCATGCCGAGACCGGCGGTTACGACGTCGAGCTCGTGCGGGACAATCCGTCCTATGCCCGCAAGGGAAATCCGCTGTGCTACCGCTACGAGATCCAGGGACCTGGCGCGTTCAACGTGATCCGGGAACTCATCGGCGGCGAGCCGCCGGATGTGAAGTTCTTCCACGGCACCCGCTTCACGATCGCCGGCAAGATGGTCCGCGCGCTTCGCCACGGCATGGCGGGCGAACCAGGCTTCGAGTTCGTCGGGCCCTGGGCCGATCATGAGGTCGTTCGGGCCGCTCTGCTCGAGGCGGGCAAAAAGCACAACATGATTCAGGTCGGCGGCCGGGCTTACCTGACCAACTCGCTCGAGTCCGGATGGCTTCCGCGCCCGTTGCCGGCGTTCTACTCGGGCAAGAGCACGGCGGGCTTCCGCAAGTGGCTTGGCGCGGACGAGATCGATGCCAATGTGTCTCTAGGCGGAAGCTTCTTTTCCGAGAACATCGAGGACTATTACTTCTCGCCCTACGACGTGGGCTACGGAAAGATCGTCAAATTCGACCACGACTTCATCGGCCGCAAGGCCCTCGAGGCCCAGGTCGCCGACGGCCGGACCACGGCCAACCGCAAGGTGACGCTGCAGTGGAACGGCGACGACGTCGCCAAGGCGTGGGCCTCGATGTACCAGCCAGGTGTCGGAGCGAAGTTCATCAACCTTCCGATCGCCCACTACGCGACCTATCACTACGACCGGGTCGAGGCGCCAAACGGAAGCTTGGCCGGGCGTTCGCTTCATACCGGATACTCGGCCAACTACCGTTCGATGATGTCGATCGCGGTCGTGGATGCGGCAGTGGCAGAGCCTGGCACCGAACTGGTGGTGGTCTGGGGCGAGCCCAAGCCATCCTCCAAGGTGCAGGTTGAAGACCACGTGCAGTTCAAGATCCGCGCCACCGTCCACCCGGCGCCGATCGACGCGCACGCACGCACCAGCTATCGCAAGAACGCCTAAGCCGCACGCCTGAACCGAGGGCGGCATCACGGCCGCCCTCCCCTCACGGCAACCGCACCCGACGACAACAGACTGGCGGGACCTCCT
Source organism: Mesorhizobium sp. WSM4983 (assembly GCF_029625765.1). Lineage (NCBI taxonomy): Bacteria > Pseudomonadati > Pseudomonadota > Alphaproteobacteria > Hyphomicrobiales > Phyllobacteriaceae > Mesorhizobium > Mesorhizobium sp. WSM4983. The sequence continues at coordinate 35,020 of NZ_JARTVM010000014.1, read as the reverse complement.
GCCGGTGTCGCCTTGCGACGCGAGAAACCGCCTTGCCCTTCAGCTCGGCCGTCAACCCGGAGACCGGGTATGGAAAAGTCCTATCTGCTTACGCTCCAATGCAAGAACCGGCCGGGCATCGTCGCCGGCGTGGCGAGCCGTTTGGCAGCACATGGCGCCAACATCACCGCGGCCCAGCAATTCGACGACTCCGAGACGGATCGGTTCTTCATGAGGGTAGCGTTCGATTTGCCTTCGCCCCTCGATGATCTCGCCGGGCGTTTTTCCGAGGAGGTCAACCGCTTCGGCCTGCAATGGACATTGCGGCCCCAGAACCTGCCCCGCAAGGTTCTGCTGCTTGTCTCGAAATTCGACCACTGCCTGGTAGACCTGCTTTACCGCCAACGACTGGGCGAGTTGCCCATGCAGGTTGTCGCCATCATCTCCAACCATCCGCGAGAAGGTCTCAACCTCGCCTCCGACGACGCCATTCCCTTCCACCACTTCCCGATCAGCCATGAGACCAAGGCCACCCAGGAGGCGAAGATCAAGCGCGTGATCGAAGATAGCGGCGCCGAGCTTATCGTGCTGGCCCGCTATATGCAGATCCTTTCCGACGACTTCTCAGCCTATCTCTCCGGCCGCTGCATCAACATCCACCATTCTTTCCTGCCGGGGTTCAAGGGCGCCAAGCCCTATCACCAGGCGCATGAGCGCGGCGTGAAGATGATCGGAGCAACGGCGCACTACGTCACCGAAGACTTGGACGAGGGTCCGATCATCGCCCAGGACGTCGAACATGTGACCCATGCCGACACGCCCGAGGACCTCGTTCGCAAGGGTCGGGACATCGAACGCCGCGTGCTGGCCCGCGCGGTCGCCTTCCACCTTCAGGATCGGATCTTGCTCAATGGACGCAAGACCGTCGTCTTCGCCTAACAACGGAGCCACGCGCATGGAAAAAGCTGCTATCCGCCCCTCCTCTATCGACGCCTCGATCGAGATGGCGCCAAGCCAGGTGATCGACTCCCCTGACCTGCCGGGCCTTTTCCCGTCGGGGGTCCGGGTCTACATCACCGATATCGGCCTGGCGGACACGCCGACCCTGGTCAAGGCAGCGCGTCGTGTCGCGGACCTTGGCTACACCGCGGTTCCCCATATGGCCGCTCGCCGACTGACCACGCGCCAAGCGCTGGAAACGCGGGTGAAGGCTTTGGCTGAGGAATCGGGTGTCCGCGACTTGCTCATCATCGGCGGCGACGTGGCTACCCCAGCCGGTTCATTTTCCTCCTCGTTCGAGGTGCTCGAGACTGGTTTCGTTGACAAGTACGGCATCACCGAGGTCGGTGTAGCCGGCCATCCGGAAGGCAGTCGCGACTTTGGCGACGAGGCGGCGATTGCAGCGCTCCGGATGAAGAGCGCCTGGGCCGAGCGGACCCGGGCAAAGATGCGTGTCGTCACCCAATTTGGCTTCGACGCGGACAAGTTCATCGCCTGGGCGGACGGCCTGGCGGTTTCCGGGGTGGACCTGCCGATCCATCTTGGCGTGGCCGGTCCTGCCAAGATCACGACCTTGCTAAAATACGCCGCCTTGTGCGGCGTCGGCAATTCGCTGAATTTCTTGAAAAAGCGCAGCGCCTCGCTTGCCGCCCTTGCCACCAGTCACTCGCCGGAGAGCTTCGTCGGCCCGATCGAGCACCATCTGCGGGCAAAGCCGGAGTCGGCAATCGCGCAGCTGCATGTCTTTCCGTTTGGCGGCATCAAGAATACGGCCAGGTGGCTCTACGAGCGTGGCTCGTGGCAAGACCTCGAAGCCGACGATCGCTCGTCGATCGCTTAAGCGCGCAGCCACCTCCCGAGAGCCGAGCCAGACCATGGCGCGCCGATCGTCGGCGCGCCATGGTCTCTCGTTGCCGCTACATGGGCGAATGTTGCTGCACGATTGCCACGCGCAGCCTATCAGTCAGCACCGCCGGACATCCGCGAGGACGTCCGGCGCGCTCAGGACAACGCGAAGCCGCCGTCAGCTGCGGCCGCGCCCCTCCGTTTCGATGCGCAGCGTGACCTCGTCCCCGATCAGGGGAAGATTGGCCGTCATGCCGAAGTCGCTGCGCTTCAACTTGGCAGTCGCGCTGAAGCCGGCCTCAAGACTGCCGTCCCACGGGTTCTTGCCCTGGCCGTTGAAGGTCACGTCGAGCGTCACCGGCTTGGTCACACCGGCGATGGTGAGATCGCCCGTGATGGTGCCCTGCTTGTCGCTCGACTTGGTGAATTTGGTGCCGACGAAGGTGATCTCCGGAAACTCGGTGGCATTGAACCAGTCGGCGCCCTGGATGTCGCTGTCGCGCTGGGCATTGTTGGTGGAGATGCTGGACACCTTGACCTTGGCCTGCAGCTTGCTGGCCTCAGGCGCGTCCTTGTCGAAGGTGAATTCCCCGGAGAACTCCTTTGCAACGCCGATGACGTTGGAGAAGCCGAGATGATTGATGAAGAACACGATGCCGGAATGAACCGGATCGATGTCGAACGTGATCGGCTGTGCGGTTGCCGGCCCGATTGGCGCCGTTGCGAGTGCAGCTAGCAAAGCTAGTTTCGGTCTGTAGTTCATTCCATCCTCCTTTGTTGATGCACGAAAGCGAATTCACAGCGGAAGGCTGAACCCCTCCCGTGCCAGCATGACTGCGACGGCCGCGACGGCCGGCACCAGGCAGAACCCTGCGAAGACGAACGTGGCGAGTGCAGGGGTTTTCTGATCGAGACGATCGAGGATCACGCGGCAGGCCGAAGGGACCAGGAAAAGCAGCAGGAGCACCGCAAGGGCGAGAAGGTCGATCTTGCGGGTGATCAGCGCGACGGTCTGCGCCACAGCCATCATGCCCGCCGCTCCGCCGAGCAAGGATGCCCATCCGAAGCGGTAATTCGGCCGGGACAGGTGCCCAACCACGATGCCGGCGATGCCAAAGGCGACGCCAAGAGACAGTTGCAGGCTGGATGATGAAGCCCCCATGAAGGCAATGGGAGCAAAGCCTGCGCTGGCAACCGCGAGCATGATCGCAGGGCGCAGGCCTGATCCCTCATCGGGATAGTCAGCTTCCCGATGAAGTGCATATAGCGCTGCCGCTCCGGCCAGAGCGGCGACAACCAGGTCGAGAGGCTGCGCCAGGGCAATCGTATCGCCGATGTAAGCTGCTGAGGCGACCGGCATTGCCGCCAACAGCAACTGTCCGAGCCTGCGGCTGCCTGTCCATTCCGTCGCCACGCCCAGGATCGATCCAACCGCCGCCAGGTAGAACACCTTGTTGACGGCGCCGACCGGAGGGAAGGACGGAAGGCGATTGTAGGTCAACCAGTAGGACAGGAAGAAGCCGAGCGGGATCAAGAGATCGTACCAACGGCGATCGACGCGCCCCCATCGCATCAGGCCGCTCAAGGCGAACGACAAAAGGCCGCAAATGGCGACCGCCAGCATAACGGCCTCCTGCGGCGATCGGGCAACGCCAATCACGTCGCATTACCCGTTGTTGGCTATAGGATAGCGGGCACACGCTCGCGGCACCTTGCGGCAGGATGAAGTCACACCGTCCTCCCCGGTCTGAGTTCTCCATGACCGGCCCCTTCTGGATACCGGTCGGATTTCAAATACCAAAGCGTATCTCACTAACCTTGTCAATCCGACTGGGCAGCTGGCCGGAACCCGCCTCGCCTTAGTGCAGGTGCACCGGCGAAGTCGGTTGACATACGACTCAGACTTCAAATACTATATGGTATCTAAAGTGGGACAGACGCGGAAGCGCCGGTTCCGCTGACACGCCTGGGAGGAGTGCGTGGCTGTGCAGGAACATATCAACGCCTATTTGCCTGTGCTCGCGGCGGATGGCGTATCGGTCAGCTTCGGAGGCGTGCAGGCGCTCGACAATGTCTCGCTCGACGTCGGCGGTGGCGAGATTTGCGGCTTGATCGGCCCGAATGGCGCGGGCAAGACCACCTTCCTGAATGCCATCACCTGCCTTGCACGCCTTCAACGCGGCACCGTAGAGCTGTCGGGTCGGATAATCTCCAATTCGGCGGTGCGCGACATCATCGGTCTCGGGATCGCTCGGACATTCCAAAATGTCGGCGTATACGGCTCGCTGAGCGTCCTGGAGAACGTCATGCTCGGCGCACACCACAAGATGGGTGGAAAAGTCGCGCGTGCCCTTCTCAATCCCTTCGGTGCGTGGGCCGAGGAGAAGACGGTCCGCCGCAAGGCTGAATCAATTCTGGATGAATTGGGAATGGCCGCATTATCGAGCGTGCGCGCCGACTCCCTGCCCTATCCCTTGCAAAAGCGGATGGAGATCGCACGCGCCCTGGCGGCCGAGCCCAAGCTCCTGTTGCTGGATGAGCCGGCCGGCGGACTGACCCATGGCGAGGTCACCGAATTCGGCACCCTCGTCAATACGATCCGGCACAGCCGCAGGCTCTCGATCCTCCTGATCGAGCATCACATGGGTCTGGTGATGAGCCTGTGCGACCGGATCCATGTGTTCCACCTCGGTCGAAATCTGGCGTCAGGACGCCCCGAAGAAATCAGGACCAATGAAGCCGTCATCGGCGCCTATCTCGGGAGGAGCACGTGAGACTGCTTGACGTCCGCAATCTCTCGGCCTCCTACGGCAAGGTACGGGCGCTTTTTGACTGCTCGCTCGCAATCGCGCAGAACGAATTCGTCGTCCTGCTCGGCGCCAATGGCGCGGGAAAAACCACTTTGCTGCGCGCGCTTTCGGGCACGATCCGCTCGGCCGGCGAGATCGCCTATATGGGAAGCGACTTGCAAAAGATGGCGCCGGAACGGCGTCTGCAACGCGGCTTAGCGCAGATTCCCCAGGGCAGAGGCACTTTCACGGAATTCACGGTCGACGAGAATCTGACGCTGGGCGCCACAATCGTCTCCGATGCCCGCCAGGTCCGACAGGACAAGGAGCGGTGGTACGATCGCTTTCCGCGATTGCGCGAACGACGCTCCCAACTGGCCGGCAATCTGAGCGGAGGCGAGCAGCAGATGCTCGCGGTTGCGCGAGCGCTCATGTCGCGGCCAAAACTGCTGCTATGCGACGAGCCGTCATTGGGTCTCGCACCCGTCATCACGCGCGAAATATTCGCGATCTTCAAGGAACTCCGCGACATCGATGGCTTGACGCTCTTGGTCGTGGAGCAGAACGCGGACCTGTCGCTCAAGTTCGCCGACCGCGCCTATGTCATCGAGGCCGGGCATATCGTGGCCGGCGGCTCAGCCGGCGCGATACTTGCAGATGAGCATATCCAGAAATCTTACCTTGGGGACTAACGTGGCGACGTTTTACCAGATCATTGTTTGCGGCATTGCCCCAGGCGGAGTCTACGCCGTGCTGGTCATTGCCCTCGTGCTGGTCTCGCGTCTTACAAGGCGGGCGTCGGCCGACCGCCTCGATGCAGCCTCCTTCATCGACATTCACGATACCGCCGGACTGCCATTCCTGATGGTGGTAACCGCCATTTCCCCGTCCTCAAACGCCAGGGTTCCCTTGGCCAAGGCTCTCGGATCGAAGGCGCGCAGGTCGACGGCCTCGGCGTTGCAGTTGGGAGGCTGGGCTTGACCCTTTTCCTGCAAATCGTCCTCAGCGGTCTTGCCACCGGCGCCATCTATGCGGCTCTTGCCCTTGCACTGGTGTTGATCTTTCGCGCCACCAACGTCGTCAATTTCGGTCAAGGCGAAATGGCGACTTTCTCGGCATACTGCACCTGGCAGCTATGCCTGTGGGGCCTGCCATTGTGGCTTTCGATTGCAATCGGCCTGGCCGGTTCCTTTGTGCTGGGAATCTTGGCGTTTCGGGTGTTCGTCCGCCCGCTCCTGGCAGCACCAGTCGAGGCGACAGTGGTCGTCACGCTCGGCATGTTTGTGCTCTTCCAGGCGATGGTGACGTGGCTCTGGGGCGCCGAGCAGAAGCCGTTCCCCAGCCTTTTTCCCGAAGGCAGCTTCAGCCTCGGTGAGGTACAGGTGCTGGCTTCGTCGGCCGGTACCTTGCTGATCCTCATTGTCCTGGCCGCGGCCATCGCCTCCCTCTTCGCCTTCACAAGGCTTGGGCTCTCCATGCGTGCCGCGGCCTTCGACCGCGTTCGCAGCGTTCTGGTGGGCATCAACGTCGAGCGCATGCTGATGCTCGGCTGGGGTTTCGCCGCGGCGATCGGAATGATCGCGGCGGTGCTGGTCGCGCCACGGCTGTTTTTGAGCCCGACCATGATGACCCCGATCCTATTCTACGGCCTTGCCGCGGCAACCGTTGCCGGCTGGGACAGTCCGCTCGGCGCGATAGCCGGAGGCCTTCTGGTGGGCGTCAGCGAGAGCCTTGGCGCCAACTACATCGGCTTTCTGGGTGCGGACATGCGCATCGCGGTCCCGATCGGGCTCACCCTTTTCGTCCTGCTGGTCAAGCCGGTCGGTCTGTTCGGCTCACAGAAGGTCACCAAGCTATGAGCAACGACATTCGGCGCACGGTCGCGGCAACCGCTGGTTTTGTGCTGGTCGCCGCATTGCTGCCGGCCACTTTGTCAGGTTTCCAGTTGCAGCAGGTGAGCATCGCCATCTCCTATGCGGTCGCCATTCTTGGCCTCAACCTGCTTATGGGGTTTGCCGGGCAGATCTGCCTCGCCCAGGGGACGCTGTTCGGCATCGGCGCCTACGTCACCGCCATCTTGAACGCGACCTATGGCGTCCACCCGTTGGCGACCCTGCCTGCGGCAGCTGTTTTTACCGCGCTGGCCGGTCTCGTCGTCGGACTGCCGGCCCTGCGTCTGCAGGGGCTGCAACTTGCGATCATCACGTTTGGTGTCGCGGCGGCCTTTCCGCAGCTTCTGTTGAAGCTCGGCAGTTGGACGGGCGGAGTCTCCGGCTTGGCGATCGATTCCCTGGAGCCGCCTGCGTTCGTGGCCGATTACTCCGAGCTCTGGCTCTATCTGGTGTCGCTGGGGTGCGCCTGCGTCGCGGCATTCATCGTCTATCTCGTTCTCCTCGGCGACGTCGGCCGCGCGCTCCAGGCGCAACGGGACAGTCCGCAGATCGCGGAGGCTCTCGGCGTCAACCTGACCAAGACCAAGCTGTGGGCGTTCGCCATCAGCTCTGCGCTCGCCGGACTTGGCGGCGGCGTCTTCGCGATCCTCAATGGCTTCATCAGCCCGCAGTCCTTTCTCGCCCCACTTTCCATCACCATCGTGATCGGGAGCATCGTAGGCGGCTCGACAAGCATTGTCGGCGCCTTCATCGGCGGGCTGTTCATCACCTTCGTCCCGACCTGGACGTCCAGCATCAATCTCGCACTCGGCAACGTCATCTACGCGCTGGCACTAATCGGCATCATGCTTCTGGCGCGCGGAGGGGTTGCCGGTCTGCTGGAGAGACTTGCCGCTGCCTTGACGGCGCGGTCGAACGCCAACGGCAAAGCCGGATCAATCAGCCAATTAGGGAGGAAGTTATGAGACCATGTTTACGCATGCCAAGAATGCTTGTGACGGCGGCAATACTTGCGCTAGCCGTCGGTGTCGCTCCGGCGAAAGCTGACGAGGCACCGGGCATCACCGACAGCACCGTCAAGATCGGCATCACCGGTCCGCTCACCGGTCCCGTCGCCGTCGTCGGCGCGGTCGCAGAAGGCATCCGCGCCCGGGTCGAGGCCGCCAATTCCCAGGGCGGCGTCAAGATGTCCGACGGCAAGACCCGCAAGATCGAGCTCGTGATCAAGGACGACATGCTCGATCCGCAGCGAACCCTTGCGAATGTGCGCGAGATGGTGGAGCAGGACAAAGTCTTCGCCCTTGTCGGCACGGCTGCCACGCCGAACAATGTCGCCATCGGACGCTATATCGAACAACGCAAAGTGCCCAATGTCTTCATGTATTCAGGCGTCCACAAGCTGAACGCGCCGCACGAGGAAATAGGGTTCGTCCCGGCCTTCTCGACCGAGGCGGCGTCGTTCGCCACTTATCTGAAGGACAACAAGCCCGAGGCAAAGGTCGCGCTCCTCTATCTCAACACCGAGACCGGCGAAACCTTCATGAAGGCCTTCGACCAGGCCATCGACGGCTCAGGCGTCAAGGTCGTCGATCGGCAACCGGTGACTTCGCAGGATCCGACCGTCGAAACGCAACTGACAGCGCTCAAGGCTTCCGGCGCCGATACGCTGGTGATCATCGCCGCGCCGCAACAAGGCGGTGAAGCAATCCGCTTCCAGGCCGAGAGCGGCTGGAAGCCGCTGACGCTCGTCACCAACCTTTCCTCGGCCTACCCGATCCTGCAGGCGGTGGGGCTCGAGAACGCCAAGGGCATCATCACCTCGAATTTCCTGAAACCGATCGTTAGCCCGGAAAAAACCGGTGATGCGGGTATCGACCAGTATCTGGACGATATCGCCGCGGCCAAGGTCAACTTCGTCTTCGCCAACACGATCGGACAGGTCGGCTACGCGACCGGCGATGCTCTTGTGAAGGCGCTCGAGCACATGAAGAAGCCGACCCGGGCTGAGCTCCTCGACACCGTCTTCAACATGCAGAAGTGGGACGATCCACTGTTGCTGGACGGGATCAAGCTGAACACCAAAGCCGGCTCCGATATTTTCCCGATTGAGGCACTGCAGCTCTATCAGTTCGACGGGCAGAAGTACGTGCCTGTTGGCAAGCTTCTGGATTTCGAGGGCAAGACGGAAGAGTAACGGACGATCGACACAGGTTGCTGCCGGCTGCGAGCGTCCGCGTTTTGCGGGCGCCTTGCTCGCGAGGGCGAATTTCGATTTGTTTGAGCCATTCGTGAGCCGACAAGATCGTCGGCGGTCCTATCTGCAACCCGTTTTTGCCGGAAGTCATTCGGCAGAAAGATGCTGGCGAAGGCCAATTCGGATTCCGTTGCGCGTGACGGCAGATCCAGCTTCAGGCAGTTTGCACCTGCCCTGCGTACCGGACGCAACTTCCCCATTCTAGCCAATATGGTAGAGATTGGGGCTGGTGCAAATTCCGGTACGAACGGCAATGAACCTTCAAACCAGAGCCCGGTCCATTCTCGATAGCGAAGTCGTCTGGGACGCCCATTCCGGCTTCATGCCGGATCCTGCCGCGGACTTGAACAACCTGCGGATCTGGCGAGACGCCGGTGTCGACTATCTGTCCATCGATGTCGGGTTCGATCTGCTGCCCTGGGAAATGACGGTGACCAATCTCAGCTGCTTCCGCCACTGGATCCTGGCGCGTCCCGCCCACTACGTGCTCGTCTCGTCGGCCGACGAAATCCTCGCTGCCAAGGCGCAAGGCAAGCTGGCGGTCACCTTTGACATCGAAGGCATGAACGCCCTGGACGGCCGGATTGAGATGGTCGAGTTCTACCATGGCCTTGGCGTGCGCCAGATGCTTTTCGCCTATAACCGCAACAACCTTGCCGGCGGCGGATGCCATGACGAAGACCCGGGTCTGACCGCGTTCGGTCGGCAGGTGATCGACGAGATGAACCGCCTCGGCATGTTCGTGGATGTGAGCCACACCGGCTATCGCACCACCATGGACGTGATGGAGTACACGGACCGGCCAGTCATCTTCTCGCACTCCAATCCGAAAGCGCTCTGCGCCCACGGTCGCAACATCACGGACGAGCAGATCAAGGCCTGCGCCCGCACCGGCGGCATCGTCGGCGTCGTCGGGCTCAGTCGTTTCCTTGGCGAGGCGCGCACCGATTCCGAACGGCTGGCCGACCATGTCGAATATCTGATCGATCTCGCTGGCCCACGCCATGTTGGCATCGGCCTCGATCATGCTTTCCCGGTCGAGATCGAAGGCATCGACGACATCATCGCCAGCAATCCGCATTTCTGGCCGAAGAGCGAATATGCGGGAGAAACGACCTATTCGGCACCAGCCCAAATGAAAGAGCTGACCGAGGTTCTGCTTCGTCGCGGTCAGCCGGAAGGAGCGGTCCGCGACGTCATAGGCGGCAACTTCATGCGCCTTGCCCGGGAAATCTGGAAATAGCCACCGGAGCAGCTGTCGAGCGCTCCGTGGGACCTTCTTTTGGTCAGGCGGGTTGGTCCGCGCCAAGAAGGACGCGCAGCTTCGCGACGGCCGCATCCGGACTGGTCGATACGGGGATGTTCGTCGCCGCTTTGACCGCATCCCGCGCGCGCGCCATGGAGAACTGTGCCAAGACGATCGCATCGAAATCCTTCAGCTTGGCGGCTTCAGCCGCGATCAGCCGGTTGTGGGTTTCCACGTCTCCTGCACGCACCGCCTCGATCGCGCCCGGCACGAAATAGCTCGTGATGGTGGCAGCTTGGCCCATACGGGCGGCTTCGTCCCGGAACTCCTGCTCCATTCCTTCCCTCGACGGCGGGAAAGTGTAGAGCATTGCGGTGCGACCGCCACGGCGGATCGCCGTCTCAAACATGGCCTCGTTCGGTTTCAGAACCGGAACGTCCAGCTTCGCCGCGGCCTGTTCAATCGCTTGCCCGAACGCCGAGCAGGTGAACAGCACGGCATCGCTTCCGATCGAACGGGCATAGCTGGCCAAGGCCTCGACGCGCCGGACCATGTCGCTCGTCAGGTCAGCGGTTTTGGCGCGGTCCACTGCCAGGCTGTCCTTGAGGATATTGACGGTTTCGGCGCCAGGCCATCCCGCTTCGAACGCCCGTCTGATCGGCTCCATCGAGATGGGCGTGGCATGGATCAGGGCAATGCGAGGCTGTGACGTCATTGTGCGAGACCGAATGATAAACGAGGCCGCCCCGAGAGCAAGCGGCGTTGGTACCGATGACTATTTCGGGGCTGCCGCCGCGAAGACCCATACGCTCTCGGCAGGGATCCGCGCCCATACATTGCCCGAGGCAAGTTGCCGCGCGCCGTGCGCCTTGGCGACGAAGTCGCCACGGCGCAGACGGTACTCCCGCTTGTCGCCGAGATAGATGCTGTCGTCGAGATGCATCTCGATGCCGTCCGGGTGCAAGGGACCGCGGTACTTCGAGATCGACACTCTCGCGATGGGCGGGATCATCCCGCTTATCCTTTCGAGGCCAGCTCACCATGGCAAGGAGGGAGGAAGGCGACCGCAGACCCAATAAGTGATCGCCCTTGCCCTCGATCACGTGGCGAGACAGCCATCACAAAGCCCGTCGCCTCGAGCGCTACGAGCGTGCGACGTTTTGGCCATGAAAACCGAGAACCGTGAGTGGCCGAACCCGGTTGCGCATAATCCGGCGGAAGAGTTCCACTTCGGGTAAGGTTGAAGGCCGCAGGAGGCAGGATCGGGCTATCTTTCCCGAAAGGCGCGCTGGAACGAGTCCACCAGCGGCTTGGTCAGATAGCTCAGAAAGGTTCGCTCGCCGGTTGAAATGAAGGTTTCGACCGGCATGCCTGGGTAGATCTGCTCGGGCTTGACCTGCGGTGGCAGCTTGTCGGCCATCTTAAGCCGCACGGTGTAATAGGGCTGTCCAGTGCTGGGAGTGGTCAGCCGGTCCGCCGAAATGTAGAAGACCTTTCCCGGCACTTTTGGTGTTGTCCGTGCGTTCAGGGCCGTGAACATCATGTTCGCGCCTTGGCCGACTCGGATAGAATCGATGTCTTCAGGCTTGATCTTTGCCTCGACGATAAGTTCCTTCGTCGGCAGAAGCTCCATCGCAGGCTCGCCAGCACGAATGACGCTGCCTTCGGAATTGTACAGAGAGCGGACGATGATGCCGTCCGCCGGAGCACGAATGGTCGTTCGCACCAGGACCGATCGAGCGGCGTTGATTTGTTCCTCAAGGTCGGCCACCTCTACCCGGGCTTTGTTCAGTTCGGTGACAGCATCCTCGACCCGGGTGGTTGTTAGTCTTTCAATCTGCTGGCGCGCTTCCACGATCTGGGTGGCCGCGCTGGCGATTTGCGCCTCCAGCGATCCCTCCTGACCTACCAACTCGGCGGTGCTGCGCAGAAGGTCGGTGTATTCGGAACGATTTGTCAGTCCCTTGTCGAGCAAGTGCTTTTTGCGTTCCGTCTCGGCATTGACGATCGCGAGCTGGTTTGCCGCAGCATCCTTTTGCGCCTTCAAGCCGGCAACAGCTTCCTGAAGGGCTGCCACCCGTTCCCTAAGGATCTCCTGATCTGCGCCATAGCGCGCTAGCCGAGCCCGGAACTCCTTGGTTTGCTCTGCAAAGACGTCACTGAATTCGGACGCGTCTGAGTAGGCGCCTAAATCGCGGGGCAGGACGATTTTCTCCAGGCCATCCCGTTCTGCCTCGAGCCGCGCGATCTCAGCCTTTTGTGCGACCCACTGTTTGAGGACTCGGTTGAGCTGCGACTGCGCCACCGTTGGATCGAGCACGATCAGCGCCTGCCCTCGTAAGACTCTGTCACCCTCTCGAGCTTTGACGCTGCTGACCACGCCACCTTCGAGATGCTGGATCATGACATTCTGTCCAGCTGCTGCAATCACTCCTGGCGCGATCGTTGCTCCGGCAATCGGCGCCATTGCGCCCCAGAATACGAAGCCAAGCAAGAAAGCGGACACGCTTGCATACCCCGCGAGCGTGATGCGATCTGTGCGTGTGTCGACGTTGCGCTGCCAGCTATACGTCCTGGCGCCGATGGCTTGGCTAGTCATTAGCGACCTTTATCTCGCCTCGAGCAGATGAGGGGAAAGGCACCACTCCTTCGCGCGACTGAGAGGCTGCGGGCCACCCCGCTTGGGCGCGTCGCTCGACAAGTCTATCGAGCACGCCCTTGGTCAAACCGTAGATCTCGACCTGGCCATTGCGTAGCATCAATACGCGATCGCATTTGGAAGCGAGAGAGGGCCGATGGGTTATGACAAGCACGGTCGTTTTTCGTGAACGCGCCCCGCTAATCGCGCGCTCGAGCGCGGCTTCGCCGTTGGAATCGAGATTTGCATTGGGCTCGTCGAGAACCAGCACCTTGGGATCGCCGTAGAAGGCCCGAGCAAGCCCGATGCGTTGACGCTCGCCACCCGAAAGGCGAACGCCGGTCGGGCCGATCAGCGTCGAGTAGCCATCCCTCTGACCCAGGATGAGCTCATGCACTTGGGCCCGCTGGGCTGCTTGAACCAACTTCTCGCTGGGCGCATTCGGTTCGAACCGCGCGATATTTTGCGCGATGGTTCCCGGGAAGAGTTCCACATCTTGCGGCAGGTAACCAATATGGCGGCCGAGTTGTTCCGGGTCCCAGTTCCGAATATCGCCGCCGTCGATCCGGATCGCCCCCGAGCGGGGCGCGATCGCACCGACGATGAGGCGCGCCAGAGTCGATTTTCCAGCCTGGCTCGGCCCTACGATCGCGACTGTCTCGCCGGCGGCGACCTCAAAGGTCAAGCGCTTGATCAGCGGCAGCGAGCCGTCGGCCGCGCCCGGAAGATGATAGACTATTTGCTCCACGCTTAGCGCTCCTTCAGGAGCCGGCAATGCTACGTTTTCCTGGTTGTCGAGCCCGGACCGGAGAGCCGAAAGCCTCTTCCAGGCAAGATTGGCGTCGATGATCTGCCGCCAACTCCCAATGATCTGATCAAGAGGTTGCAGAGCGCGCGCCGAAATCATCGAGGACGCAAATATCATACCGGCGGTCATCTCGTTGTGGAGAACCAGATAAGCGCCGGCTCCCAATATCGCGATCTGCAGTGTCGAACGAGTGGTGCGCGATACACCGCCATAAAACGAATTGATGCGAGCGAGCCCATCCGAGGCGTGTAGAGAGCCGGAAAAACGGGTGCCCCAGAATTCTATCGCGTTGGACACCATGCCAAGTGCGCGAACGGTTTCGAAGCTTCGGGCGAAAGCCTGCGCTGAATTCATCGAGGCGTTGAGACTCTCCGCCGCCTCCTTGCCAGGTCGCGAGCTCGCGACCTGGTTCAGCATGGCGATGGCGACCATGAGAACCGCCCCGACGACCGTCACGAGGAAGAGCAGCGGATGGATGAAATAGAGCAGGCCTACGAAGATCGGCCCGAAAGGAAGGTCGAAGAGAAAGAAAATCGTTCTCGAAGCGATGAAGCCTCGCACGGTGGCCAAGTCGCGCAAGGCTTGAACATCGCCGAGGCCAGCGCGAGGGCCACTCATTGCAGCGAGAAAAGACGATGTGCCCAAAGAGACATCCAGTCGCGCCGCGAGCCGGCTTGCGTATACACCCCGCACGACTTCGAGCACGCCGAAGAGCAAGAGCGTCGAAAGCGCAAGCAATGTTAGGTAGGTGAGCGTGTCCAAATTGGCGGCGGGCAACACCCGATCATAGACCTGCAGCATGTAGAGAGGCAGAACTAGCACCAGGGTGTTCATCACCGCGGAGAACAGGCCCATTTCGACCACGCTCTTCGACAGCACCCTTCTATTCGTGTAACTGGGCATCCCCGAAATCGTCTCTTTTGGTTAAGCGATCATTTTAGACAATGTTTATATATCATGCCAAGCAGCCGCGCTATCGCTTGCGACCTTTTGACAGCCTAGCCTCACTTTCACCGGAAGTTATCCACCGGGCATCCAGTTCGGCTGGGACGCCAGGAACCACCAATCCAGGATGGCGCTAAGCGTCTGATTCTCAAGCAGAGAATTGAATCGTCCAAACCTCGAAATTGCCCTAGTCAGCCAATCGTTTGCTGGCAGTGAAAATGACGTCTGCGAACGAGGCGGCGTGAAACTCTGGTTGCTACATGTTTTCCAACAATAGCGCCGCCGCCGCAGCAAGCTGGCCGCCGATAATGGTGTCGCCGCCATCGGCCCGATCGGTTTGGAATTGGTGATGGCAGCGCCGACCGCAAAGGCCGGCGCATGCGCATCCGCGGCGATCAATGCGGCCGACGTTTATGGCAACTTGATCGGCGTCCGCCGCCTTTCTGATCGGTGACCGTCGGAACCAGGCACGGCGGGGGGCGCGCCCGCCCCTCGCCATGCCATGGTCCGATCGCATGAACGATCAAACGACGAATACGTCGTGATAGGTCAGTGCCGCTCCGGGCTCCAGGTGGGCGATTTCCACCTGCGGGGCCGATCTCGAGCCGTCGGGATCATAGGACAAGACGCCCGTGGCCCGGTTGTAGAGCAGGTGATCGTTGCTATGGGTGGCGTGTTCTCGCAACTCAAAATACGACGAGTTCACCTGCGTCGGGCTGGACGAGGAACCGGCGCCGAGTTGGGTGAAGACGGCGTTGTCGAGATAGAGCGCGTCGTTTACCGCGTCGAAGTCGGTCAGCGTGTCGACATTGCCGGCGCCATAGGCGGTGTCAAACACAAAGGTGTCGTGGCCCGCGCCGCCGGTCAGCACGTCGTTGCCACCCTTGCCCCGCAATGTGTCGTTGCCAGCCAGGCCATCAAAGGTATCGGCCGCGGCAGTGCCGACAAATGTATCGTTGCCGGTCGTTCCGTGGGTCGGGTCCGTCGGCAGGGTCGGAGATGACGGTAGCGGGTCGGTCGGCACGGTCGGAGATGACGGCAGCGGGTCCGTCCCGTCATGGGCTGCATGCCAGGCCGCCTTGGCGTTGGCCCAGTAATCGCGGGCCGCTTGGCCTTGAAGGACCGTCCAGCCGGCGGGCGGCATTGGATAATCCGCCGGCAGTGGCGTGTCGGAGAGGTTGAGATAGTAATTGCCGTGCGACTCGACCGTCTTGTCCCAGGCCCGCTGCACCCGCTCCAAGCCGTTGTGGTCAACGTCGGTGATCGCCACCACGCAGTCGATGAAGCGCAAGCTAGGAACGATATCGTCAGCGCCTGTGCCCTTGTCCAGTTTGAACGGCGAACCGTGCGTCATCTCGCCTTTGCGAAGATACTCTCCCATGCCTAGAAGCATGCCATCCATGGTGACCGTGTTGTCAGACCCATCGACGTCACCGTCGCCAAGGCTCACTCCGGAAAACACGTGGTCGAACAGCGAATCCCGGATGGTGCCGCCGATGACGTCGTCGTCCTCGACCGCGTCGTCTCGTGAGTAGCCGACATAGGTATCCTCGATGAGGAAGGTGCCAGTGCCGCCGACACGGATGCCATCCCAGGGCTTGGTGATCGTCCAGTCGTCGATGACAAAGTTGTGGGCTGAATTCACGCGGACTGCGGCGGAGTTGACGTAAACGTCCTCCCAGGCGCCGGTTTGGGAGACCGTGCCGTTGATCGTGCCGCCCGACGCCACGAGGTTGTCGCCGGGGTTGACGACCGCGAAGGGATAGAGGTTGGTGGAGCTTCCCTGATTGGCGACAATCCACGAGGCTTTGCTGGCATCGATAGTGGTGTCGGCGGGGAGACCGGATGCTTTATATTGGCGGTAGCCGTAGTCACCGCTCAAGACAATGGTATTCGTATCGGCCATTCTTGGCGACCTTTCACACCCCCACCCTTTCTGCCCAACATGCCTGAAGCCCGAATGGCTCGCGGCCAAAAGAGCCCAGGTTAGCGGTATGGAGCAAATCACAAAATTTAAAAAAAGTGTCTCAAAATGTAACAATATATCTCTCGCGGGAATTGGGTGGCGCGGCGATTTCAGCGCGGATTCTCTTCAGTGGTCTCAACGCGGCTTTCGATCCCTTGCCACCTCCAAAACCCACCGGCCTCGCAGGAGCAGTCCATGAGCGGAGACGGTGCGCACGGGTTCCATCGTTGCAAATCATCGAAATCCGGACGATTGGCGAGACGATCAAATTCGTCCGTGAGTTATGGGGCAAGAACGCACGCCGGGATGTCGAGCGCCCGGCAATGAACTGACCGATATTTGCGTCAGCTCGACATCACGCTCTCTCAATATGAAGTGGAAGTCCGTGCTCTGGTCGCGGCGAGCTGTGGGGCAGGTCCCTCGACAATATCGGCCCGACCTCCTATATGCTTCGCGCAAAAGCACGGAGAAAGGGTGTGTCCCGAGAGCGTGACGTGCTTATGTGGCGCGAAGCCGGGAAACTTGCGTTATCTGGCGACTATGAAGGATGGCTTGCCATCGAATGGGAGCTTCGTAGCAGAGGATTCTCACGCGCCAAGCTGTTGTTCGATAACGACCGGGTCCGAAAAAAATTGGATGAGATCTGCAAGAGGGCACAGGAGCAACGCGCCGACCCCAAACAGACCTAAAGACCAGAAACGCCCCGCCTTTCCAGAACCAGCCAACCTTTCTCTCTTTCCGATGAGTTGCATTTCTCCACGCCAGGTTTCTCGCCAGGCAGGCGAAAGCGCCGGCCTAAACCTTTTCCGCCGACAGACGTTGTTTGTTCCAGACGGACCGAGCGACCGGCAGCGGAGAGGATCACCCGATGTATTTCATGGCACTGGCCACCGACTACGACGGCACGCTGGCGCATGACGGACTGGTCACCGCCAGCACGCTGTCGGCGCTGAAGAAGCTGAAGAAGTCCGGCCGCAAGCTCATCCTGGTCACCGGCCGCGAACTGCCCGATCTCAAAGAGGTGTTTCCGGAGGTCGGGCTATTCGACAAGGTGGTGGCCGAAAACGGCGCGCTGATCTACACGCCGGCGAGCGAAGAAGAGCAAACAATCTCGCCCTCGCCTTCCGCCGATTTCGTCGACAGACTGAAGAAGCGCGGCGTCAAGCCGCTCTCGGTCGGCCGCTCGATCGTTGCCACCTGGGAGCCGCACCAGGCCACCGTGCTCGACGTCATCAAGGAGCTCGGCCTTGAGCTGGAGATCATCTTTAACAAGGGCGCGGTGATGATCCTGCCCTCAGGCATCAACAAGGCCACCGGACTGGCGGCTGCGCTCAAGGACCTCAGATTGTCGCCGCATAATGTGGTGGGCATCGGCGATGCCGAGAACGACCACGCCTTCCTCAGGGCTTCGGGTTGCAGCATCGCCGTCGCCAACGCATTGCCCGCCGTGAAGGAAACCGCCGACCTCGTCACGAGGGAGGCGCGCGGCAAGGGTGTCGAAGAACTGATCGGCAAGCTGATAAAGCAGGATCATCTGATAGCTCGCAAGCGCTTGCGCGGCGTCCTGCTGGGAACTGCCAACGGCAAGAAGGTCTATCTGTCGCCCGTCGAGACCGTTCTGATCGCCGGAAGCTCCGGTATCGGCAAGTCGACATTGGCCACAGCGCTCACCGAGCGGCTTGCCGAACAGGGATTGCAGTTCTGCATTTTCGATCCCGAGGGCGACTATGACGGACTGGAGGGCGCCGTTCCGCTA
Source organism: Mesorhizobium sp. WSM4983 (assembly GCF_029625765.1). Lineage (NCBI taxonomy): Bacteria > Pseudomonadati > Pseudomonadota > Alphaproteobacteria > Hyphomicrobiales > Phyllobacteriaceae > Mesorhizobium > Mesorhizobium sp. WSM4983. The sequence continues at coordinate 16,902 of NZ_JARTVM010000014.1, read as the reverse complement.
GGTGATGGCTCGACTACACCCAGCAAGGAGCAATTGCTGGAGCTGATCGAAAAGCCTAGCACCAATATCGTGGTCAACGGGCTGGCGCTGAAGGTCGACGAGCGGCCCGACTTCTTTGCCGAATTGCTGCCAGGCCTCGGCAGCGTCCGCTACCGCACGGCAAGGCCGCATTGGCTGATCATCGACGAGGCGCATCACCTTCTGCCCCGGCGCCGCGAGGACACGCGCGCGGTGCTGTCGCTCGAGCTGCCGGGCACGGTGCTGATCACCGTGCATCCGGAAGCGATTTCGACCGGGGTCCTGCGCCTGGTGACGGCGGTCATCGCGCTCGGTCCGAAGGCGAAGAGCGTGATCAAGACCTTCTGCAAGGAGGCCGGGCTGGAGGCGCCCAAGAGCATTCCTTCGCCGAAGGGTGACCGGGTTCTGCTGTGGCGGCCGCAGGACGGCAAGAAGCCGTTCACGGTCAAGGCGATCGAACCCCACCAATCGCTGAAGCGGCACAGCCGCAAATATGCCGAAGGCGAGCTCGACGAGGCCGGCAGTTTCTATTTCACGGGGCCGGAAAAGGCGATGAACCTCAGAGCCCACAACCTGATTATTTTCGCCCAAATGGCAGAAGGCATCGACGACAAGACCTGGGAATATCACCTGCGCGCCGGCGACTATTCCAAATGGTTCCGCCAACAGATCAGGGACAAGGAACTCGCCCGCGAGACGGCAGAGGCCGAGAAGGACAGGCGTCTATCGCCCGAGGACAGCCGCAAGCGCGTGCTGGAGGCCGTGCGCCGGCGTTACACGGCGCCAGCCACGGCACCGGAGAGGTAACTCAGTCGGTTCCGGACGCCAAGCCGCCCTCAACTCGCCTCGCGCATCGCCTCAGCCGCCTGCAGGTCGACCGAGACCAGCTGGCTGACGCCCTGCTCGGCCATGGTGACGCCGAACAGCCGGTCCATGCGCGCCATGGTGATCGGGTTGTGGGTGATGATGACGAAGCGCGTGTCGGTGGTCTTCGACATCTCGTCCATCAGATTGCAGAAGCGCTCGACATTGTGGTCGTCGAGCGGGGCGTCGACCTCGTCGAGCACGCAGATCGGCGCCGGATTGGTAAGGAAGACGGCAAAAATCAGCGACATGGCGGTGAGCGCCTGCTCGCCGCCGGAGAGCAGCGTCATGGTCTGCGGCTTCTTGCCCGGCGGGCGTGCGAGGATTTCGAGGCCGGCTTCCAGCGGATCTTCGGACTCGATCAGCTGCAATTCGGCCGTGCCGCCGCCGAAAAGATGCGAGAACAGGCGCTGAAAGTGGCCGTTGACCACCTCAAAGGCCGACAGCAGGCGTTCGCGGCCCTCGCGGTTGAGGCTCTGGATCGCCTGGCGCAGTTTTCTGATCGCCTCGATGATGTCCTCGCGCTCGGAAACGATGATTTCCAGGCGGTCCGACAGCTCCCGCTGTTCTTCCTCGGCGCGCAGATTGACGGCCCCTAGCCGCTCGCGCTCGATCTTCAGCCGGTCGAGCTGGCGCTCGACCTCGGCCATGTCCGGCATCGGGTCGTCGGTCTCTAGCCCGGTATGCTTGATGACGAGATGCGGCGGCGTGTTCAACGCTTCCTGGATGCGAGCCTCGACCTCGGCGCGGCGTTCGTCGGCCGCGGTCAGCCGCTCCTCGGCGCGGACGCGGGTCTCGCGCGCTTCGGCAAGCGACTGGATCGCCGCGGTCGCCGCCTTGTCGAGCTCGGCTTGCTTGGTCTCCGCTTCCTGCAGGCGATCGCCGGCGGCCTGGCGCAGCGCCTCGGCCTCGGAAAGCTGACTCAACAGCGCACGGCGCTTGGCGTCGATCTCGTCGGGCGCGTCGGCCAGCCGCTCGCGCTCAGCTTCGGCCTCAGCCTTGCGCTCGCCAAGCGCGGCGATCTGCGTCGAGGCGTTTTCGGCCCGCTCCAGCCAGTTCTTGCGCTCGGTGCCGATCGCGTCGAGCCGGCGCATGCGCGCTTCGGCCTCGCGCCGTAGGCCGTCATGCACGGCGCGCGTATCGGCAAGCGTGGCGCGGTCGCGAGCTACACTGGCGGAGGCCTGCTCGAGCTGGAGCTGCAGGTCGCCGAGATCGGGCGCGTCCCTGAGCATCTCCTCGGCTTCGAGGAAAGCGGCTTGCGTCTCTTCATGGCTGTCGACGATGCGCGCGCGGGCGTCATCCAAGGCAGCACGGCGGCTCGCCAGCTCGCCGCCGGCCTTCTCGGCCTCGGCCAGCGCGTTACGGGCGGCGTCCAGTGCGTGCTGGGCATCGCGGCCGGCCTGACGCGCGTTGCGCTCGGCCTCGCTCGCCTGGCGCATCGCCTGCTCGGCGCGCGCCAGCGCCTCCTCGGCCTCGCGCACGACGCGGGTCGCCTGCACGGCCTCGGCATCGAGCTCCGCCAGGCGGTTCTTCTGCGCCAACCGCTGCGCGGCAGCGGTTGGCGCATCGGCGCTGGCCGTCAAGCCGTCCCAGCGCCAGAGCGCGCCGTCGCGGCTGACCAGCCGCTGGCCGGGCGCGAGCTGCGCCTGAAGGCGACGGCCATCGGCGGCGTCGACGATGCCGATCTGCGCCAGGCGGCGGGCAAGCTGTGCCGGCGCGCGGACCACACGCGCCAGGCTCCTCACGCCTTCGGGCAGTGCCGCGTCACCCGGTTGAACCGCGCTCTCGCCCCAATGCACCGGGGCGCTGCGGTCGAGCGGCACGTCGAGGTCCTCGCCGAGCGCGGCGCCAAGTGCCGTCTCGTAGCCGCGCTCGACGCTGATCTGCTCCAGCACCGAAGGAAAGAGATCGCCGCTCGCGGCGTTGAGTATCTTGGCCAGCGTGCGCGCTTCCGTCTCGATGCGCTGCAATTCGGCCTTGGCATCCTGCAGAGGCGGACGGGCAGCACTTTCGGCGGCGCGCGCTTCGGCGACCGCCTGCTCGGCGGCGATGGCGCCTAACTCGCTCTCTTCCAGCCGGGCAAGCGCGTCCTCGACCAGCAGCCGCTTCTCGGCGGGATCGGGCAGGCCGGAAATGCGCGTGACAATATCGGAGAGCTCGCGATCGACCTCGGCAAGCTGGCGAGCGAAGCGGTCGCGGCGCTCGGCGGTCTCACGCAAAGTGCGCTCGATCTGGTGGCGCGAGGCGGCCGCCTCGGCGCGTTCGGCCGTCAGCGCGGCAAGCCTGGCTTCGCTCTGCGAGAGCGTCGCGCCGGCCTGCTCGAAGGCGGCGCGGGTGGTGGCTTCGCGCTCGGCAGCACCTGCATTGTCCGAATTGAGCTCGGCTTCCTCGGCGCGGAGACGCTCGAGAATGTCGGCATTGTCGCGCACCATCCGCTCCTCGCGGGCGATGTCTGCATCGAGCTGTTGCAGGCGCCGCTCCAGCTCCGCCTGGCGCGAGCGGATGCGGCCGGCCTCTTCTTCGATCTGCGTCTTGGCGATCGACAGGCGCTGAAAGGCCGCCGCCGCGGCCGCTTCCGCGTCGCGCAGATCGGGCAGGCGGTGAGCGGCGATGCCCTGCTCCCTCGCAGCGGCCATCTGGGCTGCGGCGCGGTCACCGACCAGCGTGGTGGCAACGGCAAGCGCCGAACGCGCTTCGCCTTCCTGGGTTTTGGCCAGCGTCCAGCGCAGATGCAGAAGCGTCGCCTCGGCCTTGCGGATGTCGGCCGACAGGTTCTTGAAGCGCGAGGCCTGGCGCGCCTGGCGCTTCAGGCTGTCGATCTGGCTTTCCAACTCGCCGACGACATCGTCAAGCCGTTCGAGGTTTTGTTCGGCCGCCTTCAGCCGAAGCTCCGCCTCGTGCCGGCGCGTGTGCAAGCCGGAGATACCGGCGGCTTCTTCGAGCAGCGCCCGGCGCGCCTGGGGCTTTGCCTGGATCAGCTCGCCGATGCGGCCCTGGCCGACCATGGAGGGCGAGCGAGCGCCGGTCGACTGGTCGGCGAAGAGCAGCTGCACGTCCTTGGCGCGCGCTTCCTTGCCGTTGATGCGATAGAGCGAGCCCGCCTCGCGCTCGATGCGGCGCGACACCTGCAATTCATCGGCGTCGTTGAAGGCGGCGGGTGCCGTGCGGTCCGAATTGTCGAGGAAGAGCGTGACTTCGGCGGTGTTGCGCGCCGGCCGCGCGCCGGAGCCGGAAAAGATCACGTCGTCCATGCCGGACGCGCGCATGTTCTTGTAGGAGCTTTCGCCCATCACCCAGCGCAGCGCCTCGACAAGGTTGGACTTGCCGCAGCCGTTCGGCCCGACAATGCCGGTCAGCCCGCGTTCGATGACGAACTCGCCGGGCTCGACGAAGGACTTGAAACCGAGGAGGCGAAGGCGCGAAAACTTCATTCGCGCCGCTCCGCAAAGACCAATATGCCGAAGCCAAGCAGCTTCGGCGCGGCCTGGACGTCAGAGCAGAGGGTCGATGATGGCCGACATTTCCTCAATCGACATCGCCCCTTTGTAGGTCTTTCCGTTGATGAAGAAGGTCGGCGTCGAGTCGACCTTGAACTCGTCCGCTCCGCGTTTCTGGACTGCTCTCACATCGTCCAGAAGCTTCTGGTCCGTCAAGCAGGCCTCAAATGACTCCTGTGTAAAACCGGCGAGCTTGGAAATCTGCAGCAGCGCTTCCTTGGTGTTGCTGACGCCGACCCAGCTCGGCTGCTGCTTGAACAACACGTCCACCATGGCGAAATAGTTGTCCTTGGCGCAGCGCGCCAGCATGAAGCCGGCCTCGGCGCTCGGGTCGAAGGGGAATTCGCGCAGGATATAGCGCACCTTGCCCGTGTCGATGTATTTCGACTTCAGCTCAGGGAAGGTTGTGTCGTTGAAATGCGCGCAATGCGGGCAGGTCATCGAGGCATATTCGACGATGGTGACCTTGGCGTCGTCCTTGCCGAGCTGCTTGTCGGGCAAAGCGCCGGGCTTGAGCAGTTCCGCCATGTCGACGGTGCCCTGCGCTTCCGGCACCTGAGCGGCCGCGGGCGTGGCAGGCTTGGCTGGCGTCGACGGATTGGCGGGCTTCACATCGGCCGCCTTTGCCTCTTCACCCGAGTCGCTGCACGCGGCAAGCAGCGCCACTGCCGGAACGGCGGCCAGCGTGGTCAGAAGGTTTCTGCGAGACAAAGAGCGGTTCATGCGAATCACCTGATATCGGTTGGATTTTGCAATGCAAGGGCTAGAAAAGGCGAGAGTTGGCGCGAATTAAGGCATCGGCATCCCCAATCCAATCGCCAAATTTTTCGGGCGCGATCACGAATATGCGATATTGACGACAATTTTGCAGCGCGCTCCACGACTTTTCCCGAAACCGCCGGAACTTTCGGGAGACATGCTCAGGGCTTTTTTTGTCCGAGGATGGTCGCGCCGAGCCGCTCGAGCGAAGCGCGCAAGCCATCATCCTCGATCTTGCCGACCGTTCGCGCCAGCTTCGATTTCTCGGCCTCGCTGAGCGGCCTCGGTTGTGGTTTCGGCCGCGCTTTCGCCGAAAGGACCGGCTTCTGCAGGATCTTGATGCGGCCTATGGCGTTGAAACCCAGGAAGGCGTTGACGCGGTTGATGACCTCGCCCGCCTCATGCTGAAGATGCAGCGCCGCCATGCCTTCGCAGGCAATGATCAGCACCGCCGGCTCGAACGGATCGTCCTCATGCAGGCGGCGCGGCCACTGGATCTTTTCCGGGCGCGAGTGGCTGGCCAGGCGCGGCCCGGCGATCTCTTCCCAGGACTGCACCAGTCCGATCGAGATGCCGGCGCGCTTCTTCAGGACAGGATCGAGGATCTCGGTCGCGAGATCGCTCACCGGAACGGGATTGCCGAAGGGCCTTTTCCCTGCCATGTGCGTTCTCCGATCCTAACTCACCCGATCAATGGCACCGCAAGACCAGACCCGCAAGGCCGCAGCCGAGAAGTGCGTATCCGGAGATAGCAGCATCGCCGTCCGCCTGCTTGCCTGGTACGACGCGCATCACCGCAACCTGCCCTGGCGCGTGACGCCGAGTGCGTTCTCGCGTGGGACAAAACCCGACCCTTATCGCGTCTGGCTCTCCGAGGTCATGCTGCAGCAGACCACGGTCGAGGCGGTGAAAGCCTATTTCCGGACGTTTGTCGAGAAATGGCCGACCGTCGAGGCGCTGGCGGCAGCGCCGGCCGAGGACGTCATGAAGGCCTGGGCCGGGCTCGGCTATTACTCGAGGGCACGCAATCTCAAAGCCTGCGCCGATCTCGTGGCGCAGCGGGGCGGCCGCTTTCCCGACACCGAGGCGGGATTGAAGGAATTGCCGGGCATCGGCGCCTACACGGCGGCCGCCATCGCGGCGATCGCCTTCGACCGGCCTGCCGCCGTCGTCGACGGCAATGTCGAGCGTGTCATCTCGCGGCTCTATTCGGTGGAGACGCCGCTCAGCGAGGCCAAGCCGGAAATCCGAGCGCTGGTCGAGAAGCTCGTGCCAGGTGCAAGGCCCGGCGATTTCGCCCAGGCGATGATGGATCTCGGCGCAACGATCTGCACGCCGCGGCGGCCGCGCTGCATGCTGTGCCCGCTGCGCGAGGATTGCAGCGCGATCCTGTCAGGCGATCCGGAGCGCTTTCCAGTCCGCCTGCCCAAGGGCGACAAGCCGCTCAGGCGCGGTGCTGCCTTTGTCGCCCAGCGCGATGACGGCGCCATCCTGCTGCGCAAACGGCCGGACAAGGGGCTGCTCGGCGGCATGACCGAGGTGCCGACCACGGCGTGGACGGCGCGGGCCGACGGCGCTACGACGGCGGACGCAGCGCCCATTTCGGCCGACTGGCGGCGCGCCGGGCGGATCGGCCATGTCTTCACCCATTTCGCGCTCGAACTCGACGTCTTCCATGCCCACATCAGGGGTGATGCGCCCAACGGGCATTTCTGGTCGCTAGCCCACGAAATTCCCGGGGAAGCGCTGCCCACCGTCATGAAAAAGGTAATCGAGGCAGCGATACCGGGCGCAACCAAAAAGCAAGCCCCGCTGCGCCCGCGTTGAAAGGACCGCAATGACTGACATCCGCCACATCGTGTTCGATATCGGCAAGGTGCTGATCCACTACGATCCGGACCTTCCGTTCAGCCGGCTGATCCCGGATGCCGAGGAGCGGAAATGGTTCTTCGACAATGTCTGCACCAGCGCCTGGAACATCGAGCAGGATCGCGGCCGCACCTGGCAAGACGCCGAGGCGCTGCTGATCGCCGAACACCCCGATCATGCCGAGAACATCCGCAACTTCCGCCGCTGCTGGCACGAGATGGTGCCGCATGCCTATGATGACAGCGTCGCCATCATGGTCGGCCTTATCGACAGGGGCCGCGATGTGACCATGCTGACCAATTTCGCCGCCGACACATTCGCCGAAGCCCGCCGGCGCTTCGACTTTCTCAATCGGCCGCGCGGCGTCACGGTCTCGGGCGAGATCGGCCTGATCAAGCCGGACCAAGCCATCTACGACCGTCACGTCGCATCCTTCGACCTGGAGCCGGCCGCCACACTCTTCATCGACGACAGCCAGAAGAATGTCGACGGCGCCAAGGCCGCCGGCTGGCAGGCGGTGCTGTTCACCGATGCCAAGGCGCTTCAAGCGGATCTTGAACGGCTCGGGATTGCGGCCTGAACTGAATCACTTGCGGCAATCGGTTGAGCTTTCGATTCAAGCGGATCAGCCGCCTGCCCGCTCCATTCCGAGGCGGGCGATGCGGCGCAATTCGTCGATCGGGGTGAGGCCGCCGCTGCGCTCATAGTGCCAGAAGGTCCAGCCGTTGCAGGCGTCCAAACCCTGCACCTCGGCGCCGATCTTGTGGATCGAGCCGGCGCTGTCGCCGATGGCCAGCGTGCCGTCGGCGCGCACCTTGGCCGCCCAGCGCTTCTTGGCGTCGTAAAGTGTGGCGCCCGGCGCCACCAGGCCGGTGTCGATCAGGCTTATGAAGGCGACGCGCGGCTCGGCGCGCTTGCCGGACAGCACGGTGAGGTCGGCCTCATCCAGCGGGCGCACGGCGGCGATGCGCTCATTGGCGGCATCGATGTAGGATTGCTCGCGCTCGATGCCGACGAAGTGACGGCCGAGGCGCTTGGCGACCGCACCCGTGGTGCCCGAGCCGAAGAAGGGATCGAGCACGACATCGCCCGGCTTGGTCGAGGCCATCATGATGCGGGCCAGCAGCGCTTCCGGCTTCTGCGTGGGATGCAGCTTGTTGCCGTTCTCGTCTTTCAGGCGCTCGGCGCCGGTGCAGATCGGGAACAGCCAGTCCGAGCGCATCTGCAAATCGTCATTCGAGGCCTTCAGCGCTTCGTAGTTGAAGGTGTAGCCCTTGGACTTCTGGTCGCGCGAGGCCCAGATCATCGTCTCATGGGCGTTCTGGAAGCGGCGGCCGCGGAAATTCGGCATCGGGTTGGTCTTGCGCCAGACGACGTCGTTCAGGATCCAGAAGCCGAGATCCTGCATCCTGGCACCGACGCGGAAGATGTTGTGGTAGGAGCCAATCACCCAGATCGTGCCATTGGGCTTCAGCACGCGTCGCGCGGCAAGCAGCCAGGCGCGGGTGAAGGCGTCATAGGCCTCAAAACTCTCGAACCGGTCCCAGTCGTCGTCGACGGCGTCCACCTTGGACTGGTCGGGCCGATGCAGGTCGCCGTCGAGTTGCAGGTTGTAAGGCGGATCGGCGAAGATAACGTCGATCGACTTTTCGGGCAGCCTGTCGAGGGCGGCGACGCAGTCGCCTTTGAGGATCGTGTCCAGCCATTCGGACTGCTGGGGAGCGTGGGAAAGCTCGTCGAGAAGACGCACGGCAGACATCAAAACACCCAAAGCACGCGTTACGATTTACTGGCCGTTATGGTTACCGATCAGCGTAAACATTCGGTGAAGGTCGGGCGAGAGCCTGCGCCACTGATTTGCGAACATCGGCCCATTGGTGTATGCCGCGCCGCTTGGGCCAGTCAGGCCATTTTCCTCCCAGCTTCGGATTGCCATGCCCCAGCCAGACCTTGTCATCTTTGATTGCGACGGCGTGCTCGTCGATTCCGAAATCATCGCCGCGCGCGTCGAGGCCGAGCTTCTGACATCGGCCGGATACGAGATTTCGCCGGAGGAGCTTGCCGAGACCTATGCCGGACTGACCTTCAAGGACATCCTGATGCGGGTCGAGGAGAAATCTCACCTTCCTTTTCAGGCCTCGCTGATCGACCGCGCCGAGGAACTCGTCGATCGCAAGCTGCGCAGCGACGTGCGCATCATTGACGGCGCACGCGAGGCGGTGGCGGCGGTCACCGCGCCGCGCGCCGTCTGCTCCAATTCACGCACCGAGCGGATCGAGTTCATGCTTGAAAAGGTGCGCCTGCTGCCCTTCTTCGCCGGCCGCATCTTTTCGGGGCTCGACATCCCCGGCAAGAAGACCAAGCCGGCACCGGACGTGTTCCTCTATGCCGCCGAACAGCTCGGCGCCAACCCGAAGAACACTTTCGTCATCGAGGATTCGGTGCACGGCGTCACCGGCGCCAGGACGGCGGGCATGCGCGTCATCGGCTTCACCGGCGCGGGGCACAGCTATCCCGGCCATGCCGACTCGCTGACCGAAGCGGGCGCCGAAACCGTCATCCGCCGTTTGGCGGAACTCGGCAGCACGATTGCGGCATTGTCGGAGTGGTCGGAGGACGCTTAACCGCGGAAGCGCGATTGGCGGCGAACCAGATCAGTTTGTCGCCGCCGCGGCGACGCGCTTCTTCCTCTTGGCCTTGGACTTGTCCGTCGCTGCCGGCGCGTTCTCGTCATAGCCGGCATAGGCTTGGTAGTCGCGGGCGGTCGGCTCCGGCACTACGACGTTGGTGTCGGTGAAGACGAACTGCGTCGCGGCAGACGGATCGGTGACCTGCACCTGATACTGATGAAGCTGCGAATAGAGCACGTCAGGCCCATGTTGGACCGCGATGCGGATCGGCATCGTCACGGTACCGGGCGTGAACAGCGGTCCCGGCACGACCTTGCCGGCCACCGCGATCTTCATCGTCAGCTGGCCGTTTTCGTGAGTGCAGTCGCGCGTCACGTCGGTGATCGAGGCCTGGTAAATGATCTTGGCGGGATCGCGATTGGGGTCGACGGGTTGACCGTTCGGTCCGGTCTGTGCGGCTGCGGCTGCCTCGGCTTCAGCGTCCGCCGCGGCATCGACTTTCTTTTTCTTCGTCTTGGCGGCGGCGCCCTTGGCATAGGTATTGAAGAAGGCGGTGCCGTCGCGCAGCGTCACTTTCGGGCAGTAGGCGCGCAACTGGCTGGCAAGCACCTTGGGGTCCTGCGGCGGTGGCGGCGCGGTCGGGTCCTTCTTGCTGAAGCCGAAGTTCAAAATGCCATTGTCGCTCGATTGGCAGCCTGCGGCGGCAAGCATAAAGCCGGTGAGCGCCAGACCCGCGACAACACGGCGGTTGACCGAATAAAACCTCATGAACTGCACTTCCCTCTCACAAAGCCGGTGACGTATATCAACGCCGCGGCGAAAATGCGACTGAGCCGGCTCGGAAAATTAACCAATTTGCCGTGGATGACGCGGCCGGCAGCAATGGGTTCTTGACGATGCAATATGTGAGTACCCGCGGGGATGCGCCCGTGCTTGGATTTTCGGACGCGGTGCTGGCCGGACTGGCGCGCGACGGCGGGCTTTACCTGCCGCGCGAATGGCCGCAGTTCTCGTCCGCCGATATTCGCGCCATGCGCGGCCTCGCCTATCCCGACCTTGCCGTCCGCGTCTTGACACCCTTCCTCGGCGGCGAGATCGCCGCACCCGTCTTCGAACGGCTGGTGCGTGAAGCCTACGCGACTTTCCGGCACGATGCGGTCTGCCCGCTGGTGCAGACGGGCAAAAACACCTTCATCCTCGAGCTCTTCCACGGCCCGACGCTGGCTTTCAAGGACGTGGCGATGCAGCTGCTCGCGCGGCTGATGGACCATGTGCTGGTCGAACGGGGCAACCGCGCGACAATCGTCGGCGCCACCTCCGGCGACACCGGGGGCGCGGCAATAGACGCCTTCGCCGGCCGCGACCGCACCGATATCTTCATCCTTTTCCCCAACGGCAAGGTCTCGCCGGTGCAGCAGCGGCAGATGACGACGTCGAGCGCGGCGAACGTCCATGCGCTGTCGATCGAAGGCAATTTCGACGATTGCCAGGGCCTGGTGAAGGACATGTTCAACGACCACGGCTTCCGCGACAGGGTGTCGCTGTCGGGCGTCAACTCGATCAACTGGGCCCGCATCATGGCCCAGATCGTCTATTACTTCTCTTCGGCGCTGGCGCTCGGCGCGCCCGACCGGCCGGTGTCATTCACCGTGCCGACCGGCAATTTCGGCGATATTTTCGCCGGTTATGCCGCCAAGCGAATGGGACTGCCGGTCGAGCGGCTGATCATCGCCACCAACGACAACGACATATTGGCGCGCACGTTTGCAAGCGGCGAATACCGCACCAAGGGCGTGTTCGCCACCACCTCGCCGTCGATGGACATCCAGGTGTCCTCGAACTTCGAGCGCCTGCTGTTCGAGGCGGCGGGCCGGGATGCCGCGACGGTCAGGCGCTATATGAACGGGCTGAAGCAGTCCGGCGCCTTTACCGTCGAAGCGGGCGAAATGGCGAGGATCCGTGCGGAGTTCGACGCCGGCCGCGCCAGCGTCGACGAGGTCGCGGCAACCATCCGCCAGACGCTTGAAGCGAGCAGCTATCTGCTCGATCCGCACACGGCCGCCGCTATGCACGTAGCGGCCGGCCATATGTCGGGCGCCGTGCCCATGGTGGTTCTCGGCACCGCGCATCCGGCCAAATTCCCGGCTGCGGTCGAGGCCGCCAGCGGCGTTACGCCAGCGCTGCCTGCCTGGCTCGCCGGCTTGATGACAGCCGACGAAAAGTACACCATACTTCCATCCGAGCTGAAAATGGTGGAAGAATACGTGAGCCGCCACACGCGGGCGGCCCGTTAGGGAGTAGTTGCCATATGGGTGTTGAGGTAAGCCGTCTGTCGAACGGCCTGACGGTCGCCACCGAAACCCTTCCAAGCCTCGAATCCGTTGCCCTTGGCGCCTGGGTCAAGTCGGGCGCACGCAATGAACGCGACGAAGAGCACGGCATGGCCCATCTGCTCGAGCACATGGCTTTCAAGGGAACGAAACGGCGCAGCGCCTTCGAGATCGCCTCGGAAATCGAGAATGTCGGAGGCGAGATCAACGCCGCCACCAGCGTCGAGACGACCTCCTACTACGCCAGGGTGCTTTCCGCCGACGTGCCGCTCGCGGTCGACATCCTGGCCGACATCCTGCAGGAATCGGAGTTCGATCCGGAGGAACTGGAGCGCGAGCAGCATGTGATCCTGCAGGAGATCGGCGCCGCGCACGACACACCCGACGACATCGTCTTCGACCGTTTCACCGAAACCGCCTTCCGCCACCAGACCATCGGCCGCTCGATCCTCGGCACGCCGGAGACGGTCAAATCCTTCACCTCCAGGCAGCTGCACGATTTCATCGAACGGCAATATGGCGCCGAGCGCATGGTGATCGTGGCCGCCGGCGACATCAAGCACGACAATTTCGTGCGCGAGGTGGAAAGACAGCTTGGCGGCTTCCGCGCCAAGGCCACCAGCAACATCCCGCAATATGCGCAGTATGTCGGCGGCGACTTCCGCGAGGACCGCGACCTGATGGATGCGCAGATCGTGCTCGGCTTCGAGGGCCGCGCCTACCATGTGCGCGACTTCTACGCCTCGCAGGTGCTGTCGATGATCCTCGGCGGCGGCATGTCGTCGAGGCTGTTCCAGGAAGTGCGCGAGAAGCGCGGCCTGTGCTATTCGGTCTATGCCTTCCACTGGGGCTTTTCCGACACCGGCATTTTCGGTGTGCATGCGGCGACCGGACAGAGTGATATCGCCAAGCTGGTGCCGGTCATCATCGACGAATTGCAGAAGGCCGGGGAAAGCATCCAGCAGGATGAGCTCGACCGCGCACGCGCGCAATATCGGGCCGGCCTCATCATGTCGGCCGAAAGCCCGGCAAGCCGCGCCTCGCAGATCGCCAGGCAGTTGCTGCTGTTCGGGCGGCCGATCGCCAAGGAGGAGTTGATGGAGCGGCTGGCGGCGCTGACGGTCGAGCGGCTGACCGATCTCTCCTCGCGGCTGTTCTCGACCAAGCCGACGCTGACGGCGGTCGGCCCCGTGGGGACGCTGGCGCCCTACGAGGCGATCCTCGAATCGCTTGCGGGCCCGCAGACGACGGCTCGCAGGCTCGCCGTCTAACCTTCGTTCCAAAGTCGTGTTCGCGCTTCCTTTCTTTCGCCGCGACCTGCCGGCACTGAAGGGCGAAAAAGTCACGTTGCGCGTGCCTTTGACCAACGATTACCGCGAATGGTCGACGCTGCGCGGCGAAAGCCGCGCCTTTCTGGAGCCATGGGAGCCGCGTTGGCAGCCTGACGAGCTCGACCGCACCGCCTGGCGGCTGCGCATCGGGCGCTACCGCGAGGACTATGCGCAAGGCACGGCCATTGCCTTCTTCATCTTCGAGAAGTCGAGCGGCAAGCTCGCCGGCGGCATCACGCTTGGCAACATCCGCCACGGTGTCGCGCAAAGCGGCCACATCGGCTACTGGATCGGCGAGCGCTTCGGCGGCCGTGGACTGATGACCGACGCGGTCAAGGTGGTGTCGCGTTTTGCCTTCGATACGCTGCGGTTGCACCGGATCGAGGCTGCCTGTATTCCCGACAACGCACGGTCGATCCGCGTGCTTGAAAAAGCCGGATTCCGGCGCGAAGGACTTCTCAGATCCTATCTCCGGATCAACGGCATCTGGCAGGATCACTACCTCTACGCCCGGATCGCGGACGATCCGCCGGGTGATGGAACGAAGGGCTGATATGTGACGACTTTTTCGCGAATCGCGTCGCTGTTCGCCCTCATCCTGGCGCTCTTCGTCACGCTTTCAGCGGTTGCGCCGGCATTGGCCGTCGAGCCGATCAAGATTGCCCGCGACGACAAGGCGCTCGACCTTTCGGGCGCAGTCGAGATCTACCGGAACCAGGGCGAGAATTTCCAGGTCTCGACCGCGCCCGGCCCCGACGGCATCGTGCGGCGCATCGAGGTTGAGGCCAATGACGCGCGCTCGACCGGCGACTGGGCGGTGTTCGCGCTCGCCAACACCACCGACCAGCAGCTCGATAGGCTGATCGTCGCGCCGCATTTCCGCCTGGTGAATTCCGGTATTTTCTGGCCCGATCTCGGCTCGACGCGCATCGCGGCGATCACGCCCAGCGAAGGCTTCGCGCTCGACCGCCAGACCAGCCCCGACGCCGATGTGTTCCGAGTGACGCTCAACCCCGGAACGGTCGTCACCTTCATCGCCGAGCTCGCCTCACCCAAGCTGCCGCAGGTCTATCTGTGGGACCCGGAATCCTACAAGGACTCGGTCAATTCCTACACGCTGTTCCGCGGCATCGTCATCGGCATCGCCGGCCTCTTGGCGCTGTTCCTGACCATCCTGTTCGTCGTCAAGGGAACCTCGATGTTCCCGGCCACCGCCGCGCTTGCCTGGGCGGTGCTCGCCTATATCTGCGTCGATTTCGGCTTCCTCAACAAGGTCATCGAAATCTCGCCCGGCAACGAGCAGATGTGGCGGGCCGGTACCGAGGTGGCGCTGGCGGGTACCTTCGTGGTGTTCCTGTTCGCCTATCTCAACCTCAACCGATGGCACGGCCATTTCAGCTATGGCGCGCTGGTCTGGATCCTCGGGCTGCTGCTGATTGCCGGCGTGGCCATCGTCGATCCGGCGGTCGCCGCCGGCATCGCCCGCATCTCGTTTGCCGCCACCGCGCTCACCGGCCTCGGCCTCATCATCTTCCTCGGAATTCGCGGCTATGACCGCGCGATCATGCTGGTGCCGAGCTGGGTGATGGTGCTGCTCTGGCTATGCGGCTCGTGGATGGCGATCACCGGCATGCTGGACAACGACATCGCCCAGCCGGCGCTCGGCGGCGGTCTGATCCTGATCATCCTGTTGATCGGCTTCACCGTTATGCAGCACGCTTTTGCCGGCGGCGCGCTGCACCAGGGCCTGTTTTCCGACCTCGAGCGCCAGGCGCTTGCAGTCGCCGGCTCGGGCGACATCGTTTGGGACTGGGACGTGCTGCGCGACCGCGTGGTGACCAAGCCCGACATCAGCCTGCAGCTCGGCCTTGCCCCTAACAGCCTTTCGGGCGCCGCCCGCAACTGGCTGCCGGTGCTGCATGCCGACGACCGCGACACCTTCCGCACAACGCTGGACGTGGTGCTGGAGCACCGCCGCGGCCGCGTGGCCCAGAATTTCCGCCTGCGCGGCGCCGACGGGCATTATCATTGGTTCGCGCTGCGCGCCCGCCCCGTAATCGGGTCGGATGGCGAGGTGATCCGCTGTGTCGGCACCATGGTCGACGTGACCGAGCAGAAGAAATCCGAGGAAAGGCTGCTGCACGACGCCGTGCACGACAACCTGACCGGCCTGCCTAACCGCGAGCTGTTCATGAACCGGCTGGAGGCGATCATCTCGATCGCCCGCACCGAGGACAAGGTGCGCCCGACCGTCTTCGTCATCGACATCGACCGTTTCAAGCAGGTCAATGACGGGCTCGGCATTTCGGCCGGCGACACCATCCTGCTGACCATCGCGCGCCGGCTGCACCGGCTCTTGAAGCCCAAGGATTCGCTGTCGCGCTTTGCCGGCGACCAGTTCGCGCTGATGCTGCTGTCGGAACAGGATCCGGCCCGCATCGCCGCCATGGCCGATGCCATCAAGCATGCGATCAACAATCCGATCACCTTTGCCAAGCGCGAGATCGTGCTCACTGCCTCGATCGGCCTGATCACCTGGACGACGGCGCAAACCTCGTCGGAGGACATGGTCAAGGACGCCGAGCTTGCCATGCATCAGGCCAAGCGTTTCGGCGGCGACAGGATCGAGCCGTTCCGGCCGGCCTTCCGCACCGTCGGCACCGACAGGCTGCAGTTCGAATCCGACCTTCGCCGCGCCATCGAGCGGCGCGAATTCACGCTCGCCTACCAGCCGATCGTGCGGCTGGAGGATGGCAGCGTCGCCGGCTTCGAGGCGCTGCTCAGATGGGATCATCCGCGGCGCGGCATGATCCCGCCGGGAGACTTCATCCCGGTGGCTGAGAATTGCGGCCTGATCGTGCAGCTCGGCCTGTTCGCCATGCAGCAGGCGGCCGAGGATCTGGCCGCCTGGCAGAAGCAGATCGGCGACGCGCCGCTGTCGGTTTCGGTCAACCTCTCCAGCCGGCAGCTCATCCGCCGCGACCTGGTCAGCGACGTGCGCTCCGTCATTGCGCGGGCCAACTTGAAGCCGCGCTGCTTCCGGCTCGAACTCACCGAATCGCTGGTGATGGACAATCCCGAGCAGACCGCGCATGTGCTGACCAAGCTCAAGCAACTCGGCATCGGACTGTCGCTCGACGATTTCGGCACCGGCTATTCATCGCTCTCCTACCTGACGCGCTTCCCCTTCGACACGATCAAGATCGACAAGAGCTTCGTCGACGACGCAACGCCGAAACGTGCGGTGCTGCTCAAGTCCATGGTCAACATGGCCCACGAGCTTGGCCTGTCGGTCGTCGCCGAAGGCATCTCCGACGAGAGCGACGCGCTGGAGCTGCGCCAGATGGGCTGCGAGTATGTCCAGAGCTTCATGTTCGGCGCGCCGATGCCCGGCGAACTGGTGCTGAAGACGCTGAGGGAGCAATACCCGCTCACGCAGGCTTAGAGCGTCGGACCATCAGATTGAATCGCGAAGGATTCCGCTGATGTAAGGTTTGTGATTCACTTCCTTGTGGAGGTGATTTGCTATGCCCAAGCCCTATTCGCTCGATTTGCGTGAACGTGTTGTGCGGTTTGTCGAGGCGGGCCATTCTCGGCGTGCGGC
>NZ_JARTVM010000013.1:0-158566 GCF_029625765.1 Mesorhizobium sp. WSM4983 | reverse complement strand
GCCGGGGGGGCCCCCCGACGCCTGCTGTCGTCGGGCGCAAGCGTCGCCATCTGGGACATCGACCAGGCCGCGATGGCGAGCGCTGTGGCCGAGCTTGCTCCCTTGGGCCGGGTCGATGCCTTGCTTTGCGACCAGTCGCAGATCGAGGCCGTCGACCGCGCCGCCATCGAGACCGAGCAGGCGCTCGGGCCTGTCGATCTCCTTGTCAACAATGCCGGCATTGCCGGGCCGGCCGCGACCGTGGTGGACTATGACCCCGCCGCCTGGCGGCAGATCATCGAAATCGACCTCAACGGCGTCTTTTACTGCTGCCGACGTCTGGTGCCCGGCATGATCGCGCGCAACTACGGCCGCATCGTCAATGTCGCTTCCGTGGCCGGCAAGGAAGGCAATCCCAACGCCGCCGCCTATTCGGCCGCCAAAGCCGGCGTGCTTGCGCTGACCAAGTCGCTCGGCAAGGAACTCGCCGGTCTCGACATCGCCGTCAACGCGTTGACCCCCTCGCCCGCCCGCACCCGTATCCTCGAACAGCTCACCGAGGCCCAGGTGACCTATATGCTCAGCAAGGTGCCTCGCGGTCGATTCGTCGAGGTGGAGGAGGCTGCGGCCATGGTCGCCTTCATGCTGTCGGACGAGAATTCCTTCACCACTGGCGCCACCTTCGATCTGTCCGGCGGGCGCGCGACCTACTGAGCGAGGATCGCGACAGCGCGCCCACGCCGCCATTCCACATGACCCGAGGTGGCGGCCAACCCCGCGACGCGCATCAAAAGGGATTGTACGCCGATACTGTCGGATTGGTTCCAGCGCGCGATCTGCTCGCGTCCGCGGAAGGAACGGCCCCAATCGGTGAGCAAGGCATCGGCGGTGAGGGTTCGAGAAAGGCCCCGGGTCGCCGGCATTGGTGGCTTCGACAAGCGGCGGATCGGGTCGGGCGCGGTCATCAGTCGATCCTGTGCATCAGGTCGTCATCGAGCCAGCGGCCAAAGAAATAGACGAGTTGCTTGTGCCACCACGGCCAGTCGTGGCTGACGTCGCCGCCCCAATAGTCGACCCAGGCCGCAATGGATTTCTCGCGCAGCACCTGCTCCAGTTCGCGCGTTTCGACGAGCATTCGTTCTTCCCAGGCGCCCTGCCCGCAGCAGAAGATCAGCCTCAGCGCCCTCAGCCGCCCGAGCAGCTTCTGGTCGACGATGCCCGGCAGATAGTCGAGCGGCGAATTGTAGAAGATGCTGCCCTCCAGCGTCCGACCGAAAAAGTCGCGGGTCGAATAGACGCCGGATAGCGAGATCACGCCGCTCGCTAGCTCCGGAAAGCGGAACACGAAATTCGACGAGTGGTAGCCGCCCATCGAGCAGCCGCAGAACAGCGGCTTGAGGGCGCGTCCGCCATTGGCCTTGGCGGCAACCGCCTGCAGCTCCGGCAGCGCCTCCTCGCGCACATAGCGGAAATAGGCTTCGTGGCGGGCGATGCGACTGACGGGATCGCCATGCTTGTCGAAGAAGGATTCCGAATCGATGCCGTCGAGCGTGAACAGCTGGATGCGGCCGGTGTCGACGAATTCGGCGAGTGCTGCGACGCCTCCCGAATCCTCGAACTGGTAAAAACGCCCCTGCGAGGTGGGAAACACCACCACCGGCCGCCCGGCATGGCCGTAGCGCTTGTATTCCATGTCGCGGCCGAGATTGCGGGCATGGGCCTTGTGATAGGAGACGTCCATCGGCTCACGCCTTTTCCGCGTGGATATAGTCGACCGCCTGACGCAGCGCCTTCTGATCCTTCGAGCGCATCTGGTAGGCGTAGTTCCCCATGGCGCGGCTGAAAACCTCTTCGATGGCCTGATGGTGGACGATCTTGTCGCCGTGGGCGGCTAGCACGTCCTCATGGCTGTGCAAATAGTCGAGGTGTCGCTTGCGGCTGGCATAGGCCGTGAAATACTTGCCCTTGTAGGGCCCGCCGGCCGCGTCCTTCACCACCATGTTGGCCCATTCGGCATAGACGTCGATGTCGAAAGTGTAGTTGATCGCATCCGTCATCCAGGCGCCTGGCGGCCGCATGTTGACCTCCAGCGCAATGATGCGCTTGTCCCTGGTCTCGAACAGTTCGATGTGGAAGAAGCGCTCGCGTACGTCGAACGCCTTCAGGATCTTGCGGCCTGCCTCCTCGACCGCGGGCGTAATCTCGGGGAAGCAGGTGTAGCTCATATGGCGGTCGCGGTTGACCACCTCCATGACGCTCTGGTCGTAGCGGTGGCTCGCCGCCAGCACCACCTCGCCGTCGCGGTTGACCAGCCCGTCGAAGGTCACCACCAGCCCCTCGATGAACTGCTCCATGACGAAGGTCACGCCTTCGGGCTTGTCCTTGAAGAACTGATCGAGCTCCTTCGCGTTGGAGATCTTGAACGTGTTCGAGGCGCCGGAGCCCGAATCCGGTTTCACCACCACCGGATAGCCGACCCGGCGGATGAAGGTCATGGCGCCGGCCCGATCGGAGCATTTGCGTTGCGGAATTGTCTCGACGCCGCTCTTGCGGAAGAAGGCCCGCATGCGGCTCTTGCGCTTCAAATTCTTCACGAAGTCGAGCTTGGTGCCGAAGATGTTGAAGTCGGTGCGGATATTGGCCTCGAGCTCCAGCCAGTGCTCGTTCAACGACTCGAAGCGGTCGATGCGGCCCCATTTGTGGATGAAATGGCCCATCGCCCGGAATACGGCATCGTAGTTCTCCATGTCCGCGACCCGATAATATTCCGAAAGCGCCGCCTTGAGCTTGCTGCTCAGCGTCTCATAGGGCGCGTCGCCGATGCCGAGCACGGTAGCGCCGGCCTTCTTCAGCCGGTCGCAGAAATCGGCGCCGTTGCCCGGAAAATGCGGCGAGAAGAACACGAAATTCATGCACGACCTCCCCCTCGGATCAGGTCCTCCGGAGGCGAGTGTGGCGCATTTGGCTGATGCGGGGAAGAGCCGCGCCAAAGCATGTCGACCAAAACTGTGCAGCGGTTTTGGGAAGACGATATGCATGAAACCAAAGACTTAAAGCCGGGCCGGCACTTGCCTCCGGATGGCCGCTCCTGTAAGAGAGCCGGCATGACCACGCGCACCCGCTCCGTCGCTTCTTCTCGCCCCGGCTTTGCCCGCGAGACCGTGCGCGCGCTTGCTTCGACCCTGCTCCTTCTCGGCCTTATCGGCGATCGCCGGGTTCGCTGAAGGAGCGCCCGGCGGTCGAAAACCGCCGCTTTGGGCGCCTGCTCCTTGGCTAGATTGGCAAGTCACATCAAGCGAACGAAATTCTTTGGTAAAGGCGCCGCTCGGCACCGATCCGCCTGAAGGCGGTCCCACGAGCCGCCGGGAGAAACGACGATGAATAGAAGAGAAGCAATCCGCGCCGGCGAGGCCGAAACGGGCGCGCAAGCGCCCGGCCACATGGCCGATGCCGCCCGCAAATATCAGCCCTACCCGACCGTCAACCTCGCCGATCGCACCTGGCCGTCCAAGGTGATCGACAAGGCGCCGATCTGGTGCTCGGTCGACCTGCGCGACGGCAACCAGGCGCTGATCGACCCGATGGGCCATGAGCGCAAGGCGCGCATGTTCGCGCTGCTGCTCGACATGGGCTTCAAGGAGATCGAGATCGGCTTCCCGTCGGCCTCGCAGACCGACTTCGACTTCGCCCGCTGGTGCGTCGAGGAGGGCGGCGTGCCCAAGGACGTGTCGCTGCAGGTTCTGGTGCAGTGCCGGCCCGAGCTGATCACTCGGACCTTCGAGGCGCTCGAGGGCGCTCACCGCCCGATCGTGCATTTCTACAACTCGACCAGCGAGCTGCAGCGCCGCGTCGTCTTCGAAAAGGACGTCGCCGGCATCAAGCGCATCGCCACGGATGCCGCCAAGATGATCACCGACATGGCCGCCAAGGCCGGCGGCGGCTTCCGTTTCGAATATTCGCCGGAGAGCTTCACCGGTACCGAGCTCGAGGTCGCGCTGGAGATCTGCAACGCCGTCACCGAGATCGTGAAGCCGACGGCCGACAACAAGCTGATCGTCAACCTGCCATCGACGGTCGAGATGTCGACGCCCAACGTCTATGCCGACCGCATCGAGTGGATGTGCCGCAATCTCGACAACCGCGACAAGCTGATCATCTCGCTGCATCCGCACAACGACCGCGGCACCGGCATCGCCACCACCGAGCTCGGCCTGATGGCCGGCGCCGACCGCGTCGAGGGCACGCTGTTCGGCAATGGCGAGCGGACCGGCAATGTCGACATCGTGACGCTGGCGCTCAACATGTACACGCAAGGCGTCGATCCCGAGCTGGACTGCTCCGACATCAACCGGATGAAGGACGTCTATGAATATTCGAACCAGCTGAAGATCCCGGAACGCCACCCCTATGTCGGCGAGCTCGTCTACACCGCTTTCTCCGGCTCGCACCAGGATGCCATCAACAAGGGCATGAAGGCGCTGCGCAAAGCCAACACGCCGGTTTGGGAAGTGCCCTACCTGCCGATCGACCCCGCTGATGTCGGCCGCACCTATGAGGCGATCATCCGCATCAACTCGCAGTCGGGCAAGGGCGGCATCGCCTACGTGCTGCAGGCCGACTACGGCCTCAATCTGCCGCGCAACCTGCAGATCGAGTTCAGCCAGGACATCCAGGCGATCACCGACGCCGAAGGCAAGGAAGTGCCGGCCAAGCGCATCCACGAGCGCTTCCTCGAAGCCTATGTCGACCAGCCCGGCGCCAGGCTGAAATTCCTCGACCATCGCACCTATCCGGACACTGCGGTAAAGGGCCGTCGCGTGGTCGAGGCGGAGATCCTCGACAACGGCAAGGAAGTCACCATCACCGGCACCGGTACCGGCCCGATCGACGGCTTCGTCGATGCGCTTTCGCGCCATATCGGCGTCGACATGTCGGTGCTCGACTATTCCGAACATTCCTTGCAGCGCGGCTCGAACGCCTCGGCCATTTCCTATGTCGAGATGGAATATCCCGGCGGCAAGCTGTTCGGCGCAGGCATAAACACCAACATCGTCGCCGCCTCGCTGGAGGCCGTGGTCTCGGCCGCCAACCGCATCCTGGGCCGCAAGCCCGCCTGATTGTTCGATTGATAAAGCGTGGCCCGTTCATCGGACGTGCCACGCTTCATGGCAGGCGCGAGCCGCGTTCAAATTCGTTAACCGGCCGGTAAATTTCCCGTGGCTTACGCGATCACATAACAGAAGGTTCCTTGTGCGCTGGAGCGCGCGCTATATTATCGCGCCCTAACCTGTGCCGACTCTGAAAGGTCCGACACTTGGAGCCTGCCACGCCTGCCGCCCCCGCAGTGCGCGAGACATTGGAGCGACTGCTTGCCAGCGAAACGTTCGGGCGATCCGAGCGGGCCCGCAGGCTGTTACGCTATCTGGTCGAACGTGAGCAGGCAGGCGAAGCCGACCGGCTGAAGGGTGTATCCATTGCCATGGATGTCTTCGGCAAGGACGGCGATTTCGACGGATCGACCGACGCGGTCGTCAGGGTTCAGGCGGGGCGGCTGCGCGAGCTTTTGGATCAATATTTCGCCAGCGAAGGTATTGGCGAGCCGGTACGCATCGCCATTCCGCGCGGCGGCTATGTGCCTTCCTACGAGCTGAACGCCATACGGCTCCCAGCCGACGCCAAACCCGCGGATGCCCCGATCGCCCGGCCTTCCAAGCATTTCGAGAAGCCCGAGGCCGCCGCCGCACCGGTCGACGCCGTGCCGCTGACGACGACCCCGGCACCGACCGAATCCGCGTCATCGCTGACGCGCCAGTTGCGGTTCTTCTGGGCCGCCATGGTGCTGGTCATCGCCATGCTGGGTATCCTTGTCGTCCGCCAGGGGAACGCCTTTCTTCGTGGTGACGACGCGGCCGCGCCGGTTGAAGTCGAAACGGCAGGCGCGACGGGCAGCGTCGCTTCCCAAACGTTCGACGGCCTGCCTTTGATCTACTTGGCCATCAAAGCCGACGGACCCGAGGCGGCCCGTGTTGCTTCCTCGCTACGCGCCGGTCTCGCCGGCTTCGATACGATAGACTTCATCGGACGCGACGCCGACTCTAGGCGCAACCGTTCCGCCGATCCGATCAGCTTCGTTTTCGATCTTATCCCCGGGACAGCCGCCGGCGACGTCATGATCGAGCTGCAGAGCGTCGCGACGGGACGGGTTCTCCTGTCACGCAACCTGACACCGGCCGAAAGCGCGCCTGGTGCGGTCGAAAGCAACATCGCCAATCTCCTGACCTCTACCGTCCCCGCTTCGGGCGCGATCTACAGCTATATCGACCAGAGCGATATCCGGACCAGCCAGATCGGATGTCTGGTGCTCGACGACCTCTACTATCTCGACCAGAGCGCCAAGGCGCACGAAGCTGCGTATCGCTGTCTGGAGAAGCTGGTCAGGGAAAGCACCAAATCATCGCTCGTCTACTCGGAACTGGCTTCCCTGCATCTGGAAGCCGTCAACAACCGCTACGCCTATCCGCCCGGCGCAACGGTCGAGCAGGCCATGTCGTTTGCCCACCGCGCCATTCAGATGGCACCGATGAGCCCGCACGCGCATCGCGCCTATGGCTACCTCAACTCGCGCCTCGGCAACACCGACGAAGCGATCCGCTGGATGCGCAAGGCTTATGAGCTCAACCCCTACGATCTCGGCATGGCCGCCGCTTATGGCTATGGCCTGATCTTCGCTGGCAGATACCAGGAAGGGACGCCGATCCTGGGCCATGCCGTCGAGGCCTTCGGCGGTCATCCGACCTGGTGGGACTATGGCCTGTTTGTCGGAGCCTTCATGCAAGGCGACACCCAGAGGGCAGCGATTGCCAGCGAGTCGCTGCGGACCACCGCGTCCAAGTCGCATTATTTGGCGGCACGCCTGATCGGCGCCAAGATCTCAGGCCGCGACAAGCTCGCAAACGAATTGGCGAACGAGCTCACGGCCGAATTCCCGAAATTCGCCGCCAATCCGCGCGCCACTTTTGTTGACAGGAAGTACCCCGCCGATCTCATCGACCGGCTGGTGCAATCCTTGCGCTCTGCGGGCATCGGCAATCCGAGCTGAGCGAACGTGGAGCATTCGCTGACGCGTGCGGGCCTGTTGAATTCGCTCGCCGGATCTGCTCGGCACAGCGGGCGTCGACACTCAACGAGTCTTAGGCCTGCTTACGCGTTCGATTGGGGCGCGCACGGCGAATTCGCGAAGATTTTACTGGCTATCGACCTGCTCAGGGAGCAATTCAGCCACAATCTTGAATTGCCCCTCATACTGCTTCACAGCCAACAATCTCGATGTTTAACTCTCTTCACGTCGCCGAAAGCGGTGCTGGCTCGAAGACGATCGTCTTCCTGCACGGCTTCGGCGCTTGCCATTCGATCTGGCGCGACGTGATTGCGGGATTGACGCCCGATGTGAGGACACTTGCCTACGACCTGCCGGGCCACGGAAACTCCCTGGAGTGCCAGGCGGCAGGAGTCAAGCAGGCCGCTGGGGTTATCCTGGCCGATCTGGGCAAGCGCCGCCTGGGCAAAGTTCACGTCGTCGGCCATTCCATGGGCGGCGCGATCGCGACATTGATGGCATCTGCCGATCCCGAAAGGGTGGCCTCGCTGACCTTGCTGGCGCCCGGCGGCTTCGGCCCCGAGATCAACGGTCCGTTGCTGCGGCGCTATGCGGCCGCGGCCGATAGAGATGAGATCCGCGCCTGTCTTGCCGCCATGTCGGGGCCGCAAAGTTCTCCTCCTCAACACGTGGTGGAGGCGCTGTGCGGCATGCGCAAACGGCCGGGCCAGTTGCGGACCCTCGTCGGTGCTGCAGCCGTGATCACCAGGGAAGACCGACAAGGTATCATCCCGAGCGAACGGCTGGAAACCCTGAGCATGCCGGTGATGGTGCTTTGGGGAACGGACGATCCCGTCCTGCCCGTCGCCCAGGCCGAGGACTTGCCGCCGCATTTCCACCTGCACCACGTGCTGGAGGCGGGCCACATGCTGGTCGAGGAGGCGCCTGACCTGATTGCAGAGGCCGTGCGCCGCAACACGCGTCGCCGCAGCAGAATCCAGAGACCGGTGTTCAGCGCAGCCGCAAGCTGAGCCCATCTCGCAGTGCATTTTGCCGGCGACTGTGTTAACTCGCTGTTTACCAACAGCGAGGCAGCGCCATGAAGGATGCAGGCGACAAAATCACCCCGATCGAGCCATCGCGAAAGCTCGCGGACGCGATCCGCGACGTCAAGAACGCCTTCGCCGACCGCGATGATGTGGTGGTCGACATGCGCGAGGCGCACCGCATGCGGCTCGAGTTGCTGGCCGCGGAGCTCGCCCCCGTTTTCGCCGACGTGCCGGCGGATATCGACAATTTCGACTTCGCCGTCTCCTCCGGCCTGCAGCCGCGGCTGTGGGTCGATGCCGTCAGCCATGTCGCCATGGGGCGGGATCGCCGCACCTTCCGCTTCCTTAAGGACACGCGCATCGGCCGCGTGGTGCTGGCCGAATCGACCGACATGAAGCCCGTCGCCGATGCCGTTACGCGATACGTGGCCGAGCGTGTCGTCGAGCGGCAGCGGATGATGGAAGGCGCGGTCGAGAGCGCGGTGACTGGCCTGCATCGAGCCGAGGTCCGGGAAGCCGAGCCGCCCTTGCAGGCTGCAACGCGCCGCAACGGCTGGACGACCTTCTTCGCCGGCCTTGGCTTGATCGCCGCCGGCGCCCTGGTCGGCCTGGCGGTATCGCTGGTGCTGTTCTGGGACCGCATCGCCCAGATGAAGATCAGCTTCTGACGACGGGCTCGCGCACCACCGGCATATCGGCACCAAGCTCGATCACCTGAATGTCCGACGGCGGCAGTGCCGGACCGGTCAGGCCGCGCCGTGTCAGGCGGATGGTCCAACCACCTTTTTTTCCTCCGATCTCGAACAGATTGTACTGAGCGGCGGGATGATCGCCGCCCGGCGCCTGGCCGGCGGCGGCCACGCCGACCACCGGCACCTTGACGCCGCGCGGACCGATGGTGAACAGCGAAGGCAAGTGCGAGTGGCCGTGCAGCACAAGCTCGGCGCCATACCGGCGGATGACTTTGTGGAAGCGCGCGATACCGAACAGCCGCTTATGCTGCGAGACCGCGCCACGCACCGGCGGATGATGGATCATGATGGCGCGAAACAGCCCCTGTCTGGCCGTCGCGTCGAGGATGTTGCCGAGCCGCTCCGCCTGGCCCTCCATGAAGAAGCCGTTGGCCATGAAGGGCGCCGTGGCCCGCGCCGTCGTGACGCCGATCAGAGCGACATCACCGCGAACCCGCAAATAGGGAAAGGAATTGCGGTCGATCGGGCTGTTGATGCCGTCGCCCGTCATCCACGGCGCCCATGACCGGCAGACCTTGTCGAAGGCGCCCGGCACATAGGCATCGTGATTGCCCGGCACCACGGATACGTCGTTCGCAGAGCCCAGCGTCTCCAGCCAATGTTTCGCCATCTCGATCTCGCCATCGAGCGCCAGGTTGACGAGATCGCCGGTGACCGCGAGGTGGTCGGGGGCGTTGGCTTTGATATCGCCGACAATCGTGTCGATCACCGCATCGTGCATATGACGGCGGCGGTTGCGCTGCCAGTTGACGTAACCCAGCACGCGCTTGGACGCGAGATCGCGATAGGTTACATCGGGCAGCGGCCCCAGATGGACATCGGAAATATGTGCAAGCCTGAGCATAGCCCCTTCTTAAGCGACCCGGTCCGGGCTTTCTACTCAACGTTTCCTGTCCGCTCGCGGTTTCGTGGATGACTGGCGCCGATCCGGAACAGGCGTTCCGCCAGACCGGCTGGGCGGGACTGCGGGCAAGGCTGTTCCATCTCTATTTCCTGCTGCGGCGCCCGATGACGCTTGGCGTGCGCGGCTTGATCTACGACCGCGCATCCAACTCCATCTTCCTCATCCGCCACACCTATGTTCCGGGCTGGCAGTTGCCTGGCGGCGGCGTCGAGGTCGGCGAGACGCTTGTCGAGGCGCTGGCGCGCGAGCTCGCCGAGGAGGGCAACATCGCGTTGACGGCTCCGCCGGTGCTGAGATCGATGCACTTCAACCGTCGCGCCAGCACACGCGACCACGTCGGCCTCTATCTGGTCGAAGCCTTCAACCAGACGGCGCCGAAATCGGCGGACCATGAGATCGCCGAGGCGGCGTTCTTTCCACTCGACCGTTTGCCGGCAGATGCGACGCCGGCGACGCGACGTCGGATTGCCGAAATTTTCAGCGGCGAGCAGGTCTCGGCCTACTGGTAACTCATGCCGCCTTCCTGAACCGGTCGCGATCATGTGGTGCGGCATAGTCGAGTTCAGGTCCCGCCGGGATTATCCCCGTCGGATTGATCGATTTGTGGCTGCCGTAGTAGTGCGACTTGATGTGATGCAGGCTGACCGTGCCTGACACGCCGGGCACCTGGTAGAGGTCGCGCAGATAGTTCGACAGGTTCGGATAGTCGGCGATCCGGCGCAGATTGCATTTGAAGTGGCCGACATAGACCGGATCGAAGCGCACCAGCGTGGTGAATAGACGCCAGTCAGCTTCGGTGATCCGCTCGCCGACAAGATAGCGCTGCTTTGACAGCCGCTCTTCCAACGTGTCGAGTGCTGCGAAGAGCTCGCCGAACGCTTCCTCATAGGCTTCCTGCGAGGTGGCGAAGCCGGCGCGATAGACGCCGTTGTTGATCGCCGGATAGACCAGCGCATTGATCCTGTCGATCTCGGAACGCAACGCCCGCGGATAGAAGTCCAGGCTCGCATCACCCCATTCGTCGAAGCCGGAATTGAGCATGCGGATGATTTCTGACGACTCGTTGCTGACGATGGTTTCCTGTCTTTTGTCCCACAGCACCGGTACGGACGCGCGGCCCGAATAGCCGCGATCGGCCTTGGCATAGATCTGGTGCAGGAAGTCGAGGCCGTAGAGCGTGTCGCCGGTTGCGCCGTCCTCGGCTGTGAAGGTCCAGCCGTTCTCGCCCATGAAATGGTGCACCACGGAGACGGAGATGATGTCTTCCAACTTCTTCAAGACGCGGAAGATCAAGGTCCGGTGCGCCCAGGGGCAGGCGAACGAGACGTAAAGGTGATAGCGCCCGGGCTCCCCCTTGAAACCGCGTTTGCGCCCTTGCGCCGGCGCACCGTCGCGCGTCACCCAGTCGCGCCATTGCGCTTCGGCACGCACGAACCTACCGCTGCTGTCGGCAACGGTCGAGCGGTCCTGCCATTTGCCTTCAACCAGCAATCCCATGCGAAATCTCCCTGCGGTTCCAACAGACATCTAGGCGCTTACCCGAAATGTCGAAGCCCCCAGGCGCTGAACAGTTCGTCAAACGGCGAAAAGAAAGGTGAAAAGCGCCGATTGCAGCCGTGAACAATTGATGCTAGCGGAAGCGCCCATGTTTGACTTTGCCACGATCCGGTTCGACCGACGACGAAAGGACGCCCGCGCTTGATGAAGCGCTGACTGGCGAACGCTGCCGCTTGCAGCAAACCTTTCCTCGCATACCGGAACGCAAAGACCATGAGCCTTGCCGACGTGAAATATCTGCCGGAGACCCCGGCGCACGATCCTGAAATCGAAGCCATCAACGACGAGGCCTTCGGGCCGGGCCGTTTCGTGCTGGCCGCCTATAAGATCCGCGAGGCGGGCGGGCACGACCGCTCGATGTCCTTTGTCGCCGTCAAGGACGAGGCGGTGATCGCCTCGGTGCGCATGACGCGCGTGGCGGCAGGCGCCGGACGCGCCATGATGCTTGGCCCGCTTGCCGTCCGGCCCGCCTTCAAGAATCTCGGCATAGGCCGCAGGCTGGTCGCGATCGCGCTCGAAGCCGCCGCGAAGGCCGGCGCGCCGGCCGTCATGCTGGTCGGTGACGAGCCCTACTACGGGCCGCTCGGCTTCAAGCGCTTCCCGCGTGGGCAGATCACCATGCCGCGTCCGGTCGATCTCGACCGGCTGCTCCATCACGAAATCAGGCCTGGCGCGGTGGCCCGGTTCGTCGGTGAGGTCTGTCATGCGGATACGGCGCGGGTTGCCGACCTGGCCCAGGTCGCGGTCCGCGCCTCGGCCATTCCGCAGTCCTCGATCGATCCGGTCATTCAGGTTGCGCCGCAGCAGCGCGCTTCGTAGCATGATCCGAAATTCTGGGAGGACGCCACCATGACCCCGAACGGCCAGATCGCGATCATCACTGGCGGTGGCTCCGGCCTTGGCGAAGCGACGGCGCGCGCCCTTGCCACCAAGGGCGCCAAGATAGCGATACTCGATATCGGTATCGATCGCGCGGCCAAGGTTGCCGCCGATATCGGCGGCATCGCGGTTCAATGCGATGTCAGCAGCGCAGACAGTGGCAGCGCGGCGATCGCCGAAGTGGCGGCAAAGCTCGGCGAACCGCGCATCCTGGTCAATTGCGCCGGCATTGCCATTGGTGTGAAGACGGTCGGCAAGGATGGCCCGCACCCGCTGGACCAGTACCGCAAGGTGATCGAGATCAACCTGATCGGCACCTTCAACATGATCCGCCTGGTCGCCGACCGGGCGGCGAAACTCGAACCGCTCGCCGGCGGCGAACGCGGCGTCATCGTCAACACGGCGTCGGTCGCCGCCTATGACGGCCAGATCGGCCAGGCTGCCTATTCGGCGTCCAAGGGCGGCGTCGTCGGCATGACATTGCCGGTGGCGCGCGACCTGGCGCGCTCGGGCATTCGCGTCTGCACCATCGCCCCAGGGATCTTCAAGACCCCGATGATGGCCGGCATGCCGCAAGTGGTGCAGGATTCGCTCGGCGCTTCGGTGCCCTTCCCGCCTCGCCTCGGCGAGCCCTCGGAATATGCAGCACTCGCGCTCCACATCATCGAGAACCAGATGCTGAACGGCGAGACCATCCGCCTCGACGGCGCGATCCGCATGGCGCCCAAATAAAAGCGAATGAGCACGCCGCCGACAGCCGCCGACAAGACAGGGCCGTTGGCTGGCCTCAGGCTGATCGAGATGGCGGGCCTCGGCCCGGTGCCGCTCGCCGCCTTGATGCTATCGGAGATGGGCGCAGACGTCCTGCGCATCGAGCGGGCGGACGCCAAAGAGCCGCTTCTGTCCTTGCCCGAGGCCCACGACCTCGACCGCCACGGCCGCTCCATCCTCAGGCTCGACCTGAAGCGGCCGGACGGCGCGGAGCTTCTGCTGCGCCTTGCGGAAAAGGCCGACGTTCTCATCGAAGGCTTTCGCCCAGGCGTCATGGAGCGGCTGGGCCTCGGGCCTGATGTCGTGCTGGAAGGCAATCCTGCGCTGATCTACGGCCGCCTCACGGGTTTCGGCCAGGACGGGCCGCTATCGCGCCGCGCCGGTCATGACATCACTTACCTCGCCTATGCCGGCCTGCTGCATGCCGTCGGCCGGCAGGGAGCGCCGCCCGTGCCGCCGCTGAACCTAGTCGCCGACCAGGGCGGCGGCGCCATGATGCTGATCGCCGGCGTGCTGGCGGCCCTATTCCAGCGCTCGCGCACCGGCAAAGGTCAGGTGATCGATGCCGCCATGGTCGAGGGTGCATCGATGCTCGCGGCTCCGATCCATGCCTTCATGGCGGCCGGCCTCTGGAGCGAGCGACGCGGTGAGAACCTGCTCGATTCCGGGGCCCCCTTCTACGACGTTTACGAGGCGGCGGACGGACGGCATGTCGCCATCGGCTGCCTCGAACCGCAATTCTTTGCCGAGTTCGCCCGATTGTTGCCGCTCGACCGGCGTTTTGTCGGCGGTCAATATGACAGGACATCGTGGCCCGACATGCGCGCTGCCATTGCCGCGAGAATCAGAGCGAAGACACGCGACGAGTGGGCCGAGGTGTTTGGACCGACCGACGCCTGCGTCGCTCCCGTCCTGTCGCTGACCGAAGCCAGGGATCATCCGCAGAGCCGCGCCCGGCAAAATTTTGCAAGATCGGGCGAGCTCGAACGTCCGACGCCGGCGCCGCGCTTCTCCAACGCCGCGTCGCCGCTCGCCGCGGCGCCCACGGTCGCCAACCGCCGGCCTTCGGCTGTGCTGGCACGCTTCGGCATCGACGAGACTGAAATTGAAGCCCTTGTCAGGTCCGGCCTGTTTGGCCGATAGCCGGAGAGTAGAAATCAACTTATCGCGGTGAGCGCTGTGACCGAGACCAGGAAGGATGTCATCCGCGAGACCGACACCGAGGCCGTCAGGCTGGCGAAGACTCTGGTCCGCTCGGCCCGCTTCGGCGCGCTTGCGGCGATCGAGCCCGGCACCGGGGCGCCGCTGGCAAGCCGGGTCGGCGTGGCGACCGACATCGACGGCGCGCCGCTGATCCTGGTCTCGATGCTGTCGGCGCATACCGGCGCGCTTCTCGCCGACCCGCGCTGCTCGCTGCTCGTCGGCGAACCCGGCAAGGGCGATCCGCTCGCGCATCCCCGCATCTCGCTTGTATGCCAGGCGCTGCGGTTGGAGCGCGGATCGGCGGGTCACGCCCGCGCCGAACGGCGCTATCTCAACCGCAATCCGAAGGCGAAACTCTATGCCGGGCTCGGCGACTTCTCGATATTCCGGCTCGAGCCTGAACGCGCCAGTCTCAATGGCGGCTTCGGCAAAGCCTATCTTCTGGATCGCGCCGACCTGATCGCCGGCGGCCCAATCGTCGAGGAGCTGGCGGCCAGCGAACAGTCGGCCCTGGACCACATGAATGCCGACCATCGCGATGCGCTTTGCATTTATGCGCGCCATTTCGGCCGGGCCGAAGGCGATGGCTGGATCGCTACGGGTTTCGATGCGGACGGCATGGATCTGGCTTCTCCGGATGCCACCTGCAGGGTCTTCTTCCCTCGGCCTCTCGGCACTGCCGGCGAGTTGCGGTCCGTGCTGGTCGAGATGGCCAGGGCCGGGCGCGCCGCAGGCCGGGCACAGTAGCGAAAGTTAATCGTCCCGGATCGAAAGCAACTCTTGAGATTTAGGTAAAATGATCTACCTTTTGTTGCAGCGCCGATTCAGCGGCGCTCCCTGACCTGAATATCGTGGAAATCAGCCGCCATTGCCCCCATGGCAGCTGGATGAGCCAGAAAACATGGGGGATCCATGATCTCAAGCAAGCTAGTCGCCAACGCAGAATCGGCTGCCGCGTTTCTGACGCTCATGGGCAATGAAAAGCGGCTGCTGATCGTCAGCTATCTGATCGAGGGCGAAATGTCCGTCGGCGCCATCGCCGAGAAAGTCCAGTTGAGCCAGTCCGCTCTGTCGCAGCATTTGGCCAAGCTGAGAGCGCTTGATATCGTCGAGACGCGTCGCGATCGCCAGATGATCTATTATTCCTGCAACTCCGACGCGGTGCGCGAGCTGCTTCGCACGCTGGAAGGCATTTTCGGCGACGGCGACCTGTCTCAGATGGCCTACAGGATGCGCCGCGCCGGGACTTGACCCGGGCTCTGCAAAGCCCCTTACCTTGCTGACGATCGTTCGCCGGCGAGATTTCTATGAACCTCATCCCTGTCGACGACCCGCGGGATCCGCGTGTCGCCGCCTATCTCGATATCCGCGAGCGCGATCTCGTCGGCCGACATGGGCGCTTCGTCGCCGAAGGCAAGGTGGTGCTGGATCTTCTGCTGTCGGCCGGACGCTTCGCGGCGGAATCGGCCCTCATTCTGGAGAACAGGCGGGCGGGCCTCGAAGGTGTCTTGCGGAAGGCGCCAGCCGACCTCCCGATCTATGTCGTAAACGGCGACGTCATGGACCGGATCGCCGGCTTCCACATGCATCGCGGCGTATTGGCGATTGGCGTTCGGGGCTCTCCTCAACCGGCCGAGGTGCTGCTCGAAACCTTGCCGGCAAGCGCGTTGGTCGTGGTTCTGGTCGGCATATCCAATCATGACAATATGGGCTCGATCTTCCGCAACGCCGCAGCCTTTGGCGCGGACGCCGTGCTTCTCGATCCCACCTGCTGTGATCCGCTTTACCGCAAGGCGATCCGCGTTTCGGTCGGCGCGGCGCTGAAGGTGCCCTTCGGCTCCTTCGACAATGCGATGAGCTTGACCGCAACGCTTGACCGGATGGGTTTCGCCCAGTTCGCGCTCTCGCCGCGCGGCGAAACGGACATCCGCGCTGCGGAAAGAACGTCTCGGCTGGCCCTCTTTCTCGGCACGGAAGGCGAAGGCCTGCCCGAGACCCTGCTCAGTCGCCTGCGGACCGTACGGATCGGCATGGCGGAGGGATTCGACAGCCTGAACGTTGCAGCCGCATCGGCCATCGCCCTGCATCACTTCTCGAAACGATAGCGGCGCAGGACCAAGACGCTCCGCTCGCCACGGCATTCGGATCAGTTGCTTGCGTTGGCCTTCTGCAAGGCCCTGACACGGTCCGCGAGGCTGATGCCGCGCTCGCCGATATCTTGCCGCTCGTCGCGAGGTGTCGCCAAGGCCTTGGCGATCGGCGAATCCGGCCCTTCCAGCTTCATCGTCAGGTTGACGACCTCGGCTGCCAGTTCGTTCATTTGTTCGCGAAGCGCCGCACCGGCGCGCGGCGCGTCGCCTGCCTGTTCGGGCTGTGCCGTTTCGAGCACGGCAAGATCGGTCTTGAGCCGCTTGTTCTCCCGCGCAAGCGCCGTCAGCCGCGCCTCTAGCCGCTCGCGATCGCCTTCGAGCTTGGCGATGGCATTGTCGATCCCTTGGACTTCGTCGGCCTTATGCGTTCCGCCATTTACCGCATGATCTTTGCTTGGGCGTTCGCGCATCCGCGCAAGCTCCTTTTCGCGCCTGTCCAGCTTTTCCTCGCGGTCGGCAAGGGTTGCAAGCAGCCGTTCGACCTTCTTGTCCAGCTCGGCCGTCCGCTTCTTCTCCGCCTTGAGCGCGTCCCTGGCGGCTTTGCTTTCCGCTGCCAGTTCCTGATTGCGCCGGTCCGCTTCCTTGCGCTGGCTGCGCAGCACCGCAATGTCATTGGCAAGCTTGTCCAGTTCCGATTCGCGGGCGACGAGCTCGATCTGGCGGTTTGAGGAAGAAAAGCTGGCTTCGTCATACATCTGCTCGAGCTTTTGCAGCTCCAGCGCGCGCTTCTCCAGCGAGCGCTCCGCCTGCGCCAGCTTTTCCGTAAGCTTGTGCAACTCTTCCTCGCGCAGCCTGAGCTCCGCGTTCTTGGCCTGCAGATCGGAAAGCGCCTGAGTCTTGTCCTTCTTCTCGACCGCCAGTCCCTTCAGGGCCTCCTGGGCGCGGCCGATCTCGACCAGTTGCTCGGCCACCTTTTCCTTCAGATTTTTGATGTTCATCTCGAGTCGGCGCGTGTTCATGGCGAACTCGGCGCGGATACGGTCCTTCTCGGCCAGCATCTCGGCAGGCGTCAGCGGCATCGAGGCCTCAAGGCGCCGGCGTGTCAACACGACGGCCCGCCGCCAGACGGCCGGCGCGATCAGCGACACCAGAAAGGCCGCGCAGAGGAAGCCGAGTGCGAAGAACAGGATCGACTGGACCAAGGTGGACTATCCGTATGCGAGGCGGCAACCCGCCATGCCGACTGTGCCACCTTGGCATGGCGGAAATCCAGCGCCGCGGCAAGAGCACGCCGCGGCACGATCAGTCTTATCCGAGCGGCTGTGGCAATCCTGTCCGGTCAGAACGGATTCCAGGTCGCCCGTTCGGTCAGCTTCAGATAGCCGAGATTGACGCCGAGCCGGGCACCGACCCCGGTGCGGATCGGAACGAGCAGCACTCTGTTGCTTTGCAGCACGTTGAAGCCGACGCCCGCCACGACATAAGCCGATCCGGCGACGCCGCCGAAGCGGTTGTAGAGGCTGCTGATATCGTCGAGATTGTAGACCAGCATCATCACGCGCGAGCCTTCGCCGCCGAAATCCCAGCCGAGCGATGGGCCTTGCCAGAACACCTTATGGTCGCCGGCGTTCTTGGTGTACAGCGTGCCCTCGCCATAGGTCAGGCCGCCGATCAGCGCGCCGGATCCCTCCTCGCCGAGCAGATAACCGTTTGGCAGGCCGTAGGACGCGAACACCTTTTCGACCACGGTGGCGAGGCCTCCCGACGTCGCGCCGAAGAACTTGTGGCCGGAATCGACAATCTCTTGCGCGGTGTATTCCTGGGCCCGCGACGCCGAGGTTGAGAGGATGAGAGCACCCGAGAGGGCGATCGTCATGGTGAGGACGCGGACGAACATCCGGTCAAAGAATCGGGAAAACATGCTTCCAATCTCCGTCAGGGAGCACTTTCGCCGACGCCTCGTATCCCTACGGCTCTTGGCGGCCGTTTCGAGATGACTGTTACGGGCAAACTATGCCGTAATCCTTTTTCAACCATTAAGCTGGCGCAGGAAGATGGCGGTTCGAGGGCTGAAGAGCCTGACACGATCTCTATCAGCCTCAATTTCGCGGCATCACGCACCATTTTCGCTGTCCGCAGCTGTGGATTTGTTGATGCATGGACGGACGCTGTGTATTCAGAAGGCCTTGGAAAAGAGCGTGATTCGCGTAGCGGGCGCGACAACGTTCGGCCATGACATGTGAACCAGCAGGGATTTCTCCGATGGCCGAGCTCTTCACCCTCTCCGCCCCCGATCTGGCTGCGCTTTTGTGCAGCCGCGTATGCCACGACATCATTTCCCCGGTCGGCGCCATAAACAACGGCCTCGAACTGCTCGATGAAGGCGGCGCCGACGAAGACGCCATGAAGCTGATTCGCCAGAGCGCCAGGAACGCCTCGGCGCGGCTGCAGTTTGCCCGCATCGCCTTCGGCGCCGCGGGCTCCGCCGGCATGATGATCGATACCGGCGACGCCGAGGCCGTGGCCATTGCCTTCCTGAAGAACGAGAAGCCGGAACTTGTCTGGAACGGCGCCCGCGCGCTGCTGCCCAAGAACAAGGTCAAGCTTCTGCTCAATCTCATTCTTGTCGCCAATGCCGCCATACCGCGTGGCGGCAGGCTGGTTGTCACGTTGGAGAACCTCGAGACCGAACCGCGTTTCTCGCTGTCGGCGAGCGGCCCCATGCTGCGGGTGCCGCCGAAATTCCTCGAGCTGCATTCGGGCCACAAGCCCGAGGAGCCGATTGACGCCCACTCGGTCCAGCCTTATTACACGCTGCTTCTGGCGCGCGAGGCGAACATGACGATCTCGATCCATGCGACGGCCGATGAGATCGTGTTGTCGGCAGCCTGAGGCGACAGCCAAGAACAGGTCAAGTATCCATTGTCACTGATCTTGCAGCTGGCAGTGCGATCGAAGCATTGCCTGCCGCCTGGAACTGTAGGTGCATCGCAGGCCAAAACCGCGCAAAGCGGTTCTTTGGAAAAACTTTACCTAACCGCTTTTCGGCTTCTTTACCAGATTGTTCTAGGGTGCCTCACGGTTACCGGATTGCCGGTTCGGCAGTTGGCAAAGAGGACCCGGAAATGAAACGCTGCCTGTTCGTGGACGACTCGAGCGTCATCAGGAAGGTTGCGAAGCGTATCCTTGGCGGCTCGGACATCGTGGTCTTCGAGGCGGCCAGCGGGCTTGATGCGATCGAGATCTGCTCCGGCGACATGCCCGATGTCATTGTTGTCGACGGCGGCCTGCCGGATATGCAGGCGGTCGACCTCATTCGCCGCATCCGTGCCATCGAAAGCCCCGTCAAGCCGCAGATCCTAGTCTCGCTCGTCGAAGTCGATGTCGGCTCGATCATGCGAGCGAAACGTGCCGGCGCCCAGGGTTACCTGCTGAAGCCCTTCAACCGCGCGCAGTTGCTCGAGAGCTTCCGCTTCCTGAAAATCGCGGCCTGAGCTTTTCGACACCCCAAACAAAAAACCCGGCCTGGGCCGGGTTTTTTGTTTGAATTGGCAGAGGATCAGGCGCTGACGCGGATGTCTTCCGGCTCGCGCAGCACATAGCCGCGGCCCCACACCGTCTCGATGTAATTCTGGCCGCCGGACGCTGCGTCGAGCTTCTTGCGCAGCTTGCAGATGAAGACGTCGATGATCTTCAGTTCCGGCTCGTCCATGCCACCATAGAGGTGGTTGAGGAACATTTCCTTGGTAAGGGTCGTGCCCTTGCGCAGCGAGAGCAGCTCAAGCATCTGATATTCCTTGCCGGTCAGGTGCACGCGCTGGCCGCCCACCTCGACCGTCTTGGCGTCGAGATTGACCACCAGGTCGCCGGTGGTGATGACCGACTGGGCGTGGCCCTTGGAGCGGCGCACGATGGCGTGGATGCGCGCCACCAGCTCGTCCTTGTGGAAAGGCTTGGTCATATAGTCGTCGGCGCCGAAGCCGAGGCCGCGCACCTTATCCTCGATGCCGGCCATGCCGGAGAGGATCAGGATCGGCGTCTTGACCTTGGAGAGGCGAAGCGTGCGCAGCACCTCGTAGCCCGACATGTCGGGAAGGTTAAGATCGAGGAGGATGATGTCGTAATCGTAGAGCTTGCCGAGATCGACCCCTTCTTCGCCAAGGTCGGTCGTATAGACGTTGAAGCTTTCCGATTTCAGCATCAACTCGATGCTCTGTGCGGTTGCACTGTCGTCTTCAATCAGCAGAACACGCATTTCATTCCCCTTTTCTGCCGCCGAGTCGCGT
Organism: Mesorhizobium sp. WSM4983; assembly: GCF_029625765.1. Lineage (NCBI taxonomy): Bacteria > Pseudomonadati > Pseudomonadota > Alphaproteobacteria > Hyphomicrobiales > Phyllobacteriaceae > Mesorhizobium > Mesorhizobium sp. WSM4983. Next base: position 138,000 of record NZ_JARTVM010000013.1, on the reverse strand, counting down.
CACGACCCGTCCCGAACCCGGAGCAGTGATTGCCTGAACAGAAGGTGCCACCGACTGGTTAACAAATCCTAATTTCGTGTCGGTCACGATATCAGATTTTTTAACCCCTTTCTACACCCACTTGAATCTAATAACGAATCGTAGACCCAAATCGCTCATGTACCACATTAATAAGCAAGCCTAAGTGACTCCAGAGACTCGCAGGCCGCGCTTCCTGCCGCTGTCCGGAATTTTTACCCGGCCTTAAGTCCTCGCCCGTATGATTAACAATGCCCGTAAACGAATGGTTACCGCCGGCAAAAATCTTTAGGGCTTTGTTTCCCATAGAGCGGGGAAAGCCGGTGGAAACGGGCGACGCGTAGGCCTTTCGAGGTCGATGGGACGATATGCAGGTGTGCGTTTTGCGGAGTACCGAGTCATGAAGTCACGTGAAAACCTCGTTCGGCTGAAGCAGTTTCAGGTGAATGAGAAGCGGCGCCAGCTGTTGCAGCTGGACATGATGATCGCCGAATTCGAACGCATGGCCGTCGAGTTGGAGGCGCAAATCGTCGCTGAAGAGAAAAAAGCCGGCATCACCGACATCAATCATTTTGCCTATCCGACCTTCGCCAAGGCGGCACGACTGCGCCGCGACAACCTCAGGAACTCGCAGAACGATCTTGCCCAGCAGCGAACCATGGCCGAATCATTACTCGGCGAAGCTGAAGCGGAGCTTTCCAAGGCGGAGATGCTGGAATCGCGCGACAGCAAGATCCGCGACACGGAAGTGGGCGGCCGCAGCGCCATGATCGGCTGACCGCCGAACGCAATTGATGCCTCGGAGGACTGCCGGCATCGTGGTATCGAACCACGAGCCGAAAAAGCCCGGCCTCCGGCCTAGGGCAGCATCGCCGTCTCATCATCCTGATGGTCCGCCGACGCCCGCGCACGGGCATCCTTGATGTCGGGGGCATGCTCTTCCGCCCAGGACCTGATCTGGCTGAGCAGTCCCGCAAGGTTCTGGCCGAGCTCCGTCAATTCATACTCGACCCTCGGCGGTATGACCGGATAGACCTCGCGCCGGACGAGCCCGTCGCGCTCCAGCACGCGCAGCGTCTGCGTCAGCATTTTCGGCGTGATGCCTTCCAGCTTGCGGGCGAGCTCGCCATTGCGCAGGCGGCCGCGCCGCAACGCGCAAACCGTCAGATAGACCCATTTGCTGGCCAGCATTTCGAGCACCGTATGCGACGGGCAGGTGCGCCGGAATGCATCGTAGCCAAAGGAACCGCTGTCTTCACTATCCATGAGGTATCTATATATCCGAAAGGTGCATACTAGACAAGAGATTGTTACTATCCAAATGATAGCGGCAGCAATCAAGCAGGAGACCATCCAATGCGTGCCGTTACCCAGAATTCCGTTGGCGAACCCGACGTCCTCTTCGTCGCCGAACAGCCGGCCCCCTCGCCCAAGGCCAGCGAAGTTCTGGTCCGCGTCAAGGCCGCGGGCATCAACCCGGTCGATGGCGCGGTGCGCGCCGGCTACTTCCCTCTCATCGGCGAGCCACCTTTCATTCTCGGCTGGGATATCTCGGGCATCGTCGAGGCGCTGGGCACCGGCGTGACCGCCTTCAAGGTCGGCGATGCGGTCTTCGGCATGCCCCGCTTCCCCAAGCAGGCCGCCGCCTATGCCGAGTTCGTCGCCACGCCGGTGGACGAGATCGCAGCCAAGCCTGCCGCCATCGACCATGCCCAAGCCGCGGCGCTGCCGCTGGCCGGGCTGACCGCCTGGCAGGGTCTCGTCCGCCACGGCGGCCTGCAATCCGGCCAGCGCGTCCTGATCCACGCCGGCGCTGGCGGCGTCGGCCATCTCGCTGTGCAGATAGCCAAGGCGCGCGGCGCCTGGGTCATCGCCACTGCGAGCCCGGACAAGCTTGATTACGTCCGCTCGATCGGCGCCGATGAGGTCGTCGACTACACCAAAGGCGATTTCACCGAACGGGTCCGCGATATCGACCTAGTGCTGGACGCAATGGGCGGCGACCATGCCGACCGGTCGCTGAAAGTGCTGCGCGAAGGCGGCGTGCTGGTGTCGCTGCTCAATGTCCACGATGCGACAAGGGCCAAGGCCGGGGAGCGCAATATCCGCGTCGAGCGCATGTCGGTGGTGCCGGATCGCGAGGGGCTGGCGGAACTCGCCAGGCTAGTCGATGCCAGGAAGCTCGCCGTGCACGTGGCGAAGGCTTTTCCGCTGAACCAGGCGGGCGCCGCCCATGCCTTCCTCGCCACCCGACCGATCGGCAAGGTTGTGCTGACGGTTTGATCAGCGCAGATCCCGGAAGCAAAAGGGCGCGGAGTTCCGCGCCCTTGGCTGTTTCCGGCAGTCGGAGCCTAGTGGCGATATTGCTGGATCCGCGTCGTGCGCAGCCCGGCAAGGCCATATTCGTCGATCGATGCCTGCCAGGAGAGAAACTCCTCGGTGGTCAGCTTGTAGCGCTGGCAGGCCTCTTCCAGGCTGAGTAGTCCGCCGCGGACCGCCGCGACGACTTCCGCCTTGCGCCGGATAACCCAGCGCCGTGTATTCGTCGGCGGTAGATCGGCTATCGTGAGAGGGCTGCCGTCGGGCCCGATAACATATTTGACTCTAGGTCTAACCAGATCGGTCATCGTACTCTCTACTAAAAACTCAAAGACCCAATCCCCGCCACCGTACCGCCACAGCTTTAAAAATTGCCTAAGCGAAGCCTAATGACTAGGTAAGGATCGTGAACGTCGCGTTAGGTTTTCGTTCGGCATTTGAGATAATCGGGGTCCGGCCCTGATTTTGCCCGATAAAATCGCTTGAGGAGCCAAGCTGGCGCCGCCGGGATGCTTGACCTATATTCCGGCCATTGGCAGCCAGCGCCACGCAGATTGAAAGAACCATGAACAGCCTCGATCTTCCCCGACGCCCAGAAGACACCCGCGTCGTCGTCGCGATGTCGGGCGGCGTCGATTCATCGGTCGTTGCCGGCATCCTGAAGCGCGAAGGCTATGATGTTGTCGGCGTCACCCTGCAGCTTTACGACCACGGCGCGGCAACGCACCGGGCCGGTTCCTGCTGCGCCGGCCAGGACATCGACGACGCCCGCCGGGTTTCCGAGACGCTCGGGATCCCGCATTACGTGCTCGACTATGAAGAGCGCTTCCGCAAGGCCGTCATCGATCCCTTCGCCGAGAGCTACGTCGCCGGGGAGACGCCCATCCCCTGCGTGTCCTGCAACCAAACGGTCAAGTTCGCGGACCTTTTGGCCACCGCCCAGGATCTCGGCGCCGATGCTTTGGCCACGGGCCATTACATCCGCTCGCGCGCCAATGGCGCGCATCGCGCGCTCTACAGGCCGGTCGATGCAGACCGCGACCAGAGCTATTTCCTATTCGCCACGACCCAGGCGCAGATCGACTATCTGCGCTTCCCGCTCGGCGGACTTCCCAAGCCGCAGGTGCGGGCGATCGCCGAGGAGATGGGGCTGACGGTCGCCGCCAAGCAGGACAGCCAGGACATCTGCTTCGTGCCGCAGGGCAAGTACTCCGACATTATCGCCAAGCTGAAGCCGGCGGCCGCCAATCCAGGCGATATTGTCCATATCGACGGTCGCGTGCTCGGGCGTCACGAAGGCATCTTGCGCTACACGATCGGCCAGCGCCGCGGCATCGGCATCGCTTCGGGCGAGCCGCTCTACGTCGTCCATCTCGACGCCGACCGCGCCCGCGTCATTGTCGGCCCGCGCGAGGCGCTGGAGACGCACAGGATCTACCTGCGCGCCATGAACTGGCTCGGCGACGGCCCGCTCTCCGACGTTCCGGCCGGCGGGATCGAGCTTTTCGCAAAAGTCCGTTCGACCCGGCCGCCGCGCCCGGCCGTGCTGCATCACCGCGACGGCGTCACCTCGGTCGAGCTGGTCGACGGCGAATCCGGCATCGCGCCCGGACAGGCCTGCGTGCTCTATTCCGATGACGGCGATGAGGCGCGAGTCTATGGCGGCGGCTTTATCGAGCGCTCCGAGCGCGGCGCCGAGGCCGAGGCGATGCTGTCCAGGCTTGCGCAGCAGCCCGCGCACGTCCCCGCCGAGTAACCCACGCCTTCAATCGGGCGCTTTGCCTCAGGATTCCTTTTGTGGTCGCGCCTTAAGCGGGCGACCCGCTATGCGCCACCGTCCCAGCCGTCAGGATGCGCAGCACCCGGATCGCTTCCTCGCCGTCGGTGCGGGGTTCGGCGCGCGTCTCGATGCACTGCATGAAGTGGGCGAGCTCGCGCGTCAGCGGCATGCCTTCGCCGACCGCAACGTAGGAAGGCTCGTTGGCGGTGAACGCCCACTGGCCGCTGTCCTGCCAGACAGCGTGCCTGTAGACGGCAAGCTTGCGCTCCCACGGCTCGACATCGTCGAACACCGCCATCGCCTTGGTTCCGACCACGGTCAGCCGGCGCTCGCGATAGGGATTGAGACGAGAAGCGAAGAGATGGCTGCGCACGCCGTTCGGAAAGCGCATGTGCAGATGCGCGAAGTCGCTGAGGTTGTCGAGCAGTGCCGCGCCCTCGCCCCTGACCTCGATCGGCTCGGTGCCGGTGATGGCGAGGATCATCGAGAGGTCATGCGGCGCAAGGTCCCAGAGCGCGTCGTTCTCGGTGTGGAACTTGCCAAGGCCGAGCCGGTGCGAGTGGATGTAGCGCACCTCACCAAGCTCGCCATTGTCGATCAGCGCCTTCAGCGTCTCGAAGGCGGGGTGGAAGCGCAGCACGTGACCCACCATGAAGACGCAGCCATTGTTCCTGGCCGCCTGCACCGAACGCTCGGCGTCCGCGACCGTCAGCGCGATCGGCTTCTCCACCAGCACGTCCTTGCCGCCCTCGATGGCGCGCAGCGCCATGTCGGCATGGAACTGCGGCGGCAGCGCCATGACAATGGCGTCGACATCGGCGCGCTCGAACAACTGGTCCGGCCCGATCGCCAGGCAGTCCTGCTCGCTGGCAAAGCCTTCGGCGCGGGCACGGTTGACGTCGGAAACGGCATGGAGCGCGCCAAGCGCCTTGAGGGTGCGGATGTGGTTGCTGCCCCAGTATCCGCAACCGAGGACGGCGATGCGCGGCTTCATTCGCTCAAACTCTAGAATTTCGTGGCCGAGACATAGCGACGTGCCCCGTCGAACTCAACCCCGATGCATGCGCTTCAGCGTCTGCCCGGCGCGGCTTTTCCGGGATGAGATTATGCTGATGCGTGCGGCTTGACAGCTTTACCCTGCCAACCTTATATCCGCGCGACCTTGGCGAACGCCTCGAATTGCCCACGACCGGTGTGGTTCTTCGAGCCTCTTCGCCGCTCCTGGCGGAGTAGCTCAGTTGGTTAGAGCACGGGAATCATAATCCTGGGGTCGGGGGTTCAAGTCCCTCCTCCGCTACCACCTCAACCCATGTCCGGCCCGGATACGTAGTCGTGACTTGCTCGGACGCGGCTTCGGTGATTTGCCGGCAGGCGCGGCGCCCAACTCCTACTGCCCGGGCTTGTGGGAAAGCCGGTCCAGCGCGTCTCGAAGCGCAGTGGCGGCACCGCCACGCTCATCGGCGGACATCAGCCCCGGTTCAAGTTCCAGCCTGAAGTGCGGCAGCTCGGTTCGAACAACGCGACAGGCGCCCGCTAGATTGGCCTTGATGACGCGGTAGGTAGCGACCGGATAGGCGATGCCCTTGACCTGGACGTGCCCCATCTCCTCACAATCGATCGTGTCCTTCACTTGCGCAAACGTCTCGTAGGAAATGAGGATGGTCCCCGGAGCCGCCTCTTGTTCCAGGCGCGAGGCGAGATTCACGGCGCCGCCGATTATCGTGTAATCCATCCGGTCCTCGCTGCCGAAGTTACCGACGGTGCAGTAGTCGGTATGGATGCCGATGCGGCAGCGCAGCGGTGTTTCGATCCCCATGTCCCGCCAGACCTCCGCAAGCTCGCTGATCCGCTTTTGCATGGCAAGCGCCATCTGCACGCAAGCCAGCGCGTCCTGCTTGACGCCGCGCGTCTCAGGGTCGCCGAAAAACATCAGGATCGCGTCGCCGACGTACTTGTCGATCGTGGCACCATGATCCAACGCGATTTTCGACATTTCCGTCAGGTAGTGATTGAGGAGCTGGGTGAGATCCTCGGATTCCATCTTGTCGGTGGTCTCGGTAAAGCCGGCGATATCGGAGAAGCATATGGTCAGCTTCTTACGCTGGCTGGCGATTCTAACGTCTTGGCGGCCGGTGAATATCGAGCTGTACACTTGGGGCGCCAGATATTTGGCCAGCTTGCTGGAAAGCGCTTCCAGGGCAGCGGACTTCTCGGCGAGGTTCTCCTCCCTTTGCTTCAGCTCGGTGATGTCCGAATAGACGGCGACCGTGCCGCCGGCGCTGATCCGCCGCTCGCTTATCATGATCCATCGTCCGTCGCCCCGCCGCTGCACCCACGGTTCGCCGGGGTTACGGTGCCGCCATAGGCGCTCCGCGACCCACTCATCGACCCGACCCTCGGCATCCCTGATGTAGCCACGCTCCGCGGATCGGCGAATGATCTCCTCGAATGCCATGCCGGGGGTTAGCTCTGCCTCCAGACCGGCGTATAGCAGTTCGCGGTAGCGGCTGTTGCTAAGGACAAGCCAGTCCTCTTTGTCATAGAGAGCGAAACCTTCGGAAATGCTTTCGATGGCATCGACCAGCCGCTGACGCGCTTCTGCAACGTCGCGCAGGTTCTTTTCCTCGACCTCGACAGCGGTATCCCGGAAGAGGCTCAGCGCCTCGGCCATGCGCCCGATTTCGTCGCTGCCCGCCGCCGGCAGCGGAGCACGAAGGTCGCCGCCCGCGATCGCGAGCATGCCCTGACTCACCGCTCCCAGACGGGCGAGAAGGCTGCGGTCGACATAGAGCCAGACGACCAGAACCGAGCTCAACAGGCTGAGAAAGGCAGAGCCGAGGACAACTCCGGTGCCGTAGCGCTGGACGAGCGCGGCTTCGCGACCGGAGGCAGCGATCTCGCGGTCCGCTGCGGCGACAAGACGGTCGACGGCTGCGGTCAGACTGCGCGACAGCCGATTGTTTTCGGCCAGAAGTTTTTCGCCCTGCGCGAGGACCGCAAGCTCCTCCTCCCGTGCCTTCGGGATGCTGCTCTCACCATCGGTGAGTGCCTCGAACTCGTCCACCCGCAGCCGAAAACGGGTTTGCAGCTTTTCGTCGATCTCCGAGGAAGCCGTTTCCAGAGCGGCAAGCGAGCGGTGCAGCGGAAACAGGATCAACGCCAGGTCGCCTCGCGTCGGCGCGGTCGCGGCCTTCACCAGCGCGTCGTTGACCGCCGAGATCTCCAGCAGCGCCTTCTGCTGGGGGATGTAAGCCGCAATCGCGTGGACCATGTCGGCCATTGTCGCTGCGCGTCGATCGGGCGACAGCGACGTATCGGCCGCGACCGCCCGCCATTGCGGGAGCCTGGAATCCATCACCACGATGCCGGTGGCCAGAAGGCGTTGGCTGCCGGTCGTCGTCGCGGCGAGGCGGTTCAGAAGCTCCTCCTTGCGGGCGACCACATCGAGGCGGGCGACAACAAGAGAGTCGAGCTCCTTCAGGTTGCGCCTCAGGACAACCGCAGCTTCCTCGATCTCAGCTAAAGGCACTGTGCCCAGCGTAGCATCTCTGAGATCCGTACGCAGGGCCTCGAGGCGGGACATCTCGAGCGCGACGGCCGCCGAGACCTTGCTGTGCTGAGCCCTGCTTGTCGCCGCCAGCACCGATGGCGCGGCAGCAGCGACCCGTTCGGCCTGGCGCGACAGCTGGAGGGAAGCCAACGCCGGCGGCACCCGATCCGTGGTGATTCGGTCGACAACGTCGCCGACTTCGAGGAAGGCATAAAGCGCCGCAGCGGTAGCCAGCACCGCAAGGCCGCTGATCCCGAAAAAGGCGAGCAACAGCCGACCGCGTATGCCGAGGCGTTCAAGCATCGTGGGGAGTCGGAACAATCCAGCCACACTGGTCTGCATCAGACTAGACGTCTCAGCGTCACGCCGGCGTTCGGCGCACCCTATTCAACCGGCACGTACTCCCCGCCCCGCCAGACGTACCAAACCCAGCTCTGCCTCGTGAGGTCGCCCTTGGCGTCGAAATCGACCCTGCCAATGACGGTGTCGAATTGCTGTTCGCGCAGTGCCGCTATGACCGCCTTTGGCGCCAGCGAACCTGCCTTCGCCACCGCCTGGGCCCAGACCTGCACCGCGCAGTAGCTCAACAGCGTATAGCCCGCGGGCTCGAAGTTGTCCGCACGGAACTGCTCCACGATCGCGGCCGCGCCGGCATTTCGCCGCGGGTCCGCCGGGAAGGTGAACAGGGTCCCCTCCGCCGCTGAGCCTGCGATCAGGGCGAATTCCTCGGTAGCCAAAGCATCTCCGGATATGAGCTGAAGCGTGTAGTCCCGGTCGCCTGCAGCGCGAGCGATCAGCGCAACGTCGGCATGATACCCGCCCACATACAAGGCCGAAATGCCGGCGGATTGCAACGCAGCGACCTCGGCTGAATAGTCGTCCTTCCCAGGCCTGTATGCGTCGTAAAAAGCTTCAGTCACGCCCCGTTTGTTCAGCTGCTTCCTGGTCTCGTCGGCGAGACCCTTCCCATAGGTCGAATTGTCGTGAAGGATTGCGATCTTCTTGTCGCCCCAGTGATCGGCAAGGTAGTTGCCGGCGATGAAACCCTGCGCGTCGTCGCGGCCAATGGTGCGGAAGACATTGCCACGGCCCTGTTCGGTCAGCTGCGGATTGGTCGAGCCTGGGGATATTTGCACGACGCCCGCCGCCTCATACACTTTTGATGCGGGGATCGAGGCTCCAGAGCAATAATGCCCGACGACGAGCACCACCCCGTCGGCCACCAGCTTCTGGGCGGCCGCGACCGCCTGCTCGGGATCGCAGAAATCGTCGACCGAGATCAGCCTCACCTTCTGGCCGAGCACGCCACCCGCCGCGTTGAGGTCGGCCACCGCCCTCTCCGCGCCGCGTTGCCCCTGCTCGCCGATCCAGGCAAGCCGCCCTGTCATCGCAGACGAGACCCCGATCAGCACCTCAGCCCTCGCGGAACTGAACACGGCCGCAACTACGATCGCTAGGGCGATGACACGGTGCATGTTTTGCACCCCCTGTGGACAGCAGCTTACGCTAATCCAGTCACACCCGACAGCCCCTTCGGTAAGCGCGAGTGCCTCGGATGTGACGCGAAAACACCGCCCCGGCGCACGGGCCTAATTCTAAACCGTCGGGCATGAGCGCTCTCCATTCAAGCCTGTTTTCAAGTCTTGTTTGCCTGCAGGAAATCGCGGGCTATGGTTTGGGACTTTTGTTCTACCTTCGAAGCAGGCGCGGGTAAGACGGCGTGGCGCATAATCCTCTGGTTTCAATCGTGGTTCCTGCGCACAACGCCGAGGCAACGCTGGCGCGCGCACTCGATTGCCTTCTCGATCAGGATATAGCGGATTGGGAGGCGATCATCGTCGATGACGCCTCCACGGATCGCACCCCCGCGATCATCGCCGGTTATGTTGAGCACGATGCCCGATTTCGCACGTTGAGCTCTTGCGCATATAGCGCCGCCGGCGCGCGCAACAGCGGGATTTCGGTCGCGCGCGGCCAATGGCTCATGTTTCTGGATGCGGACGATTGGGTGGATGCCAGCTTCCTTGCAAAAATGCTGACCGCTCTGAAAACCGCTCCCGATGCGGTGGCCGCCTTTTGCGGTTCTCGGCGCGTGATGCCCGACGGCGAACTGACCCCGTCGAGCATCTCAACAGAGGTTGCGATCGAGCCCTTCGAAACTTTCGCGCGCCGGCGCGCCATTCGCACTCACGCGCTGCTGGTCGATCGGAAGACAATTGTCGAGTTGGGCGGTTTCGATGTGTCGCTGCGCACCTGCGAGGACTGGGACCTGTGGCAGCGTCTCGCACGTCTGGGCAAACGTTGGGTGATGGTCGACGAGCCTCTCGCTTTCCATCGGGTCAGCCCCAACTCGCTCTCCTGCAATTCGACGCAGATGCTGGCAGATGCGGCAATCGTGATCGTCCGCGGCTTTTCTCCTGATCCCAGGGTCGAACACCCGGCATCGGTTCACGCCAATGGAGCGATCGACGCGAACGGCTGCTCCGCTGCCGAAGCACTCGCGTGGTTCGCGCTGTGGAACGCCGCGTCGGATTGCGGCCGCGGCGCCTGCTCAATCGACGCGCAGTCCCTGCGCGCGGTCCCGGCAGCACGCAAATGGGCGCGTGAGATCGCCAGGGTGGTCTTCGATGGCCTTATGGTAGGAAGCCTGTCGGTGCCAGCGCAATTGGCTGCCAGGTGGGACAGGTTCGGTGGCCCCCTCACCGAGTTGATCGTCGAACTCGGCAGGGTCTGGGACGATCCCGCAGCGGGTCGCCGCGTCCAGTATCACCTTGAGCAAATGCTTCTCGACTCCGACGATCTCGCCGCGCCGCGCAGACTGACGCGGACACTCGGAATTCGCGTCGACGTTGGAAATCCGGCCTCCACCGACCTGCCGGAAGGAATCGATCGAATTTATGCGTATCTGATGATGGACGGCCGGATCGAGGCTCGCGTGCAGTTCGGCGCGCTCGGGAAAGTGACAAGGAACCATTGGATTGAGTTGGCCTCGCAGAGCGGCGTCGCCGACAAGTCAAACATGTCTGAAGCCGAGGCATCGTTGTCCATGGCGGAGCCTCCGTCCGATCCGGATAGCCACTTCGGCAAGCTGGCGCGATTGGCCGCGAAAGCGCAGGAACTGGTTCGGTCGAGCGCCGAACCTGCAGAGCCATTTGCGGCACCGCGCCGTAAACCGGCCGCGGATGACAACGGTACTGATCGCACGTCGTTCTGGAATCGCCGTTTCGCGACCGAGGATCCCTGGAACTATCGTTCGCCCTATGAGCAGGAAAAGTATGAGCGGCAGCTCGAAATTCTGCCTGCCGGTCTCATCGGACGGGCGCTTGAGCTGGCCTGCGCGGAGGGCCACTTCACGCGGCAGCTGGCGCCGCGAGTCGGCCATTTGACCGCAACTGACATCTCCAGCGTAGCCGTCGAGCGGGCGCGCGCGCGATGCAGCGGTCAGCCGAATGTCGACTTCGGCGTACTGGATTTCTCCGCGGAAACGCTTCCGGGCAAGATGGATCTGATCGTCTGTTCGGAAGTGCTCTACTACCTGGACGATCTCGCTGAGTTGCGGCGCATCGCCAAGAAATTTGTTGAGGCGTTGACGCCTGGCGGCAGTGTCGTCAGCGCACACGCATTCGTGCTCCGAGACAATGTTGAGAGGACGGGCTTCGACTGGAACACATTCGGCGCACAAGCGATCTCGGAGACGCTGGCGGCGACCGAAGGCCTCGTCCTCGAGCGGTCGATCCAGACCGAGCTCTATCGCATAGACCGCTTCCGCCGCCTGTCACCGGACGGCGTGGCGACGGACCCGGTGATTGATCATGTGCCAATCCACGCGCCCATCGGTGTTGGAGTCGCGCGAAATATCGTCTGGGGCGGGGCACGGGCCTTGCGCCGCGACGTCGCGCGCAGCGAGCGGCGGCAGCATGTCCCTGTCCTCATGTACCACGGCATCGCCGATGATGGTCCAGCCGCGCTCGCCCGTTTTCGGCTCACGCCCGCCGCATTCGACCGCCAGATGGCATGGCTGCGCGCCAATGGCTTTCACGCCATCACGTCCGAGCAACTGGGATGGTCCATCGCCAACCGTGAACCTTTCGTTGGCCGCCCGGTGCTCATCACCTTCGATGACGGCTTCCAGAATTTTGCCGACCATGCTTGGCCGATCTTGCGCGCGAACGACCTGACCGCGGAAGTGTTCCTGGTAACGGACTTGGTAGGGGAAAGTGCACGGTGGGACATCGACAGCGGTCCGCCGACGCAGCTTATGGACGCTGGGACGGTGCGACGTCTCGCCGGCGAAGGTGCGTTCTTCGGAAGCCATCTGGCGACGCATCGCGCGATCGATGGTCTGTCGAGTTCTGATTTGGCCGCCGAGCTCCTGCGCTCTCGCATGTTCGTCGAACGGTGGACCGGTCGGCCAACCACGGCGTTCGCGGCACCCTTCTCTGTCACCGACCGACGGCTTGGCCGGCTGGCCAGGGAGTGCGGCTATCGGATCGGCTTCGGCGGCAAACACGGGCCGGCGGATCTCGATTGCGATCCCATCGACCTTCCGCGCATCGAGGTTCGCGGGGATCGCTCGCTCGAAGACTTTGTTGCGCGTGTCGAGGCCGTGCTCGGATGACCGGTCAACAAACCGGGTTCTGCTTTTTTATCGGTGTCCCGCCCGACTACCTTGTTCGCAAGTCTATTGAACGACCTGGGATACGGCTGACATCAGCTCCTGCGGGTTTGGCGCCCCAAACATGTATCGCCCACCCTCTGGAACCTCCGTGAAGCTCCAGCGGACCACCCCCTGCCGGTCCAGCAGGAATTGACCGATCAGTTGTCCGTGTCCCGTTGCCATCATCTGCTGGTCGGCCTCGGTCACTTCGTAATGGTCCTTCTTGTCGAGGAATTCGCTGGCCGCAAAAGGATCCATGGGAGCGGGCAACTCGCCTGGTATGTCGACCCGCATATCCTTTGCTGCTGCCATCGAGACCTTGTACGGCCAGTTCGTGTCGTCCTGGGTGAATTCAAGATTGGGCAGTCCAAAAGCACGATGCGAAGCGCGTTCAGGGTCGGAAGCCGCAAGCAGATTCGGCATCGGGTGGTAGCGGAAATAGAGACGCGCCCGTTCGATCGGCGTGTTGACCACCGTCAGGCTTTCCACCCCCTTTTCGCGCAGTTCCGGATCAAGCCGCGCCTGGGCGGCGATATGGCGTCGGCAAAACGCACAATGCAGACCTCGAAACAGGCCAACCAGCACCGGTTTTTGTCCGCGGAAGTCGTCAAGCGCGATCTTGCCTTCCTGGGTTATGGCGTCGAGCACCACGTTCGGCGCACGATCGCCTGGCTGAAGCGGTACCAAGTCAATACGCGCGGACATTGTTCAACCTCCCACCCGGCTAGTCGAGAAAAGGCAGCACCACAAGCGCTTCCGGGTCTAGCCCGTGCTGGGCGCATATACCCTGCGCCAGGGAAAAGTAGCGTTCGGCCTCGGCCAGATTGTCGAGGTCGAGATTAAGCGTTGCCAGACCATCATAGCACGGAAACAGCAGTTGGGGTTCACTCGTTTCGCGCGCTACGTCCAGTGCTTCGTGGAACAAGCCAACCGCCAGTTCCGGACGACCGTTGCACTGGTGGATCTGCGCAAGCACGATCAACGGCACCGGCAGGTGCTCGCGCTGGTCGAGTGCCCGGTCGATCTCGATGGCCTTCTCGGCAGCAGGCACGCCCTCCGTTGGGCAACGATCCGTGAAAGTACAACAAGCAACCGCCAGGTTCGCGAGGAGGCGCGCCTGAAAGCCCAAATCACCAATATGGCGCGCCACTTCAAGACCGCGCCGACAGACCTTTATCGCCTGTGCCGGATCGATGGTCGTGTAAAGCACGCCGAGATTGGTGTAGCCGCGGCAGGCCGTGCCCAGCAGGCCGGCGGCTTCGGCCAATTCAATGCTACGCTCGATCTGGCGTACCGCTTCAAGGTTTCGCCCAAGGCGAGCCAGCGCGACAGCCTTGGTGTTGAGTGCCTCGGCGGTCACAAGAGTGGCGTCACGCCCTTCCTCGGAGACATGCTCCGTTGTCAGAGTGCGTACGCCATCCAGCGCCGCGTCTGCCCATTTTGCTGCGCGAGCGTGATCTCCGCTACGGAACGCCTGTCGGCCACGTTCTTGCCACAGCTGCGCCTGCTCGATCGGGGCATCCGCTCCTTCGAGCAGCGCTGCGGCTTCCGCATAGCGGGATTCTGCGTTGTCCCGCTTGCCGACGTCCCAGAGCAGCCGACCGATCTTGCGCAAAACTCGTGCCGACGCGACACGATTGCCTGACTCCCGATATGCCTGCAGCACCGTTTCGTAGTGCTGGTGCGCGACCTCGCGGCGGCCTACCGGGCCGCTCAAATCGGCAATGCGCTCCGCGATTGCCAATTTGAGCGGCGTTTGCCCGATCGCGCCCAACGCAGTCAGCGCTCGCTCGTAGAAACGAAGGGCGTCGTCGTTGGCGTATATCATGCGAGCGCGATCGCCCGCCGCCTGCAAGTAATGCGCGCCTTTCTCCCGCTCCGCGCTCTGCGCGAAATGATGACCGAGCACGGTCAAATCCTCAAGCCGTTCCGGCTTGTCGCCACACAGCTGCTCCAAGGCGGCACCGACCCGCCCGTGGATATCGGTCCGGCGTTGCAACAGCAGATTCTGGTAGATCACGTCCTGCAGCAACGTTTGCGTAAAGCGGTAGCTTGGCGACGAGATCGAGCCTGATCCGGCGACCTCCTCGATGATTTCGGCATCGCAAAGCAGTTCGCAGCCGGCTTCCAAGCGGCCGGGTTCGGCTGTCACGGCTTTCAAAAGTGTGGCATCGAAGCGCGGGCCGATCACCGCGGCTTCCTGGGCCAACCGGCGCACCTCCTGGGGCAGCCGGTCGACCCGGGCAAGCAGCATTGCCTGGATAGTGGCGGGAATGCCGGTTGCGACTTCGCCTGCCGCAGTCCGCCATCGCTGGCCCTCGCGCATCAGCACACCGCGATCGATCAGGCCGCGAACGATCTCCTCTATAAAAAGCGGGTTGCCGCCGGCGCGCTCGAGGATCTGGTCGACAAGCCTGCCTGCGGACTTTACCCAGCTCTCACCGAACAGCGCCGCCAGCAGCCCGCGTCCGTCATCAGTGTTGAGCGGCGAAAGCCTGAGCGCTGTGTGACTGACCCGACTTGAGTCGAGCTGGTCGTTGTCCGGCGCCGGACGATGCGTGACCAGCAACATCAACCGCGTGCGTTCCAACCTGTCCATCACGAAACGCAGCGCCTCGAGCGACACGGCGTCGGCCCAGTGCAGATCTTCGACGACAATCAACAGCGGCGACAAGGCAAGCCGCCTTTCGATGATCGTGCGGACTGCGTAGAGGATTTGCCGCCGCAGCTGCTCGGGCTCGACATGCTGCAAGGTGGCATCGGGGTCGCCAAGGCCAAGCACATGGTAGAGCAAAGGCATCAGCCGCTTCGCCTCCTCGCCCTGCAGGCCGAGGTCGGCCAGCAAGCCTCCGAGCTTCGCCCGCATTTCATCCCCAGTATCGCTTTGCATCATCCCGGCAGCGCTGCGCACCACTGCGCCCAAGGCGCCAAAAGATTGTTCGCCCAGCGGTGAGCATGTGGCCTGCCGCACGGCGACGTTGCGAAAACGATCCTCGTCGCCGACGCGGGCGACGAATTCCTTCACCAGCCGCGATTTCCCAATACCGGCTTCTCCGACGAGGCGAACAAGTTGGGCCGAGCCGCCGCACGCCTGGTCAAGGCTGGCCAGCATTCTATGGAGCTCCGCACCACGACCTATGATCGGCGCGCTGAGGCCGAGCGCCTCGAGCCCACGCGCTGCACGCGGCAACGCAAGCGGTGCGTCCAGTCGATGGACGAGCACACTGCCTGCCTTGCCGCGAAGCACAACATCGCCCAGCGGCTCGAAAGAGAAGGCATGCCGGGTCAGCCTGTGAGTGAGTTCGCCTACCAGAACCTCACCCGGTGCGGCCAGCGATTGCAAGCGTTGCGCCGTATTCACGGTATCGCCGGTCACCGAATAAGATTTGGCGGTGCCGATGCCCAATCCGCCAGTAACGACCGGACCAGTGTTTATGCCGATGTGGAGCAACAGAGGCGAGCCGGAGTGGGGAGCGCTTTCGCCGAGCCGCGTCGTCCGGGCCATCATGTCGAGAGCGGCGCGAAGCGCACGTTCCGGATCGTCCTCATGCGCGACCGGCGCACCGAACAAGGCAAGCAATGCATCGCCGATGAATTTGTCGACGAAACCGCCAAAGTTTCGCACGGCTGCCGTCAATTCCTTGAACAGTTGGTTCTGCAGCGCTTGCATCACCTCGGGGTCGAGCTGCTCGCTGAGTGTCGTGAAGCCGCAAAGGTCGGCGAACAGGACCGTCACCGTCCTGCGATCGGCTTCAGAGACGGGATGGAACCCATCATCTTCGCTTTCGATGTTCGCGAGCAGCGACGGAGTTCGAGAAGGCGGCACAATGGTCCGGCTCGGTGTCGGAGCAGGCCGTTCGACGGCTTTTGCCGTCGCACCGACGCTTGCCCCACATTTCGGACAGAACTCGAAATCAGGTGCGCACAGGTAGCCGCAACTGGCGCATGGCACGGGCTGGCGCCTGCCACACTTCGGACAGAAAGCGAAACCGCCCTCGACCTCGAAACCGCAGCCCGAGCAGTCCATCGAGCAAGACCTCACTGGAGCCGTGACGGCGTGATCTCGCCACGCACTTCACGGCCGGGTATTCAGACAAGAATGAACCGATAGTCGTCGGCCAGCAAGCGGCAGCGCAAATGGGGCATCGAGCGATCGGTCCAGGCCCGGTGGCAGAGCGCTGCCGACTCGCGCGTCTGCGTAGCCGTCGTCCACGAAAATTCCCTCTTAGCCTCCGCCTTCCTGCTATTATGGAGCCGAGGACACGTGCCCATGAGCGAAAACCGGAAGCTGGCCGCAATCCTGGCTGCAGATGTGGTTGGATACAGCCGGCTCGCGAGCGCGGACGAAGATCGTACTTTGGCGAGGTTGCGGGCACTGCGCAGCGACCTGATCGATCCGATCATCGCAGTCCACAACGGGCGGGTAATCAAGCGCACCGGGGATGGAGCGCTGGTCGAGTTCCGCAGCGTGGTGGATGCCGTGCGCTGCGCCGTAGAGGTTCAGAACGGCATGGTCGAGCGCAATGCCGGCGTGCCGCAGGACCGCCGCATCGAGTTCAGGATCGGCATCCATCTGGGCGATGTGGTCGAAGAGAGCGACGGCGACCTGATGGGCGACGGCGTCAACATCGCCTCGCGTTTGGAGGGCGTCGCGGCGCCCGGCGCCATCTGCCTGTCCGAGGATGCCTATCGCCAGGTCAAGGCGCGGCTCGACCTCTCGGTCAGCGATCTCGGCAGCACACAGCTCAAGAACATCGCCGAGCCGATCCGGGTCTATTCGCTGCAAGTCGGCAGCGCCGGGACCAAGCCGGCCGCGACCCCGGAAACCGCGGCAAGCCGGCCCGCGACGGCAGCGCCGCCGAAACTGTCGATCGCCGTCCTGCCGTTCGCCAACATGAGCGGTGACGCCGAACAGGATTACTTCGCCGACGGCATTTCTGAGGACATCATCACGGCGCTGTCCAAACTGTCGCAGCTCTTCGTCATCGCACGCAATTCGTCGTTCACCTTCAAGGGGCAGAACGTCCATGTGCAGGAGGTGGGCTCGAAGCTCGGCGTGCGGCATGTACTTGAGGGCAGCGTACGCAAGTCGGGGAACAGGGTGCGCATCACCGCGCAGCTCATCGATGCAACCTCGGGCGGTCACCTTTGGGCGGAGCGGTTCGATCGGGACCTGACCGATATATTCGCCGTGCAGGACGACGTGACGCAGCAGATCGTCGGAGCCTTGGCGCTCAATCTCACCGAAGGCGACCGTCAGCGGCTGGCGCCCGAGTATGTGCGCAACACGCAGGCGTATGACTATTTCATGCGGGGCCGGGAGCTGTGGCACCGGCTGACGAAGGAGACGAACGTCGCAGCCCGCGACCTCTTGCAACGTGCGATCGAACTGGACCCGAAGTTTGCCTCTGCCCACGCCTTCCTCGCCCTCACGCACGGGCTCGATTACCTGAACAGGTGGAGTGCGTCGCCGCCGGAATCGATGGCGCAAGCGGAAGAGGCTGCAACGCGAGCGGTAACGCTGGATGACAGCGATCCCTGGGCGCACTGGGCACTGGCTATCGTGAAGCTGTATACACGACGGCACGATGAAGCCATCAACGAGGCCGAGCACGCGATAGCTCTCAATCCGAACTTCGCCGAAGGGCACGTGATCCTCGGCGAGGCGCTGCACTATTCGGGCAGATCCGAACAGGCGCTTGAGAGTTACGCCCGGGGCAAGACCTTGAATCCATACTTTCCGGATGTGCTTCTGCATTTCCAGGCTTTGGCATCGTTTCAACTCGGAAGGTACGAAGAGGCCGTTGACCTCTTGCTGCAGCGGCTGGCTCGCAACGCTGTCACCGATGTCTCGCGCGCGCTTCTGGCCGCCAGCTACGGCCATCTGGGCCGTTTCGCCGAGGCCCGCGAGGCATGGCAGGAGGTGCTTCGCGTCAATCCCGACTATTCGCTGGACTACCGACGCAAGGTCTTGCCCTACAAGAACCCTGCCGATTTCGAACTCATCGTGGACGGGCTCCGCAAGGCCGGTATCGTGCAGTGACAGATGGGGCCGTGTCAGGTCAGGCCTTGAACCGCGGCCGATAGCGATGGACTCGGCGCGAATAAAACCGGAAGCGCAGCTCAGGTCGCCTTAATCTCTGCCTGGCCGATCTTGCGCCATCGGGCGTCTTCTCGAACCAGTTTCAGGTCGTCGGTGGTCTCGGCAAGTGTTTGCAAGCGATACTGCCGGAGCAGATCCGCGAAGAGCGCCCCTTGCGGCAGGCCGGCAAGCTGCTCGCGGACCGAGATCTTTTCATCGATGACCCGCACGCCCCAGGCATTTTCCCGAACCTGCAGCTCCTGAGCCAGATCGCGCTCTTCCGGCGCGTTCTCGTCAAGCGCGGCCAGCAGGATCGAGTGGAAAAGCGCCACATAGCCAATCTGTCTCAGGCCGCCCACAACCCGCACGCGCGGCAATATGGCGAGCACGAGGAACGTGAGGAACAAGTTCGGCAGCAGCACGCCTTCCAGTAGCGCCTGCTTGAGATGCGTTCGCTCGAACGGGATGGAAAGACCATGCCGCCTGTCGGGCTCGATCAGGTGGCCGTTCTCAAGGACGAGCTTGCGCACGCGCTCGTCGCGGATGCCCCAGAAATAGGCTGTGGCATTGGGCAGGAATCTGCCAAATGGTCTCGCTGCGGTCTCTTGCAGGGCACGTTCGAGACGCTGGCGCCTCGCGGGCTCAAAGAGCAGCTTGGAAAGAAGGCTGCCGTCATATTCCAGATGCCGAGCCATGGCGGCCGCGGCCAGCCGATCATCGATGAAAACCGGCTTGGCCATGCTGGAACAGCCCCAATTGGCGACCAGATCCTCGTTGAGGGCTGTCACCGCGTCGGCCGCGGTTGCAAACATCTTGTCCCGGCTGGCAAGCAGTGTGCCCAGCCAGCGGCTGGCATCCGTTTCATCACCCACCGCTTCGAGCGCGCGTTTGTTGAGGAAGACGGGACCGGCCGCGCAGGCGCTTTTGCGGCAAAGCTTGTGGCGTCCCATGCCAAACAGGTTGACCTTGTCGTCGCCGACATCGAGCCATCCGGGCCCCTCCCGGCCGATTGTCTCCATGGTCATCGTCGTTCCCATGAAGCAGAAGAAGGCCGAGAGCCCGCTTTCGACCGCGCCGAGCCAGGCAAGCAGCAGGGCGTCGAAGGTGATCCGGTCCATCAGAAGCAGACAGTGCAGGCCGGACTGAATGACCGGTCTGTGCTCGAACGCTTCGAGGGCCTTGCCGACCTCTTCAGGCTGCATGATCGCACCAAGACGCCGATGCAGCACGTCGCGCAGGATCGAGCGGGCAGCGATCGCCGGGTCCGATGCAGGCCTTGCCATCGGCCGCCACAGATGGCGGGCATAATCGGAAACCGGTGCGTTCCAGTTCTGCTCGATGTCACGCACGACCTCCGGGCAGAGCAGCGACAGCACAGCCAGAATTTCCACTGGAGGCGTGGGGATTGGGTCAGCCACGGCGGTCATCTGTCCCGTCTGGCGGCTCGCGGTGCAAACGCCAAGGGAGACCAGACTTTCTGGATGCCGGCACACATGGATCGTCAACTCGATCAGAACAGTGTGAGATGAAATTATCCTACAGAGGTCTCCATCGGCAACCGCCAGTTCGCCGACTCGGCTTGGATTGCTAGATTGGCCAAACAGTTAACACTGAACAGCGGACCTCAGAATCGGAGCCGGGCCATGCTCAGGAGGTCGTGGTACTGCCCGTCGGTAAAGCCGGCCTTCACATGCCGACCTTCGACCTCGAAGCCGTGGCTTTTGTAGAGGCGCATGGCCGGTTCGTTGTCGGCATAGACGGTCAATTCGACCCGCTTCAGAGCGCGCCAGTTGTCGGCCACGTCGAGCAGCGCGCCAAGTATGGCAGAGCCGATGCCTTTGCCGACAAAGGCATCGTCAAGACCCATATTGATCTCGCCGATATGCGAACGGCGCGGCGAGCCCTGCACGACCAGGCTGCCATGGCCGACGACCCTGCCCTCCACCTCCGCAACGATCCAGGTGGTTTCCTGGCCGGACTTGGCGATGCGCCGCTCCACCTGCTCCACCATCTCGAAAGGCATCCTGAGCGTGCCCCAGCGGAAGCCCGGCATGTTGAAGATGGCGCAAAGCGCCTCCGCATCGCTTAGCCGAACGGATCGGAGCTGCGGCTGGACTTTCTCGGAGGATGGCGAGGTTGTGCTGGTCATAACGTTCCCGGCGATGGCAATCGGCACGGTACGATGCACCCTACGTCACCTGAAAATCCAGCCGTCTCTAGAACCTATGATGCCGATTGCGAGCTAAAATACCGAGTGGCGGCGAAGAGTTTGAAGACACCGCTGATGCCGATCCAGGCGAAAAGGGCAAGCCAGCACAATGTCCCGATCGCCGCCCAGTCGATCCGGTGCACGGCAGCGTCGGTGATGACGAGTCCAACAATGGCAAGCAGGCCAACCAGCAACTGCGCCAAGCCCAGCACCAGCAGTTCCTCGCGCCGCGCGCTTCTCCAGACGACATATATGCCGCCCGCCCCCGCGAGGAAGATGGCGCTGTAGACCTGAGCGTGGAAGCCATCGACCGGCCATGGCCAGAAGCTGCCGAATGTCAGTGGGAACAGCAACAGGCCGACGCCATAGAGCCCAAGGACTGCCGATTCCACCGGCATGTAGCCGCGCCATGCGGGCCTTAAGGTCACGCCTTTTGCAGAAGGACGGGCCCTGGCCCGCCATAGGAACAGCCCGGATACCGCGACCGAACCAAGATAGACCAGAAACCAGAGCCAGGGCGCTTTGCGCCCGAAGTTGAAATAGCCGAGATTGATGAACGACGTCACCGACACGATGACGGTGAAGATGAGCGCCATGACGAGCACGAGCCTGCCGGGCGACCAGCGATTCCAGAACAGCAGCGCCGCCATCACGACCATTTCGGCGGTGTAAAAGCCACCAAGGAAGCGGGCATTGAACGGGGTGACGGCCCACGGCCAGCGCGGCTTGACCAGCACGGGCGCGAAGAACAGGCCGGCGCCTACGGTCAGGACGATAATGACCACCAAGGAAAAGAGGCGCAGGGTGCCGGGAAACGGCGGATTGTCGGATGTCGGCATCGGGTAGCCCGCATAGATAAATGCCCATGGATCATCATAGTGCCGGTTGCGGCCGGCGAAAATCCACCAAACGGACTTGAGGTATCGCCCGGCTTGTCTATTCGAATGGCCGTAGGGTCGGTTTCGAAGTAAAATGGCGCAGTCGGACCAGGACCGGTCCGGTCAACACGTTTCGGCGGCGCATTTCTTCCGGAGCCTGCACGATGAACGAAGCTCAGGATCTGTTCTCGCTTCTGCGGCAATCGACCGATGTCGATCCGCGGGCAATCGATGCGATCAAGCGAACCATCGCGGAGGGCAAGGACCGCGAGCTTTGCCGCATCAATGCTCTAGCCTTCGCCAGCAAGCATGGCCTCGATGTGGAACGCGCCATAGGCGCCTTTCTGCATGCGGCGCGCGTGGGCCTCTTCGACATTTCCTGGAATGTTCTATGCCCCGGCTGTGGCGGCGTGCTCGACAGCAACGCCACGCTCAAAACCCTGCAGAAGGACGAATATACCTGCGCGCTGTGTTCCGAAGGCTATTCACCGACCCTCGACGAGATGGTCGAGGTGACATTCACGGTCAGTCCTCGCGTGCGCAAGATTGCCGCCCACAATCCACACGAACTGCCGTTGGTGGAATATTTCCGCCAGATCTACTGGGCGTCCGGCGTCGACCTGCCGGAAGAGGATTTCGCCAAGACGATGGAAGCGTTCTCGCTGGAGGATATCGAGCTTGCGCCAGGTGAAAAGGCTGTTCTGCCCGTACAGCTTCCGTCCGAATTCATCATCGTCTTCGAGCCGGTCACCCATTCAGTGCAGTTCATCGACGTCAAGGGCGAACCGACAAGAGAGCGACGAAGCCTCTCATTGGTCTTCGACCGCGAGCATGTCCAGAACCAGACGCTGGAGATGCAACCCGGCCCGTTGCGCATTTCGCTGGAAAACAGGACCGACACCCGCGTGCTGCCGACGGTCTTCATCGCCGGCCAGGAATTGCATGATCTCCTGGGCAAACGCCGGCCGTTCCTGACAGCCAAGCGCCTGCTCACCAACCAGACGTTCCGCGATCTTTATCGCACGGATACGCTCGACATCAACCAGCGCCTGAAGATCACTAGCCTCACCTTCCTGTTCACCGACCTGCGTGGATCGACCGAGCTTTACGAGCGGGTGGGCGATCTTTCAGCCTTCGATCTCGTGCGCGTGCATTTTCAGGTTCTGCACGAGATCGTCGCGTCCGAGGCAGGCGCGGTGGTGAAGACGATCGGCGATGCGGTGATGGCGACCTTCGCGACGCCGGATCGTGCGATTGCGGCGGCCCTCAGGATGCGCGATGCCATGCGTGCGCTCAATGAGAAGAGCGGGCGCGAGGATCTGCTGCTCAAGATCGGAGTCCATGCCGGCCCGTGCATTGCCGTGTCTATGAACGAGCGACAGGACTATTTCGGCCAGACGGTCAACATTGCTTCGCGGGTCCAGAACCTTGCCAACGCACAGGCGATCTTCGCCACGCGCGCGGTGGTCGACGACAATCTCACCGCCGATCTGTTGCACAGGAACGCGCTGACGCCCGTGCCACACGAGGTCTCGCTGCGCGGCATCGAGAGGGAGAAGATAGCGGTATACACGATCCCCTGAAGACTTGGGCGTTGGGGACCTCAGACGCGCCTGCAGACAAAATAGCGATCGGCGGGTACCGAAGGCGGCAGTGGAAGGCTTTGCAACTGCGGGTGATCGAGCGGCGTGCCGCTGACCGCAATGCCTCCGACGCGAAGCAGGCGCGCGGTCAGTTCGGGGAGCCAGGTAGAGGTCACTGCATCGCGATCTTCATAGCCGGTGCCGATGTCGGCATGAACAAGAGCGGCCTCGATGCCGATGAACCTGCTCGCCGTCTCGCGGATTTCGCCGAGCACGAGGTTTTCAGCTTCGGGAATTGAGCTGGCGTGTGCGGCAAGTGCGCGGTCGAACGCCACGATCCGTCGGCCGGGCAGACGCTCGCGCAGATGGTGGAACGTCCGGCCATTGCCGAGGCCGAGCTCAAGGATGGGACCCTCGATCTTCGCCACCTCCGCGCAGACTTGATCGAGAATGTCGCGCTGTGCCGTCAGCCTGCGGATGAAACTTTCGAGGCGACTCATATGCGTCTGTGTGTCCTGAACCAGCTCAAGAGACCGGCAATGCCCGCGACCAGGATGAAACCCGAGCAACGTGTTAGCCCGATCCGGCGTCGCCGCATATAGAGGCGAACGTTCAACACAGCAACAACCGAACAGGCCGACGACGAACCGGGTGGAGTCTGCGGCTTGGCGGGCGGCGGACTGGCGATGTCACTTGTAGGGGTCTGCAGCGTCCCGCAAGCCGTCGCCGAGGAAGTTGAACGCCAGAATGACGAGAATGACGGGGAGGATCGGCAAAAGTAGCCATGGATAAAACGCGATCACGCTGACGCTGCGCGCCTCGGTGAGCAGGATGCCCCAACTGGTTATCGGTGCCCGCAGCCCGAGCCCGAGGAAGCTCAGCGCCGTCTCGCCCAGGATCATGCCGGGTATGGAGATCGTCGCCGTCGCGATCAGATGCGACATGAAGCCCGGAATGAGGTGCCGCCGGATAATGCGGCCGCTGCTGGCGCCCATCAATTGCGCGGCCAGAACGTAATCCTCCTCTCGCAACGCTAAAAGCTTTGAACGCACGGCCCGCGCCAATCCGGTCCAGTCGAGCAGCCCGAGGATGACGGTGATGCCGAAATAGATCAGGATCGGACTCCAAGTTATCGGCATGATCGCCGCCAGAGCCAGCCATAGCGGAATGCTGGGGATCGATTGCAGAACTTCGATTATCCGTTGAACGATCAGGTCGAAGATGCCGCCGTGATAGCCGGCCAGTCCGCCGATGACTATGCCGAGCAGGAAGCTGAAACTGATGCCGACGAGGCCGATCGTCAGTGAAATGCGTGCACCATAGACGATGCGCGAGAGCACATCGCGCCCCAGCCTGTCAGTGCCGGCCAGGAAGAGCTGGCCGTTTTCGGCAGGGCAGACAAAATGCCTGTCACCTTCGATCAGGCCCCAGAACCGGTAGCTGTCGCCCTTGCAGAAGAAACGGATCCGCTGAACATCATCCTGTTGGTCGATGTAGTTCCGCTTCAGCGTGTCCATATCCAGCGTCATTTGGCGGCCGTAGACGAACGGCCCGACGAACTGGCCGTTGTGGAACAGGTGCACCCGCTGCGGCGGCGCATAGATGTAGTCCATGTTGCGCGTGTGCAGATTGTAGGGCGCCAGGAACTCGCAGATCAGTATCGCGAAATAGAGCACCGCCAGGAATATGCCGGATACAAGAGCAAGCCGGTGCCGTCGAAATTTCCACCACATCAGCCGCAACTGCGACGCCTGAAAGACCTTCGACTGCTCCGGCGTCATTGCCTCGACCGACTGCAGGTCAAAGGGCGCGATGGAAACATAGTGTTGCAGCGGAGCACCCGGAGCGGGAAGTGGCGATTGCGTGTTCATTTGGTACTGCCGCCCTGCAAACGAATTCGTGGATCAAGCAGTGCCAGCGCCAGATCGGAAATCAGCACGCCGATGACCGTCAGGAAGGCGAGGAACATCAGGAACGACCCTGCCAGATACATGTCCTGGCTTTGCAGCGCCTTGATCAGCATCGGCCCGGTCGTTTCCAAAGACAGCACGATCGCCGTGATTTCGGCACCGGAAATGATGGCCGGCAGGATAGAGCCGATGTCCGAAATGAAGAAATTGAGCGCCATGCGCAGCGGGTATTTGACCAGGGTCCTGAAGGGATGAAGGCCCTTGGCGCGCGCCGTCACGACATATTGCTTGTGAAGCTCATCGAGCAGATTGGCGCGCAGCCGCCGGATCATGCTTGCCGTGCCCCCGGTGCCGATGATCAAGACCGGGATCCAGAGATGGGCGAGGATCGACTTCGCCTTGGCCCAGCTCATCGGCTCGCCGAGATATTGCTGGTCCATGAGATGGCCGACGGACGTGCCGAACCAGATATTGGCGAAATACATCAGGATCAGCGCCAGCATGAAGTTCGGGATGGCAAGGCCGAGAAGGCCGAAGAAAGTCAGGCCGTAGTCGCCCCAACTGTATTGATGCGTGGCCGAGTACATGCCGATCGGAAAGGCGATGAGCCAGGTGAAGAGGATCGTCACGAAGGAAACCAGCACGGTCAGCCACATTCGGTCCCCGATCACGTCGCGAACCGGCAGCTCATATTCGAAGGAATAGCCGAAATCGCCGTGCAGCATCCCGCCGACCCAGTAGAAGTAGCGAATGACCGGCGGCTTGTCGAAACCATAGTCCTTCCGCATCATCTCGATGCGGTCGGAATCCACCGCTTCGCCCTGGGCCCGAAGCTCGGCAACATAGCTGTCGAAATAGTCGCCTGGGGGAAGTTCGATGATCGTGAACACAAGCGCCGATATGATCAGCAGCGTTGGAACCATTACGGCGAGGCGCCAGACAATATATCGAAGCACGCTCAGGACTCTCCAAGCCAAAATGTATCGGGCATGTAGACACCGAAATAGGCGGTCGGGTCGTAGCCGTAGAGCGCCTTGTCAGGCAGATTGCGCAGCCGCGAGGAGGCCAGAACCGGCTGATATGTTCCGTTCACCGTGCCGATCGAAAACACCTGATCGGTGTAGATCGACAGCATTGAATTCCAGATTTCAGCGCGCTCCGTGGCTTCGGTCGATGCGTTCCAGCGCTTGAGTAAGGTCATCAACTCGACCACCGGCGGAAGATCGGGCGCCTCGCCGAGCCTGCCACGAGACAAGTAGTGAGCACCCCAGAGCGGCCATTGCAGTTGGTCGTCAATGGTGGGGGCCAGCTGGTACGGGTTCATGTCGGCGGTCGGCACGCCATTGTCGATGCCCGACCACATCGACATCATGACCTGGCCGCCAAGCGCGCGACTGCGAAAGATGTCGCGCTGCGAAGTCCGGATGAACAGGGCGATACCGATCTGGCGCCAGTGATCGCTGATGAGCTCGAGCGCATCGGTTTCCAGCGTGCTTTCGCCGGCCGTTTCCACGACGATCTGCGCCGGGCGTCCATCGGGAAGTATCCGCAGGCCGTCATCGTCACGCGCCTGAAGCCCGACCTCGTCGAGCAGGGCATTGGCCTGATCAGGATCGTAGGTGACCCAGGCTTTCGCGAATTCGGGCCGGTAGAGCGGGCTCTCCGGCAGGACCGTATCGGCACTTTCCTGCGCCAATCCATAGAACACGGCCATATTGATCTCGCGTCTGTGCACAGCGAGCGAAAGTGCACGACGCACGCGCACGTCGCGAAAAAGGCCACGCCAGACCTGGTCGGCACAATTCAGATTGGGCAGCAGCGCCAGTCGCGAACCCTGTGTGCGTTTCCAGAGATGCATCTTGACCGGGTAGCGCTTCTCCGCGTCCTTCAGGAAGGAGTAATCGCTGAAATCAATTCCCATGCATTGCAGGTCGCTCTCGCCCGCGCCGGTCTTGGCGGAAATAATCGCCGACGAGCTCACATTCATGACAATCCGGTCAACATAGGGTAGTTGCCGGCCATTCTCGTCTATGCGGTGAAAGAACGGATTGCGCTCGAAGACGAACTGCTCAGCCGGCGGCTTGGTCCGGTTCCGCCAGGGATCGAGCGTCGGCAGTTCCGGGTTCTCCGGGCGATACTGCCGCGACATGCGGATATGCAGGAGCGTCCATTTCTTGGCCCTGTTCTCCTCCATCAGGCCGGCGAGCCGGAATGGATCCTGGTATTTCTTGTGGAACTGCTTGAGATAGGCGGCCGGCAGAACAAGCGATAACGGCGAAGCAGCCGCGAGCTTGGGCAGGAAGTCGGGATTTGGCGCATCCCAACTATAACGGACCGTCAACGCATCGACGATCTCGAAGCGTGGCGGCTTGCCGTCGGCCAGCAGGGCCGGGGCGAGCCCGCCTTGCGAAAGTTCGTCGTTCAGCCAGACATCTTCCCAGCAATAGCGAAAGTCCTCCGGCGTCAGCAGGCTACCGTCAGACCATTTATGTCCTTCCCGTATCTTGAAAGTGAAGACGCGATCGTCCGCTACCTCGAAACTTTCAAGAATGTCGGCTTGCAAGTTGAGCTTTTGGTCATAGCCGACCAGGCGAGCATATCCGTAGATCGTCATCATCCGGATATCTTTCTGACTGCCGATGATCGTGCGCAGCGTGCCGCCATACTGGCCGGGCTGCCGCCCCATCGCAGCGAGATTCAACACGCGCGGGTTCTTGGGCAAGCGCTCGGAGAGTGCCGGCAGCGCCAGGGCCTTCAGCAGCGGCTGAAGAAATTGCGGCTCCAGATCGCCTGCGTGCAATGTGCCCGGCAAAACCGCCGAAGCCATGAGTCCGAGGACGGTGCGCCGGCTGATCAATGGCGTAGCTCGCTGACATCGGCCGAACGTCGGGCCAACACGAGGTGGCCGCCACCAAGATCGAGCGGCGACAATACATCCTCGTCGCCCTCGTCGCGGAATTGCGGTCCCCATGCGCTGGTGTCGGAAGCGCCGCTGAGCTTCAGCGTCTTGAAATCCATCGGCCTGTCGAGGTCGGGGAAAGGTACTGCGGCGACGAGTGAGCGCGTGTAGGGGTGGATCGGTTTCCTCAGCAGAGTTTCGCGTGGCGCAAGCTCGACGATACGCCCGCCGCACATCACTGCGATTCGGTCTGCCATGTAGTCCACCACCGCCAGATTGTGCGATATGAACAGGTAGGTCAGGCCCAGTTCCTTCTGCAGGTCCTTCAGCAGGTTCAAGATCTGCGCCTGGACAGAGACGTCGAGCGCCGAAACCGGCTCGTCGCAGATCAGCAGTTCAGGGCCCAGCGCCAACGCGCGCGCGATGCCGATACGCTGACGCTGCCCGCCGGAGAAACTGTGGGGATAGCGCTTGATGAAGCGCGGATCGAGCCCGATCGCCTGCATCAGGCTTTTGACAGTGGCGAGTCGGGACGCGGCATCGCCACGTTGATGGATCTCCAGCGGCTCGCTCAGGATGTTCTCCACCGTCATGCGAGGTGACAGCGATGAAACCGGATCCTGGAAGACCATCTGGATTTTGGCGCGCAGCATGCGCAGGGCGTCTCCCTCGCCTTGCAAGACGTCGATCGCTCCATCGCGGCCGTTGAACGTCACAGAGCCGCCGCTAGGGGTGATAGCCCGCATAAGGATCTTGCTGACCGTGGTTTTGCCGGAGCCGCTTTCGCCGACCAGCCCCAGGCACTCGCCGCGCCTGATATCGAAGCTCACGCCGCCCACGGCGCGAACCGTGGTTTGGTGATCCCCGCCAAACAATCCGGACTTGCGGATTGTGAAGGTCTTTTTCAGATCCCTGACCGACAACAGGATATCGTCTGGCCCCTTCGACGGCGGCGCCGTCTGCTTGCCGAGCAGG
This sequence comes from Mesorhizobium sp. WSM4983, assembly GCF_029625765.1. NCBI lineage: Bacteria > Pseudomonadati > Pseudomonadota > Alphaproteobacteria > Hyphomicrobiales > Phyllobacteriaceae > Mesorhizobium > Mesorhizobium sp. WSM4983. The sequence continues at coordinate 109,140 of NZ_JARTVM010000013.1, read as the reverse complement.
TTCTCGACATTCACCGGCACCTCGCGCAGCGCCTTTAGCCTTTCGCCAGGCTTCAGGTCGAAATGCGGAACGGCTGCCATCAGGCCCTTCAGGTAGGGGTGACCTGGTCGGCGGAATATCGCCTCGACAGGTCCCGCTTCCATGATCTCGCCATGGTACATGACCACGACCTCGTCGGCGACGTTGGCGACCACGCCGAGGTCGTGGGTGATCAGCAACATCGCCATGTTCAGCTTGGTCTGAAGGCCGCGCAGCAAATGTAGGATTTGCGCCTGGATGGTGACGTCCAACGCCGTCGTCGGCTCGTCGGCGATCAACAGGGCGGGCCGGCAGATAAGCGCCATGGCGATCATGGCGCGCTGACGCAATCCTCCTGAAAGCTCAAAGGGATACATATCATAGGCGCGTTTGGGACTCGGAAAGCCGACAAGACCGAGCATTTCCTCGGTCCGCGCCTTGCGCTCCGCCCGAGCCATGGGGGTATGAATCTGCAAGGATTCGCTGACCTGGTTGCCGATCGTGTGCAGCGGCGACAGCGATGTCATCGGCTCCTGAAAGATCTTGCCGATGCGGCTGCCTCTCAATGCCCGGATTTCGGGTCCGTCACGTGGCATCTTCAGGATATCTTGCGTGGTGCCGGGCCTTTCAGGATCGGAGAACAGGATACGGCCGCGAACATGGGCTGATCCCGGCAGAATGCCCATCACTGCCTGGCTGAGAACCGATTTTCCGGAGCCGGACTCGCCCACAAGCGCGGTAACCTTGCCGGGCAGGACGCGAAGATTTGCGCGCCTGACGGCATGCAACGGTCCGCCGATGATGGCAAAAGAGATGCCAACATCCTCGATCCGCAGCAGATCAACACCCGAATTCATTCCACACCAGCCCCAATCTGGCAGGTTCGGAAGCGAGACTAACCTATTGCCAGCTTAGAGCAACTTGGATTCGGAACGGTCGCCAGCGGCGGAACCGGCGAGCGGACTGTCTATCTGGGGCCCTTCGGATCAGGTCGTGGCGGTTACTGGAGCTTGCTCGGGTCGCCCGCCGACAGCCGCGCGGCATCGCGGTGAAGCAACATGACCTGCTCGGCGTCCGATCTTCGGTCATAAACCGGCTCCAGCGCACCGTCTTCATCGACTGCGAGAGCACCCGACAGATCGGGTGAGAGCACCGTCAGCTTCTGCTTGATGCCAGCCAGTTCCTCGCTGCCGAGCGTCAGCCAGTTGCTGGCGCCGCAATAGCTGGCGAATTCCTTGCTGGCGAGAATGCTGTGCGGATATTTCTTGGTCAGTACCTGGAGGCGCTGGACCTCGTTTACAGCCGAGCCGAAGACGGAGAATGTGAGCCGGTCGGTAAGCCCGACATTGCCGAACATCACATTGCCGACATGTAGGCCGATACCAAATTTTATGTCGGTTAGCCCCTTTTCCTTTCTGCGCAGATTGAGATCCGTCACGCGCGCTGTGGCGCTGCGCGCTGCCGCAAGAGCAGCCTGGCAGGCGATCTCGGACTGCGAGCGATGCCTTTCGCAAGGGTAAACGGCGATGAAACCATCCCCGATGAAACTCATGATCTGCCCCCCTTTGCGATTGAAAGGTGCAGCAACGGCGTCGAAAAACTGGTTCAGCGTATCGATATAGATTTCACGGCCGGAGGTTTCGGCAAGCCTTGACGACCCGCGCATGTCGCCCATGACCAGCGCGGCCCGGATTGTATCGCCCTCGCCGCGCTTGATCTGACCGTCAAGCACGCGCCTGCCGGCGTCGCCGCCGAGATAAGTGGTCATCATGTTGTCGGCGAGCTTGGTGAGAACCGCCATCTTGGTTGCCATAGCGAGATGGTTCTGGATGCGCAGCAGCGCCGAAATCATGCTGTCGCTGAATCCTGCGGCACTGTCGGTGGACCAGGACCCCATCATGCCCTGACTGGCGTTGCCGTTGAAGGAATGCACGAAAGCCAAATAGTCGGTGACGCCTATAAGCCTGAGATCATCGAAAACAGGAAACTCCGATGGCAGCGACGGGTCGAGCCGGCGTCGCAGGTGGTCGAGCTTGTTGCTGAGCAGATGATAGTATGGGCTGGTCAGGAACCTGTCGGACGGCGCGCCGGGCTCATTGCGGAAGCTTTCGATTTCTAAGCCTCGGCCGCGAACCCAGGTGAAGCCAAGCGCATCATAAAGCGGATGAAGCATCGAAAAGCTCAAATGCACCCGCTTCAACGGCAGGCCGGCAGCAGCCAGCCGTTCGCAAAAGCCTTTTACCAATGTTTCCAGGTCGTTGCCGGCAAGTACCGATTGGTTCAGCCAATCGGCTACCTTATCCATGAGAATGGTGGAAATTTCTGCTTGCGTTGTGCTCATGCTATCTCGAAACTCCTCGAAGACGAGGCATTGTCCTTTGATCCGCCCACAACACAGTCCGCCAACGACCCCAAGAAGAGATCCCCGAAGTCAATGAAGCCAGCTTTGGCAGGAAAAGCCGGCGAAGAACTTCGCAACTGGCTGTCCGTGCGGGCGAGCGACAGGCTAACTGTATCTATTTACTCGCGGCATTATGTGTCGACGCTGCCGGCCGAGTGCAACCACGATCCTGACATCGAGCAAAGAATTCGCCGGCTCAGACCGCCATCAGGCCTTTACCACCGTCTCTCGGGCTAGCCCGAGGCGGCCGAAAACATTGCGCGTGTCGACGATCAGAAGGGCGTGATCGGCGATCGCCTGATAGTCGATCGCGTCGTGGTCGGTTGCAACGACGACAGCATCGAAATCCTTCAAGGTCCCCTCGCTCAATTCGACAGACCGACGCCCCTTGATCGGCATATGCTCCCGTGTCGCCGGAATTTCTCTGACGTGCGGATCGTGGAATTCGGCCTTGCCGCCCCATTCCTCGATGAGTTCAATGAGCCGCAATGAAGGGCTCTCGCGGATGTCCGGCACATTCTTCTTATAGGCGAGCCCAATGATGAGAATGCGCGAGCGGCTGAGCGCCTTGCCGCAACGCCGGTCCAGCGCCCTGGCCAGTTCATCGACCACATGACGCGGCATAGCCGTGTTGATCTCTGCCGCCAGTTCGATGAAGCGGGTCGGCAGTTCGTATTCGCGCGCCTTCCACGTCAGGTAGAAAGGATCGATGGGGACGCAGTGCCCGCCAAGTCCGGGCCCAGGATAGAACGGCATGTAGCCGAAGGGCTTGCTCTTTGCCGCCTCGATCACCTCCCAGATGTCGATGCCCATCGCACCGAGCACGACCTTCAACTCGTTGACCAGGGCTATGTTGACCGAGCGAAAGATGTTTTCCGTCAGCTTGACCGCCTCGGCGGTCGCGGTGGTGGAAACCGGAACGACGGTCTTGACCACACCCTGGTAGAAATCCTTCACGAGCGCCGCCGCTTCAATGCCGTCGCCTGCCACGACCTTGGGGATCGTCGCGACTTCAAAGCTGCGGTTGCCGGGATCCTCGCGTTCGGGCGAGAAGCCAAGGAAGAAGTCTATCTTCGACTGCAAGCCGGTTTGTTCCAGGATGGGCTTGATCACGTCGTCGGTGGTGCCGGGATAGGTGGTCGATTCCAGCACGACCAACTGGCCGAGACGCAGATGCTTCGCGATGGTGCCTGCCGTGTTCCTGACAAAGGAGAGGTCTGGCTCGCGGTTTTTCGTCAGCGGCGTCGGAACGCAGATGACGATGACATCGCAGGCGGCCAGTTCGGTAAAATCCGCAGTGGCGCGAAACCGTCCGCTCGCCACCTCGACGGCAAGGGCAGTGGACGTCACCGCCTCGATGTAGGATTGCCCGCTGTTCAGATTCTCGACCTTCTGGGCTTCAATGTCGAAGCCGAAAACCGGGAAGCCGGCGCGTGCTACCGCGACCGCCAGCGGCAATCCGACATAACCCAGTCCGATCACCCCGACTTGCGCGGTGCGCGTCGAAATCCGGTTCAGCAGACTGTCATATGTCGATCGTGAGGCGTCCAAAAATCTGTTTTCCTCAATATGGACAGACTGCCCGCTTCCACGGCGAGGCTAATGTGGGCCCAACAACCCCGAGGCATATTGCGGAAAATGGATCTCCGCAAGCCGTCGTCAGGCCGACACCTTCGCCTTCAGGCTTGCGGCAGCCATCGCATAACCGCCGGCGGCGCCGTCGATGAAATGAACGTGATCGCGCTGCAGCGGCGAGGCGACGAGGCACGTCATCAAGGCCGATTGCTGGCGGTGCAGGCCATAGGTGCAAATGCCCGCCTCTTCGGCCTGCTGCAGCCGGTGCTCGATCCGCTGCAACAAATCCGCATCTACGTCGATGGTCATCTTCAAGCCGTCATCGAACTTCCGGAAATCCGAATTGCTGGCCACGTCGCGTTTGTAGATCTTCGGATCGAACCTCCCGATCGTCCAGCCATATCGATCGGTCACAGCCGCAAGCGACAACAGGAACACTATCCACAGCTTCGACAACCACCGCCTTCCCGCTGGCGCGACGGCCCGGGCCTCGAGATCGAGGCCGGCGGGCGAAAAACCGTAGGCCGGCCCGTTCACCGGCACCGGATGGCCATCGCGTTCCTGTCGACCGACAAGGGCGATGATGTCGGAAGCCAGAACCTGAAAGCCGCTCACATCGCGCGAGGCCCCCGGAACGGCTATGATCGAGACGATTTCGCCATGCCGGGCTTCGATCGGGCTCCAGCGGCAGGAGAGACCGGTCAGATCCGGCCGCGCGTTGGCCGGCGCAGGATCGATCAGGTAGCGCCCCGCTTTCATCTCGGCTTCCGCCCAACTGCCGCCGCCGCCGGCAAACATGGCATAGAACACCGCTTCGGAGGCCCGGAACCTCGCTACCCGAACGTCGAGGCCTTGCGCTCTTATATCCTCTATCGGCACGATTGCGGCGCGCAAGGTCAGGGCCAACTCGTCCGCCACCCATCGCTGTACGGCCGCCAGGGCGTTGCGCGTGATCTCCAGCGCCGAACTCGGAAACGCCACGAGCGCGCCGTCGCCGCCGAAGACAAAGGGAAGATCTTGCCGACCCAGCGCATTGAGCAGCGCCGAAATGACGCTGGCGCCGGCCATATTCACGGTTTTATAGCGCCCTGCCTCGATCGCCTTGGTCGAGCCGACGATGTCGGCGGTGGCCAGCGCCCAGCCATCGGGAAGCGGCCGATAGTTGTCGATGTCGGCAACGCTTTCGAACTTCGCGAACACCGGCAAGGAAGCGACGAACGGGTCGGACGCTGCGGCTGTTTCCATGAGCATGCAATAGCACATTCCACTGCTTGAAGGTGAAACTCGATCATGCTTCGAAATTGACTTGCGCAGGCTTTCCAATGATAGGCTCCGGCGATGCGAATTGCCTTCTACGCGCCGCTGAAGTCGCCCAATCATGCCGTTGCCTCTGGCGACCGTCAGATGGCACGGATGTTGATCAAGGCGCTTGAGCATGGAGGGCATCGCGTCGATCTGGCATCCGAATTGCGCTTCTATCTACGCGAACCGGAGTCGAAAAGTTTCGATGCGCTCAAGGTCGAAGCCCGAGAGGAAGTCGCGCGGCTGACAGAGCTTTGGCAGCGTGACGGCAAGCCCGACCTCTGGTTCTCCTATCATCTCTATTACAAGGCGCCCGACCTGATCGGGCCCGAGCTGGCGTCGGCCTTTGCCATCCCCTATGTGACCGCGGAAGCCTCCTATTCGAAGCGGCGCAACGTCGGTTTTTGGGCCGATATGCAAGCCTTGGTGGCGCGAGCCGTCGAACAGGCGGCGCTGAACATCTGCTTCACGCAAAGGGATCGTCGGGGACTGACAGACGCTCTTCCAGACGCCGTTTTCGGCATGCTTTCGCCCTTCATCGACACATCGGTATTCCGGGAACTGCCGGCGCGTGGTTGTCCGACGCGTCTCGTTACAGTCGCCATGATGCGACCGGGCGACAAGGTCGATAGCTATCGCATGCTCGCGCAAGCCCTCGCTCCGATCGGCCACCTGCCCTGGACCATGTCGGTCGTCGGGGACGGGCCTGCCCGTGACGAGGTCAAAGGGCAATTCGCCGGCCTTCCCGCCGACCGGATCGAATGGCTTGGCGCGATCGAGCCAGCCGCCGTGCCGGATGTCCTCTACAGTGGAGGGATTTACGTCTGGCCGGGTTGCGGCGAAGCTTATGGCGTTGCCTATCTTGAAGCACAGGCCGCCGGGCTTCCGGTGGTGGCGCAGGACATCGCCGGCGTACCGGAGGTCGTGCGGGATGGCCAGACCGGATTTCTCACCCCGCCGGGCGATGTGGCAGCGTTCACGTCTGCCATTGAAAGGCTTCTGGTCCGTGACGACGAAAGAACCGCCATGGCCGGCAACGCCAGACGTTTCATCCTCGAAGAACGCTCTCTCGGTACTGCAGCGGCGCGTCTTTCCGAACTTCTTGCGAAGATCGCGGTTGCATGACATTCGATCAGATCTGGCAGCCCTTGGTGGAAGAACTGGCGTGCTGGCGACGGGCGGACCGCAAGGCGGAGTTCTGGTTGCGCGACGACGACGCTGTGGATCCGACGGCTGCGCTTGATCGGCTGCTGGACCTCACCCGTGCATTCGAGGTTCCGCTCACTCTGGCCGTCATTCCGGCGCTGACCGACGAGAGGCTTGTCGTCCGGCTTGACGAGGCGCCGCATGCCTCCGTCGCCATCCATGGCTGGGCGCACCGCAATTATGCGCCGCAGGACCAGAAAAAGCAGGAACTCGGCGCGCATCGGCCACGCCAGGCGGTGCTCGATGATCTGGCCCGCGGGCTGTCGCGCCTAACCGGGTTGCACGGCGCGCGTGCCGTTCCGATGCTGGTGCCACCCTGGAATAGAATCGACCCCGGCTTGGTATCGGAGCTTGGATCGGTAGGATTTGCGGCATTGTCGGTCTTTGGGCCGCCGAAGCCGGCCTCAGTGCCGGTCATCAACAGCAATGTCGACATCATCGATTGGCATGGCACGCGCGGCTGTCGCGATCATGGGCCATTGGTTCAGGCCATCATTGCGCAATTGCAGCATGCCTTCGACGGTGGCGAACCGGTCGGCCTGCTCACCCATCATCTCGTCCACGATGAATCGGCCTGGCTTTTTCTCGAACGGCTGTTCACAGTCGCCGCACAGACTGAAGCCTGCGCATGGCTTCCGATCCGGACATTGATCGGGCGTAGCGGCGGTAGAGCAATTCCAGGAAAAGTGTGAGCGATTTTCCTCCGGAATTGCGTCAAAACAATAAGATAGAGCAAAATAGCTCAGCGCTTTTTGTGCAATGAGACTGGAAATTTGAGCGTCTGGCCGTCCCGCGCGGCAAAAGCGCCGGCAAACCTGGCTTTGGCCAGTTTCTCGATCTCGTCCAATTGGTCGTCGGTGCGTGTCGGATCGTGGTGGAACAGCCCAAGCCCTCGGGCACCGGCTGCCTCACAGAGTTTGACGCCCTGCTGCCATGTCGAGTGCCCGTTGCCACGGCGGTCTTCCATTTCGTCCTCGGTGTAGGTGCAATCGTAGATGACGAGGTCGGCGTCTTCGATCAGGTCGAGCACCGCCTGATCGAGCTTACCCGGCTCGTGCTCAGTGTCTGTGATCACGGCCACGACGCGGCCGCCCCATTCGACGCGGTAACCTATGCAGCCTCCCGGATGGTTGAGACTGCCGGTCCGGACGACCACTCCTTCGCGCGGCCTTAGAACGTCTCCGGATACGAAATCGCGGCAGTCGATGCTTGCCTTGCAGATGTCGAGCTTGGCCGGAAACCACGGCGGCCGCATGAATTCATCGACCATCTGACGGGTCGTCATGCGTCCCGCAAGATGGCCGGACCAAAGCCTGACCTTGACGCTCCGGTCATAGATCGGTTTGAAAGCCGGCAGCCCGATGATGTGATCGTAATGGCAATGGGTGAAAAACAGCTCGAAATCGGTCACGCCCGAGGCCCGAAACGCTCTGCCGGCAAGCCCTAGGCCAGAGCCGGCGTCGAACAGAAGCATATGCTTGCCGCATCGCATCTCAATGCAGCTCGTGTTGCCGCCATAGCGAGAGAATTCTGGTCCCGATACCGAAATGCTGCCGCGCACGCCCCAAAACCTGACCAGGAAATCCATGCTGCTCCTTCGCCCGTCGTGGCCAAACAACTGCTGCTAGGCGTTTCGTGCGTCGATCAGGTCCGCGGTCGTATGGCTTAGACGATCGGCAAGAACCCGCAATATCTCGATGGTCATCTCCGGGAACTCCTTCATAAGCCTCAGGAAATGATCCTTGCTGATTTTCAAGGCTTCCAGCGGACTTGCCGCTCTGACGGTGGCAGTGCGGGAGCTGTTGCACAAGATGGCGATCTCGCCAACGATCGAATTCGGCGCCAGTTCGGCAACTTTTATCGGCCCGCTGTCGGAATCGACCAGAACATCCGCGCTGCCTGAGAGGATGACATAGGCGGCATCTCCCTCGTCGCCCTGCCGGAAAAGGATCTGGCCGGCGCTGTAGCTCACACGATCGGATGTGAACGCAAGCAGCTTGAGCTTTGTCGGTTCGATGCCGGAGAACAAGGGAACGCGTTGCAGCATTCCAACTTCATCCTTGAGCAGCATTGTCGCAAACCTTCTCAAAATTCGCGTTTGCCAGGCGCCGTATCCCGTGGCCTTGCAGCCAATTCCCACCGACAGAACGATCCCATCTCAATGCCCGTTGGTCTAAGACAGCAGTTCCTTGAAGATACCCTTCCCTGCCAAAAGTGTCTCGAGCGTTCCGTCTTCCACCAATTTACCCGAGTCGAAGACGATAACGCGATCGAACATCATCCCCATTGCCGGATTCGTCACAACCCACACAATTGCCGGCGAATGGCCGTCGCACCTGGCTTCGTCGAGCACGTTTCGCAGCACCTTGTCCTGCGCACGCTGGTCGAGCGCCGACAGCGGCCGGTTGAGAATGAGAAAATCGGGACGCTTGAGCAGGGCCCGGGCAACATCGAGCTTCTGCCGCTGGCCAGCGGTCAGCCGCCTGCCGCCGGCGCCGACGTTGAAGTCCAGGCCAACATCCAGAAGTTCGGCATAAAGCCCCAATTCGTCGAGAATGTCATAGACGATGGAGCGGATGCGATCCGGCGCGTCGGGATGGTTGTTGCCCACACGCCCGAACAGGACATTATCCATGACGCTGGCCGCGGCAATGTATTTGGCAGGATCATAGCGTTCGATCGCATTTTGCAGCTCGGACGGCAGGGTTTCATAGAACCGGTTGCGTGCAGCGACGATCTTGCTCATCAGATCCTCGCTCAGCAGACCGAAGCGGTGCCGGGGCTCGATATAGGCAAAGCTCAGTGTAACGATCATGGCGCGATCGTTCTCCGAAACTGCCTCATAGGGCCGGTTCTTGAGCCGTTGCAACAAGGTTTCGTAGGCGGGTATCTCTTCGGCGCCCATGAAGGCGAGCTGCTGGAAGAACTGGTGATCGGGCGGCAGGTCGGCAAACAGCTCGATCGCCTGTTCGGCGATCTCCATGCCCATCTCGAAAAGCGTGCGGTCGAGGCCGGCTTGCCTCAGCACAGACGCAAAATAGGGATTGGCCGCTAGCGCCTTGTCGGCCAGTTCGGGGCCGGCGGCGGCGCCGAAGAGCAGGTTTTGGCCGATCGATGCTTCCTTGTTGTAGGCGCCTGGTTCGAAAGGAACCACCAGTCCGCTCAGCCCTTCCTGTTCCAGCCGGGTTCGAAGCGCCGCACGCAGTTCGACGATGCGCCTGGCGAGTTCCGTGTGACGCGTCAGGTCAGCCGAGGAGCGCAAGCCAAGATCCAGAATGTCGCGCGACAGAAGAACCGCGTCGAGCACCCGGCGCACCGCCTCAAAAAGGTCGTGCGGGCCGGTGGCGCCGGCGGAAGCATAGTCGATCCAGTCGCTCCGGATATCGAGGTCCGAATTGCCCGACCGCCGCGCCTCGTGAATGTTCCAGCGCTGCTGGTCTGCCGCAGCACCCTCATAAGGCACTGATGTCAGCGGCGCATGCTTCAACCCGTAGAGCAGGTTATCGCGGAGGCTTGCATGGAACAGGAAAACATCCGACGAGGCGTAGGACATGCGCCGGCCGGTCACCGCTTCGGGAAGTTCAAGCAGGTCGTCGGCGCCCGAAGCGATCTTTCCGCTGTCCGGCCAGTTCAGCCGCGCGAAGGCTTCCGCAAGCGCCTCCGCTCCACCTGTTGCGGTGCTGACCAGCGCCACCGTCTCACCCGGCTTGACCTGGAGCGAGATCCGGTCGAGGAGCATTCCACCGCCATCGTCCGCTATGGACAGATTGATCGCCGACAGCGGGTTGGTCATCGGACCGGGAGCATCGATCGTCAACGCCCCAATTCTTGGCGCAATGAGACCCTCGACGGTGAATTGCTCAACGACCTGCTGGTATTTGACCTGGACATCCTGGCGAGCCTGATCCCAGTCGATCAGTTCCTTCATCGGTCCGGGCAGGTCCTTGTAGGCGCTGATCACGGCCACCAGCTGGCCGACGTCCAGCCGCCCCCGGATGACCAGGTAGCCACCGATCATGTAGAACAGAAAGGGCGTGAGCTGCGCCAGGAAATTGTTGAGGAACTTCACCATGAATTTCCATTGGTAAAGATCGAAGCGGATCTTGAAAATGAGGCCGAGCCGGGCAGCTATGTCGGCGCGCTCGTAGTTTGATGTGTCGTGGACGTGAACCGCGCCGATGCCGTCGACGATTTCGCCGACCCGGCCCGAGAGCGCGCGCGCCGTCAACTGCCGTTCGCGCCCGAGCACGATCAGCCGCCGCCGCATGCGCGGGATGAGGACGATCTGGATCACCACGATCACGACCGCAATCGTTCCGAGCCAGAAGTTTTGCACCATGATGAACAGCATGGCCGTCAGCGCCTGACCGCCGAGCAGCACCGGCTGCAGGAAGGCATCGCCGATGAAGCCCCCCAGCGGCTCCACCTCGTCCTTCACCATGGTCGCCACTTCGGCGGATTTCACGCGTTTGAAGTAAATCGGCGGAAACCGCAGCACGCGATCGATCAGATCGAAACGGATACGCCGCAGCATGCGCTCGCCAAGTCGGCCTTTGTATGTGTTGATGTAGAGTTTGAACAGGCCGTTGATGATGACTAGCAAAAGGAAAACAATACTCAGCGCAAACAGCGTCTCCGTGCGGTCGAGCTGAAAGCCGGAGAAGAACTGCACCTCACCAATGAATGGCAGGTCATAGTGCAGCCTCATGAACGGCTGGGTCGCACCGGGTTCTCCGAAACCCTTACCTTGGATGGGGCCGTTGACGATCAGCTTCGGCAGATCGAAGGATATGAAATACGGGATCATCGAAAGCACGACGATCATCAATATCCAGACCTGCTGCTTCTTGGTGTGCGTCCAGATATAGCGGGCTAAACTGGGTTCCATCCGACCGTGGACCGTTCAATTGCAAGGCTGCAGGACATAGAAGCACCTGCTGGCTAATGGCGCATCGGCAATTTCTTCGTCGCCAACGACATGCTTCGAGCCACAGTGCACCGTGATTGTCCTGCGCTCAACGATGAAAGGACGCTGCGAGGCGGCGCGATCCAGTTCAGGCGCATGGTCGATGACCGCAACACGGGCATTGTTGATTAGCGAAGAAAGCAGCTGGCCAAACGATTGACGGCTGCCGTGGCGTTTTGGCGAACGGCCGCCACAGCTGCGCTGCTGATGCTGGCGCATGAACGCCGATGGTCCGGACTGATGCGACAGCCCCTCTCCGGCACGGGGCAATGGCGAAGCGGCGTGCAGCATGATCAACGTCCGCGAACCAACCAGCCTTGCCGGGGCAAGATTGCGTTGTGTCGCCCGAAATCCCAACCTACAAGACGAGTATGATGGATGTCACGCAACCACGCAATGCGGGCATGGACGGGCACGAACAGGCCTTGGACCTCACGCGGGGAATTGCCGCCTATGTCAACCACCCTCTCGTGGCAGGGCTGGCGCGCGTCATCGCCAGGCATCCGCAGGCCGATATCGCCAACGCCTTCAACCACAAGCAGGTCGCCTGCAAGATGTGGGCACTCGACAAGCTGTTCGATAGCTGCGGCGGCCGGTTCGGGCGCATATGGGTTCTGGGTGGATGGTACGGCGTATTGCCGGCAATGCTTTTCAACGATGCTCGCTTCGACATCGGAGCGATTGATAGCATCGACATCGATCCTGAAGTCGCGCCGGTCGCCCGGACCCTCAACCGGGATGCCGTTGACCGGTTCCGCGCGCTGACGGCAGATATGTACGCCGTTGACTATGTGGCCGCGCAGCCCGACCTGGTGGTCAATACGAGCTGCGAACACATAGTCGATCTGCGCGCCTGGCTTGCCCTGCTTCCGCGGGGCACGAATGTATTGCTGCAATCCAACGATTATTTCAGCGAGCCGACGCACGTCAACTGCGTGGCTTCACTGGCAGCCTTCGAAGCAATGGCGCCCCTACGGGAGGTGCGGTTCGCGGGCGAACTGCCGACCAAAAATTATACGCGTTTCATGCTGATTGGAACTGTTTAACGCATTTCGCTCTAAAGAAGCGTGACGGCTGTCGAATAACGACGTCGCGCGAATCTCACCGGGGCGACGCGCGTTAGCTAGAGTTCCGTTTTCAGGGACCATGTTCGATGTCGCTCGCGCAGGATTTGGGCCGAGCGACGCGCGCCTTCCAGATCGAGACGATGCGCGGACGGCCTCGGTCCAGCAAGCGCCTGTTCGATCGCTCGCGCCAAACCTTCAGGCGTTAGGTCCTTTTCCGTCAGCACCGTTGCAAGACCGAGTTCTTCGAGCATCAGGGCGCGAACCGTCTGTTCGGTTTCCGCGCCCGCTGCAAATGGAACGAGTAGGGAGCGACAACCCGCGCGAAGCACGTCGCAAACCGTGTTGTAACCCGCCTGCGAGACCGAGAGGCGGGCGCCGGTCAGCAGGCTGGCGAAATCCTCGCGGAACCGGAAGACGGACAGGCCCGGCGTGGCATCGCGTGCGATCGCGTCGAAATCGCCTTTCGGCAGGTTGGGACCGGTGATCAAACACCATTTCCAAGCGCTGTTGGCATTCCGCGCCGCTGCAACAGTGGCACTAACGAGGCTCTTTCCGGCAGCCCCGCCGCCAACCGACACCAGAACATCGAAGCGCTCGGAGACCGCGGGCGGTGGCGGCGCGGCAACGAGCCCAGTGTAGGCGACCTTGGCCCTGATCGCCCCGACCAGTGGAAAGGTCTTGTCGATGGTCGCGAAAGCCGGATCGCCGTGGACCATGACAAGGTCGAAATGCCTGTTGATGAGATCGACCGTTTCCTCGTTTCGGCCCGGCTTGACGCGCTCCTGAAGGATATCACGGACGGACGTCGCCAGCAGCGGTCTGGGTGATGTCGCGTCGATGGCCTCGATCAGCGGCAGGAGTTCGAAACGCATCTGCCGGCGTCCAAATGGAAACGCCTCGACAATGACGATATCGGGCCCGCAATCCCGATAGGCCTGCAACAGCATCTCCGAACGCCATCTCCTGAAAGCATCGTCGATGGGTTTGCCCTGCAGGTCGACAAGTCCGGAAAATCCCTCATCGCCGGAGGTGACGGGTGGCAGAGATACAGATTTGACGCCCGATCCTGGAAACCCCGCGATCGGCGCGCCGCCCGTCACCACGGTTACGTCAAACCCGTCATCGACCAGAGCCGCCGCAATGCGGCTGGCGCGCGCAAGATGGCCGATACCGAGGAGGTGCTGGACATAGAAGAAGGCGCGCAGTCGCTTCATTCGGCGGTCCGCCACTCCCGCTCGAAGAGTTCCTTGAGCTGCCCAATGCTTGTCATATGATCGAAATTGGCGCGCACGCGCCACTCTGCAGCGTCACCGAGGCGGGCGCGCAGCACGGGATCACGGATAAGGCGCTCCAGCGCCTGTGCCAGGGCAATTGGATTTTCTGTCGGGACCAGCAGCCCGGTTTCATCCGGAGATAAAAGCTCCGGCACGCCGGAAATATCGGTCGACACGCAGGCGAGCCGCTGGCTGGCCGCCTCAACCAGAACGTTCGGCAGACCGTCCCGGTCGCCATTTGCGGTGATCCTGCAGGCCAGGGCGAAGATGTCGGCGCGGCGGTAGTGCTCAAGCACCTCCTCCTGAGCAAGCGCGCCTCTCCAAGAGACGCGACCATCCAGGCCGAGCTTTTGCGCCAGCGCCTTGAGCCGTTCCAGTTCGTCGCCACCGCCGATATGCTCGAAACGCCACGCCAAATCACCAGGCAGGAGGGCAAGCGCCTCCAGCAAGGTATCGTAACCTTTCTTTTCAACGGCGCGCCCGACACTCAGAACGATAACCGGTTCGTCCGGTGCCGAGCCGTCATGCGGTTTGCGCGCCCCGCGGAAGCTGCCGAAGCGATCAAGGTCGAGCCCATGATAGCTCAGATGCAAAGACGAGTTGCCGTTTGCGAGTTTTTTCAGACGGTCGAAGCCGGTTTTCGTGCAGGTGACCGTCCAGCGGGCCGAGGAAAGCTTGCCAGCCAGATCCCAGTCAGCCGAAGTCCAGATGTCCTTGGCATGGGCCGAGCAGCTCCACGGCAGACCGCGAAGCTGGCTGGCATAGCGTGTCACCGATGCCGGTGTGTGCGCGAAATGCGCATGCAGCCAGCCCGCATCTTCCGGCCATTCGGCCGCCAACACGAGCGCTTGCCCGAAGCGGCGCACGCGATTGCGCGTAAAGTCGCGGGGGATATCGGCAGCCAGCGATCCGAACGCGCGCCAGAAGCCTGGCCGCAGCAGACAAGCAAACAGCGAGCGAACCACGCGCAGCGGTTCTTCATGCAGGTATTCCGGCAGATAATGGACGGGCGCTTTGATCTCGTTATGCACCGGATGGCGTTTTGCGTCGGTTGGCCGCCTCAGCGCAACGAGTATCAGGTCGAACCCCGCTCGCTCCAACCCGAGCAGTTCCTGCGCGATGAAGGTTTCCGACAGCCGCGGATAACCCTTCAGAACCACGACGATCTTGCGATGTTGCAACTCAGTTGATGCCTTCAATGACCGAAAGATGATGGCCGGCCTGCCTGTCGAGCAGTTCCGCGACGATCGCGGAAATATGAGGCAGCCCTTCCAGCCTCAGATGCGGATTGCTCTGCGATGGGCGGGGCCGATCCGGCAGCACCTTCAGTGTATCGGCAAACCGCTGGGAATCCTCGGCTTCTTCCGGCGAAAGCATCTTGATGAGACCGAGTTCGGCTGCTCGCCGTGCGCGGATCAGTTGCTCCTCGCGCGGCTTGATGCGCGGCACGATCAGCGCCGGCTTGTCGAAGGACAGTATCTCGCAATAGGTGTTGTAACCGCCCATCGCCACTACCGCCTTGGCGCCGGCAATCAGCTCTTCCATGCGGTTGTCGAATTCGATGATCTTGATATACGGGATTTTGGACCCCTTCTTAAGAAACTTGTTGCGCTTGCGCGCCGGCATGTAGGGCCCAAGCACGATCAACGCCCTATGCTGCAATTGCGGATCCTGCTGATAGGCATCGATAACGTTGTGGATCAGATCGGCGCCGTCGCCGCCGCCACCGGTCGTAACGAGGATATAGTCGCCCTCGGGGCGGTGGCCGGGCAACTCGTTCTTCTGCAGGCTCCGTTGCAGGAAACCGACGAACTTCATCTTTGCCCTGATAGCCGGCGGCACATCCAGGCCGGTCAACGGATCGTAAAAATCCGGCGGACCGTAGGCCCAGACCTTGTCGTAGAACAGGCCTATCTTGCGCATCACATCCCTGCGTTCCCACTCTGCTTCCAGCAGATGCGGCGCATCCATCACCTCGCGCAGGCCAAGCACCAGCGTAGTGCCTCGCGTCTTGAGGTAGGACAGCGTGTCCTCGATCTCACCGCGCAGCCCGAGCGGTTCCTTGTCGACGATGAAGATATCCGGCCGAAACGTCTCGGCTGTGTGGCGAATGATCGACTGGCGCATTCTTAGCGTCTCATGCAGATCGATATCTTTTTCCAGCGAGGTGTATTCGCCGTTGCGCAACTTGATGACGCTCGGGATCTTCACGAAGTCGACGCGGGCGCGGTAGTCGAAGGCGCCGGCGATAGGCGCGCCCGAAATGATAAGCACCTGAAGTCCGTGGAAATCCTCGACCAGGGAATGCGCGATCGTGCGGCAGCGCTGCAAGTGGCCGAGCCCGAACGTGTCGTGGCTGTACATGAGAATTCGAGCATCTTGTACGTGCTGGGTCATTGTCGAACCTCTTTAGAATTCTCGCCTGAGGACCGCGGGCCCCCGCAGGATTCGAACCCATGTCTCGCAGGTCTATCGACCTGTTTTGAACATGAGGGAGCAATTTTTTCAAATTATATTACCCAAGAGGGTTCATATGCTGAGCAGCGTCTGCTCAGCTGCTATGCACATTGGATGCGATGCCCAGCCTATTTGCCTTGTCGGCCTCGTGCGCTGCAGATAGATCACGGCGGATACATGCACTTGTATCGAGACGGGTCGCGGGCTGGCCGATTGCTTGCTTTCAGAAAAGCGGCCAGGGCGATGGCGCTCCTCCCTCGTGGCCGACGCGGCTAAACTGCCCAAGAATGGGCTGAAGATCTTCAAAGACAGCGCGCCGACACAAACCATGATCGATGCCCCAGATGCGGGCGCTCTCGCGCCGCCCACGCAGAACATCGCCTTGTCCCTCAGCCAGACGAATTCAGTAACAGCATTGGCGTTATCCCACCTCCGACCCGATGAGCGAGGGGGCAACCCGCGCGGCCCACCCAAGCGCAGGACCTAACGTCGACGATTGTGCCTTCGAGCGTCGCCCAAGCGAAAGAGCCATATCCTACTCAAATTGAGGTATGACTCCGCGGGGACAGTCTTTCAAGAATGTGCTAATAAAGCCGTTTCGGAGAGGATGCCATGCCGTCCTTGAGGTGGGCTGCAGTTGTCGCGCTTGCCGCGAATCTCATCAATGCGACACCGACCATAGCCGCCGAAGCAGTGGGCCAGGCAGTCGTGATCAAGACTGCCGTTACCGGCGCAACCGGACCACTGGTGGTCAGCGCACCCGTTCATCGGGACGAACGAATCAGGACATCCAATACCGGGCTTGGCCAATTCGTGTTCCGGGATGGCACCAAGCTGGCGGTGGGGTGGGGTTCTTCCGTCGTCCTCGACAAATACGTCTTCAACGATGATAATTCGGTGAAGAAGCTCACCATCCGCGCTGCCAAGGGAACGTTTCGCTGGATAAGCGGGAACTCGCCTTCGTCCGCCTACCAGATTGTGACGCCCGCAGGCACAATAGGCGTGCGGGGAACAGCATTCGATGTCCACATCGCGCCCAACGGCAAAACCGCCGTCGTGCTGCTGAAGGGGTCGGCCCGATTCTGCAGCGGCGGCGGATGCAGGGAACTGAAGCGGCGCTGCGATTGCGTGGTCGCGACGCCGTCAGGCGCGATGTCCGACGTTATCAAGGTCAATCGATCTGTGCTCACCACACTCGGCACCTCGCGGGCATTGCCGTTTCTGACCGGCAATCAGCAGCTCTCGGGAGGCTTTGACGCAATCGGCGGAAATTGCGGGCTTACGGCTGCCATTCAGCAGGAGCATACGGCGCGGCCGGAGCGGCGCAACTCACCGGCACCACCCAGTCCGGGCACCCCCGATCCGCCGAGCCCGCCGCGGGGCGACAAAGATGACGGCAACAACGGCCATGGAAATGATCCGGGCAAGCACGATCCCAGCAATCCCGGAAAATCCAAGGGTCCTGGCAAAAAGTAGCGGCAGGGGTGGCCGGCAGTGGCAAGAGCAGCGGATAGCCGCTCTTTTTCTCGGCGCGTCCGTATCTGACTTCGCCAACCGGTCTGGGCCAACTCGCCCCTACGTCGGGGTGGACGAAATTGTTGCCCTTGAACACCACCGAGTCGAGCGGTCGACCGCCCTACATCAATGAAGGTCAGGAACCGGAGCCGAATTGTTGCTCCGCATAGCCGGCATTCGCTTCCATCGCCGCTCCCGCCCGCTTGCCAACAAAATCATCCGCTCTGCGCGAGATCCGGCCATAGAATTCCTGCAACCCTGTCGGCAGGCCCGCAGCCTTGACTTTGGCCGCCGCGATCATCTTTCGGGTGCCTGGCAAGCGCGATTGCAACGCCTCCACGAGCTTGCCGTGGAGAAGCCGCAATTCGGCAAAATCCGGCGACGACCCAACGTTTTCATCGCCTACGACGGCATTGATTCTGGTCCTCGTGCTCTTTCCCTTGAGTTCCAGCGATCCCGCGTCGAGCAAGGCCCAGCCTTGCAGCGATCTTACTGTGTCGTCGGACGCGAGGATATCGAAACTCACCGTCTTGCACGTTGTCTCGATACGCGCTGCGATGTTCACCGCGTCGCCAACGGCCGAATAGTTGAAACGCGATTCCGCGCCCATATTTCCGACACAGGCGACGCCGGTATGGATTCCGATACCGATGCGAACCGTCTGCCCGGCCCCGAATCCGAATGCATCGCTTTCGTTGAGGCGGGCAATCGTCTCGCGCATCGCCAATGCCGCGCGAGCGGCTTTGCGGGGATGATCGGTGACGTCGACCGGGGCATTCCAAAAGGCCATGATCGAATCGCCGATGAACTTGTCGAGCGTGCCTTCATTGGCGGTGACATGACGGCTGAGCGCGTCGAGAAGCGTGTTCAAAAACCGCACGACGGCGGTGGGCGGCAGTCTTTCGCTGATCTCCGTGAAGTTTCGCACATCGACAAACATCACGGTCAGCTCTCGGTCGTCGCCGCCAAGACGAAGCGCGTCGCGCGTGTGCTCGATCCGGTAGAGAAGCGATGGCGACAAATACTGACCGAAGGCCCGCCGGATCGCGCGCCGCTCTCGATCAGTCACCAGGAAGCGGAAAGAGGTTGTCGCGAAATGCGTGATCGTGCCCATGAGGATCGGCGCAAACGGGTCGAACAGCAGTCCCGCAAGCGAAAAGGCAAACCATGATGCGACGAGCGCCAGTCCCGTGATCGCAAGGCCGCAGGCGAGCGCAATCGCGGGGCTTACGAAAATCGTCAGAATCACCAGGAGGCTGCCGAGCATCGCGATCGACGCGATTTCCAGCCCGTTTGCCCAATCAGGCCGAGACAGATAGTGGCCGGACAGCACCTGTTCAACGATCTGCGCGTGGATCGAGACGCCCGGCACGTTCTCACCGAGCGCGGTGACACGAATGTCCTGCAGCCCGGCGGCCGAAGTGCCGACAAACACGATGCTGCCTTCGATCGCGGCCCTCGTTTCGGACGAGACGCCGCCGGGTGCAAGCACGTCCTTCGCCGAAACATAACGCTCGGCCCTGTCGGGACTGACATAGAGCCAGAGTTCGCCGGCCGAGGTCACCGGGATAACGAAGTCGCCGATCTTGACGGAGGTCATTATGCCCTGCCGATCCGGCGCGCCGGCAATGAGGTAGGTGGAGGCCCCCTGCGCTACTCTTATGGCTTCGAGGGCAAGATCCGGATAAAGCTGCTCGCCATCAGTCAGAAAGAGTGGGGCTGTCCTCACCACAGCGGTCGATCTGCCGGGATTGAGGCTGATGTGTCCGATGCCGGCTGAATTGGCCTCAAGCTGCGGCCGCAGCGGCGTGGCTGCCTTGATAGGTGGAGGAGCAGCGATCGGGCTCTCGCCCATAAAGGCAATGCCAGCCTTGATTTGCGGCCGATAGTTCCCTTCGTTGGAGATGCCGTAGCCCAGGATAACTGGCTTGCCGGCGATCGACCCGGCGAAGATCTCGTCATTGTCGGGCAGGCGGTCGAGCAGGGCCGGATCGATGCCCGGCACGTCGCGGAGGACAGTGCGAGGCGACAGACGGTCGGGCTCGGCGAAAAGAATGTCGAATGCGATGGCTGCCGCACCAAGCTCCGTCAGCTTTTCGACCAGGGCCGCCATGCGATCCCTGGGCCACGGCCACTGCCCGAACTGCTGCAATGAGGCCTCGTCGATGTCCACCACGCGGACGGGCATCGACTCGAAGCGGCGAGGTGCCAGCCTCTGATACTGGTCGAACGTCGCTTCGCGGGCGAGTCTCAACGGCTGCGGGTCGCTCGCCCGGACAATGGTAAGCGCTGCGACCAGCGACAGACCCAGGGTGACGCCGGCCAACTGGGCGCGTGTCATGACATCTGCACCAGTAACTGTGCCGCGTATCCTGCCTGCATGGCCCCGCTCCGGGAGGCAGCTTTCGAGCCTCGAAGCTAGGCTGCATTGTTCCCGGCAAATGTGCAATCGCCAACCTTACGCCCAACGGAGCAGCGCGGGCCGTGCGCTGGCGATTTGCGTAGCGACGAAGTTCTCAATCGGCTCCAGCGCTAGACAGTCGAGGAGCAAGAGCGCTAGCGGAGGCCGCCGGCCATTTTCTCGCTCTCCGGCAAGTTTCGCAACCACAGCATAGCGGCCGCCCCAAGAAGC
Organism: Mesorhizobium sp. WSM4983; assembly: GCF_029625765.1. Classification (NCBI taxonomy): domain Bacteria; kingdom Pseudomonadati; phylum Pseudomonadota; class Alphaproteobacteria; order Hyphomicrobiales; family Phyllobacteriaceae; genus Mesorhizobium; species Mesorhizobium sp. WSM4983. The sequence goes on along the minus strand of NZ_JARTVM010000013.1, from coordinate 88,727 downwards.
GGACCCGGCACCAGCAGCAGGAAGGCCCAGCGCCAGCCACCGATGAAGTCGGCGAAGCGCGGCGTCAGCCAGATGGCGAGCACCGTCAGCGCAAAGCCAGCGCCAAGCTGCACCGACAGCGCCGTGCCGACGAAGCGGCGATCGCCGAGCTCGGTCACTGCGGCTGAGAATTGCGCCGAATCGCCGATCACCGAAATACCCCAGACGACGGCGACCAGCATGAAGAGCCAAAGCGGCCCGGCAAACAGGAAGCCCATCAGCAGCGCACAGCTTCCCGAGACGATCATCATGCCGGCGGTGGTCGCGGTTCTGCCGATGCGGTCCGACAGATAGCCGCCCAACAGGCAGCCAATGATGCCGGAGGCGACGACGAAGAAGGTCGAAAGCGAGGCGGCAGCGGCCGATCCGATCGCCTGCGCCTCGAATGCCGAGCGCGTATAGGCAAGCAGCCACGCCCACATGGCGTAGAGTTCCCACATATGGCCGAGATAGCCGAGATTGGCCAGGAGCAGCGGCCGCTCGCGAAACACCTGCCCGATGCGCGATGGCTCGAACACCGCCTTGCCGAAAGGATAGGGCCCCTCCCTTGCGAACAAGAGAAACAGGAGCGCGCCGACCGTCGTTGCTAGACTGGCGGCCGCGACCACCGGCCGCCAGTCGAGCGCGGTCAGGACAGCGCGAAAAAGATGCGGCAGCGCCGAGCCGATGGTGAGCGCGCCTATGACTGCGCCGAGCGCCAGCCCCCGGTCGCGCGTGAACCAGGTGGCGACGAGCTTCAGCGCCGGCGGATAGACGCCGGCAAGTGCTGCGCCGGTGACAATACGCGCGGCGATCACGCCGCCCGGCCCGAGATGAAACAGCAGGCTCGCATTGGCGAGCGCGGCGACAAAAGCGGCGGCCGCCATCAGCCGGCTGAGCCGCACCAAATCGGGAAGGTTGACCAGGCTCGCCCCCAGCGCGCCGATCACGAAGCCGACCTGAACGCCGTTGGTCAGCCAGGCCTCCCCGCCGGCGCCGAGCGCAAGCTCCTGCCTCAGTTCGGGCAGGATGGCGGTCGCCGAAAACCAGGTGGTCAGCGACAGAACGACCGCCAGGCAAAGCAGCGACAGCACGCGCCAGCGGCCGCTGTCGGCGGCCATGCCAAGCGGGCTGCCGCTCACCGCGCTCATGCGCCTTGCAGCGGGACGGTCAACACGGTCGCCGCGCCGGTGGGACAAAGCTCCCCTGGCCGTTGCGTAGGCTGGTCTCGATCTTGCAGATCGGCTTGTCGGGGCGCAACTTCTTGACCTCCACGCGTCCGATGATCGCCTACTCAACGCCGACCGCCTTGACGAACTTCCATGCGATTTCGAGAAAGACGGTCCCGGGCCCGGGCAAATCCTCCGCGACCAGGGCATTGAGAATACCAGAACTGACGCCGCCGTGGAGGATCGGCTTGCCGAACACCGATTCTCGGCCAGCGCGGTCATTATGCAGCGAATTGCGCTCGCCGGTAATGTGGGTGGAAAGTTTCGATTCTATGCCAGCCCGAACCGTTCGACGGCCCGCATGATGCCGCGCAGTTCGGCGAGGCCCTTCAGCCTGCCGATCAGCGAATAGCCGGGATTGATCCTGGTCTTGCCGATGTCGTCGGCGAGTAGATGTCCGTGATCGGGTCGCATCGGAATGCGCCAGTCGGCGCGGCCTTCCTTCCGACGGCGCGCTTCCTCCTGCATCAGGGCGAGGATGACATGCGCCATGTCGGTGCCGCCCTCGAGATGTTCGGCCTCATAGAAAGAGCCGTCATCCTCGATGGTGACGTTGCGCAGATGGACGAAATGGATGCGGTCGGCGAACTCCTTGACCATGGCAACGATGTCGTTGTCGGCGCGCGTGCCGTAGGAGCCTGTGCAGAATGTCAGCCCGTTTTCCGGGCTCTCCACGGCATTGAGAATGAACCGCGCATCTTCAGCTGTCGAAACGATGCGCGGCAGGCCGTAGAGCGAGAAGGGCGGATCGTCGGGATGGATGCACATGCGCACCCCTTCCTGTTCGGCGACCGGAATAATCTCGCGCAGGAACCAGGCGAGATTGTCGCGCAATTCCCTTGGCCCAATCGAATCGTACTCGGCCAAGGCCTCGCGAAAAGTGTCCCGGTTGTAGCTGCGCTCGGTGGCGGGCAGTCCGGCGATAAGGTTACGCTCGATCCGGTCGATTTTCTCGTCGCTGAGCTCTTTCAATCGCGCTTCCGCTTCGGCGATGCGCGCGGCGCTGTAGCCGGCCTCGGCATTCCGTCGCTTCAGCACGAACAGGTCGTAGGCCGCGAAATCGATCGCGTCGAAACGCAATGCATAACCCGTCGTCGGAAGGCGATACGCCAGATCGGTGCGGGTCCAGTCGACCACAGGCATGAAATTGTAGCAGATCGTCGCGATGCCGGCCTTCGCCAGCGCTCGGATCGTATCCTTGTAAAAGCCGACATAGCGCAGCCGTTCCGGCGAGCCGATCTTGATCGAGTTGTGGACGGGGATGCTCTCGACGACCGACCAGGTCAGCCCCGCCGCCTCGATGATCCGCTTGCGCTCCAGGATGTTTTCCAGCGGCCAGGCGCGCCCGTCATAGATGTCGTGCAGCGCCGAGACGATTCCGGTCGCCCCGGCCTGCTTGACGTGATCCAGCGTCACCGGATCGTCCGGGCCATACCAACGCCAGCACTGCTCCATTTTCTGCCTTCCTTTGAGAGGGAGCGGCAAGTTATTGTTGGACCACGATGAGAGTCAATGACAATTTGGGCTTTATCGGACGCCCTAATGGCCGACAGGTAGCCCGGCAAACTGATCGAGACCGCATCCAACTCGATTGTTTTCCCGGAATCTTGCGATATTCTGGTCCAACAATTTGGGAGATCGTCATTGGAAAATTCTCAGGCCGTGCGCGAGAGCGTCGCCCGCCGGCACCCCGGCGGCAGTTCGGCGGTCGATGCCGCGGCCGGGCTTATCCTCGATCTCATCCGCTCGCGGCAGCTGAATGTCGGCGACGTGCTGCCCACAGAGCGCGAGCTCAGCGAGATCACCGGCACCAGTCGCAACACCGTGCGCGAGGCTTTGCGCGCCATTCGGACCTACGGGCTGATCGAACCTAAACCCCGCGTCGGGGCGGTGCTCGCCGACGGGCATGGCATCGCCATCCAGAATTTCTTTGCCGCGCATATGGATGTCTCGCGCTCCTCCTTCGCCGACATTCAAGGCTTCAGGCGCATCATTGAAGTCGGCATCGGCGACCACATCGTGCTCAACGCCACCAACGAGCAGATCGAAGCGCTCGACGCGGTCAACGCGCGGATCGTCGAGAGCCGCTCGATCGAGGAAGCCGCCGAGAATGATTTCGACTTCCACATGGCGTTGATCGGGCTGGCGGACAACCGCATGCTGTCGGACATGTATTCCTTCCTTTCCCCGGTGATCCTGCGGATCATGACCATCGGCAAGGAGATGCGCCCGGTCCTGGCCGACACCCGCGCCGCGCATGGCGAGATCGTCGCCGCCCTGCGCGCGCGCGACAGGGTGGCCTACGCCTACCTGATGAGCCGCCATCTGGATTTCGCCCTGCGATTCCTGCCGGAAGAGCCGAGTTCCGACACGTGACTGAAGGAGTTCCCGCAATGAAGGATTTTGTTGGCAAGGTCGCCCTGGTGACGGGGACCACGGGAATCGGTCTGGCAACCGCCAGGCGCCTCGCCGCGGGGGGTGCTGCGATCATCGCCTGCGGCATCGACCGCTCGGCCAATGCGGCAATGAGAGCGGAGCTGGAAAGTTCCGAAGCCGGCGCGCTGGTCGTCGACACCGACGTCTCCGTGGCGGACCAGGTCCGCGATGCCGTCGCTGCCGGGGTCGCACGGTTCTGCGGCCTCGACGTGATCGTCAATTCGGCGGCCGTCCATCCCTACGGAACCGCGACCACGACCGACTGGGAAACATGGAACAGAGCGATGACGGTCAATGTCGGCTCGATCTACCTGACGGCGCATTTCGGCATCCCCGAAATGATCCGCCGCGGTGGCGGCGCCATCGTCAATGTCGCCTCGGTGCAGGGTTTCGCCTGCCAGCAGAACGTCGCCGCCTATGCCACGACCAAGGGCGCAATCCACACGCTGACGCGTTCGCTGGCGCTGGATTACGCGGCGGCTGGCATCCGGGTCAATTCGGTCAGCCCAGGCTCGATCCGCACACCGATCCTGGAGAAGGCCGCGCGTGGCGAAACCGGCAGCGATGCCGATGTCGAGGAAGCGTACAGGCGCTTCGGTGCGGCGCATCCGCTTGGCCGCATCGGCGAACCGGAAGAAGTGGCCGAACTCATCGCCTTTCTGTGCTCTTCCAGAGCGAGCTTCTGCACCGGCGCGGATTACAAGATAGACGGCGGCCTGACCGCCGGCATCGGTGTGAAATAGAGCCATGAAGATCGGTCTTGGCCTTTGCCGGAGTAGCTGACGCCGGACGATTTCCGCTTTGCCCGTCTGGCGGGCGCCATGCATGTCGCTGCCCGCCTCACCAACTATTTCGTGGCCCAGGATCACCCAGGATAGATCAGGAGCTTGTTGGCATTGCAATGTGGTCGCACCAGTGGCGATCGCATCGCATTCGTGTTGAAAACGCAGCTTCAAAGTCATCCAAAAAGCAAGTGAAGTCGAGGTCAAAAGGTTAAACTGATTTATATTTCGATTCAAATTGTCCATATTAACTAACTATTAACATGTCGCTTAACTTTTTGATTTTTTTAGGTATGGTGCCATGAAGGAGGTAGTTTGAACTACCGGAGAGTGGGGCGACTTCTCCTATGCGAAAAGTTTTAGAAACTTCAAAAAGAGATTTTGAACAACACAGCGCTACGACCGGCGGATCGGATCCGCTCCACTCCAGCCAACATCTGACGTCCGCGAACCATGAGACCTCTCGTTTTCCCCGGTTGCAGCACCAGACTTCGACCGGACGTCCAAGCGTGACCGCCGTGGCAGCGCTGGAAGCAGCCCCTTCCCGGCAGGACCTGCCTGCATTGCCGACGGTGCAGCTTGGCGGGCTGCCTGTCACCGTGATCGATCGGCAGGGCGCCGCCCGCCTGATGCTCGCGGCGGCGCGGCAGCACCGCCATGGCAGCCGTCCCTACTACTTCACCTCCGCCAACGGCGACGTCATCGCCCAGGTTCGCGCGAAATCTGAGATCGCCGCCCTCTTCCGCGAAGCCGACCAGATCTTCGCCGACGGCCAGCCGCTTGTTCTCGCCTCGCGCCTATTGTGCCGCACGCGGTTGCCGGAACGGGTGGCCACCACCGATCTGTTCCACGATGTGGCGAAGCTCGCCGAGAACGAGGCCGCGACCTTCTATCTGCTTGGATCGACTGAGGCCGGGAACGCCAAGGCCGTGACCGCCATCAAAGCCAGCTATCCGCGCCTGCGCATCGTCGGCCATAGCCATGGCTACCTCACCGGCGAAGCGCTCGAGAAAAAGCTCGAAGAGATCGACGCGCTTGCACCGGACATATTGTGGCTCGGCCTCGGCGTGCCGCGCGAGCAGATCTTTGTCCGCGATTTTGGCTCGCGGCTCTCGAATGTCGGTGTGATCAAGACTTCCGGAGGGCTGTTCGACCATATTGCCGGCAAGGTCCGGCGCGCCCCCCTCTGGGTCCAGAAGGCGGGTTTCGAATGGCTGTGGCGCATGTTGATGGAGCCGCGCCGGCTGTTCTGGCGCTACTTCACCACCAATCCGCGTGCCCTTTATGCCCTGTTGAGGTATTCCCAATGACAGCCGAACATTCGCTTCGTCCGCTGCCGGAGGGAACCGACACGGAGATCGCTGTCGTCGGCGGCGGGCTCTCCGGGACACTTGCCGCGACTCTCCTCGGCCGGTCGGGCTACCGTGTCACATTGATCGACCGCCACCCCGTTTTTCCGCGCGAGTTCCGTGTCGAGAAGATCGCCGGCGACCAAATCGACAAGCTGCGCCGGATCGGCCTCCTCGACAGTCTTTCCACGGCGGCCGCGGCATTCGACGAGATCGTCAACGTGCGCAAGGGGCGAGTACTCGACCGCACGCGAGCCCGCCACTACGGCATTTTTTACGACGACCTCGTCGCGGCGATGCGGGCCGAACTGCCCAAGGCCGTACGCTTCGTCGCCGGCAGGGTGAGCGCTGTGGAGGCCGGCCCAGAGCGGCAGCGTGTGTCGATCATCGGGCAGCCGGATGTGACGGCTCGCCTGCTTGTGCTCGCCACCGGCATGGGCGACATCCTGCGGCGCGACGTCGGCATCGAGCGCCGGTTCGTCCACCAGCGCCAATCGCTGACTTTCGGTTTCAATGTCCGGCCGGCGGGAGCAAACGCGTTCAAGCATCCGGCGTTGACCTATTACGGCGAACGCGTTTCGGACGGCATCGATTACCTCAACTTCTTCCCGGCCGGCGGCGTTACCCGCGCCAACCTCTTTGTTTTCCGGGAGCATACCGACCCGTGGGTCAAGGCGCTGCGCGACCGCCCGCGCGAAACGCTCATTGAAACGCTTCCGGGACTCCTCAAGACCTTTGGCGATTTCGAGGTCATCGACCGCGTTTCGAGCTGGCTCACCGACATCACCGTCGCCGAAAATTGCAAGCGCGACGGCGTCGTCCTGATCGGAGACGCCTATCAGACATCCTGTCCGGCCGCCGGAACAGGCGTCAGCCGCCTCCTCACCGATGTGGAGCGCCTGTGCATGGTGCACGTGCCGCAGTGGATGGCCTCGCCCGGCATGGCGGCGGCGAAGATCGCCACCTTCTATGATGATCCCACGAAGCAGGCGATGGATGAACGGGGGCTCGAGTTGGCGAATTTCCGCCGCAGCTTGACCATCGACACGGACCTGCGCTGGCGCGCGCGCCGGCAGGTTCATTTCAGCCGTCGCCGCATCCTGCACGAGATCGACAAGTTCAGCCCGAGCTTTGCCGCGCGGCTGCGCGGTCTCAAGCGGCCGCAAGTGGAAGCCGTGACCTGATTGCGGGTAAGCCGGCGCATTTCGTTCAAAGTACGCTTCGGCATAGGCGTGCGCGACCGCCTGAAGCTAGCGTAAGGCGTCCGAACCGACCCGCTTCAACTAGGACGACTCGGCGGCTTCATCGGCAGCCGGCGGCACGATGACAGCCGAAGGCTTGGCCTTCTTGACATGCGCGGCCTCAAGGATATGCCGCGCCAGCGCCTTGGCCGCCGGCAATTTCTGCACCGTTAGATGCGCCGCATAGCCGAGCGGACTCCCTGCGCGGTAGATTTGCCACATCGGTGAAGGCCGGCCGCCGAACACGCGCTTGTAGGGCTCGTCGCCGATGGTGAAATCGAGGTGTTGATCGCCGCGCTCGATGCAATCGCGGGCGATCTGCTCGAACATCAGGCTGCCGATCGACTGCTTCCGGTAGCCGGCCTCGTCGAAACCGCCGAGGATGACCAGGAGCGAGCCGCGGTGCTCGAGCCCGAGCGCGCCGGCGATCGGCTGGCCGTTCATCCAGAATGCATAGGTGCGGGCGAAGCCGCCGCACCCTTCATTGGCCACGGCCAGGTAGAAATCGAAATAGGAAGGCAGCTGCAAAAGGTCGGCCGGACCGTTGCTGCCGTCGAAGCGTTTGCCGCGATAGAGCTTGAGGGCATCGAATGTCGTGCGGACCGCGGCCGGGCCGTCAACGCATTCGAAGCGCGCCTCCCCGATGCGGTTGAGCTGCCGGGATTTCTTGTCCAGCTCCTTGCGATAGGACTGGTCCAGCCGCTGCTCGCGCCAGCCGGCGAATGTCGGCTCCAGCTCGCTGGAATAGGCGCTCATGCCCATGCTGTCGCGCTTGTCGACGCCAAGCAGGCGCTCCATCGCCAGGGAGCGGTCCGCCAGCTTGCCGATGCGCAGGAGATCGTATGGCCGCAGATGCTTGCGGATGGCGGCGACGGTGCGGGCGTCGGCAAGAATGCGGGAGAAGGTCTCCTCGTCGGCGACGGGCGAGACATAGTCCGAAACCCGCATATCCGCGAATTCCACGACCTTCAGCAGCGTGTAGCGGCGCCTCACCAGCGGCAGGACCATCGCGAGCCTTCCGCTCGCACGCACGCGGACGACGATGATCAGTGGCGTGGCGGCGCCTCGCCGCACGAGCCTCTCATAAAGTTGCGCGAGCCAAATCGGATGCTGAAAAGCGGTTGCCGCCGAGCTGGCGAAGAGCTCGGCGTACTCCGTCGAACGGAAATCGAACGCATCCTCGGCAGTGACTTCAAACATGTGATCCGAACCGGCAGGGACAGCGGCTATCCACGACTTCTTACGTTCCAGGTCAAGACCGGTCGCCGCGATTGTTGGAATCTTGGTATATGCCGAAACCGCTAATCTCGCGTTGCGTGGCAGGCCGGGCGGACGACCACAACCGCTTCGGGATCGCAAGTCGAAAATCATGCCGAAAAAGTAGAAATCCGGTTCTGCGTGTAACGCCGATGTAAGTATTTTCAGCCAGTCTCTCGTTCCTCATTGTTGGAAATCCGAGCAGGACATAGTCGCGCAAGACATGCTGGCGATCGAGGTCATCGTTCCGCAATCGGCGCCCCGCCATTGGCAGCAGCTCGCCATAGAGCGGCTGGAGGCGGACGGCCACGATGTCGCGGTGGCGCATCAGCCCGGGCCGTCGACCTGGCCGGCCGCGGCAAAAGCCGCCTTCCAGTTCGAGCAACGTCTTTTCCGCCGGCGCGGACCCCTTCTCGGCTCCGCGCTGCAAGCAATCCCGGCACGGCCCGGCGGGCGCCCCGCCGCGCTGAGGCTCGATCTTGCCGGCGATGCGGCCTTGTCGAATGTCCCCACCATCGGCCTTCGCTTCGACGGATCCAGCGCCGATCTGTCGGCTGCAATCGCCGTCGCGGCCGGCAGGCTCCCGGTGATCGAGGCCGTGCTCGACAGGAAGACGGTAGTCGGCCAGGCGCGGCCCATGGTCGACAAGCGGGAATCCACCGCACTCGGCACCGAGGACGTGTTCGCCCGCGCCATTACTCTGGTTCAGTCGGTCACCCGCGCGTTCGCGGCGGACCGGCTGCCACGAGAGGCCGTGGCTGAAATCCATGGTCGTGGCGAGCGAGGCGGGTTCACATCCGCCTATCTCCGCGCGGCGCTGCCGCGGCTCGGCCGGGAAGCGCTTCGGCGCGCGCGCTTCCGCCACGCGCATTGGCGTGTCGGCTATCGCTTTACCGATGCCCTGGGCGTCGCCGATACCGGCAAGCTCGGCACCGGCTGGTCGGTGCTGCCGGACCCGGGCGATCATTTCTATGCCGACCCGTTCCCCTTCTGGTGGCAGGGTCAGCCCTTTGTGTTCGTCGAGGACTATCCGCACGCGACCGGAAAGGCGGTCATTTCCGTTGTCCCGTTCGACGCGGATGGCGTTCCTGGCGAGCCTCGGGTCGTGCTGGAGGAGGCTCACCACCTCTCCTACCCGCAGGTATTCGAGCGCGACGGCGCGATCTGGATGCTGCCGGAGGCGAGCGCCGGCGGCAAGCTCACACTCTACCGCGCGTCGGGCTTCCCGGACAGCTGGCTTGCCGAGACCGTGCTGGTCGAAGGCGAGATTTCCGATGCCACCTTGTTCGAGCATGAAGGCATGCTCTGGCTGTTCGCCACGGATCGTGACGGCCATGGAAGCACTTCCGACACGCTGGTGATTTTCTCCGCCCCCGCGCTTGCCGGTCCGTGGCGGCCGCATCCGGCGAACCCGATCCTGATCGACCACCGCATGGCCCGCCCCGGCGGAGCCTTCGTGCGCAACCGCGACGGCCGCGTGCTTCTTCCGGTCCAGGACGGAACGCTGGGCTATGGCGGCGGGCTGGGCCTGTCGAAGCTGCTGGAGCTCAACCAGCAGACGGTGCGGCTGTCGCCGCCGCGGCCGATCGATGCGGCTGGCGACTTTCCTTATCCGAAAATCCACACACTCAATCGGGCCGGGCGCCTGGAAGTGATCGACGGGATCGCCGCCGTGCGCAAGCGGTCAGGCAAGCAGTAGCGCCTCGTAGCCCGCGCACATCCTGGCCGGCGAATACTTATCCCGCAGCCGCCGTCCCGCCTCTGAAAGCCTGGCCTTGGCTTCCGGCCGCGCAAACAGATCGCCAAGGCCCCTAGCCATGCCGGCAGCGTCGGCCTCGACGAAGAGTGCGGCGGGAGAGCCGTCCTCCGCGGTCAGCACCTCGCGCAAGACGTCGAGGTTGCTGGCCACAACCGGCAGCCCGGAAATGGCTGCTTCGACGCAGGCGAGGCCGAAGGTCTCCGTCATCGAGGCAAACGCATAGGCATCCCCGGCCGCGAGGAATTCGAAGATGCGCGTCGGCGGAACCTCGCCCACGAGATGCAGGCGGTCGGCAACGCCGCGGCTTTCGGCAAAGGCGACGAGCGCTTCGCGCTCCGGCCCCGCGCCTGCCAGCGCGACATGGACGTCGGGCAGTCGAACGAGCGCGCCGACAAGCGCGATCTGGTTCTTCATCCGCGTCAGTCGGCCCGATGATACGGCCAGCCAAACGTCCTGCGGCAGGCCGAAGGCGGCGCGCGCCGCTGCCTTGTCGAATTCCTCGCCCGGCGCGGGTACGCCGTGATCGATGCGACGCATGCGCCGCCGATAGGAGCGCGGATAGCGATCGAACTGCGCTTGAGTCCAGCCGGAATTGACGACATTCGCCTGGTAAAGGCCGACCGTGCCCATCAGCTTGTCGATTTGGGAGAGCAGCCCCATGACGCCCATGCTTTGCGGGGCGCCGCTTTGGTTTGCGACGATGTGCCTGACGCCGGCCAGCCGGGCGCCGATCGTGCCGAAGATATTGCCATAGTGTTGGTAAGTGATGACTGCGTCGGGGCCTGCCGCGCGCAGATATCGCGCCAAGAGGACGGTCGCCCGGATCTGCCCGGGCAATCCGCGCGGTCTGTCCGTCAGGACGAAATCCACATTGGGATCGCGGTCATAGGCTTCGGTCTTGCGGTACATGAAGACGGTGCGCACCTCGTGCCCGCGCGCCCGCAAGCCCTCGCCCACCATGTCGGAGATGCGCTGCGCCCCCGCTGCTTCCGCCTGGGTCTGCACTTGGACGATCTTCACGTGCGCCCCTTCAGGAGGGCATGAGGCACCAGCCCGATCCTGTCCAGGGACAAGCCGAGGATCGACGGGTTGATGCCGATTCTGCGCCGGGCGATCAATACCCCGAAAGCCGTCCATGCGATGACGGTTCCGGCAATGCTGAGGGCCGCTCCTATGGACCCGAGGTAGTAAGTTGCCACGGCCGTCACGCAAAGTCCGACAACGTTGACGATGACCAGCACCTTGAAGAGCGCATGCTGCAGACCCGTCAACTGCAACAGGACTTCGATCGGGCCGCAAGCGGTGCCGAACGTCGCCCCGATGCCGAAGATGACGAGCGTCGCCCTCATGGTCGGCGTCGCATAGGCCGGATTGAAGATGGACAGGATGAAGTCGCCGAATATCCAGAAGGACGCCAGCACGCACAGCGCAATGGCCGAGCCGCCAAGCGCGGCGAGGCTGGTGATGCGCTGCACGTGAGCCCTGTCGCCGCTGTAGAAGGCCGCCGATATCTGCGGCGCCAGCGCCTGGTTGATGCCGTTGAGGGCAAGGGTCACGAAGCGCGTGGTCCGGTCCGCCACGAAGATCGCGCCTGCCGCCTCTGGCCCCAGGATCATCGCCACGAGCAGGGTGCTGACCTGGCCGAGCGCGGGCGGCAGCGAGGTGACGCCCCACAGGCCAAGCGTCACCGTCTTGAATTCCTGCTTTTGCCCTTCCGTGAGACCACCGCGATCTGCCCGCGCCGTGTCGCGCAACAGCACAATTGTTTGCGGGACGACCGACAGGATGAGCAGCAGCGCCGTCAGATATGTCGCCGCGATCGCATCGATCTTCACTTGCATGAAGTGCAGCGCCGCAACGGCGGCGATTGTCGCCGCGCGCCAAATGATGTCCCGCGGCAGCAGGCCCGATATCAGCGCGTTCTTGGCCCGGAAGGCGCCCGAGGTAAACTCCGACCAGCCGAGCGAGAACGACAGCACCGCCGCCGCCACGCATAGCGGCAGCCATTCCGGCGTTCCCCTGCCGACGAAGGGCAGGAATCCCACCACGATGATGAGCAGGCTGGTGCCGACAAGCCCGGCCAGCGCCACGAGAATGGCACGCGCCATCAGCCCGTGAGCCGAGCCGAGATCGCCCAGCCCGGCATATTGAGGCCAGAACCTGAGCACGGTGCTCTGCTGGCCCACCGAAGCGAAGAAGGAAACCAGGCTCGCGCCGGCATAGGTAGCGCTGTAAAGACCGAACTCGCGTTCGTTCGTCACCATCGCCACGGCCACGAACATCAGGAAGGACAGGCCCGCGCTGGCAAGCTTGATGATGCCGGCCACGGCGCCGCTCTTGGCAAGCGCCGTGACCGACATGCGCATGTCGGTCGCCGGGCTGGCCCCTGCCCCGGGGGCGGCCTCGCGGTTCCCTTTAGTGTCCTTCAACCTCGCCTCCTGAGACGATCGGCGATGGGCTACCCGCACCTACGACGACGCTCAAAACCCGATCCTGCATAAGCAAAATGCCGCAACCGCGCCAGCGCGAACGCTTCGCATGGTTACCGGCATCGCCAGCGCCGAGCGCATCGTCACGCCGCCAAGCTTAACGGATGGCTAACGATAATCCTTAATACTGTGGAGACGAGTGAGGTCGTGAAGTCGCGGCTCTCGACGAGGAAAATCGATGAAGCCAGCCAGTATCGACGAGCGCACTCTTACGCCGTTGTTCGACATAGGTGCAGTGTGGGCCATCCTTTGGACGCGACGCGTGATGGTGCTTGCCATCGCCGGCGCGGCAGTGCTGCTGGCGCTCTCCTATCTTGCGGTGACCAAACCAAGCTATACCGCAACGGCCTCGATACTGATCGACCCCCGCGACACGCGCGCGACCAATTTCAACAACGTGCTTCCGGGGATCGGCTCCGACAGCGCCGCTATCGCCAGCCAAGTCTTCGTCATCCTGTCGCCAGACCTGCTCGGCGCCGTCTTCAAAAGCCAGAAGCTCGACAGCGATCCGGAATTCGCCGGCGGCGGCCTTGCTTCACGTCTGTTCGGAGCCGGCGCCAGCGCGCCGCAGGACGCCGCCTTCAAGCGCTTCCAGAGCAAGGTTTCTGTCGAGCGCGAAGGGCTGACCTACGTCATCAATGTCAGCTTCACGTCGCCGTCGCCGGAAAAGGCCGCGCGCATCGCCAATGCCATCGTCGATCAGTACCGGGCAGGCCTGGTGGGAGAACGCGAGAGCGCCAACAGCGACGTGAATACGCTGCTCACGGACAGGATCTCCGGCCTGCAAAAGGACGTCAGCGACGCCGAGCGGACGGTCGAAGACTTCAAGACGAAACACAATATCGTCAATTCGACGGACGGCGGCACGCTGCAGTCGCAGCTCGATCAGCTGACGACGCAGCTGATCGCCGCCCAGGGCGACGCCGACCAGGCCAAGGACCGCTACAATCAGGCGCTGGCTGCGGGCAGTTCGCCGGCCGGGCTCGCCAAGCTTGCGGATATTCTTACCTCCACCTCGGCCATCAAATTGCGCGACGACTACAACCAGCGCGCCACCGAGCTTGCCAGCCTGCAAACCATGTACGGGCCGCGCCACCCGACCATCGGGCGGCTGCAGTCCGAGCTGGAGCGGTTGAAGCGGCTGATGTCCGCCGAGGCGGATCGCATAAGGCAGCAGTTGAAGGCCAGCTATGATCTCGCCGTGCAGAATGTCGGCAAGCTGCAGGACAAGCTCGAAGCCCTGCGCCAACAGTCGACGAACTCGAACATCGCGCAGGTACAGCTGCGGCAGCTGGAATCGAAAGCCCAGGCGGCGCGCGCCGTGCTCGACGACTATCTCAAGCGTGCACAGGAAACGTCGCAGATGCAGGGCGTGCAGACTTCCGAAGCGCGCAAGATCGGCGTGGCTTCGCCGCCTGTCCAGCCGACATGGCCGAAGCCGGTCCTGCTTCTCTTGGTGAGCGCCGTTCTGGGGCTCCTCGCCGGATGCGGCCTCGCTCTGGCGCTTGGTCCGGTCCCGCAGCCGCAAGAGGACCCGCAGGCGCCGAAGGCGGCCGTGCCGGAGCCGGTCGTGGACCGTAAGGACAGCGCGCCGGTCAGCCCCCGGCCATTGCCGATGCCAGCCAATTTCGGCGAGTACCGTCTGCCCGGCGTCGCCGGTGGGACCGCCTACTCAAACATCAAGGCGATCAGGAAACAGCTCTTCCAGACCGGAAACGAAACGCTGTCGCTCGCCGTCCTGAAGATCATGCGGCAGATGGTCTTGCACCTGAACGACCACGGCAAACCGTTCGTCATCCTCGTGTCTTCGATCCACAGCAGTTTCGAGGCAAGGATTGCGGGCGCGATGCTGGGCATCGGAATGCAACGAGCCGATCAGAACGTGCTGATGGTGGAAATTGGCGATCGTCTGTCCAGCGCGACGACAGACGGAGCCGGTTTGTTCATCGATGGCGCGACCGGTCTGCAGACTGTCGTGTGCAGCTCAGTGGCGGAAAAAAGTCCTGGCGTTGCCGATCGCAACTCGTTCCGTGGCATTCTGGCCGAAGCCGGGAGCGCGTTCGATTTCGTCGTCGTGATCGCGCCCTCGCTCAATGAGAACGGCTGGAATCCGGAGCTCTTCGCCAAAGCCGATCTTGCGCTTCTGGCGCTCAGCCCCTCCGAGCAGCCTTCGGAAGCCGCCAGGCTGCTCGCGCAAAAATTCGGTGCCGGCCAGATCGGCCGCAGTGCCACTCTTGTCGTCGCGGCGGAAAGCGCGCGGCCAGCCACGGCGATCGACAGTCCGCGAGCGGCCGGCGAGCAGCGCCGCAGCGCCACCGTTCGGGGCTAGACCGTGGAGGCGGTGCATCGATGACATCGCCGCCCAAGGTGTCGAGGCGACAGGCGCTGGCCTTTGCCGCCGGAGCCGTTTTCGCCGCCTCCCCTCTGCCGCAATCCGCTGCGCTCGCGACGGCCGGCCAAGTTCCGTCGCGCGGCTTCAACCTTCCCGGATGGCTCGACCGAAACGATGGGCTTGCTCCCGCCACGGCCACGCTTGAGAAGCTGCGCCAATCAGGCTTCGACACGATCCGGCTGCCGGTCAACGGCGATCTCGTCTCCAGCGGCGACCCGGCAACGCTTCGCCGCATCCAGAACGGGATCAGGGATCTTGTCGGGCTGGGCTTTTCGGTCCTCCTCGACATGCATCCTTCTGGCGAGCTTGTAGGAGTTTTTCGAAACGATCCCGAGGCGGCTGCAGGAAGAGTGCTTCAGGCCTGGACGGCGTTGCGTGCCGTCGTTGCCGATCTGCCTGCGGAGTGGGTCTATCCCGAGCTGCTGAACGAGCCACCGATGGAACGGAGCGCCTGGCTGGCGCTGCGGGAACGGATCGCCGCGGCGCTGCGGGCGAAATGTCCGCGCCACACGCTGGTCTGGGGACCGGCACGGTTTCAGGGCATCTGGGAAATCGCCGACGCGCCGCCGCTCGCCGACGACAACCAGATTGCCGCCGTTCACTATTACGCCCCCTTGGCCTTCACCCACCAGTGCGAGACCTGGGATGCCTCGCCGCTCGCCCGCATCGCGGACCTGCCCTTTCCCGCAAGCAAGGAAATGGCCCAGGTGAGCCGGCTTATCTCCAAACTGCGGTCGGCCGGCGACGAAGAAGCCGCCGGCCTCGTTGAAGAGGAATTGTCGGCGCCTTGGACGGCCGCGCGGATCGGCTCCGATTTTGCCGATCTGGCGCGCTGGTCCACGACCAACGGCTGCCCGGTCATGCTGAACGAATTCGGTGTGCTCAATTTCTGCGTGGATGCCGAAAGCCGCGCCTCCTGGGTGCGCGCCGTGCGCAAGGCGGCTGAAGCGAACCATGTGGCATGGACCTATTGGGAGCTCGATCAGGGCTTCGGCTTCATCAGGAGCAGGCAGAGCGTCGAGGGCTTCGACGGCTCGATGATTGCCGCGCTCCTTGGAGGTTAGGCCGGAAATGGACGACAGGCGCCATCTACGCTTGCTGGGACAAGTGACGAGCGGAGCGGATCAGCGATGAGCACGACGCAGGTCTCTTGGCCCGTCGGACTGGGTTTGCCGGGCAGGGATACGCCCGAAACCTTGCTGCATGTCGGCACGGCCTTGCTTGTCGTTGCGCTGGCCGTCTCCGCATTTGCCGTGTGGACGCCGTTCGGGATTGCCGCAACATTCGCGCTGACGCTGATCGTTTCGAACGCGATGCCGGCGGGCGTTCCGGTGCTGATCATCTGCGCCTTTCTCTTTCAGAACCTCGTGGTCGCCTGGTTCACCCCCTACATTCCCGACAACGACACGTTCGACGCGCTGCGCGGCACCAACTTCATCATCCTGATGACAGCGTTCGGCATTTTCCTGGCCGCCTCATTTCAGTACCGCGTCCGCGCGCTGACCGAGTTGCGCCCGTGGCTGCTGCTGAGCATGGTCCTGTGCGGAACGATTTGTTTCTATTTCGCTCTCGGCGTCGTGCATGGCGACCCCAAGGACGCGGTCGTCTATTTCCGCAACACGATCACGCCGCTCGCCTGCTTCCACGTCGCGGTCCTCGCCGCCAGCCTTTATCCCGTCGATCTGCGCAAGAGCATGCTGTGGCTCGGCGCCGGCGCGATCGTCTATGGCTATGCGGAACTGACCTTCACCATGGATTTCCTCGGACTGTTCCACGGCGACCAATATGTCGAGCGCAGCATCTCGCGGCAGGTCGAGACCGGCGTGTGGGAAAAAGCGCTTCAGGAAACCGGTTTCGTTTACCGTGGGATCGAAGACGTGATGACCACGACCTTCTTCAACACGCCCCTGTTCAACGACATCCTGCCAAGCGTCTTCCGCATCGGCGGCCCGAACTTCCATCCGATCAGCTATGCTTACGCCTTAAGCATCATTTCGGCCTGGCTGCTCTTCAAAGGACGATGGGTGCTGCCTCTCGCGGCTCTGCCGCTGCTGCTCGTCATCGGCTCCAAGGGCGCGACCTTCATGCTTTTCGTCGCAATTGCCGTGCGGCTGATCTACAGTCCCTCCCGCGCCGGTCTGGCGCTCATGGGCGCGATGGCCCTGGCCGTGGTCTGGACGACGGCGGCGATCGGATATGGCGCCACCCATGGCGACTATCACGTCCTCGGTCTGATTGCCGGCATGCGCGATTTCCTGGCCGATCCGCTCGGCCAGGGCTTGGGTCTCGGCGGCAACCTGTCGAGCACCAGCATCAATCTCAACTGGCAAACCGCCCAGGCCGAAGGCGCCGCCTCCGTGCCGGTCGAGAGCGCGGTCGGTGTCATGCTTTACCAGATGGGCGTGGGGAGCCTCGTCTTCTTCGGCTTCCTGGCGGCGCTGGCCGTGGCATTGCGACGGCAGCTTATCCAGACCGGCGACCCGGATTTCCTGTTCGGCTTTGTCGGCATCGTCACCATTTCGGCCAATGCCGTATTACAGGAGGAGGCTTTCTACTCCCCTCTTGCCCTCGCCTTCTGTCTGCTGCTCGTGGGCGTCTCGCTGGGAACACGCTGGCACATGGCGGCAAGAGCCGAAGCGGCGGACTGACTTCGGATCGGCTGGGCTCCAGACCGGCTTCACGATTTCGTTCAGGAACCGAACAGCACCATTTCGGTGAACGTCAGGTCTCCCGGAGAAGGCGATTTCGGACCCTTGAAATACTTGATCCCCTTGTTCGGAAAATACCTGCCGGACAGACCGGGAACCGGGCCCATCGCATCGACGAGGCAAAGCAGCTGTCCGCGCCGCAGGAGAAAGCGGCCTACGACCCCGGCGCACCTGACCAGATCCGCGTGGGATCGGCAGTAGACGACCTGGCAGCACGACACGAGCCCATGCAATATCCGGCGCGGCTTCAGCACAAGCGGCAACGCCAGACCGTCGCAGACGCAGATCAGCGAAAGACAGCCCAACGCGGCGTGCTCGAGCAATATGTATCTTTCGTTGTCGGTGAGTTCAGCCATTTCGGCGAGGTCCGCATGGGCTTCCAACACCCGGTCCGGACGCGGCATACCATTCAGAATGGGCAAGAAGGCGATCTGTCCGCCGGAAAACAGGCGAAAACCGAAGGCTTTGTTGAGCCTCACTGTCCCGGGCGATGGAGAAATATTGGTGTAGACCACATCCTTGCGCAGGATAACCGTCGCGATCATCCGGCTGGCATAGGGCCGGAATTCCGCGTCCACGGACCAGCTCGAGAGATTGCAGCGGATTTCATCGCCTTCCAGGCTTCTGTGCTTGGCATAGAGCGTAAGCACCGCGCCGACGATCCGGCCCGACTTCTCCAGGACGAACCCATATCGCGGAAAATCGACGACCGCTGGCCGCTGCGCCAGGCGGGTCAGCGCTTCTATCCAATAGCTCCTGCTGCGCTCCGGAAACCCCCGGTGCAGGCAATCCGCCACGCCTCCCCAATCCCTCTCGTCGAAGGGCCGGCAACCGATACCGGGAGGGAATGCGCCGAGAACCGCCATAATCGACTCAAGAAAAAGGCACCAAATATGTCGAGGTCCGGGGTATCCTGACGATCGATTACTAACGAATTACACCGCTATCGAAGCTAATTTTATTGGCCGGATTTGACGGGATCGTGCAGTGCTCCTCCGCCTACAATTGATCGTCGCATTACCCTTAGGCGGGTTACAATTGTAGAATTGACTAAAACAATCATTGGTTTTGTATGATTCGGGCCGGTGGCGGTCCTTCC
Organism: Mesorhizobium sp. WSM4983; assembly: GCF_029625765.1. Lineage (NCBI taxonomy): Bacteria > Pseudomonadati > Pseudomonadota > Alphaproteobacteria > Hyphomicrobiales > Phyllobacteriaceae > Mesorhizobium > Mesorhizobium sp. WSM4983. Next base: position 69,968 of record NZ_JARTVM010000013.1, on the reverse strand, counting down.
TGGCAGAAGCGCCTCGCCATCCCGGCCGGCACAGCGGCGTTCGCCGTGACCCGGAAGTCCGCTGGCAACTGCCGGAAGTAGCCGCGCCTGGCGCTGTGCCTGCTGCATCCAAGGCAACTCCCAGTTCGATCGTGCAGGCAAAATTTCACCTGACCGGCTTGTGCGCAGATCTCATATGTGAATATAGTATTCACAAAAGAAGATTTGGAGGATCGATCGCGTCCGACTCCGGCTTGCCGGAGCGGTGCGGCCATTCTCCCGGAGCGGACGAACAGCGCAATGACCAGCTTCCCGCCCACCGTCGGCGTCGCTTCGACCTGCCCTGCCGACATGCCGCCCGATCACGCCTTGCTGCCGGTATGGAATGCCGAAAACTGGTTCTATGAAGATTGGCCAATCGGCCAGAAAATCCGCTCGCTCCGGCGCACTATGGCCGAAGGCGACAGTCATCTCTTCAACACCCTGGTGCTCGACATCCACCCTTATGTGCAGGACCAGATGTTCGCCGAGCGCGAAGGTATCTTCGGCAAGCGCCTCGTGGCGGGCGCGTTCGTTTTCTCGGCCGGGCTCGGTCTAGTCGCCACCAACTGCGTCAATGCCTTTTCCTACGGCTATGACAAGCTCCGCTTCATAAAGCCGGTCTTCATCGGCGACACCATCTATTCGATCCGCACCAACATGGAAAAGAAGCCCCGCTACAAGGAAATGGGGCTGATCCGCGCCAGCTATGAAGTGTTCAAGGGCGAAGGCGAGCTGGTGCTCTACTGCGAGCATCTGCAGACGGTGAAATACAAGGACCCGGCCGACTTCGCCGGCAAGACGGAGAAGCAATGATGGCCGCCGACCTGCCGCTGTCCGGCCTTGTCGTCGTCGACATGAGCCAGTTCCTGTCGGGACCTTACTGCTCGCTGAGGCTCCTCGACCTCGGTGCCCGCGTCATCAAGATCGAGCGGCCCGATGGTGGCGACCTGTCGCGCCGGCTCTATCTCAGCGACACCGAGATCGGTGGTGATTCCACCATCTTCCACGCCATCAACCGTGCCAAGGAAAGCTTTGCGGTCGATCTGAAGAACGAGGACGACCTTAAAGCGCTGCGCGGGCTGCTCGCCAAGGCCGACGTGCTGATCCAGAACTTCCGGCCCGGCGTCATCGAGCGGCTCGGCCTCGATTACGAGCATGTGCGGACGCTCAATCCGCGCCTGGTCTACGCCTCGATCAGCGGCTATGGCGAGGAAGGCCCGTGGGTAAAGCGTCCGGGTCAGGACCTGCTTGCCCAGGCGCGCTCCGGCGTCATGTGGCTGAACGGCGACGAAGATCAGGGTCCGGTGCCGTTCGGCCTGGCAATCGCCGACATGCTGGCCGGCGCCGCCTGTGCGCAAGGCATCCTTGCAGCACTGGTCCGGCGCGGCACCACCGGCGCGGGCGGCCATATCGAGACCAGCCTCTTCGAAGCGCTGATCGACCTCCAGTTCGAGGTGCTGACGACGCATCTCAATGACGGCCGGCGGCTGCCGCGCCGTTCGTCGTTCCATAGCGCCCACGCCTATCTGGCGGCGCCCTACGGAGTCTATCCGGCCAAGGACGGCTTCCTGGCGATCGCCATGACGCCGATCCCGAAGCTCGCCGACCTGCTCGAGATCGAGGCGCTGGCGCCCTATCGCGACCAGCCGGCGACCTGGTTCACGGCGCGCGACGAGATCAAGGCGATCATCGCGCAGCGCATCGCGCAGAAGTCGGTCGACGAATGGCTGGCGATCCTCGAGCCCGCCGACATCTGGTGCGCGAAGGTGCTGAACTGGAAAGAGGTGCTGGAAAGCGACGGCTTCAAGGCGCTCGACCTGCTGCAGACCGTGACGCGCGAGGACGGTGTTTCGATCGACACCACCCGGTCACCGCTCAGGATCGACGGCATGCGTGCCAAAGTCGAGCATGCGGCGCCGCGCGTCGGCGAGCACAGCGCAAAAATCCGCAAGGAGTTCGGCCTGTGACGACACTCAAGGGCATGACCTGGAACCATCCGCGCGGCTATGATCCGATGGTCGCCTGCTCCCGGCTTTGGCGGGAAAAGACCGGAGTCTCTATCGAGTGGGAGAAGCGCTCGCTGCAGGACTTCGAGTCCTTCTCTGTCGAAGAACTCGCCCGCGCCTACGACCTGATCGTCATCGATCATCCGCATGTCGGCCAGATCACCGCCGAGAAGTGCCTGGCCCCGCTCGACGTGCCCGGCCGCGAGGCGGAGCGCGAAGCGCTGGCGAAGGCAAGCGTCGGCCGGTCCTATCCGAGCTACACTTGGCAGGACCGGCAATGGGCCTTTCCGATCGACGCCGCGACGCAGGTGCAGGCCTGGCGACCCGATTTGATAGACGCCGCGCCGAAGATCTGGACCGAAGTGCTGGAGCTTGCCCAGCGTAGCCGCGTGCTCTTGCCGCTCAGGCCGCCGCACTCGCTGATGTGCTTCTTCACGCTTGCCGCCGATCTCGGCCGGCCATGTGCAGTCGAAAGCCCGAGCGATCTGATCGATCCCGATACCGGCGAGACCGTCTTCGAAATGCTGCGTGAGATCGCGGCACTCCTCGATCCCGAGTGCCTGACGATGGATCCGATTGCGGTGTTCGAAAAGATGGCCGAGGCCGGCTCGCGCATCGCCTGCGCGCCGCTGATCTATGGCTACGTGCCCTATGCCACTGCAGGCTTCCGGCCGAACCGGCTCTTCTTTTGCGACATGCCGACTGTGGGCGGCAACGGCCCGGTCGGCTCCGCGCTCGGCGGCACCGGCATCGCCGTCTCCGCCTTTTCCGCTGCCGGCGAGGAAGCGATCGACTTCGCCTACTGGATCGCCAGCGGCGACGTGCAGCGCGGCCTCTATGCCGCCGCCGGCGGCCAGCCCGGCCATGCCGCCGCCTGGGAGGACGAAGCCGTCAATGTCGCGACGGGCGACTTCTACCGCGGCACGCGGGCGACGCTGGAAGGCGCCTGGGTGCGCCCGCGCCACTACGGCTACATGGCGTTTCAGCAGGCGGCGTCCGATCGCCTCAACGAGGGTCTTGCCGGCCGGCAGGACGCCCCCCGCGTCGTCGCCGACATCAATCGCCTGTTCCGGCAGAGCTTCGCGGCGCCCCGCTAATACAGTCGGGCATCGGCCTTGCGGCTCACAGCCGCCAGAGCTTCTTCGCGTTGCCGGAGAGCAGTTTCGCGCGCTCGGTTTCGCTCGCCCCGGCAAGGAGCGCGTGCGTCGCCGCTACCCAGCCGAGCAGCCCGCCACCGAGCGTGCAGACCGGCCAGTCGCTGCCCCACACGACGCGATCCCAGCCGAAGCTGCCGATCGTGTGCTCGACATAAGGCCGCAGGGTCTCGACGGTCCAGCTCGCCGGATCGGCATAGGCGACGACGCCGGAGATCTTGCCGACGACATTGGGGCGCCGGGCGATCTCGGCGATCTGCTCGCGCCAGGGATGCTCGGCCTTGCCCTGGATGTCGGGCACGCCGCAATGATCGAGAACGAATTGCACGTCAGGCGCCAGATCGACCAGCGCGATCGCTTGGCTCATCTGTCGCGGCAGGACGCAAAGATCGAAGGTCAGCCCGCTGCCGGCGATGCGCCTGATGTTCTCGCGGAACAGGGCGCCCTCGGAGACGTCGTCGGGCACGACATGCAGCACGCGGCGGAATCCTTTGACAAATGGATCGGCCTTCACCTTGTCCAGCCAGGCGGCGAAGCCAGGTTCTTCCGGCCGGCACGACACGATCGCGCCCCGCACCAGGCTGCCCGGCTTCTTCGACAGTCCTTCGACAAGGGCTGTCTCAGCCGCGATATCTGCCGGGTGGACGTCGACCTCCATATGGAGCGCCAATTCTATGCCCGCGCGGCGCGCCTCGGTGGCGTATTCGTCGTGGGAAAAATCGCGGTCGAGGGCCGGCACGCCGGACAGCCAGGGATAGCGTAGCGCCGCCCTGTCGATGAGATGCAGGTGGGTATCGACGATCATGGCTTCCTCCCTTGTCGCGCTATCCACGTGGCCCGAATTGCGCAGCGGCTTTTGCGCAAACGACATGCTTCAGACATGGACTCGATCATCTCACCGGAGAATTCGCCATTCAAATAAGAATTATTCCTTTGACCTGACATCCGACCCGGCGAGTTGCGACAGGCGGGCCGCTGCTGCCTGGAGCAGCGTGATGGTCCTGGTGATATCGGGCGCTGCCGGCGCGTTGACCAGAGTGATATAGGGTATGGTGAGCGCGGCGATGCCGTGCCCGTCGGAACCGAGCACCGGCGCCGACAGATTGTAGACGCCGGCCGTCTGCAACGAAGCCATCATCTCGTAGCCACGATCGCGCACCTGGTCGAGGCGGGCGAAGAAGTCGGGCGACAACTTCATCTCCTCGTTGCTGCGCAAATGCTCGGCGATCATCATCTCGCGCTCTTCCGGCGAGCGGAAGGCCAGCAGCACATGTCCCGAGCCGGTGTCGAACAGGCTGATATGCGAGCCGACGCGGATCGAGATGCCCCAGTATCGCGGCGCTTCCTGCTGGGCAATGACCACGGCGCTGCCACGGTCGAACACGACGAGCTGGTTTGCCTGCCAGGAGGTCTCGGCCAGCTCGCGCATGATCGAGGTGGCGTAGGAGACCAGCCTGCGCACCGGTGCATGCAGCTGGCCAAGCCCGAAGAGCTTCAGCGTCAGCGAATAGCGGTCGCCGTCTGACCGGGTGACGTAGCCGCGTTTCACCAGACGGTCGAGCATCCGGTAAAATTCGTTCGGGCTGCGGTCGAGCCGCTTGGCTATCTCGGCCTGGGTCAGGCCGCCATCGACGCTGGCGAGCAGTTCCAGAATGTCCAGCCCCTTGTCCAGTGCCGGCGCGCGATAGCGGTCTTCCTCGTCGTCCTGCACCCGATGCCCTCTGGTGAATTCTGATCTTCATATACGCAAGACAGCCTTCATAGGGAAGAAGTTTCGGCTTGACGACCTATGAATAATTTGTTTGCATATGAATGAAGCATGGAGCTTCAGCCACGACGGCCTACAGCCGTTCCAGGGAGGATATTCATGAACAGACTGCTTTCCGGCGTCGCCGCCGGCGCATTGCTCATGGCATCGGGTGCGGTCTTTGCGGCCGACCTGCCGGGCAAGTTCACCGGCGTCACGATCGACGCCAAGCTGATCGGCGGCCAGCAATACGAAAAACTCTACGCGCGCATCGGCGAGTGGGAGAAAGCGACTGGCGCCAAGGTCAACGTCGTATCCAAGAAGAACCACTTCGATCTCGACAAGGAGATCAAGTCGGACATCGCCTCCAACTCGATCACCTGGTGCGTCGGCTCCAACCACACCTCGTTCGCGCCGCAATATCCGGGCATCTACACCGACCTCGCCAAGCTGCTGCCGAAGGAGGAGATCGACGCTTTCGTCCCGGCCAACATCGCCGCCGGCACGCTCGACGGCAAGCTGGTGATGCTGCCGCGCGCGCAGTTCGACGTCTCGGCGCTCTACTACCAGAAGAGCCTCTACCAGGACGAAGCCAAGAAGAAGGCCTACAAGGAGAAATACGGCGAGGAGCTCGCCCCGCCGGACACCTTCGACGAGATGGCCCAGCAGGCGGAATTCTTCGCCAGCCCGCCCGACTTCTACGGCACGCAATATGCCGGCAAGGAAGAGGCGATCAACGGCCGCTTTTACGAGATGCTGATCGCCGACGGCGGCGAATATCTCGACAAGGACGGCAAGCCTGCCTTCAACTCCGAGGCCGGCGTCAAGGCGCTCGACTGGTTCGTCAAGCTCTACAAGGCCAAGGCTGTGCCCGCCGGCACGACCAACTATTTGTGGGATGATCTCGGCCAGGGGTTCGCGTCCGGCACGGTGGCGCTCAACCTCGACTGGCCGGGCTGGGCCGGCTTCTTCAACGACCCGAAGTCGTCCAAGGTCGCCGGCAATGTCGGCGTCAAGGTGCAGCCGAAGGGCTCGTCCGGCAAGCGCTCGGGCTGGTCCGGCGCGCATGGCTTCTCGGTGACCGAAAGCTGCGCCAACAAGGAGGCCGCCGCCTCGCTCGTCTGGTGGCTGACCAACGAGGACAGCCAGAAGCTGGAAGCCGCGGCCGGCCCGCTGCCCACCCGCACCAAGGTGTGGGAATGGGACCTCGAGCAGGCCAAGTCCGATCCTTACAAAACCGAAGTGCTGCAGGCCTTCCAGGAAGCCGCCAAGAACGCCTTCCCGGTGCCGCAGACGCCGGAATGGATCGAGATCTCCAACGCGGTCTATCCCGAACTTCAGGCCGCCATCCTCGGCGACAAGACCTCCAAGCAGGCGCTCGACGACGCTGCCGCCAAGGCGACGCAGATCCTCGAGGACGCCGGCAAGCTCTAAGGACTATCCTCCCAGCGGCGCCGGTCGTCGCGACCGGCGCCGCTTTGACCGAGGCGGCCGCCCTGCGATTGGATCGCCGGCCGTGCAAACAATTTTGGGACTTTGCATGAGGGCTAAGCGGCTTTCCGCGCCAACGCTTCTTCTGCTGCCGGCCGTGCTCGTTCTGGCGGCCGTGGTGGTCGTGCCGCTCTGCCTGTCATTCTATTCGAGCTTCACGCCGTTCAGGCTGACGCGGCCGGAAACCTTCTTCACCTTCATCGGCCTGCGCAACTATCGCAACATTCTGTCCGACGCGAATTTCTGGTGGGCCTTCGGCCGCACCGTGCTCCTGCTCACCATCGCGCTCAATCTCGAAATGCTGCTCGGTCTCGGCCTCGCGTTGCTGGTCGAGAAGGCGAGCCGCGGCCAGCGGCTGCTGCGCACCATCATGATGTTCCCGATGATGTTCTCGCCGATCCTGGTCGGCTTCCAGTTCAAGTTCATGTTCAACGACAACATCGGTTTGGTGAACAACGCGCTGCAGTCGCTAGGCATCACGCGGGACGCCATTCCCTGGCTGATCGAAGGCCATCTCGCCTTCATCGCCATTTCAGTCGCGGAGATCTGGTCGTCGACCTCGATCTTCGCGATCCTGATCCTCGCCGGCCTGCTCGCCATGCCGAAGGAGCCGGTCGAAGCGGCGCGCGTCGACGGCTGCACGCCGTGGCAAACCTTCCGCTATGTGACCTGGCCCTTCATCATGCCCTTCGCCTATATCGCCATGACCATCCGCTCGCTCGACGTTGCGCGCGCCTACGACATCGTCAAGATCATGACCGATGGCGGCCCGGCCGGTCGCACGGAACTGTTGTGGACGCTGGTTGCGCGCACCGCATACAGTGACGCGCGCATGGGCGTGGCCAATGCGATGGCCTATTTTTCGATCCTGCTGTCGATCGTCTTCACCGTCTATTTCTTCAAGAAGCTCGCCGCGGCGCGGACCCAGATCGGCGCGGAGTGGTGAGGATGGACGCCAACGCATCCGCCCGTCTGCAGCGCCGCGCCGGCGTCGTCGCCCACCGCGTCGGCCTGTTCCTCGCCATGCTTTTGATCTGCCTGCCCGGCATCTGGATCGTGCTGTCCTCGCTGCGGCCGACGGTCGAGATCCTGGCCAAGCCGCCGGTCTGGATCCCGCAGCAGGTCTCGCTCGATGCCTACGTCGCCATGTTCAGCGGTGTCGGCAAGGGCGGCATTCCCGTCTTCGACTATTTCCGCAATTCCCTGATCATCTCGGTGACCTCGACCGTCATTGCCATCGCCATCGGTATGGCCGGTGGCTACGCTTTCGCTCGCTACCGGTTTCGTGGCAAGTCGGCGATGTTCCTCGGCCTGATGCTGACCCGCACCGTGCCCGGCATCGCGCTGTCGCTGCCGCTGTTTTTCGTCTATGCGCGGCTCGACATCATCGACACGCATTTCGGCCTGATCCTCGCCTATGTCGCGCTCAATGTGCCGTTCACCATCTGGCTGATCGACGGCTTCTTCCGCCAGGTGCCGAAGGATCTCGCCGAGGCCGCGCAAATCGACGGCTGCACGCGCTGGCAGGCCTTCTGGCAGGTCGAGTTTCCACTCGCCGGGCCAGGCATCGCGTCGGCCGGCATCTTCGCCTTCCTTACCTCCTGGAACGAATTCGCGCTCGCCTCGCAGCTGACGCGCTCGATCAATTCCAAGACGCTCCCCGTCGGGCTGCTCGACTACACCGCCGAATTCACCATCGACTGGCGCGGCATGTGCGCGCTGGCGGTGGTGATGATCATCCCGGCGCTGCTCCTTACCTTCATCGTCCAGAAACACCTCGTCGGCGGCCTGACTTCCGGCGCGGTGAAAGGTTGATCCGATGGCGATTGTCTCGCTCAAGAAACTGACCAAGCGTTACGGCAACATGGAGATCGTGCACGGCATCGACCTCGATGTCGCCGACCGCGAATTCATCGCGCTGGTCGGGCCGTCCGGCTGCGGCAAGTCGACCACGCTGCGCATGATCGCCGGGCTGGAAGACATCTCCGGCGGCACGATCGAGATCGGCGACCGCATCGTCAACGACCTGCCGCCCCGTTCGCGCAACATCTCGATGGTGTTCCAATCCTACGCGCTCTATCCGCACATGACGGTGCGCGAAAATCTCGGCTTCTCGCTGAAGATCGCCGGCGCGCCCAAGGAAGAGATCGACCGTCGCGTCGCCGAGGCCTCGGCCATTCTCGGCCTCGATGCGCTGCTCGAGCGCCGCCCCTCCCAGCTTTCCGGCGGCCAGCGCCAGCGCGTCGCCATGGGCCGCGCCATCGTGCGCGATCCGGACGTCTTCCTGTTCGACGAGCCGCTCAGCAACCTCGACGCCAAGCTGCGCACGCAGATGCGCACCGAGATCAAGAAGCTGCACGCCAAGGTGAAGTCCACGGTTATCTACGTCACCCACGACCAGGTCGAGGCGATGACGCTCGCCGACCGCATCGTCATCATGCGCGACGGCAACATCGAGCAGGTCGGCACGCCGGACGAGGTCTTCCAGCGACCGGCGACACGCTTCGTGGCGGGCTTCATCGGCTCGCCCCCGATGAACCTGCAGGAGGCGACCGTGGACGACGGCAAGATCGTCTTTTCCGGCGGACAGAGCCTGCCGCTGCCCGGCCGCTTCAAGGCCAAGGTGAAAGCCGGCGACAAGGTAGTGTTCGGCCTGCGTCCCGATGACCTCTACCCCGTGGGTCACGGCCTGCATTCGGGCGATGCCGCTGACGTCCACGAGATCGAGCTGCCGGTGACGGTGACCGAGCCGCTCGGCAACGAGACGCTGGTGTTCGCCGAATTCGATCGCCGCGACTGGGTTTCGCGGATGCTCAACCCGAGGCCCTTGCGGGCGGGCGATCGTGTGGCGATGAGCTTCGACCTGTCGCAGGCGCATCTCTTCTCCGCGGAAACCGGCAAATCATTGAGGGTCTGACGATGGCGACGATCGAGAAAGTCGAGCTTGCAATGGTCGATCTGGTGCCGAAGGTGAAGCGCACCGACGCCATCCAGAGTTTCGTCAGCCAGGAGACGCCGATCGTCACCATCACCGACGCCGACGGCGCGGTCGGCGTGGGCTACAGCTACACGATCGGCACCGGCGGCTCTTCGGTGATGCGGCTTCTGGCCGACCACCTCGCGCCCCGCCTGATCGGTGAGGATGCCGACCGGATCGAGGCGATCTGGCACGATCTCGAATTCGCCACGCACGCCACCACCATCGGCGCCATCACGGCCATCGCGCTCGCCGCCATCGACACTGCGCTCTGGGACCTTCGGGCGAAGAAGCAGAAGCTGCCGCTCTGGAAGCTCGCGGGCGGCGCCAAGGACCGCTGTCCGCTTTACACCACCGAAGGCGGCTGGCTGCACATCGAGACTGAAGCGCTTGTCGAAGATGCGCTGGCCGCCAAGGCGAAAGGCTTCACCGGCTCGAAGGTCAAGATCGGCAAGCCGCACGGCGCCGAGGATTTTGCCCGGTTGTCGGCCGTGCGCAAGGCGGTCGGCGACGGCTATGAGATCATGACCGACTGCAACCAGGGTTTTACTGTCGACGAAGCCATCCGGCGCGCCGAGCGGCTGCGCGATCTCGATCTCGCCTGGATGGAGGAACCTCTGCCGGCCGACGACATAGACGGCCATGTGCGGCTATCGAATTCGACCGCGACGCCGATCGCCGTCGGCGAGTCACTCTATTCGATCCGCCATTTCCGCGAATATATGCAGAAGGGCGGCTGCAACATCGTCCAGGTCGATGTCGGCCGTATCGGCGGCGTCACGCCTTGGCTGAAGGTGGCGCATATGGCGGAAGCCTTCGACATGCCGATCTGCCCGCATTTCCTGATGGAACTGCATGTCAGCCTGGCCTGCGCGGTGCCGAACGGCAAATATGTGGAATATATTTCGCAGCTGGATGAGTTGACGGGCAAGAAGATGGTGATCGAAAACGGCCACGCGCTGGCGCCGGACGAGCCGGGCCTCGGCATCGACTGGGATTTCGATGCGATCAGGGCCCTGAGCATCGCCGAATTCAGCATCACCGTCACGGAACGGAGGAACTGAGAATGCAGCGAATTGGCATGGTGCTTGGCCTGAAGCCGGAAAAGGTCGAGGAATACGTGCGCCTGCACGCCGCCGTCTGGCCGGACGTGCTCGAGATGATCTCCGCCTGCAACATCAAGAACTACTCGATCTACCTCAAGCGGCCGGAGAACCTGCTGTTCTCCTATTTCGAGTATCACGGCACCGACTATGCCGCCGACATGGCCAAGATGGCCGCCGATCCGAAGACCCAGGAATGGTGGTCGGTCTGCATGCCATGCCAGGAACCCTTGCCGACAAGGCAGGAGGGCGAGTGGTGGGCGACGATGGATGAAGTCTTCCACCATGACTGATGCCTTCGATCCCGCCTCGCTGGCGCAATCCTGGCCAAGGCCTGCAAAGCCGCGTCCGATCGTCACCTTTGGCGCCGGCTCGATCGTCGGCGATGCGCATTTCCCGGCCTATCGCAAGGCTGGTTTTCCAATGGTGGGTCTCTACGATCCGGACCAGGCCAAGGCTCGGAAACTGGCCGAACAATGGGGCGTGACGGCATTCGGCTCGGTGGACGAGGCGGCCGCCGTCAAGGATGCGATCTTCGATCTCGCAACGCCGCCCGGCCGGCACGCCGAGGTGCTGAAGGCCCTGCCCGACGACGCGGTCGCATTGATCCAGAAGCCGATGGGCAACTACCTTGGCGAGGCAACCGAGATCCTTGAAATCTGTCGCGCCAAGAAGCTCAAGGCTGCAGTGAATTTCCAGCTTCGCTTCGCGCCGATGATGCTGGCGCTGAAGGACGCGATCGCCAAGGGCTGGCTTGGCGAGGTCGTCGACTTCGATGCCTGGCTGGCGCTCGCAACGCCGTGGCAGCTCTGGGAATTCCTGCTTACGGCGCCGCGTGTCGAGATCGCCATGCATTCGATCCACTATCTCGACCTGATCCGGCAGCTTCTCGGCGACCCGAGGGGCGTGCATGCCAAGACGCTCGGCAATCCCAATCACAAGGTAGCGCAGACCCGGACAAGCGCCATCCTCGACTATGGCGACACGGTGCGCTGCGCGCTCTCGATCAACCACGATCATAAGTTCGGACGGCGGCATCAGGCCTGCGAGTTCCGTATCTGCGGCACCGAGGGCGCCGCCTACGTCAAGCTTGGCCTCAATCTCGACTATCCGCGCGGTGAGCCCGACGTGCTGGAAATCCACCCTAAAGGCGGCTCCGATTGGGTCGGCGTGCCGCTCACCGGCGAATGGTTCCCCGACGCCTTTGTCGGGCGCATGGCCAATGTGCAGCGCTTCGCCTCCGGGGAAGACAAAGAGCTGGTCAGCTCCGTCGAAGATGCCTGGAACACCATGGCACTGGTGGAAGCCGCCTATCATTCGAGCGCCGCGCCGGCGACGCCGCTCACCGCAAAACCGTAAGGAACGGCATGGAACAGGTCACCTATTTCGACGACTACGAGATCGGCTCGTCGCGGCTGACCAGCGGCCGCACCATCACCGAGACCGACTTTGTCGTCCATGCCGGCCACACCGGCGATTTCTTTCCGCACCACATGGACGCCGAGTTCATGAAGACGACGCCCTTCGGCCAGCGCATCGCGCATGGCACGCTGGTGTTCTCGGTCGGCGTCGGCCTGACCGCGAGCGTCATCAACCCGGTCGCCTTCTCCTACGGTTATGACAGGCTGCGCTTCATCAAGCCGGTCTTTATCGGCGACACGATCCGCACGCGCACGACGATCGCCGCGAAGGAAGACGATCCGAAGCGGCCGGACTCCGGGCGCGTCATCGAACGCGTCGAGGTTTTGAACCAGCGGGACGAAGTCGTGCTGGCCGCCGATCACATCTATATCGTCGAGCGGCGCCCCCGGCTCGGCTGAAGACGGAGACAAAACAACATGGCTGATCTGACAGGCAAGGTGGTGGTCGTAACGGCCGCTGCGCAAGGCATCGGCCGGGCTAGCGCGTTGGCTTTCGCCAAGGCTGGCGCGATCGTCCACGCCACCGACGTAAATGAAGCGGCGCTGGCCGAGCTCGGCAACACCTCGGTCATCAAGACTCGCAAGCTCGACGTGCTGAACGACGACGCCGTGCAGGCCGCCTTCGCCAAAATCGGCCGCATCGATGTGCTTTTCAACTGCGCCGGCTTCGTCCACTCCGGCTCGATCCTGGAGATGAAGGACGAGGACCTCGCCTTCGCATTCAACCTCAATGTGCGCGCCATGATCCGCACTATCCGCGCCGTGCTGCCCGGCATGCTGGAACGCGGCGGTGGTTCGATCATCAACATGGCACCGGTCGCCGGCGCCCCGAAAGGCGTGCCGAACCGCTTCGCCTATGGCGTGACCAAGGCGGCCGTGATCGGGCTGACCAAATCGATCGCCGCCGAGTATGTCAGCAAAGGCATTCGCTGCAACGCGATCTGCCCCGGCACGGTGGAGAGCCCCTCGCTCGAAAGCCGCATGCGGGCGCAGGGCGACTATGAGGCCGCCCGTGCTGCCTTCATCTCCCGCCAGCCAATGGGAAGGCTGGGCACGGCGGAGGAGATCGCCGATCTTGCCGTCTATCTCGCCGGCGCCACCTATACCACCGGGCAGGCCTATAATATCGACGGCGGCTGGTCGATCTGATGAGGCACCGAGCATGACCCGCATTACCGATCTTCGCGTCTTCGATCTGCGCTTCCCGACGTCGCAGAGCCTCGACGGGTCGGACGCGATGAATCCGGACCCCGATTATTCGGCCGCCTATGTCATCCTCGACACCGATAGCGAGGGGCTTAGCGGCCACGGGCTCACCTTCACCATCGGCCGCGGCAACGAGATCTGCTGCGCGGCGATCGAGGCACTGCGCCATCTCGTCGTCGGGATCGACCTCGACTGGGTGAAGCACGATCCCGGCCGCTTCTGGCACCACGTGACCGGCGACAGCCAATTGCGTTGGATCGGCCCGGACAAGGGCGCCATGCACCTCGCCGTCGGCGCGGTTGTCAATGCGGTCTGGGATCTTTGGGCCAAGGAAGCCGGCAAGCCGGTCTGGCGCCTTGTCGCCGAGATGAGCCCGGAAGAGATCGTGCGCATCGTCGACTTCCGCTATCTCACCGATGCGATCACGCCGGCCGAAGCGCTGGAGATCGTGAGGAAGGCCGAGGCCGGCAAGGCCGAGCGCATCGCCAGCCTCGAGCGCGAAGGCTATGCCTGCTATACCACATCGGCCGGCTGGCTCGGCTATCCCGACGACAAGCTGAGGCGCCTCTGCCAGGAAGCAGTCGACGAGGGGTTCAATCACATCAAGCTGAAGGTCGGCCGCGATCGCGCCGACGACATCCGCCGCCTCAGGATCGCCCGCGAGGTGATCGGTCCGGACCGTTACCTGATGATCGACGCCAATCAGGTCTGGGAGGTCGACCAGGCGATCGACTGGCTGCGCCATCTTGCCTTCGCCAAGCCCTTCTTCATTGAGGAGCCGACCAGCCCGGACGATGTCGCCGGCCATGCCAAGATCCGCAAGGCGGTGGCGCCGATCAAGGTTGCGACCGGCGAGATGTGCCAGAACCGCATCATGTTCAAGCAGTTCATCGCCGGCGGCGCGATCGACGTCGTGCAGATCGATTCCTGCCGCATGGGCGGCCTGAACGAGGTGCTGGCCGTGCTTTTGATCGCCGCCAAGTTCGGCTTGCCGGTCTGGCCGCATGCCGGCGGCGTCGGCCTGTGCGAATATGTCCAGCATCTGTCGATGATCGACTATATCGCGGTGTCGGGCACCAAGGATGGACGGGTGATCGAGTATGTCGATCACCTGCACGAGCATTTCCTCGAGCCCTGTGTCATTGAGAATGCGGCCTACATGCCGCCGACGGCGCCGGGCTTCTCGATCGAGATGAAGCCGGACTCGATTGCCGCCTACCTATTCCACAGTTGAATGCGAGCCGTAACGCAGGTGGCCTTGGCGGCGTTACGGCGTCGCTTCTACCTGGCGCGCTTCAGTCAACCTCGACGGCAAGCACCGCAACACAATCGCCGGCCTTGACCAGGCCGGGGAAATGGCGCGCGGCCAGGAGCCCTGACATCCTGGCCTTGATCTCCTGGGGCGCGGTGCCGGTGCGACCGGTCGAATGGATGCGCGCCACGACCTGGCCTTCCTCCACCTTCTCGCCGAGATCGATCATGGTCTCGATCATGCCCTCGTCCTCGGCAAACGCAAAGCAGTCCCCCGAGGGCATGTCGAGCCATTGAGTTCGATTTTTCTCGATAGCACCATCAACGATGCCGGCATGGCGAAGCACATTGAGGATGCCACGGCGAGCGATGCGCACCGTCTCGGCCCGGGCCGTGCCGCCACCGCCGAGCTCGGTAGTGACGAAGACCTTGCCCATCTGCTCGGCCGCGGTGTCATACATGCCAACGGTATCGATCTCGGTCATGCGCATCGAGAACGGAGCCGCGAAGGCCTCGACCGCGGCGAAGGCCTTTTCCTCCTGCTCCTTGTCCAGCAGCGTATGCGCGGCGCAGAACGGCACGAAGTCCAGCGTCTTTCCGCCGGAGTGGAAGTCGAACACGATGTCCGCCCGCGGCAACAATTCGCGCTGGAAATAGTCGGCGATCTTTTCCGTCACGCTACCGTCCGGCCGGCCAGGAAAGCTGCGGTTCATGTTGCCCTTGTCGATCGGCGAGGTGCGGCTGCCGGCGCGGAACGCCGGATAGTTCATCGCCGGCACGATGATGACGGTACCGGTGACATCCTTCGGGTCGAGCGTGCGGGCGAGCTCGTAGAGCGCCAGCGGGCCTTCATATTCGTCGCCGTGATTTCCCCCGGTGAGCAGCGCCGTCTGCCCCTTGCCGTTACGGACGACACAGATCGGAATCATCACCGACCCCCAGGCGGAATCGTCGCGGCTGTAGGGCAGGCGCAGGAAGCCGTGCTGGACACCGTCGCGCTCGAAATCGACCGTCGGCGTGATCGGCGATGGAGGCAGAGCTGACATCGGGCTCAATCCTTGACGAACAGCTTGCGCGGCACATTGGCCAGGCACTCGACGCCGGTCTCGGTGATCAGGATCGATTCGGTGATTTCAAGTCCCATTGTCTCGAGCCACAGACCCGTCATGAAATGGAAGGTCATGCCGGGCTTGAGCTCGGTGCGATCGCCGGGGCGCAGGCTCATCGTGCGCTCGCCCCAATCCGGCGGATAGGAAAGACCGATCGAGTAGCCGGTGCGGTTGTCCTTGACGATGCCGTACTTCTTCAGCACGGCGAAGAAGGCATTGGCGATGTCCTCGCAGGCATTGCCCGGCTTGGCGGCGGCAAGGCCCGCCTCCATGCCCTCGAGCGTCGCCTTCTCGGCGTCGAGGAAGGCTTGCGTCGGCTTGCCAAGGAAGACGGTGCGCGACAGCGGGCAGTGGTAGCGGTTGTAGCAGCCGGCGATCTCGAAGAAGCTGCCCTCGCCCGCCTTCATCGGCTGGTCGTCCCAGGTGAGATGCGGCGCCGAGGCGTCGGCGCCCGATGGCAAGAGCGGCACGATCGCCGGATAGTCGCCGCCGATGCCCTCAACGCCGCGCGTGCCGGCATCATAGATCTCGGCGACCAGATCGCATTTGCGCATGCCGACCTCGATCTTGTCGACGATACGCTGATGCATGGCCTCGACGATGCGGGCGGCCTTGCGCATATAGTCGATCTCGGTCGGGCTCTTCACGGCGCGCTGCCAGTTGACCAGCGCGGTGGCGTCGACGAAGCGGGCGTTGGGCAGATGCTTCTGCAGCGAGGCGAAGGCAGCCGCCGAGAACCAATAATTGTCCATCTCGACGCCGATGGTCAGCTTGTCCCAGCGGCGATCGGCAAGCACGCTGGCGAGATGGTCCATCGGGTGCCGCTCGGTCGACTGCACATAGTGATCGGCGTAGCCAATGATGTTGTCATGCGCGAGATAGGCGGTGCGCTTGGCGCCGTTGGCATCCTGGCCGCGGCCATACCAGACCGGCTCGCCCGAAGGCGGCACGATGACCGCCTGATGCACATAGAAGGACCAGCCGTCATAGCCGGTCAGCCAGGCCATGTTGGAGGGATCGCTGACGATCAGCAGATCGACCCGCTTGGCCTCCATGGCTTTCCGCGTCTTGGCAAGGCGATCGGCAAATTCGCTTCGCGAGAATTTCAGGTTTGGCTGCATTTTGTTGGTCCTCGTTTGTTGGGCCTCGCGGCCATATTCAGCTTTCGAAAATCGTTCCCGCCTTCGCTGCCCGCGCGCGGTCGCGGGCTAAAGTGGCGATCGCGGTGTCCTGCACGCCGGTGCCAGTGAGATCGGCGAGGGTGATGTCACCGGCCGATCGTCGTCCGTGCTTTTTCCCGGCGATGATCTGGCCGAGCTCGGTGACTTCCGCGTCGGCCGCCATCGCCCCTGCCTCGATGGCGTGGTGAAGCTCGCCCAAGCGCCGCGTCTGCTTCGCGCTGTCTGCGACATAGAGATCTGCCAGGCGAAGGATCGCCGGCGCGATCTCGTTCTTGTGCTCGGCATCCGAGCCCATCGCGGTGATGTGCTGGCCGGCCGAGACGAACCCGGCCTTGATCAGCGGCTCGGTCGAAGGCGTGGTGGTGACGATGATGTCGGCGCCCGCTGCCGTCCTCGCCGCATCCGGCTCGGCACGCACCATGATGCCCAGTCTCTCGCGCAAGCGGGCCGCGGTCGCCTCGGCCTTGGCCGCATCGCGCGCCCAGACGCGCGCCTCCGCGATCGGCCTGACGAGACGCAGCGCTTCCAATTGCAGGCCGGCCTGCAAACCGGCGCCGAAGATCGCCGCTATGCTGGAGTCTTCGCGCGACAGATGCTTGGCCGCGACTGCGCCGGCTGCGGCGGTGCGCACATCGGTCAGATAGCCATTGTCGAGCAGCAGCGCCTCGACCACACCGGTCTTGGCCGAAAGCAGCACCATCATGCCGCCGCCGCTCGGCAGGCCGAGCTTCGGATTGTCGAAGAAGCCGGAGCTTATCTTGACGGCGAAGCCATCTATGCCGGGCACGTAGGCGGACTTCACGTCGACCTCGCCGCGATGCTCGTGAATGTCGAGCCTCAAGATTGGCGGCATCGCCACCGGCATTGTCGCCAAAGCCCGAAAGGCGTTCTCGACGCAGGCGACCGCATCCAGATCGAGCGTCACGACCTTGCGCAGGTCTGTTTCGGTGAGGATGGTCATGCGGCTCATCTGGGGCGCTCCGTCAGTGCAGCGTCGCCGCAGACGATGCGGCGATGCAGGCTCATGTCGATGTTGCGGCCAGACAGGATGGCCACCACCGGTCCTTTCGCAGTGACCTTCCCAGCAAGCAGCGCGCCGATGCCGACCGCGCCTGCGCCTTCGACGATCTCGCGCTCTTCCTCATAGGCATGCCGGATGCCGGCGGCGATCTCGTCCTCGGAAAGCAGGATGACGTCGTCGAGCAGCTCACGGCACATGGCAAAGGTCAGCCGGTTATCGAGGCCGATGCCGCCGCCGAGTGAGTCCGCAAGCGTCGGCAATTCCTCGACCTGCACGGGGCGGCCGGCATCGAGACTCGCCTTCATCGCGGCACCGCGCGCCATCGAGACGCCGACGACTTTGGTGGCCGGGCTCACCCCCTTGACCGCCGCGGCAACGCCGGCCGCCAGGCCGCCGCCGGAGAGCGGCACCAGCACACTTGCTGCTTCCGGAACCTGCTCCAAGATCTCCAGCCCCAGCGTGCCCTGCCCGGCGACGATGTCCGGATGGTCGAAGGGCGGCAGCATGACCAGCCCCTCCTCCGCAACCAGCCTGTCCACCTCCTGCTGGGCATCGTCCTGGCTGTTGCCGACGATGCGAATATCCGCGCCAAGGCGGCGGATTGCATCGAGCTTGTTTTCGGGCACCAGCTTCGACATGCAGATCACCGCGCGCATGCCCTCGAGCTTCGCCGCATGGGCCAGCGCGCGGCCGTGATTGCCGGTCGATGCCGCGACCACCCCGCGCAATCTTTCTCGCGGACTCAACGCGGCGATCGCGTTGGACGCGCCGCGCAGCTTGAACGCGCCGGTCGTCTGGTGATGTTCCAGCTTGAGGTGAACGGGATGGCCCGCCCGATCCGAGAGGCTTTGCGACAACACAGTCGGCGTCCGCTCGACCTTTCCGGCAATGCGTTCGCGCGCAGCGCGGATATGCTGAAGCGTGACTTCCGTTTTGGTCATTGGCATGCCCGCTCACCGGGCCAATGGCTTCGTCATCAGCCGGCCGAACTGCGGCCGCGCCGTGTCGTCGCCGCAAAGCCGCAGGCAGTTCCAGGCGCTCGCCTGGTTGCTGGTGACGACCGGGCGGCCGATTGCCTCCTCCATGCCTGGAACGGCGAGCGCCGCGCGTAGCGCGGTGCATGAAACGAACAGCGCATCCGCCTGCGCATGCGTCACCTTGCGCGCCAGATCGACGAGCGAGGTAGGCTCGATGCGTGCCATCTCCCGATCGTCCTCGAAGCCGAGGCAGGTGACGCTCTCGATGTCGAAGCCGTGCGCGGCGAAATAGGCGGCCATCGGCCGGCTGGTCTCGACAGTGTAAGGGGTGAGAATGCTGATCCGCTTCACGCCAAAAGCGTTGAGGCCGCGCACGCCGGCCATGGGCGGCGTGACCACGGGAACATTCGGCTTGGCCGCCTGGATCGCCTGCTCGATCTCGGCGTCGCCGATCACCACGGAAGCAGACGTGCAGGAATAGCAGACGGCATCGAGCGTCTCGTCCGGCAGGATCAGTGCCGCGCCCGCCGAAAGCGAGGGCTGCATCTTGCGCAGATTGTCCGGCGTCGTCGGATTGGCGTAGGGGATGCGCGCGACATAGACGCCGATCCGCTCGCTCGCCACCATGCGGCGGAAGTCGACCTCGCTGGTATGATCGGTGGCCAAAGCAATCAGCCCGACGCGCTTTTCGAGCGGACGCGCATCGAGTGCGGGCCGGGTCGATGCCAGCTCGATTTCGGGCAACAGTTTCATGACTTTCATCTCTCGATCCTGCCGTAACGACGCTCCAGCCAGCGCAACAGCACGACGGAGCAGAGGCTGATGACGAGGAAGAAGGCGCCAACCAGCGTCATCGGCTCGATGTAGCGGTAATAGGTATTGGCGACGCTCTTGGCTTGGTTCATCAGCTCCAGCACGGTGATCGCCGAAAGCAGCGGCGTCTCCTTGAACATGGCGATGAAGTAGTTGGCCAAGGCCGGGATCATCGGCGGGATCGCCTGCGGCAGGATGACATGCGTCCAGGTGTGGCGGCCGTTAAGATTGCAGGCCTTGGCAGCCTCCCACTGGCCGCGCGGCACATTGTCGATTCCGGCGCGATAGACCTCGGCCGTATAGGTGCCGTAGTGCAGTCCAAGCCCGATGACGCCCGCCACCAAGGGCGGCAGCAGGATGCCGATATCGGGCAGCACGTAGAAGATGAAATAGAGCTGCACCAGAAGCGGCGTGCCGCGGATGAATTCGGCGAACCAGCCGACGCTGCGCGACACCGTGCGGTTAGGCGAGCGCCGCGCCAGCGCGATCGCCAGACCGACGATCCCGGCCAAGATCGAGCCGAGCACGGTCGCCAGGATCGTGATCTTCACCCCCTGGATCAGGGTCGGCATGATCTCCCAGACAAAGTTCCAATCCCATTCCATTAGCGGGCCCATTCCATCAGACACGCACTCCGTCGAGACCGCGCGCCATGCGGCGCTCCAGCGAGCGCACGCCCCAGGAGATGATCAGCGCGAGCGCGAAATAGATGACGAGAACGGAGACGAAGGGCATCAGCGTGCTGCCGGTCTGCGAGCGAACCACCTGCGCCTGGAAGGTGAGATCGGCAAGCGAGATCAGCGATACGACCGAGGTCGCCTTGAGCAGCTCGATCGCGTTGTTGCCGAAGGTTGGCAGCATGATGAGCAGCGCCTGCGGCAGGATGACGTGGCGCATGCCTTGCCAGCGGCCGAGATTAAGCGCGGTGCAGGCCTCATATTGCTCACGGCCGATCGACAGGATGGCGCCGCGCACAACTTCCGCCGCATAGGCCCCGACATTGAGCCCCAGCGCCAGCACGCCGGCCTGCAAAGGCGTCAGCGACAGACCGGCGAAGGGCAGCACGAAATAGGCCCAGAACAGCTGCACGAAGATCGAGGTGCCGCGGAAGAACTCGATATAGGTCGTGGCAATCGCGCGCACGATGAAGAAGCGCGATACGCGTCCCATGCCGGCGAGAAAGGCCATGACGAGCGCGAGCACCGACCCCATCAGCGTCAGCTCGATGGTGACAAGCGCTCCCTGCAATATCAGGCCGAGATAGCCGGACCACTGGGTCATTGAGTCTCAAATTTTCCTAACGTTTTGCAGTTGTTGCGAGACGGCTGCGACAGCCCCTTCTCCCCGTTCACGGGGAGAAGATGCCGGCAGGCAGATGAGGGGCAGCGCTGACCTTGAAATGCTGGCGCGCCGCCCCCTCATCCGGCTCTTCGAGTGACCTTCTCGCCGCAAGCGGGAAGAAGGGAGATTACTTCGCCGCGCAGAGCTTCTCGCGCGTCGTCGACATCGCCGCCTTGGCCGAGAAGCCGTAAGGCTCGATGATCTTGGCGAACTCGCCGGATTTCTTCATCTTGGCGAGCTCGACGTCATAGGCATCGCGCAGCGCCTCGTCGCCCTTCTTGAAGGCGGCGCCGTCGCAATAGACCGGCGCGCCCTGCACCGGCGCGATCACTTCGAGGTTCGGATCATTGGCCTTCTTGATGAGGTCGTTGATCGACAGAACGGGCAGCGAATAGGCATCGATGCGGCCATCCTGCACCATCTTCAGACCGCTCTGGCCGTCCGGCACGACGATGACGCGGTCGCGCGGCACGCCGGCATTGAGCGCCAGCTTCTCCTCGGTGCCGCCGCCCGGCGCGCCGATAGTGGCCGACGTGTCCTTGGCGACGTCCTCATAGCTCTTGAAACCCTTGGGGTTGCCCTTCTTCACCAGCATCGCTTCCGCATCGCACAGCACCGGCTCGGAATAGGCGACCGCCGCGCAGCGCTCGGGCTTCATGAACAGGCCGGCGGTGACGACGTCGAAGCGGCCGGCCTGCAGGCCGGGGATCATGGCGCCGTATTCGGAGATGGAGGCGACGATATCGTTGACGCCGAGGCGCTTGAAGATCTCGCGCGCTACGTCGGGTGCAGCGCCCGAGACCTTGCCGTCCGCGGCGACCGCCGTGTAAGGCGGCTCGTTGGCAATGGCGACGCGGGCGAAGCCCTGCTGCTTGAGCTGCTCGAGCTTTGCGTCGTCTGCCGAACGCGCGCCGGAGGCGAGCAGCATGGTGCTTACGGCGAGACCGGCGACGCCAGCCAGGATGCCAAGTTTCTTCATCGTTCCCAACTCCTTGTTTCTCTTCTTGGTTCGCTCGGTTCGGATGGCGTCCTTGCCACCCGTTTCTGGCTTTCGGGACGGCTTCGCCGCCCTGGCATGACGGTCAGACGCGATGGCCGGCCGCGATGATCTTCTTCAGGAAGCCCTGCGTTCGTTCCTGCTTGGGATGGCGGAAAATCTCATCGGGCTTGCCCTCCTCGACGATCCTGCCGCGATCGAAGAACAGCACGCGATCGGCAAAGTCGTGGGCAAAGCCCATCTCATGAGTGACGAGCAGCATCGTCATGTCGGTTTCGGCGGCGAGCTTGCGCATGACGTTGAGCACCTCCTCGACAAGCTCAGGGTCGAGCGCCGACGTGACCTCGTCGAACAGCATGATCTTGGGCGACAGCGCCAGCGCGCGGGCGATCGCGACGCGCTGCTTCTGGCCGCCGGAAAGCTGTGCCGGCATGCTCTTCGCCTTATCGGCGAGGCCCACCATGTCGAGCAGCTCCATCGCCCGTTTTTCGGCGGCGGCTCGCGCCACGCCCTTGGTCAGCATCGGCGCCAGCGTGACGTTGTCCATGACGCATTTGTGCGGGAACAGATTGAAGAGCTGGAAGACCATGCCGATCTTCTGGCGCATCTTGGCCAGGTGCCGCTCGTCGGCCGGCACCAGCTGCCCGTTGCGCTCCATGTGATAGAGCTGCTCGCCGTCGATCTGGATATGGCCGCCGTCGATCTTTTCCAGCGTCATCAGGATGCGCAGGATCGTCGTCTTGCCCGATCCGGATGGGCCGATCAGCGCCAGCTTCTCGCCTGGCATGACCTGCATCGACAAGCCGTCCAGCACCTTGAAGGCGCCGAAGCTCTTCGAAATGGCGTCGACCTTGATGATGGGCGCGGGCAATCCATTTCCCCGTTCTGAAGCGGCCTATGCTCCTAACGATGCGAAACGCGCTAAATCATGTCAATTAGGAAAATAATATCATGACAATTTTTCGAGCGCTGCACAATTTCAGGGCAATTGGCGATCCGCTTTTGCATCAGATGGCGAGCAGAAGATGCTCCGGATCGCCCAGCAGGAGCTTGGCGACAACGCTCAAGCCCGAGCGCAGTTCCCCTTCGGTGGTCGAGCCGAGCGAGATGCGCACGGCCGGATGCCACGGCGTGTCGGCGATGCGGAACGACGTGCCCGGGGCAATCGCCACGCCGCGCAGGCGCGCCTGCGCAACGAAGCTCTCCTCGGCGCGGTCGCCCGGCAATTCGAGCCACAGATGCAGCCCGTCGCGATGGGAGCGATAGTCGACGCCGGCCAGCATTTCGGCTGCGATTTCCTGCCGGCGTCTCAACGCCCCGCGTTGCCAGTCGACCAACTCAAAAGCCGTGCCGTCATTCACCCACCGCGTCGCGATTTCCGCCACTATCGGCGTCGCCATCCAGTTCGAGACGAGATGGCGGTTGGCGACCGCCGCGACATAGCGGTCGGGCACGGCGAGATAGCCGATCCGCAGGCCGGGCACGGTTATCTTGGTGAAGGAGGTGACGTAGAGCGTCCGCTCGGGCGCGAAGGCGGCAACCGCCGGAGGCCGGCCTTCGACGAGCGGCCCGAGCACGTCGTTCTCGATGATGGCGATGTCATGTTTGCGCGCGACCGCGGCGATCTGCTCGCGCCGGCTGTCGTCCATCAAGCTCGCCGTCGGGTTGATGACCGAAGGCTGGACGAAAACAGCGCGAATGTCGGAGAGACGGCAGGCCTCGTCCAACGCTTCCGGGATCAGGCCGTTGCCGTCGATCGGCAGGCCTTCGAGGTTGAAGCCGAGATAGCGGGCGAGCGGCACCAGCGTGTGGTGGCCGATCGCCTCGGTGGCGACCGTCGAACCGGGCGGTGCGACGCTCATCAGCGCTACCGTCATGCCGGCGGTGGCGCCGTTGGTGAGGCTGATGTTCTGCGGTGAGGCGTCGAGGCCGCAGAGCTTCAGCCATTCGACCGCCACCGTGCGATGACGCGGGAACACCATGTTCGGCCGGAACGACAGCGCCGAACTCGACGGCAGGTTCTCGGCCAGCCACCCCAACGCCTGCTTCAGCTTCTCCAGATGCATCGGCTCGCAGACCGGCTTCAGGATCGAGAGGTCGATGACCTCGCCCAACCGTTCCGGGAGGTAGGGCGGCTCCGGCTCGCGGCGCTGCGTCTGCACGAAGCTGCCGCGCCCGACCTCGCCGGCAATCAGACCGCGGCGGATCAGTTCCTCATAGGCGCGGCTGACCGTCTGGACCGAAAGTTTCAGGTCGTCGGCAAGCCGCCGGTGCGTCGGCAGTCGCGCGCCATTGGCGAGCTTTCCGTCATGGATGGCGCGCGCGAACTGATCGGCCAGCGAGAGGTAGGCCGGGCGGCGGATGAGCGCAGGATCTGGCTGCCATAATGTCATGACTTTATTAGAGATCGAAATCAGTGCAATTGACAATCGAAATAATGCATCGTCATGGTGTCCGGAACAAAAACTGGAGCCGGCATGGCGGCAGCAAAACTCGATCCGATCGACCTCAAGATCCTTGACGCCATCCAGCGCGACGGGCGCATCACCAAGCTGGCGCTGGCCGAGAAGGTCGGCCTGTCGCCGACGCCTTGCTGGATGCGGCTGCGCAAGCTGGAGAAGGCCGGCATTGTCTCCGGCTACCACGCCGCAATCACCATGCGCGCGATCGCGCCGGTGGCGACCGTGCTGATGGAGGTGACACTGGCCAGCCACCGGCAGGCCGATTTCGACCGTTTCGAGCGGGTCATCCGCGACGTACCCGAGATCGTCGCCTGCTGGTCGGTCGGCGGCGGCGTCGACTATGTGCTTAAAGTGATGGCGCGGGACATCCACGCCTATCAGCGGCTTGTCGACGCCCTTCTGGAACGCGAGATCGGCATCGACCGCTACTTCACCTACATCGTCACCAAGACGGTGAAGGAGGAGTCCGTGGTGCCTGTCGCCGACCTGTTGCCAGGCTGAAGCCGGAGAGATCGTCTGGCCCGGCGGGCCATGGGAGACAATCTCTCTCCTGGCGGCTGCCGAAAAAGCCTCTCTGTCTCGGTCGCGCGGCTAATCTCTCCGCATCGCCTTGGCACCGGGAGACAAACGATGTCCGCGCATTTTGCACGCCCACACCGCCACGAAGCACTGGATCGTCTCGCCGATCGCCGGCTGCTGCGCGATCTCGGCTATATCGGGGGCCATTGGACCGCCGGCGACTCGGCTGCGAGCTTCGCAGTCACCGATCCGGCCACCGGCGCCACAGTCGCCTTCGTTGCCGCCCTCGGCGCAAGCCAAACGGCGGAGGCTGTCGACGCGGCAGCGCGTGCCCTGCCGGCCTGGCGCTCCGCGCTGCCGCAGGAGCGCTCCGGAATCTTGCGAAAATGGTTCGAGCTGATCGTCGCCGCCAAGGACGACCTGGCGCTGCTGATGACGCTTGAACAGGGCAAGCCGCTAAAGGAATCGCTGGGCGAGATAGACTACGCCGCCTCCTTCGTCGAGTGGTATGCCGAGGAAGCAAAGCGCCTCAATGCCGAAAGCGTCACCAGCCATTTGCCGAATGCTCAGATGACCGTTCGCCGCGAGCCGCTCGGCGTCGTCGGCGTCGTCACCCCATGGAACTTTCCGTCGGCCATGCTCACCCGCAAGGCCGCTGCGGCGCTTGCCGCCGGCTGCACCGTGGTGGCGCATCCGTCCTCGGAAACGCCGCTTTCGGCGCTGGCGCTGGCCGAGCTCGGCGAGCGTGCCGGCCTGCCCGCCGGCGTCTTCAACGTTGTCACCGGGGATGCGCGCACCATCGTCGGCGCGATGTGCGCTGACGCCCGGGTGCGCGCCATGAGCTTCACCGGTTCGACCGACGTCGGCCGGCTGATTGCCGCGCAGAGCGCGCCGACGATGAAGCGACTGGTCATGGAGCTCGGCGGCCATGCGCCGCTGATCGTCTTCGGTGATGCCGATATCGAAAAGGCGGTGACGATCGCCCTCGACGCCAAATTCGCCACCTCCGGCCAGGATTGTCTTGCCGCCAACCGCATCTATGTGCAGCGCCAGATCTATGACCGCTTCTGCGCCGCCCTCGCCCGTCGCATCGAGCGTCTGCGCACCGGCAACGGGCTTTCACCCGACGCCGATATCGGCCCGCTGATGCATGAGCGCGCCGTCAAGAAGGTGGAGGAGCAGGTCGCAGACGCGCTGGCTCGCGGCGCGCGCTGCCTCATCGGCGGCAAGCGCCATGCGGCCGGGCCGCTGTTCTATCAGCCAACGCTGCTCGTCGATGTGCCGGACGAGGCGCTGATCATGCATGAGGAAACCTTCGGCCCGGTCGCCGCCGTCACCCCGTTCGACGAGGAAGCGGAAGTCGTCGCCCGCGCCAATGCTACCGAATATGGCCTTGTCGCCTATGTCGTGACCGAGAACGGCGCGCGCCAGGCGCGCATGGGTCGCGCGCTTGAATACGGTATGGTCGCGATCAACCGGGTGAAGATCACCGGCGCGCCGATCCCGTTCGGCGGAGTCAAGCAGTCCGGCATCGGCCGCGAAGGCTCGCGCCATGGCCTCGAAGCCTTCACCGATCTGAAATACCTTTGTCTGGACGTCGCCTAGCGCACGCCGGAAGAATTCCCTGCAAGGAGAAAAAAGATGCTCGAACAGTCCAACGAACTTTCGGCCTGGGATCGCGACCACTTCTTCCATCCCTCGACGCATATGGGCACGCATGCGCGGGGCGAGTCCCCGGCACGCATCATGGCCGGCGGCGAAGGCGTCACCGTCTGGGACAACACCGGCAAGAAGAGCATCGATGCCTTTGCCGGCCTCTATTGCGTCAATGTCGGCTATGGCCGCCACAAGATCGCCGATGCCATTG
The DNA here is from genome assembly GCF_029625765.1 of Mesorhizobium sp. WSM4983. Lineage (NCBI taxonomy): Bacteria > Pseudomonadati > Pseudomonadota > Alphaproteobacteria > Hyphomicrobiales > Phyllobacteriaceae > Mesorhizobium > Mesorhizobium sp. WSM4983. The sequence continues at coordinate 43,304 of NZ_JARTVM010000013.1, read as the reverse complement.
CCGATCAGGCCAAGAACCTCGCTTATTATCACGCCTATGTCGGGCACGGCACCGAGGCCTCGATTACGCTCGCCAAGATGATCATCGACCGCGCGCCGAAGGGCATGTCGAGGGTCTATTTCGGCCTCTCCGGCTCCGACGCCAACGAGACCAACATCAAGCTGATCTGGTATTACAACAACGTTCTCGGTCGGCCGGAGAAGAAGAAGATCATCTCGCGCTGGCGCGGCTACCACGGCTCCGGCGTCATGACAGGATCGCTGACCGGGCTCGAGCTGTTCCACAACGCCTTCGACCTGCCGCGCGCGCCGATCATGCACACCGAGGCCCCCTATTATTTCCGCCGCGCCGACCGCTCGATGAGCGAGGAGCAGTTTTCGCAATATTGCGCCGACAAGCTCGAGGAGATGATCCTTGCCGAGGGCCCGGACACCGTCGCGGCCTTTATCGGCGAGCCGATCCTCGGCACCGGCGGCATCGTGCCGCCGCCCGCCGGCTATTGGGAAAAGATCCAGGCAGTGCTGAACAAATACGACGTGCTGCTTGTCGCCGACGAGGTGGTGACCGGCTTCGGCCGTCTCGGCACCATGTTCGGCTCCGACCATTACGGCATCAAGCCGGACCTGATCACCATCGCGAAGGGCCTGACGTCTGCCTATGCGCCGCTTTCCGGCGTCATCGTCTCCGACAAGGTCTGGCAGGTGCTGGTCAGGGGTTCCGACAAGCTGGGCTCGCTGGGCCACGGCTGGACCTATTCGGCGCATCCCATCTGCGTCGCCGCGGGCGTCGCCAATCTCGAACTGATCGACGAGATGGATCTGGTGAGGAATGCCGGCGAGACCGGCGCTTATTTCCTCGCCGAGCTGGCCAAGGCCGTCGGCGGCCACAGAAACGTCGGCGAGGTCCGCGGCGACGGCATGCTGGCTGCGGTCGAGTTCGTCAGGGATCGCGACGATCGCGTCTTCTTCGATCCGGCGCTCAAAGTGGGCCCGCAGATCGCCACGACGCTCGCGGCAAGCGGCGTCATCGGCCGCGCCATGCCGCAGGGCGACATCCTCGGCTTCGCGCCGCCGCTTTGCCTGACGCGCGAGGAGGCCGACACCATCGTCGCCAAGACCGCCGACGCCGTGAACAGCGTGTTTGCCAGCCTCTGAGGCAATCCAGGAAAGGTGTGAAACGGTTTTCCGTGGGGAATTGCGCGAAGGCAAAGGAACAGATTGACATGAATGCCATGACCAGAACCGTCCCGGCCACGATGGCCGCCGTGCAGCTCACCGGCCACGGCGGCCTGGAAAAACTCGTCTACCGCACCGATGTGAAGGTGCCGTCGCCGGCTGCCGGCGAGGTGCTGGTCAAGGTCAGCGCCTGCGGCATGAACAACACCGACGTGTGGGTGCGCCAGGGCGCCTATGGCACGGAAGAAGATGCGGCCGCGGTATCGACCTGGCGCCGGCAAGGCAACACGCTGACCTTTCCTCGCATCCAGGGCACCGATACGGTCGGCACCATCGTCGCCGTCGGTGACGGCGTACCCGCCGAGCGCATCGGCGAACGCGTCATGGTCGACTTCTCCATCTACAACCGTGACGACGATTCGCTTGCCGACATCGACTATATGGGCCACGGCCGTGACGGCGGCTATGCCGAATACCAGGCGCTGCCGGCCGAGAACGCGCATGTCGTCGATACCGATTTGAGCGATGTCGAGCTCGCCACCTTCTGCTGCGCCTATCTCACCGGCGAGCAGATGCTGGAACGTGCAGGCCTGAAGGCCGGCGAACGGGTGCTGGTCACCGGCGCCTCCGGCGGTGTCGGCTCCGGCATCGTGCAGCTGGCGCGGGCGCGGGGCGCCATTCCCTATGCCGTGGTCGGCAAGGGCAAGGAGCAAGCGGTGCTCGACATCGGCGCCGAGAAAGTGATCACGCGCGGCGTGGCCGACCTGCCTGCCGCCGTCAACGAAGCGACCGCTGGCCAACCCATCGACGTGGTCGCCGATCTTGTCGGCGGCGCCATCTTCAATGATCTGCTGCGCATCCTGCGGCCCGAGGGACGCTACACCACCGCAGGCGCCATCGCGGGGCCGGTGGTGCAGTTGGACCTGCGCACCATGTATCTCAAGCAGCTTCAGCTGCACGGCTCGAGCCAGGGCACCAGGGCCGATTTCCGCCGCATCGTGCGCTACATCGAGGAGAAGAAGATCCGCCCGCTGGTCGGCGGCGTCTACAAGCTGTCGGACTTCCACCGCGCCCAGACCGACTTCATGGCCAAGGACTTCGTCGGCAAGCTGGTGGTGGTGCCGGACGCGATTGCCGACACGAACAAGTAACGGCCGATGGCGGCGGCCGTTAGTTGACCTTCGCGGTCAGCCCTTGCGCTCCTGAAGGATGTTGCCGCCATCCACGACGAGGACGGCCCCGTTGACATAGCTGGCGCCGTCGGACGCCAGGAACAGCACAGCCGCAGCGACCTCCTCCGGAGTGCCGGCGCGTCCAAGCGGCGTGTTTTGCGCCGCGAGGAGCTCTTCCGGCGTCGAGGCGCCCGTCGCGATCCAGCCCGGCGCTACGGCGTTAACGGTGACGCCGCTGCGGCCGACCTCCAGCGCAAGCGCATGCGTCAGCCCGACCATGCCTGCCTTGGCGGCGGAATAAGCGGCCTCGCCTTCGTTGGAGACGTAAGGGCCGGTGACCGAGGCCATGTTCACCACGCGTCCATGACCGCGTCGGACCATGCCGGCCAGAAATGCGCGTGTGGCAAGGAATGTGGTCTTCAGGCTGACATCGATGCCGCGGTCCCAGTCGCTCTCGCTGAGATCGAGAAATCGCCGCTGCAGCGCCGGCTGGGCGACTGTTCCCATCCCGGCATTGTTGACGAGGATATCGATTTCGCCGACCTCCGAGCAGAGCCGCTCGACATCCGCTGCACGCGTCAGATCGGTCACCACCGCACGAACGTCGAGCCCCTCCGCCCGCAGCTCTTCAGCGCGCTGCTCGACGCGATGCGACGAGGCGGTGATCGCGACCGCAAGCCCGGCGTCTCCGAGCGCACGCGCCACCGCGGCGCCGATGCCGTCGGCGGCGCCCGCGCCGGTCACCAGCGCCGTGCGGGATTTGCGAAACATGGTCATGAAGCCTCCCAGGCGATGACGCCAATGCCGCGAGTCAGTAGCCGGCGCTGATGCCGAAATCGATCGAAAGCGCGGCCCCGGTGATCGGCGCCGCGCCGGGCTGGCAAAGATAATGGATGAAGGAGGCGATCTCTTCCACGCCGATGAACCGTGCTCTTTCCCCTTGCGGGTAGTGCCCAAGGAGCCGGCGCTTGTAGCCGTCCGGGTCATCTCCGCCATAGGTCCTTGCCTGATACTCGATCATCGGCGTCGCCGTGTCGCCAGGACAGACGGCGTTGACTCTGATGCCGTGCGGCGCAAGCTCCAGGGCGAGAGCCTTGGTCAGCAGCACCAGCCCGCCTTTGGAGGCGCAATAGACCGCCGCGCCGTTGTTGCCGACGATGCCTGCGTCGGAGGCGATGTTGATGATAACGCCCTGCACCGCCGACAGGTGCGGAATGGCGGCCGAGATCAGGAAGAAGGCGCCTTTGAGATTGACGTCCAGCACCAGGTCCCATTGCTCTTCGCGGACCTCGCTTGCCGCTCCCTCGAGCCAGACGCCGGCGGCGTTGACGAGAATGTCCAGGCCGCCTCCCCATTCGCGGGCCTTGTTCACAACCTCTCGGCAGGCAGCGACGGAACGGATGTCGAGCGGCAGACCGATCGCGTTCGTACCGGTCGCGGCAATCCTTGACACGGCCTCGTCGAGTTTCGCGCCGGGAAGGTCGGCGAGCACGATCCGCTCACCGTCAGCCGCAAGGCGCAGTCCCGTCGCAAGACCCATTCCCCCGGCGCCGCCCGCGATCAGGACGGTTCTTGCAGCCATTCGATAACCTCCGCTGTGCGATGAGCGTTGCGGCGAGACACAGTCCGGCATCCGAACCACGTCGGAGAGACATCTCGCATGCGCCACGCCGGACAAACAATGATCACAGCACCGAAGCCATTCGCTTCGCGATCACCCCAGCTCCAGCGTCGTGATGCCGAAAACCTTCGACGGCACATTGCCTGGTTTGCCGCCCCGATACATGCGGGTCGTCGTGAATCCGGGGACCATGCCGACAGCCTGAAGCACGGCGGTGAAGCCGATCTGGGTGGCCGGCACGTCGATATGCAGCGCCTCGCCTGCCGTCCTTCCCGTCAGTTCCGCCATCAAAGCCAGGGCTGTCTCCATGTCGTCCGCGAACAGCGGACCGATCTTGAAACCTTCGCGGCATCGGCGCGCCACGCCGTAGCCGGCAAGGCCGGTCGAGCCAGTGGACATCATCGCGATCCGGGGCGGCCGCAGCCATTCCCGCAGGAAGGCCTCCCGAGGCGCCGGAAAGCACTGGCGGTCATAGGCCAGGATCTCGGCTGTCTCGGCGGCCTCAACGGACCGGATTTCCCGCCCCCCGGTCAGTCCCGCCGGACGACCGCTGAAGCGGACGGTCTCATAAGCCGGCACGAACCCTTTGTGTTGGTAGTTGGCCCGCTGCTCGGCTACGCCGTCGAGGCCGACAATGCGGTCGCCGAGCCGAGCCATGCCGGCATCCCAGACCGCCTTGCCATGGCCTTCACCGCGCCGATCGGGCCGGCAGATATAGAGGCCGATGAAACCGAACTCCGCGCCATAGGCGACGGCCGAGATGCCGGCCACCATCTCGCCGCCGACGATGGCACCGACAAATCCTTCCGGATCGGCGGCCCTGAGCGCGGCGGCATCGCCGATGCCCGGATTCCATCCCTCCCCCGCCGCCCACTCGACGAGCGTTTCCACCTCGCTGGCGGTCAGCGTCCGGATCGTTCTCGGCATGGCTTCACTCGGCGGCGGCCTAGAGGCAACGGATTTCAAGCCTCCAGGATAGGTCGCCGCCAGCAGGTTGCAAAGACCGGTTTTGGACGTTGCCGACCTGTCCACTCACGAAGCCCAGGCGTCGATGCTACTTCGCCGATTCGGCGAAGAGGCCGCCCATTGAACGCTAGACCGTCGAGCGGATTATTATCCGGGTTTTTCGAATCGATGCAAAGGGTTAGCAAGAACGCGCCGAAACATCAGCTGTTGTTCCAATGGGTAACTGGACACGACCGTGGAAGGCGGGGAATCTTCTTTGGTCGTTGCTTCGAATTGAATGGAGTGCCGCAGGAAATGCCCTTGAGCGCCGAAGAAATCGCCAGTCATCCGGCAGCTCTGCGCGGTGTCAAGGAGCAGTCGCGCGCGCTCATCCATATCTACGAAACCAGCCCGCGCCTTGCCGCCGTTTTTGCCACCCAGCAGCGCTGGCTACTCGGCCATGTCGGACTTGCGCTGCATTTCAGGCGCGACCCCGATGACCGCCGCACCGAAATGACCGTAGCGCGTTTCATCGAGGTCGTGCGCCGCAATTCAGTTGCCAGCCGCAACACCGCCGAAGCGTTCGTCAAGGAAATGCTCCATTACAACGTCGCCGAATACATTTCGTCGCGTGGCGATGGCCGAGCTCATCCCTTGCGGGTGACCGCGGCCACCATCGAGACCTTTACCGGCTGGATCCATGCCCATTTGCGAACGCTCGACCGCATCGATGGCGGAGCCCGGCTGACGACTTTCCTCGAACACCCCGATATGCTGGCCAAGCTGCAGCCATTGATCTGCGACGGATTGCTCGCATCCATTCCGGTGCGGGAACCCCAGCAAACCTTCTCGTTGTTCATCTGGCTCAACAACGGCGGCATCGTCATGGACTGGCTGATGTCGGGTATCGATCCGGAGGACGCCAGCCTCGAGAAGATTCCGACCGGCGTCATTTCGATCAGCGAATTCGCGCATTGGCTGAAACTGTCGCGCACGCATCTGGCGCGCAAGCTCCGCGACGCCGAGGCGCTCGGCAGCATCGGCTGGGTCGGGCAGCGCGGACATTCCGTCATGTGGGTGTCGCGGCAGTTCTTCGACGAGTATATGGCCGTTCAGGCAGCCAAGCTCGCGATCGTCGACGCAGCCTTCGAGGCGTGTTTTTCCGGAGCGGGCGAAGGCTGAGCGCCGCGGCGCCTGCTCCGAGCTTGCCGTGACGGCGCGCAAAGAGACGCGCCGTTGAGCCGCTTCGACGATGACGCGGCGCTCAGAGCAATTCCAGGATATTGCGAAACGGTTTTCCGTCCGGAATTGTCAAATCAAAGAGATAGGGCGGTTTGCCGTTTCCGTGAAACGGTGAACCGCTCTATGTCCTCAGTCGATGTCGAAGGATACGCCTTGCGCCAAGGGCAGGGCCTTCGAGAAGTTCACCGTGTTGGTGGCGCGCCTCATATAGGCCTTCCAGGCGTCCGAGCCGCTCTCGCGGCCGCCGCCGGTTTCCTTCTCGCCGCCGAATGCGCCGCCGATCTCGGCGCCCGACGTGCCGATATTGACATTGGCGATGCCGCAGTCCGAACCGTCGACGCCGAGAAAGCGCTCCGATTCCTGCAGGTCGCGGGTGAAGATCGAGGACGACAGGCCGGCGCCGACCGCGTTGTGCAGGTCGAGCGCCTCGTCGAAATCGGCATATTTCATCACATAGAGGATCGGCGCGAAGGTTTCTTCCGTCACCGGCGAAACCTGCTTCGGCATTTCGACGAGCGCCGGATGCACATAGTAAGCATCGGGATGGCCGTTCTCGAACCGCTTGCCCCCGGTCACCTTGCCGCCATGTGCTTCCGCTTCTTTCAATGCCTTCTGCATATTGTCGAAGGCGGCCTTGTCGATCAGCGGACCGACCAGCGCCGAGGTCTCCAGCGGATTGCCGACCGAAACGCTCTGATAGGCCTTCTTCAGGCGCGGCAGCAGCGCGTCATAGACACTCTCATGCACGAACAAACGCCTGAGCGTCGTGCAGCGCTGGCCGGCGGTGCCCATGGCGCCGAACGCAATGGCGCGCAGCGCCATGTCGAGATCGGCGCTCGGGCAGACGATGCCGGCATTGTTGCCGCCGAGCTCGAGCACCGCGCGTGCAAAACGCTTGGCCAGCCGCGGACCGACCTCGCGGCCCATGCGGGTCGAGCCCGTGGCCGAGACCAGCGGCACCTTCGGATGGTCGACCAGCACCTCGCCGACGGCGCGGTCGCCGATCAGCACCTGGAGCAGGCCTTCCGGCGCATCGGCGCCGAAACGCCTGGCGGCGCGCTCGAAGATCGCCCCGCAGGCAAACGCCGTCAGCGGCGTCTTTTCCGACGGCTTCCACACCACCGCGTCACCGCACACGAGTGCAAGTGCCGCGTTCCACGACCACACCGCGACGGGGAAGTTGAAGGCCGAGATCACGCCGACGACGCCGAGCGGATGCCAGGTTTCCATCATGCGGTGTCCAGGGCGCTCGGTGGCGATGGTCAGGCCGTAGAGCTGGCGGGAAAGACCGACCGCGAAATCGCAGATGTCGATCATCTCCTGTACTTCGCCGAGACCCTCGGACGGGATCTTGCCGACCTCGATCGACACCAGCCGGCCGAGCTCCGCCTTGTGAGCACGCAACTCCTCGCCGAGCAGGCGCACCAGTTCGCCCCGCTTCGGCCCCGGCACCAGCCGCCAGGCCTGGAAGGCATTGTGCGCGGCATCGATAGCCTTGCCGGCATCGATCGCCGAGATCGACTTCAGTGCCGCGATCTGCTCGCCCGTCACCGGGCTGCGCACGATGAGGTCGCCGCCGGAAAGCGTATCCTTGGCGACGCCAAGTTTCTCCAGAAGTGAGGCCGTTTCCTTCGCAATCGTCATGTTTGTTCCTTTTCAGATCTCGCCTTGGATATGGCGAGCGTCGAAGCCTTGCGCCACGTCTTGTCGCCGCCCTGAGGCACGACGGCGCTTTCATGGCGTGGCATTACTCGTTTCAGGGAAAAACCGCCACCCCGGGATGGTCCAACCCCGGCGCGCAAAATTGGGCCAGCAGTGAAAGTGGGATCAGCGCGCCTTCTTGGCCTGCGACGTCTCGGTGCTTTCCTTGATCAGCCGGTCGATATGCATGCGGATATGAGCGGCTTCGGCGGCGGTGTTGGCTAAAGCGATCGCGCGGTCGAAGGCCACGCGCGCCTCCTCGCTGCGGCCAAGCTGCATCAGCAGGCCGCCCTTCAGGCCGAAGAAGTGGAAATAGCCTGCCAGCCGATCCTCCAGCGGCTCGATCATCGCCAGCGCCGCTTCGGGGCCGCGCACCTTGCTCACCGCAACCGCGCGGTTCAGCGTCACTACCGGCGACGGCTGCATCTGCTCGAGCAAGCCGTAGAGCAGGTCGATCTCGGTCCAGTCCGTATCCTCGGGTGTTGCCGCCCGCGCATGCAATGCCGCGATCGCCGCTTGCACCTGGTATGGGCCAGGCTTGCGATGACGCAGCGCCTTGTCGACCAGCGCCAGGCCCTCGTCGATCATCTTGCGGCTCCAGAGCGACCGGTCCTGATCCTCGAGCAGCACGATCTCGCCATGCGCGTCGAAGCGCGCCGGCGCGCGTGCATGCTGGAGAAGCAGCAGCGCCGTCAGCCCCATGATCTCCGGTTCCTGCTGAAACAGCCTGAGCAGCAGCCGGGCGAGCCGGATCGCCTCCTCGCAAAGCGGCGCGCGGGCCGGCGCCTCGCCGCCATTGGTCGAATAGCCCTCGTTGAAGATCAGATAGATCATGGCCGCGACCGCCGCCAAGCGCTCGGAACGCTCGACCGCGCCTGGCGTCTCGAACGGCACGCCGGCATCGGCGATGCGCGCCTTGGCCCGGGTGATGCGCTGCTCCATGGCGCTCTCGCCGACGAGAAAGGCGCGCGCGATCTGCTTGACGGTCAGGCCGGAGACGATGCGCAGCGCGACCGCGATCTGCTGCGTCGCCGGCAGGTCCGGATGGCAGCAGATGAACAGGAGCCGCAGGATATCGTCGCGATAATGCGCGCCGTCCAGCCGCTCGGCCATATCGCCTTCGGCATCCTCGAGATCGGAGATCTGGTCCTCTTCCGGCATCGGCGCCTGCTTGGCGCGCTTGCGCACCGCGTCGATGCCGCTGTTGCGGCCGACGAAGATCAGCCAGGCCGCCGGATCGCGCGGCGGCCCGTTTTTCGGCCAGTTCTTCAGCGCCCTCAGGCATGCATCCTGGAAAGCTTCTTCCGCGGCGTCGAGGTCGCGGAAATAGCGCAGCAGCGCGCCCATCGCCTGCGGACGGGCGGTGCTGATCGCGTTGCTGATCCAGGCAAGCTCGGTCATGCGGGAACCTTTGTCGGATTGAAGACCGAGATCGGCCTGATCTCGTAGGAACCACCGCTCGGATTGACCTCGGAGAGTTCGCGAGCGAACTCGACGGCTTCGTCCAGGTGATTGCATTCGAGCGTGTAGAAGCCGAGGAACTGCTCCTTGGTCTCGGCGAACGGGCCGTCGAGCACCACCGATTCGCCCTTGACCTTGCGAAGCGTCGTCGCGGCTGTGGTCGGCAGCAGGCGCGCCACCGGCCCCAGCCGGCCTGCCCTGGCGTATTTGTCCTGTACGTTGAGGAGCTTTGCCATGACCTCCTCGTCCTGTTCCTTGCTCCAGGAGCAGACGACGTCTTCGGAGGCATAGCAGAGGATGGCATAAAGCATGGCGCGTCCTTTCCGTATCAAAGGACGCAACAGTAGGACCCTTCCCGACACAAGGTCGACAAAAAAGTTGTAGGGCTATCGAGGGTTTACGCTATCCTCCTGGTGGTCAGGCTTCGCGCGCCTGCAGCCATCTCAGCACCAGTGTCTCCTCCTCGTCGAGGCCCGGTATAAGGCGCTTTCGTTTGTTGGCTTCGGCTATTTCGCCGAGCAGCTTCCCTTCGGCCCACGCCTCGAATACGAGCGGATGGATATAGCACCGGCGGCAGACGGCTCGCGTATTGCCGAGTCGTTCGGCGACCTTGTCGACGACACTGTTCATCACGCGGTTTTTCTGGGTGATGCTCTCGGGCAACTCCGCCTGCGCGAACAGGGATGCCGCATGGATGGTGCCGCCCCAGGTGCGAAAATGCTTGGAGCTGAACTCCGGGCCAGATGCCTCGCGAATATAGCGGTTGACGTCCTCCGACCGCAGCGGCCGGCGTGTTCCCTCGTCATCAAGATACTGAAACAGCTTCTGGCCAGGCAGGTCCTGCGCGCCGCGCACGATCTTGGCGATGCGTCGGTCGACGAGCTTCAGCTTCCATTCCTTGCCGGACTTGCCCATGAAGGAGAAGCGCAGGCTGGAACCGGTGATTTCGACATGGCGGTCGCGCAGCGTGGTCAGGCCGAAACTCTTGTTGTCGCGGGCATAGGCGGCATTGCCGACACGGATCATGGTGTTGTCGAGCAGCCAGACGACAGAGGCGACAACGCGCTCCAGCGGAAGTCCATGACGGCGCAGGTCGGCATCGACCTGGCGCCTCAAGGAGGGCAGGCTTTGCGCGAAAGCAACGAGGCTGGAGTATTTGACGCCGTCCCGTTCCTCGGTCCACTGCGGATGATAGCGGTACTGCTTGCGTCCGCGCTGATCCCGGCCGGTCGCCTGGATATGGCCGTTCGGGTCGGGCGAGATCCATACATCCGTCCACGCGGGCGGAATGACGATCGCCTTGATACGGTCAAGGGTGGCCGCGGTGACCGCACTCCCGTTCGGGCCGACATAGGAAAATCCCTTGCCTTTTCTCAGGCGCCGGATGCCCGGATCGGCATCGCTGACATAGCTGAGCGCGGCGCGCTCGGCGGAACTCTGCGCGCCGTTCCCTTGTATTTCCAGACCACCCGCCAGGCGGCCGAAGGACGATTGTGCTCGTTGCAGCATGGTAACTCCACGGAACTGGTCCGTAGATAAGCCGCGCGACAGCGGCTGGTTCCGCCGTCCCCAGAGGGCGTCCTTCAGCTCCGCCGGTCGGCGGACACCTCAGCCATCCAAAGCCTGCCGTCGTCGACATGGGTGGGAAAGTAGTCTCGCCCGGCCGGTATCGCTTCCAGAACCGCTCCCGACTCGTCCGTCAGATAGTCGTAGCCGATCTGCTGCAAACGTTGCTCCGGATCGAGATGATTGTAGAGGTCGCGACGTGCCACGCGCCGTTTCGGCTCGATCATCTTCAAATGATAAAGGTTAAGGCCGCTGTCCCGAAGCTTGAAGCGCAGATCTTCGGGGAACCAGGCCTCATGCAGCCCTTGCGACCGGCTCAGATCCGGGTGATAGGCGGGGAAAAGCCTGTGCTGCATCTTTTGGCCCCAGACGCCGTCGATGCGATAGCTTGCCGGCGTATACATCTCCCTTAGGCGAAATCCCCAGGCATTGCGCCTGGACCCGCTGGTCAGTTGGCCTATCCGGCTTGCCACGGCATCTTCCAGCCTTTCGTCCGGATCGATTGCCAGAAGCCAATCGGCACCGGCCTCATAGGCCGCGGCAATAAGCGCGCGCCGCCTCTGCGGTTCATTGCTGAAGACCGCATCCGCCGAGCGATCGTCATAGGCGATCCAGCCATCGACGATTGCGTCGAGATTGGCGAGGAGGTCTGGCACCAGATGCGCATCGTAGCGATAGCTGAAAATGGCGACGATCCTTTGCCGCGACCAAAGCCATCGACCGCGCCGCCGGCGCGGCTGCTTCATCTCCATGGTGATCATGGCCGCGTGCCTGTCCTATCGCCATGCGTTACGCCGACGGCTGCCCCCAGCGATTTTGCGAACAATGCCGCCCATACGATCGGCAGCGATAACATCGCGAAACGTCTATCCTCTTCGGCCAGGCCTTCTTTTGCGAACTTGCCGACATTGCGCCGGTCCCGAAACACCCCTTTGAAAATCCGCAATGGCTTTCGGTGTCCAACGGATTTGAGGTAGGTCCCATATCGGTATCCGCGCAGATACTGGTCGACAATCACTCGGATCAGCCGTGTCTCGTTGCGATGGACGGTAAGCACCGCCGGCTCCCATAGCGGCACGACCGCCTTCGGCAGCCTTTCCAGGAATTCCGTGTCTTCTCCCGTCGCCATTTGTTCGTCGAACAGGCCATACCGATCGAACAATTTTCGGTCGAAAGAAACGCCGTAGCGAAGTGCCTTATGAGCGGGAAGACCTGGCAGGCGCCGCATATAGGTAACGAGATGGGCCGCGCACGCGACCAGATTGCGCGGATGACTGTTGGCGATGGCGCTTGCCACGGCCGCGACGCCTTCCCGGTGATGGCGCAGCCGGACCTCTGCCCATCGCGGGCATGCCAGGCAATCATCCGCGAGAAAGGCGATGAAAGGAGCTTTCGTCGCCGCTATGCCGCGATTTCTCGCGGCCCCGGCAAAGAGCCTTTCTTCGCACTCGATGACTGGCACGTCGAGTCCGGCATTGGCCAGAAGCGCCTGGGCATTCCCGCCGCCGGAATTCACGACCACCACCTCGAGCGGGATGTTCTGGCCGAGCACCGACCTGACCGCCGCGACCAGATCGGTCGGAGCCCGAAAACCTATCACCACGACTGCAAGTTCCGGCCCGTCGGCCATCAGGCACTTTGCAGTTGGACGCGATGGGCCGGGAACCGGCGCCGCGCCGCGATTTTGAGCCGGTAGCGCATGCAGCGCCAGATGTCGGTGGAAACCTTGGGCGCCGCTTCGGCAACCGCCAGGAATTTTGCCGCCGTTTCGAGATCGCCGCGAGCGTAGTGTACGCGGGCGATCTTGAGCGCCACAAGCCCTTCCCTCGCTTTCAACGACGATTTCGCAATGCCGCAGTCGGCGAGTTCGCGCAACGCCAGGCGCCATTCGAGGAAGCGTCGCGCAGGCTTTATCGCGAAGCGGTCATCCGAACGGTCCGACGATACGAAGTAGACCATGATCGGTTGCCTCACGACCGCGAGCGATGCCTTGCTCATAACCCGCGCCCAGAACAATGTGTCCTCGTCGTAGGCAAGACCGGTCGGGAAGCGCGTGTCGCCGACCGTATGCCGCGACACCAGCGCGCTGCCGACGGCAATCGACCGTATCCTGCCTTCCACATAGGCGGAGGCATTGGCGAGCCCGGCAGTCATGTAGCCGGCCGGCGTTTTGAACTGTCGGTCCCGGCCATCGGTCCGCCGGCGGTAGGCGCCGACCACCATGTCGGCGCCTGGCTTGGTCCTGGTCTTGGACAGCAGCGTCCGCAACCCACCCTCGATATGCAGATCGTCGGCGTCGATCATGTAAATCCAGGGGAAGCGCGCCTCGGCCAGCGCAAGATTGCGGGAGCCGCCCGCGTCTCGACAATTGGACCGGATGATCCGGAACGGCAGCGCCAGCCGCGAGGCTGCGTCCGCGGCCACGGCCGCCGTGTTGTCCGTCGAGGAATCGTCGACCAGTATCACTTCGCCGATGATCTCGGCTTCCGAGCGCAAGGTTGCTAACGTGTCTGCAACGGTTGCCGACGCGTTGTGTGCTGGAATGATGATGCTGACCGATGTCAACAATTGAACTCCGCGCAAGTGCCCGGCAGGCCGGTCCACGGTCCGGCGGCAAGATAGCGGCGGGATCGCGATTTGAGAAGCAGCCGCATCACCGATCGTGCGCCTTCAGGCAGCGACCGGGATGACATCGACCGCCTGCTCGCCGATCTGCTCGCCGGTGGTTTTCAGGACGCCGACAATCGGCGCCACGTCGGAATAGTCGCGGCCGTATCCCACCGTGATATGGTCGTTGCTCGCCCGCATGCCGTTGGTCGGATCGAATTCCTGCCAGCCGGCATCGCGCCCGCACCAGGCCTTGACCCAGGCATGCATGGCGTCGGCGCCTTCGAGCCTCGGCTTACCCTTGGGCGGGATCGTGCGCAGGAAGCCGCTGACATAGCCGGCGGGGATGCCAAGCCCGCGCAGCCCGGCGATCATGATGTGCGAGAAATCCTGGCAAACTCCACGCTGAAGCGCAAAGGCATCGCTGGCGCGCGTCTGCACGGTAGTTGCCTTGCCGTCATAGGTGAAATCGCGGTGGATCCGATTGCAGAGATCGACCGCCGTGGCGATCGCCGAACCGGCGAGGCTTTCCCGCGCATAGTCCGTGATTACCGGATCGATGCTGGCGTGGTCGCTGGCGGCGAGGAAGTGATGCGGCGCGTCGGGGGACAGCGAACGCACCGCGTCGAGTTCCGCCCTCAAGCCGTGAATGTCGGGCGAGACGTCGAGGCCGGCTTCCGGCCGCGATACCGACACACGGGCGCTCATCCTGACGTGGAGCTCCTCATGCGCGTCGCGAACGGCGATCGCAGTGACGTTGTTGCCGAAGAAATCGGAAAAATCCGCGCGCTCGGCCGGATTCGGCTGGAACGACAGCGAGGCGGCGATAACCCGCTGCACGCCGGCGATCGTCTGTGGCAGCACGCGCACCTGGTGCCTGCCGCCGCCGGCTGCGGCCGCATAGCCGTAATGAAGATGGAGCCTGATGTCGTAGAGCATTTATCCGAAATAGGCCCTGGCGAGACTGTTGTAGAGATCGCCGATCTGAATGGCGAGATCGTCCAGCACCTTCGCGGTCATGTCCTGAGGCTCCATCACGGCGAGCGCCGTGTTGAGCTGCAGGATTTCTTTCGCCGCGGGCGACATATGTCCCTCGCCCCCGACGGAAGGCAGCATGCCGATCTCGGCCTTGAGCCGCTCGAGCTGGAACAGGATCGAGCGCGGGTTGAGCGGATCGAGCGCCAAGAGGTCTATAACCGTGCGCCGGCCTGACTGAACCGGATATTGCCGGCGGTGGGTCATGACGCTGTCGCCGATCTCCAGCATCATGTCGAGTGCGCCGTCGGGCGCGTCTGCCTTTGTCAGCCTGGCTAGCGTGCGCGCGATCTGGATGCCACGTTCCAGTCGGCGGCCGATCTCCAGGAAGCGCCAACCGGTGAAGCGGTACATGTTCTCGTGCAGCAGCCCCGAGAAGCCCGCAAGCTTTCGCAGCATCACGGTCATCGCCCGCGTCGCGTCGTCGCCCGGAGCGACCGTCTCCGCGAATTTGTGGATGGTCTTCGACAGATCCTTCAGCGCCAGCCAGCCATCCGGCGAGAAGCGGTCGCGGATCTGGCCGGCGCTGTAGACGGCGCTGTCCAATGTGCCGATCAATCCAAGCGGGATCGCGGTTTCGACCTCGATGCCGAACGGTTCGAGATAGTCTCTGATGTCGGCGAGCAGCGGCATCTCGGGATCGGATGTCTCCGCCAGCCTGACGTGATAAGCGCGCAGCACCCGCACCGTGTCTTCCGAGCGCTCGATATAGCGGCCAAGCCAGGTCAGGTTTTCCGCGGCGCGGCTCGGCAGGCTGCCGGGCATGGTGCGGGTGAAGCCGTCGGTCTCCTGCGGCAGCAGCGTCTCCCGCTCGACAGGCCTGTCGCTGACCACCCAGACATCCGCCGCCTGACCGCCGCGCTGCATGGCCATCGCGGTCGGGTCGAGCGAGAAGCCGACGCGTGCAAAGCCGCCGGGCATCACCGTCCAGCCTTCGTGTGTTCGCGCCAGGTAGACGCGCAGGCTGGCGGGCCGCGGCTCCAAGCGGCCGCCGGCAAAGACCGGCGTAGTCGAGAGCGTGACCGCCTCCTGGCCGACGAAGCCAACCCCGTCGGCTTCGATCCGCGCGATAAGCTCCGCCCGCTCGCCGGCCGAAAGCGCCGAACCGAGCCTGGTCGCGCCATCGTCCTCGAAGGCAAGCCGTGTCGACAGCGCCGGGCCAACCACCATGCGGTCGATATTGGCCAGCACATGGTCGCGTTCGGCCTGCTGTCCGCACCACCAGGTGGCAATGTTCGGCAGCTTGAGTTCCTCGCCATGCAATTCCCGCGCGATCCGCGGCAGGAAAGAAAGCAGCGCCCGCGTTTCCGCCAAGCCGGAACCGAGCCCGTTGACGGCCGAGACGGTGCCCCGCCGGATCGCCTCGACCAGCCCCGGCGTGCCGATCTGCGAGTCCGGTTTGAGCTCCAGCGGATCGGCGAAAGCGGCATCGAGCCGCCGCCACAAAACGCCGATCGGCATCAGGCCCGAAACCGTGCGCACCATCAGCCGGCCGCCGGACACCGTCAGGTCCTCGCCTTCGAGCAGCATAATGCCGAGATAACGCGCGATATAGGCGTGCTCGTAATAGGTCTCGTTGAGCGGTCCGGGCGTCAGGATGGCGACGCGGCCGCCGGAATCCTTCGCCATGCCGTTCAGCGCATCACGGAAGCGGCGGAAGAAGCCGGCCAGGCGATGCACATGCAGCTCGCCATAGATGTCAGACAAGGCGCGCGTGGTGGCAACGCGGTTCTCCAGCGCAAAGCCGGCGCCCGACGGCGCTTGCGTGCGGTCGCCCAGAACCCACCAGCGGCCGTCGGGGCCGCGGCCGAGCTCGAAGGCGACCATGTGCAGGAAATGGCCGCTGGCCGGACGGACGCCGACCACCGGGCGCAGATATTCCGGGCTCGCCGCGATCAGCCCCGCCCGCAGGATTCCCTTCTCGATCAGCCGGTTCGGCCCGTAAATGTCGGCCAGCATCGTCTCGAACAGGTCGGCGCGCTGGACGAGGCCGGCGCCGATCTCGGCCCATTCCTTCTCGTTGATCAGCAGCGGGACATGCGCCAGCGGCCATTCGCGCTCGTTGGCGCCGGCTTTGTCGTAGACGCGGTAGTACACGCCGGCATCGCGCAGATATTGGTCGGCGCGGGCAAAGCGCTGTCCGAGCGCCTCAGCCCCCAGATCGTCCAGCGCTCCGATGAAGGACTGCCAGGCCGGGCGCGGATTGCCCGACGCGTCGACCATCTCGTCGACGACGCCTTCAATCGGCCGGTAATGCTCCAACAGGCTCTGCGCCCGCGGCCTGCCGCCCGCCCGTTTCTGATTCCCCTTGGCCATGCTCGATCAGAATCTCGCCGGTCGCCTGAGGTCAAGGGTCATGGGAAACTCTTCAGAACCTTGTTCTTCACGCAGCACATAGGCACCCGGCGTATGGCCGCGCGGCTCGAAGCGGGCCAGCCGCCGCGCCTCCGCCTCGTTGCCGTTGACCGGGAAGGTCTCGTAGTTGCGGCCGCCCGGATGCGCGACATGATAGACGCAGCCTCCCAACGAGCGGCCCGACCAGCGGTCGTAGATGTCGAACACCAACGGCGTGTTGACCGGAAGGGCCGGATGCAGGCCGGAGGCCGGCTGCCAAGCCTTGAAGCGCACGCCTGCCACCGCGACCTCTCTGCTGTCGGTCGCCTTCATCGGTACGATGCGGCCGTTGCAGACGACCGCGTGACGCTCCGGATTGAGGCCTTGCGTCCTCACCTGCAGCCGCTCGATGGACGAATCGACGAAGCGGACCGTGCCGCCGATCGCGCCTTGCTCGCCCATCACATGCCAAGGCTCCAGCGCCTGCCTGAGCTCCAGCTTGACGCCGCCATGCTGCACCTGGCCGCAGAACGGGAAGCGAAATTCGAGTTGGGCTGCGAACCATTCCGGGCGGAAGTCGAAGCCGTTGAGCTTCAGATCTTCCAGCACGTCGAGGAAATCCGCCCAGACATAATGCGGCAGCATGAAACGGTCATGCAGCGACGTGCCCCAGCGCGCGAAGCGGCCGTCGAGCGGGTTCTTCCAAGCCCGCGCGATGATAGCGCGGACCAGCAATTGCTGGGCGAGCGACATCCGGGCATTGGGTGGCATTTCGAAGCCGCGGAACTCGACCAAACCGAGCCGTCCCGTCGGACCGTCCGGCGAGAACAATTTGTCGATGCAGATTTCCGAACGGTGCGTGTTGCCGGTCACGTCGGTCAAGAGATTGCGGAACAGCCGGTCGACCAGCCACGGCAACGGCGCCTCGCCCTTGTCGGGATGCGGCACCTGGGCCAGCGCGATCTCGAGTTCATAGAGGGAGTCATGCCGTGCCTCGTCGATGCGCGGCGCCTGGCTGGTGGGGCCGATGAACAGGCCGGAAAACAGATAGGAGAGCGATGGGTGCCGCTGCCATTGCAGCACCAGGCTCTTCAACAGGTCCGGCCGGCGCAGGAACGGACTATCGTTGGGCGTCGCGCCGCCGACAACGACATGATTGCCGCCGCCCGTGCCGGTGTGACGGCCGTCGATCATGAACTTGTCGGTGCCGAGCCGCGACTGCCTGGCTTCCTCATAGATCGCCGTGGTCGTCGCGACGCATTCCCGCCAGTCGGCGGCCGGGTGGATGTTTACCTCGATGACGCCGGGATCGGGCGCCACGCGGATGACGTTGAGGCGCGGGTCGTGCGGCGGCCCATAACCCTCGATATGCACCGGCAGGCCGATCGCCTTGGCCGCGTTCTCGGCCGCCGCCACCAGCTCAAGATAGTCCTCAAGCGCCTCGACCGGCGGCATGAACACGCAGAGCCGCCCGTCACGAGGCTCGACGGTGAGCGCCGTGCGCACCGCACCGCCGATCTCGGTGATCTCCTGCTCGATGCGGTCCTGCTGGCCCGTTGTCGCGGTGAAGGACGCTGCCAGCTGGCGGCGCGCCATTTCGTCGGGGCCCTCAAGTTCTGCTGGGGCAGGTTCCGGCAAGAGAGCGTCGCGCGCCGGCAGCGTAGCGCGCGGCAGCGACGGATCGACCGGCACGATATAGGGGTATTGCGCCGGCGGCACGTAAGGCAGCGCGCCGAGCGGCAGCCGATAACCGACCGGGGAATCGCCCGGCACCAGGAACAGCCGGCCGCGCCGCGTCTTCCACTTTTCCGAACGCCAGCGCTGCCCGGCGGCCTGGCTGTTCCAGCGCTGCACCGGCAGCACATAGCCTGACGGCTTGGTCAGGCCGCGCTCGAACACACGTGCCATGCGGCTGCGCTCTTCCGGATCCTCCAGCTTCGAGTTGGACGGGTCGACATTATCCGGCAGCTTGCCTTCCTTGAGCAGCCATTCGGCCGGATCCTCATAGGCCTCGCCGACCATCGCCTTGTCGATGCCGAGCTCGGCGGCGATCGCCGTGAGCAAGCTTGCGGCCTGCTCAGGCCCGACAGAGACGGTGCTCGTTTCGCGCGCGATCAGCGACGGGTCGCGCCAGACCGGCTCGCCATCGGTGCGCCAAAAGAGCGAGAAGGTCCAGCGCGGCAGGCTCTCGCCCGGATACCACTTGCCTTGCCCGTAGTGGAGGAAACCGCCCGGCGCGAAGCGCTCGCGCAGCCGGCGGATCAGCTGATCCGCCTTGTCGCGCTTGGTCGGCCCGACGGCCGCCGTATTCCATTCTGCGGACTCGAAATCATCGATCGACACGAAGGTCGGCTCGCCGCCCATGGTAAGCCGCACATCCTGTTCCCGCAAAACCGCGTCGACCTTGTTGCCCAAGGCGTCGAGCGCCTCCCAGCTTTCATCCGAGAACGGCTTGGTGATGCGCGGATGCTCGGCGATGCGCTGGACGCGCATGTCGAAGCCGAAATCGACATTGGCGAAGCTCGCCATGCCGGAGATCGGCGCGGCATTGCGGAAGTGCGGCGTCGCCGCCAGAGGCACATGGCTTTCGCCGGTGAGCAAACCGGAAGTCGGGTCGAAACCGATCCAGCCGGCGCCCGGAATATAGACTTCGCACCAGGCGTGCAGGTCGGTGAAATCGACCGAGGTTCCAGGCGGTCCGTCCAACGAGACGAGGTCCGGCTTCAACTGGATCAGGTAACCGGAGACAAAACGCACCGCGATGCCGAGGTTGCGCAGCATCTGCACCAGCAGCCAGCTTGAATCCCGGCACGAGCCTTTGCCTGCGGCCAGCGTCTCCTCCGGCGAATAGACGCCGGTCTCCATGCGCACGATATAGGCGATCTCGCGCTGCAGCCGCGCGTTGAGGCCGACCAGGAAATTGACTGTGTTTGTCGGACTGCGGTCGATGGTTTTCAGGAAGGCCGACAGCAATGGGCCGGCCGGCTCGGGCGTGCGGTATATGGCGAGGTCTTGGCTGATCTCTTCCGGGTACTCGAACGGGAAATTCTCGGCCGATTCCTCGACGAAGAAATCGAACGGATTATAGACCGTCATATCTACGACGAGATCGACTTGGATCTTCAGTTCCGTCACCGGCTCCGGGAAGACGAAGCGGGCGAGGAAGTTGCCGTACGGGTCCTGCTGCAGGTTGACGAAATGGTTCTTCGGCTCGACCTTCAGCGAATGGCTGAGCACCTTGGTGCGCGAATGCGGCGCCGGCTGCAGCCTGATCACCTGAGGGCCGAGAACGACCGGCCGGTCGTATTTGTAATGGGTCAGGTGGTGGACGGCTGCCAGAATTGCCATTGTGCCCCGGGGAACGGCGTTTCAATCGCCGAACCCTGACATAAGTGCTGGGCATTCTCCAAGCAGAGATGTTGCGCTGCACCTAATTTAAGCAGCGTTGCCGGCTTAGAAAAACGCCTGAAGCCCCGTCTGCGCCCTACCCAGTATCAGCGCATGCACGTCATGCGTGCCCTCATAGGTGTTGACCGTCTCCAGGTTCTGGGCATGGCGCATCACGTGATAGCCGATCTGGATGCCGTTGCCACCATGCATGTCGCGAGCCTGGCGGGCGATGTCGAGCGCCTTGCCGCAATTGTTGCGCTTGACGATCGAAATCATCTCCGGCGCCATCTTGCCTTCGTCCATCAGCCGGCCGACGCGCAGCGAACCCTGCAGGCCGAGCGCGATCTCGGTCTGCATGTCGGCGAGCTTCTTCTGGAAGAGCTGTGTGCCGGCGAGCGGCTTGCCGAACTGCTTGCGGTCGAGGCCGTACTGCCGCGCGCGGTGCCAGCAATCCTCGGCCGCGCCCATGGCGCCCCACGAGATGCCGTAGCGCGCGCGATTGAGACAGCCGAAGGGTCCCTTCAGGCCCGAGACATTGGGCAGCAGCGCCTCCTCGCCGACCTCGACGCCTTCCATCACTACCTCGCCGGTGATTGAGGCTCGCAGCGAAAGCTTGCCGCCGATCTTCGGCGCCGACAGCCCCTTCAGGCCCTTTTCCAGCACGAAGCCGCGGATCTGGTTGTCATGCGCGGCCGACTTTGCCCAGACGACGAAGACGTCGGCGATCGGCGCGTTGGAAATCCACATCTTGGAGCCGGAAAGCCTGTAGCCGTTCGCCGTCTTCTCGGCCCGTGTCTTCATGCCGCCCGGATCGGAGCCGGCATCCGGCTCGGTGAGGCCGAAGCAGCCGATCCATTCGCCGGAGGCGAGCTTCGGCAGGTACTTCTTGCGCTGCTCTTCCGAGCCGTAGGCATGGATCGGATACATGACCAGCGACGACTGCACGCTCATCATCGAGCGGTAGCCGGAATCGATGCGTTCGACTTCGCGCGCCACCAGCCCGTAGGTGACGTAGTTGGCGCCGAGCCCGCCATATTCCTCTGGAATGGTGATGCCGAGCAGGCCCGCCTCGCCCATCTCGCGGAAGATCGAGGGATCGGTTTTCTCATCGGCATAGGCTTCCTCGATGCGGGGCGCCAGCTTGTCGGCGGCGAACGCCGCTGCGCCGTCGCGCACCATCCGCTCGTCTTCGGAAAGCTGGTCCTCGATCAGGAAGGGATCGTTCCAGACGAAGGCGTTCTTCTCGGCGGCCATGAGGTGGGTCTCCCGGTAAAATCTTGGATGGCCCGGCTTATCCGCCTCCATCTGGAAAAAATCAAACGAAATTGCATCAAGCATCAATGAGCGATAGTAATAGATCATGAACGTCCAGCGTCGCCTCTTGCCAAACATCAGCGCGCTTGCCGCCTTCGAGGCAGTGGCGCGTCTCGGCTCCTTCACCGCCGCGGCCCGCGAGCTCGATCTCACGCAAGGTGCCGTCAGCCGGCAGATCAATCTGCTGGAAGAGCAGTTCGGGCGCCGGCTTTTCGAACGCGACAGCCGCAATGTCAGGCTGTCCACGGCGGGCGAAATCTATGCCGGCGCGGTGCGCTCAGCACTTGCGCAATTGCGCGATGCGGCGCTTGGATTGATGAGCAATCGGCATAGCGGTGTTCTCAACCTTGCCATCCTGCCGACCTTCGGCACGCGCTGGCTGATGCCGCTCATTCCAGATTTCGTCGCCCGTCATCCGGACATCACGATCAATTTCGCCACGCGCATTGGCCGCTTCGACTTCGCGCGTGAGCGGCTCGACGCCGCAATCCACCACGGCATGCCTGATTGGCCGGACGCTGATTGCACGCTTTTGATGCGCGAGACCGTGATGCCGGTCGCCGCGCCCGAATTCCTGGCGCAGCGGAAGGTCGCGACGCCGGCCGATATCGGCCGCCTGCCGTTGCTGCACATGGCAACGCGTCCCGACGCCTGGAGCGAATGGTTCGAGCATCAGGAGCTCGACGCGCCGACCGGCCCCGGCATGCAGTTCGAGCAGTTCGGTACGGTCGCGCAGGCCTGCATGGCGGGGCTCGGCGTGGCGCTGCTGCCGCAGATCCTGATTGCCGGAGAATTGCAGCGTGGCCAGTTGGTGCCGGCGCCGGGCAAGCCGATGCAGAGCCGCAGTGCCTATTATCTCGTCGTGCCGCACGCCAAGCGCGGCCATCCGCCGGTTGCCAGCTTTCGCGACTGGCTGCGGGGCCAGGTTGAGAAGGAGCCGGCTGTTCTGGCGTGGTAGCTATTTCCGCTTCATCGCCTCGGCGAGCGCCGCGCCGAACGCACCCTGTGACGGCTTTTCAGGCTGGCGCTGCGGCGCCGGCGAGCGCGGTACGGGCTTGCCGCCGCCGCTGTCGCGCTGGCCGACCCGAGGCGCCCCACCCTGGCCGCCATCCTTGCGCATCGAGAGGCCGATGCGATTGCGCTTGATGTCGACATCGACCACCCGAACTTTCACGACATCGCCGGCCTTTACCACCTCATGCGCGTCCCTGATGAAGCGGTCGGCCAGCTGCGAGACATGCACCAGCCCGTCCTGGTGCACGCCGATGTCCACGAAGGCGCCGAAGGCGGCGACATTGGTGACCGTGCCTTCGAGCAGCATGCCGGGCTTCAGGTCCTTGATGTCGTCGACGCCTTCGGCAAAGGTCGCCGTCTTGAAGCCCGGCCGCGGGTCGCGTCCGGGCTTTTCCAGTTCCGCGATGATGTCGCGTACCGTCGGCAGGCCGAAGCGCTCGTCGACGAAGACACGAGGGTCGAGTGCCTTGAGCGCGGCACTGTCGCCCATCAGCGCGCGCACGTCGCGGCCGCAGGCGGCGACGATCTTCTTTGCCACGCCATAGGCTTCCGGATGCACGGATGAAGCGTCGAGCGGCTCGGAGCCGTTCGGGATGCGCAGGAAGCCTGCGCACTGCTCGAACGCGCGCGGTCCAAGCCGCGCCACGTTCAGCAGATCGCGGCGCGTAGCGAACGGACCGCCGACGTCGCGATGCGCGACGATCGCTTCGGCAAGCGATGGCCCCAGTCCCGAAACGCGCGCCAAGAGCGGCGCCGATGCCGTGTTGAGGTCGACGCCGACGGCATTGACCGCATCCTCCACCACCGCCTCCAGCGAGCGGCCGAGCCGGTACTGGTCGACATCGTGCTGATACTGGCCGACGCCGATCGACTTCGGCTCGATCTTGACCAGCTCGGCGAGCGGGTCCTGCAGGCGTCTCGCGATCGACACCGCGCCGCGCAGCGACACGTCGAGGTCGGGAAACTCGGCGGCCGCCGTCGCCGAGGCTGAATAGACCGACGCGCCGGCTTCGCTGACGATCACCTTGATCGGCTTCGGCCCGCCGTCGGACGGCAGGCTGGCGAGCATGTCGGCCACTAGCTTCTCGGTCTCGCGGCTGCCGGTGCCGTTGCCGATCGAGATCAGCTCCACCTTGTGGAAGCGAATGAGCCTGGCAAGTTCCGCCTGCGTGCCGCGCACATCGTTCTTTGGCGGAAACGGATAGACGGTGGTCGTCGCCACCAGCTTGCCGGTACCGTCGACCACAGCCACCTTGACGCCGGTGCGGATGCCGGGATCGAGACCCATCGTGGGCCGGGAGCCGGCGGGCGCGGCGAGCAGCAGGTCCTTGAGGTTGCGGGCAAAGACATGGATGGCCTCGTCCTCGGCCCGCTCGCGCAGGTCGCGCATCAAATCAAGCGTCAGATGGAGCGATAGTTTTATCCGCCAGGTCCAGCCGGCCACTTCCATCAGCCAGCGGTCGCCCGGCAGGGTGCTACCAATCGCATAGGCGTTGGCGATCATCCGCTCGACCGGTTTCACCGGCGATTGATCGTCGGCATCGATTTCGAGGTCGAGCGACAGCACCTCTTCGTTGCGGCCACGCAGCATGGCCAAGGCGCGATGGCTGGGCACGTTCGCCCAGCGCTCGACATGATCGAAATAGTCGGAGAATTTCGCGCCCGCCTCCTGCTTGCCGTCGACGACCCTGGCGCGCAGGAAAGCGCGCTCCTTCATATAGGCGCGCAGCCTGCCGACCAGATCGGCATTCTCGGCCAACTGCTCCGACAGGATGTCGCGCGCGCCTTCGAGCGCCGCCTTGGCGTCGGGAACCTCCTCTGTGCGATAGGCTAGCGCGAGCTCGGCAGGCACCGCCGAACGGTCGGCGAGGATCGCCTCGGCCAGCGGCACCAGTCCACGTTCCCTGGCGATCTCGGCCTTGGTGCGGCGCTTCGGCTTGTATGGCAGGTAGATGTCTTCGAGCTCGGCCTTGGTGGTCGCCGCCGCGATTTTTGCCTCGAGGTCCTCGGTCAGCTTGCCCTGCTCACGGATCGAGCCGAGGATGGTGTCGCGGCGCGCATCGAGCTCGCGCAGATAGGCAAGCCGCTCGGAAAGGTCGCGCAACTGCGTGTCGTCGAGGCCGCCGGTGACCTCCTTGCGGTAGCGCGCCACGAAAGGCACCGTTGCGCCCTCGTCCAGCAGCCCGATTGCGGCTGCCGCCTGCTCCGGCCGCGAGCCGATCTCGGCCGCGATGATTGCTGCGATGCGCTTGATGTCCGATGCCATGCTGGTTCCTGCCGAAAAGAGCGGCGACAATAGGCCGGGACGACGGCTGCGCCAACCGCGCTGTCTCCACCCGACAGGAAAGCTCCACAGGAAAGAGCTGCGAGGAACGACCAGCCGAACGGCTCAAACCATCCGGCTCAGGGCCTCGAAGAAGGCGACGACATCGAGATCAAGCTGATCGTCGACCGGTTCCGGCTGCGACGACATCTTGGCGATGACCACCTCGTCGCTCGGGTTGACGTAGATCCACTGGCCGTGAATGCCGATGCCGCAGAAGGCGCCGCTTGGCGTGCCCATCTGGTACCATTTGTTGCGGTAGCGGCCCTTAGGGAAGAGGAACACCATCGTACCGCGCCGCCACGCTTCATGGCTGCCGCCGCTGGCAACCGTGTCGCGCACCCAGGCCTCCGGCACGATGCGGCGGCCATTGGCCGTGCCGCCCTGTCGCATCATCTCGCCGATGCGGGCAAGGTCGCGCGGCGTCATCGACATGCCGCCGGCGGTACGCGCCGTGCCTTCCATGTCGACCGTCACCGACATCTCGCTCGCGGCGCCCAGCGGCAGCCACAGTTTCTCGCTGAGCAAGTCGCTGACGCGTTTGCCGGATGCCCGCTCCACCAGGATGCCCAGCATATCCGAATTGGGTGAGCGATAACGGTAGGTCTGCCCATGCGGCTCGGCGAGGCGCGGCAACGTCAACAGAAACGCAGCGAGGCTTTCCGAGCCGCCGCCCGGATTCCACAGTGTCGCGCGGCGATAGCGGGCGAAGGCGCTTTCCGGATCGAGATAGGCCTCCTCGAAGTCGAGGCTGACCGTCATGTCGAGCACATTGCGCACGCTCGCATCGCCATAGGCCGAGCCCTTGGCTTCGGGGATGTATTCTGTCACCGGCGCTTCCGGGTCGAACACCCCCTCGCCTTGCAGGATGCCGGCGAGGCTCGCCGTCACCGACTTGCTGATCGAAAAGATGATGTGGCGCTGACCGAACGCCATATGCGGCGCCGACCAATCGCCGACCAGCCTGCCGCCCTTCAGGATCGTCAGCCCGTCAGTGTCGGAGCGCTTCAGGAATGCTTCGACTGTTTCGGCGCCGCCGGCCAAGGTCACTTTCTCCTCGAGCAGCGCGCCGAGCGATTTCACCTCTTCCTCGCCGCCGGGCGCGGCGGCAACGTGGACGCTCGGCACCAGTTCGCCGACATTCTGGAACGACCATTGGCTGAACGGCCTCAGCCGCCAATTGTCGAGCCGCACATCCTTGCGGGCAAAGCCGTATCTGGTCTCGAACGCGGTATTGCCGGTCACGATTGTCTCCCGGTCGTCTATCTCTCACTTTCAGCCTAGCGCGGCGGCTATGGCGTGCACGGCCTTAAGCGTCGCCACCGAATAGGCGGCGTTGAGGAAATCCGGATAGGTCGAAAGCTTCACGACGACCATCCTGTGCTCCCAGCTGATATGGATCATCTGGCCGAACACGCCCTTGCACATCAGTGCGCGAGAGCATGGATCCTCGATCCAGAACTGGTTGCGGTAGCTGCCGTCCGGAAGGCTCGGGCTGAAGTCCGGTCCGTGCTTGCCGCTGCGCGTCGCCTCGATCCACTCGGCAGGGATGACCCCGCCGCCATTGTCGAGGATGAGCTGGCCGAAGCGGCCATAATCGCGCAGCGTCGCGTTGAAGCCGCCATCGGCCAGCGCATAGCCGGCGCTGTCGACTGTGAAACAGGCGCTCTCGTCGACGCCGAGCTTTTGCCAGAGTTCTTCCGAGACCAGCTGCGCCAGGCGCTTGCCGCTCACCCGCTCCATGATGAAGGCAAGCACATCGGTCTCGATCGAGCGGTACTCGAAGGCCTCGCCATGTTCGCGCACCTTGTCCTTCAGCCGCAGGATCAGCTCGAACAGATGCGCGGGCCACCGGAAATCAGGATCGCTGCCCGGCGGGATCGGCTTCCAGCCGGTGGCGACATCGACCTGGCCGATCTCGGAATAGCGATCCGTGTACTCTTCCGAGAAGCGCACGCCGGTCGTCATGTCGAGCACTTGCTGCACGGTGGCCCCGGTCCAGGCGGTCTCGCCGAGCTCCGGAAGATAATCCGTCACCAGCCTGGCCGGGTCGATCAGGCCGCGCCCGACCAGGATGCCGAACACCGATCCGGTGACCGACTTTGCCATCGACTGCGACAGATGCAGCGTGCGTTCGTCCATGCCGTTGAAGTAGCGCTCATAGGCGACCCTGCCGTCCTTCAACACCAGCAAACCGTCCGTGTAGGTCTCATCGAGCAGGCCTGCGAGCGTTGTCGGACGGCCCTCGCTATCCGCCACCGCCAGGTCATCGAGATCGACCTCGGCGCGATCGAGCCGACGGCGATGACCTTGGCCGCGCCAGACCTCGACGGTCGGCAAAAACTCACGCACGTGCTGGAAGGCCCAGCGGTTCCACGGTGGCCGATCCCAGTCGAGCTTCGGCAGAGCCATGGCCGGCGGCGAGCCCTGCATGATCGGCGGCCGCGGATCGGAGTTGCGGTAAGATGTCATGAGAATTTCCCTATCGCCGCGTGCCGTCTTCCACTCACTTGGATGAGGAGCGGTCAGCACGGCGGGCGATAAGCCCCCGAATGGGCCTTTCGCGTGGCTCCGCCTTCTTCCCGTTCGCGCGGGAAGAAGGCGGAGTGCCGCTATTTCTGAACGTCCGTCCAGATGCGCGTGTAGATTTGCTGCACCTCGGGCGAGCAGGGGGTGAGGAACTCGCCCGCTTTCTCCAGTTCCGGCGGTACCACCAGTTCGGGCGCATCCTTCATGTCGGCTGGCATGAACGCCTTCGAACCCTTGATACCATTGGCATATTTGGCGAAGGCGGAGATCATGGCGGCGTTCTCGGGATCCATGATGAAGTTCATGAACAACTTGGCGTTCTCGACATTCTTTGCATCCTTCAGGATGGCAACACTATCCATGAAAAAGGGGAAGCCCTCCTTCGGGTAGCCGAACTTGATGTCGGGGTTCTTGATGCGCGAGCGCATGATGGCGCCGTTCCAGTAGTACACGGCCGAGTAGTCGCCGGCCGGTAGCTTCTCGGTCACGCTGTAATCCATGGCCAGCCATTTCGGCTTGGCCTCCACTAGCTTGTCGCGCACTTTCTTGAGCAGTTCCTTGTCGTCCGTGCACCAGTCGCCGCCCAGATACTTGATGGTGGCGAACAGAACGTCGTTCATTTCCGGCGCGACGTTGATCTTGCCGACCAATTCCTTCGGCGGGTCGAGGAAGATGGCCGAGGTGTTGATGTCGCCGCTATAGACCTTTGTGTTGACGCCGATACCGGTCAGGCCCCACTGCCACGGAACCGTATAGTGACGGCCCGGGTCCCAGGGAACGTTCACCCAGCGCTCGTCGACATTCTTGAAGTTCTCCATCTGGTCGGGCCGGGCCTCGAGCAGAAGCCCTTCCTTCACCCAGATCGGCACGTAGTTGGCCGACGGCACCACAATGTCGAAGCCGTGACCACCGGCGCGTACCTTTGCTAGCGCGGTGTCGTTGGAGTCGTAGTCGGTGATCGTCACCTTGACCTTGTAGGCATCCTCGAACTTCTTGATCATCTCGGGGCTGGTGTAGTCGCCCCAATTGAAGATGTTGAGTTCGCCTTCCGCATACGCACTGCCCGCAAAAGCGAACAATGCGAATACCGCCGTAGCGGCCGTTATCTTCCTTTTCATTGCTATTCTCCCGTTTGGCAATCGTTAGTCATGGCTTGCGCCGATTGACGAAGTAGAACGCAGTTACGAGCACCACCGACAGCGCCAGGAATAGCGTCGCGATCGCATTGATTTCCGGGCTCGTTTCGCGCCGCAACTGGCCGAGCATGTAGGTGGGCAGCGTATCCTGCCCGCCGGACTTTACGAATTCGGTGATGACCACGTCGTCCAGCGAAATGACGAAGGCGAGCATGAAGCCCGCGATGATGGCCGGCCTCAAGAGCGGCAGCGTCACAAAGCGGAAGGCTTTCCAAGGCGTGGCGTATAGGTCAGCGGCTGCGCGCTCTAGCGTCAGGTCCATGCTCTCCAGCCGCGCCCGGATCGGCAGGTAGGCGAACGGGATGCAGAAGGCGGTGTGCGCGGCGATCAGGTAGCCGAGCCCTGAGTAACCGGTCCAGACCTTGATGCGCGAGAACACGATCAGGAGCGCGACGCCGGTGACTATCTCCGGCACCATCAGCGGCTGGTTGATGAAGGCGTACTTGAAGGTGAGGCCGGGATAGGGCCGCGTGCGGGTCGTGGCCAGCGCAGCCATGGTGGCGGCGATCGTCGACAGCGCGGCGGCCGAGACCGCCAGCACGAGCGAGCGGACGGAGGCATCCTGCACGGCCGAATTGTGCCAGGCCGAAATAAACCAGCGTAGTGAGACGCCATCCCAGCGCGAAAGCGAATCCGCCGCGTTGAACGAATAGGCGACGAGCGCCGCGATCGGCAGATAGAGCGCGAAGAAGGTCAGAAGCGCCATGAAGCCGAAGCCGGGCTGCGCCTGGATGTCGAACGGACGCTTAGCCATGGACACCCTCCGAACGGGATGCGTTGCGCACGTAGAACAGGAGCGCGATCATCACCAGCACCATGAGCGCAATCGAAATGGCCGCGCCCAGAGGCCAGTTACGACCCGCGCCGAACTGCAGTTCGATCAGGTTGCCGAGCATCATGTTCTTGCCGCCGCCCAGCACCCGCGGAATGACATAGGCCCCGAGCGAGGGAATGAAGACCAGTATCGAGCCGGCGATGACGCCGGGCTTGATCAGCGGGAAGATGATGCGGCGCAGGACCTGCCAGCGACCCGCGTAGAGGTCATATCCGGCCTCGACCAGCCTGAAGTCGAGCTTCTCCATCGAGGCGTAGATCGGCAGCACCATCAGAGGGAGGTAGATATAGATCATGCCGAGCAGGATGGCGGCGTCGGTATTCATGATCTGCAGCGGTTGCTTGATGATGCCGAGCGCCATCAAGGCCGTGTTGACCAGCCCTTCGTTGCGGATCACCTGCTGCATGGCGAAGGTGCGGATCAGGAGGTTCGTCCAGAACGGAATGGTGACGAGGAAAACCCAAACCTCGCGCGTCTTCGGCGGTCGCGTGGCGATGAAATAAGCCGTAGGAAAGCCGAAGAGCAACGTCAGCACGGTGGTGTAGAACGAAAGGCTTATCGAACGCCAGAAGATGGTCAGATGCGCGTCCGCCAGACCCAGCGTGTCGTCGAAGATGTCACGCTGGAACAGGACCGATGTCCATCCGTCCAGCGAGAACGTGCCGACCTGCACGTCGCCATAGTCGCCCTTCAGCATGAAGGAATAGGCCAACATGACGAAAAGCGGCCCGATGGCGGCCAGGAGGATGATGACGAGCGCCGGCGCCGAGAGCAGCCAGCGGTCGCGTATGTCCCTAGCGTCGGCGGCGCGAGCAATTTCCTCGGCGTTGGCCATGAATGGAAGTCCCTAGTCCTTCAGCGCTTGAGCGGCATTCGCGCCAATCGCGACGCCCGCGCGGCTGCCCGGCGCCAGCGCTTCGCCGCCTCCGCGGCTGTTCTGCCGCCGCACGATAAAGGCACTGCCGTCGTCGAGCTTGAGATGGAAATGCGTGTCAGTGCCGAGATAGACGACGTTCTCGACCGTGCCCCTGAGCGAAGCGTTGGCGTCCGCCGGACCGATCTGAGCGTGCTCCGGCCGCACCACCAGCGTAACGCCAACCGACGGCGTGAAACCTTCCGGCAGCGATGCCGGGATTTCCGCGCCGGACGAGAGCCTGACGGTGGCGCGCCCATCGACCACGCTTTTCACTTCGCCCTTGAGGAAATTGCTCTCGCCGATGAAGTCGGCGACGAAGCGTTCCGCCGGCTTGTCGTAGATGTCGCGCGGCGTGCCGACCTGGAGGATCTTGCCGGCCGACATCACCGCGATCCGGTCTGACATGGTCAGCGCTTCTTCCTGGTCGTGGGTGACGAAGATGAAGGTGATGCCGGTCTCGTGCTGCAGCCGCTTCAGTTCGATCTGCATCTCCTTGCGCAGCTTGTAGTCGAGCGCCGAGAGCGGCTCGTCGAGCAAGAGCACCTTCGGCTGTGGCGCGAGCGCCCGGGCGAGCGCCACGCGCTGCTGCTGGCCGCCCGAGATCTGGCTGGTGCGGCGCGCCTTGAGCGCCTCCATCTTGACCAGTTTCAGCATCTGAGCGACCCGTGCCTCGATTTCGCCCTTGGGCTTGCCGAGCATCTCCAGACCGAAGCCGATGTTCTGCGCCACCGTCATGTGCGGGAAGAGCGCGTAGCTCTGGAAGACGGTGTTGACGGGTCGCTTGAACGGCGGCAGCGGCGCGATGTCCTGGCCGTGCAGCATGATTTCGCCGGCGCTTGGGAAATCGAAGCCGGCAATCAGTCTCAAAAGCGTCGTCTTTCCGCATCCGGACGGGCCGAGCAGCGTGAAAAACTCGTTCTCGCGGATCGAGACGGACACCGTGTCGAGAGCGGCTACCTGGTTTTCACCGGTTCCAAATACTTTTCGTACGCCGCGAACTTCGATCGCGTTCTTACCCGGTTGTTCCGGCACGATTACCCCATTGAGAGAGCCTGCTCTTGGCGGCAGGTGCGTTCCTGTTTGATTGTCACCATAAGCCGACCGGCTTGGCAACTGCGGAGCTGCTACTCGTTTTTTTAACGCAATACCCATGCCAGCCTCAGGCCTAGTCAATCCTAAGCTTGGAAAGTGATCTTGCCGCCACAGATGGTGGTGACCGGCCGCACGGTGTGCAGCGCCTCCGGCGCCGTCTTCTCGATATCGGCCGACAAAACCACGATATCGGCGAGGTATCCGGGCTTCAGGCGCCCCTTGCGGTGTTCCATGAACTCGGCATAGGCGCCTTCGACCGTGTAGCCGGCAATCGCTTCATGCAGCGAGAAGCTCTGGTCCGGCAGGCCTTCTGCCCAAGGTTTGCGCAAGACCGCCGCCTGGATGCCCAGGATCGGGTCAACCGGCGAGACCGGCCAGTCGGATGCGAAGACGACCCGCGCGCCGGCATTCTTCAAGGTGCGCCAGGCATAGCTCAGCGGCCACTTATCATGGCCAATGCGCGAGATCGTCGGCTCCAGCGGGAAATTCATCGCGCCCGGCGGATGCGGCGGCTGCATCGAGGCGAGCACGCCGAGCTCGGCGAAACGCGGCACATCGGACGGGGTGATCACTTCGATGTGCTCGATGCGGTGCCGGCTGTCGCGCCTGCCGTTTTTCTTCGCTGCCGCCTGGTAACCGTCGAGCACGGCGCGCACCGCTCCGTCTCCGATCGAATGAACGGCGATCTGCAGGCCGCGCCTGTCGGCTTCGACCGCAACCTCGGCGAAATGCTCGGGGGAAAAAAGCGGCTCGCCGCGCCAGCCCGGACGGTCGGCATAATCGTCGACCATCACCGCGGTCCAGGAATCCAGCACCCCGTCGTAGAAGACCTTGACCATGCCGGACGACAGCCACTCGGAATTGTACGCCGCCGCCATGCGCGAGGCCTTTTCCAGCATGTCCAGCTTCATGAAATTCTTGAAGTGGAACGGGATCTTGGTGCGGCAGATGAGCCGTCCTTCCTCTTGCAGCCCGGCGAGCAGCTCGAGCTGGTAGAGGTTGCCGTCCATGTTCTGGATCGAAGTGATGCCGTGCTTTGCGCACCACTCGAGCCCGCGGTGCATGAGATCGCCGTCGGCGGCAAGCTCCGCTGCCGACGGATAGGGATCCGGCTCCGCACCTTCGAGGCCGAGCCGTGTCCGGTTCGCGCCGAAATGGTCGAGCACGGGACCGAACGCCTCGCCTTCGCGCAACTCGCCGGCGGCAAGTCCGTCCGCGCCCATGACGATTTCGTTGCCTGGTCCCACCTGCTTGCCATGCAGCACGCCGGCCTCTTCCAGCGCCTTGGTGTTTGCCCACATCGTGTGGTGGTCGGAGGCCGACATGGCGAAGGGCCGGTCGGGAATGATACGGTCGAGGTGATGGCGGGTCACCGGCTCGGGCAGGATCGCATAGTCTACACCGGCGCCGAGCAGCAGCCCGGCTTTCGGACGCTTCGCCGCAAAGCCCCGGATCGCGTCGCGAAGCGCGTCGAAGCCCTGCACGCCTGCCAGATGCAGATTGTCGAGCTCGGCCGCGCCGCCGAACAAATGCATGTGCGCTTCGATGAAGCCCGGCAGGACGGAGCCGCCCTGAGCATCGACGACACGAGTGGCAGGGCCTTTGCAGTCGCGGACGCTATCGCGATCTGCGATCGCAATTATCTTATCACCTTTGATGGCAATGGCCTGGGCGGCGGGGGTATCCGGATCCATCGTCAATATGCTGGCGTTCTCGACGATAAGATCGGCCGTTTGCGGCATCATTTTCTCCCATTTGTGCCTAGGCTAGCAGAGTATTGGCGTCTGGCAAGCCGTCCATGCTGGCCCGAACGACAAACTGAAATGCCCCTTGGCGGCGCCGGAACTCTCTGCCACAAAGCTGTTTGAGGCCCCGTAACCAGAACTCGAACAGCGAGCCAACTCCCAAAATGAAGACAGTTTTTTCACCGCTTCACGCCGGTCACGCCGGCCAGATGGAATTGGTCACCTCGGCGATCGTGCCGGGTTTCGAGAAGCCCTCGCGGGCCGAATTCATCAAGGCAAGGGTGGAAAGCGAGAAGCTGGGGCCGATCATCGGGCCGGTCGAGCACGACCTTGCCGCCGCCAAGCGCGTGCATGAAGCGCACTACATCGATTTCCTGCCGACGGTTTGGCCGGAATGGGTCGCCGCCGGCTTCAAGGGCTCGGCGATGGGCTTCACCTGGCCGACGCGCGGCCTGCGCGGCGATGTCCCGCCGAAGCGCATCGACGCCCTGCTCGGCTACTATTCCTTCGATGCCGGCGCCACTTTCGTCGAAGGCACATGGAAGGCGATCAAGTCATCCTATGACGTCGCGCTGACGGCGGCCGCCCTGGTCAAGGGCGGCGAGCGGACCGCCTTCGCGCTCTGCCGCCCGCCCGGCCACCACGCCGGCGCTGCCTTCATGGGCGGCTACTGCTTCATCAACAACGCCGCCGTCGTCGCGCAATGGTTCCGCGACCAGGGCGCAAGCCGTGTCTCGGTCCTCGATGTCGATTACCACCACGGCAATGGCACGCAGGAGATTTTCTATCGCCGCGGCGACGTCCAGGTGCTCAACCTGCATGGCGATCCGATGGTCGAGTACCCCTTCTTCCTCGGCCATGCCGACGAGCGCGGCGAGGATGAAGGCGAAGGCTTCAACGTCAACTACCCGATGCCCTTCGGCACCAACTGGGACGGCTGGAACGCAGCGCTGGAAGACGCCTGTGCCAAGCTTGCCGCCTATGCGCCGGACGTGGTCGTGGTCTCGCTCGGCGTCGACACCTTCGAGAAGGATCCGATCAGCCAGTTCAAGCTGAAGAGCGAAGACTATCCCAAGATCGGCCGCCGCATCGCCAAGCTCGGCCTGCCGACGCTGTTCGTCATGGAAGGCGGCTACGCGGTTGAGGAAATCGGCATCAACGCCGTCGGCGTGCTGACCGGCTTCGAGGACCGCTGAGCCATATCTGATTGAAAGGACGCGCTTCCGCCTGCAACGGAGCGTTATTTTTTCGATTTCACCGGGAAATCATCGGCTCGATGCAGCTCTGAAGCCACCCCCAAGTAACGCGATGAGCAGCAGCTGAGTCGCAACACGAGTCCAGCGGATTCGATTTTGTCAAATCGCGTTTGATGTCGGATTCATCTGCGGGTAGATTAGACCCGAATCAGCCGGTCCACGGGGGGCGCGGCGACCACCCAAAGTCTCAAGTTCCGGCGTCCTGCCGGTACCAGACGCGGACGGCTTCGCGTTCCCTGTAAGGATTCGGCTCGGTTGGGCGCTGTGCGCGCCCGTGGGTGTGTCTTCGTAAACGTGACGCGTTTCGGGTCCGAGCGCTGGCCAATGCCAGCACCGGGCGCAAGGATCGATTCCGGTCAGAATATCAAAATGAGCAGTCCCGCCGCGCTTCTTCATTCCGACGCTTCAGGCTCGCGCCTGGCGTCGCGCGGCGATCTCACCAGTTTCTTCATGCAGCTTTCAGCCGATATCGGCGCCGACAGCTATATGTTGGTCGCCATGGTGCACGATCAGGATCGAAACGACGCGCGTATCGTGTCGTCGAACTGGATTTTCGACGCCATCGAGTTGATCGGCAAGCGGCTGATTGCCAATCTCGCGCTCGGCCCGCTGACGGCAGCGCCGGGCGTGCGCCCCAAGCCATTGGTCGCGGCGCATGCGCCCGACGCCGGCGCGCTACTGAGCGGCGAGGAAGCGCGGCTGCTCGATGTGCTCGGCCACGCCGAGATCTATTCGCTGAGGTTGAATGTCGGCCGCCAGCGCCTTTTCGTGCTGTTTTCCGCCGCCGAGCCCGCCAAGATCGACCTTACGGCCTTGATGAAGGCGCAGCTGAAATGCTGCTACGCGTTATCCAGCATCCCGCAATTGATCGCCGCGGCATCCATGCAGGATCCGCTGTCGGACCGCGAGCGCGAATGCCTGTTCTGGGTATCGGAGGGCAAGACCACCGACGAGGTGGCCCTCATCCTTGGCGTCTCGTCGAACACCGTCAACAGCTACATCACGCATGCCATCCAGAAATTCGCGGCTTCGAACCGCGCGATGGCGATTGCGACCGCTATCAGGAGCGGCATCATTTGAAGCACGCACAGATCAAAGAGGCCGCTGCCGCCCTTTTCAACGAGCAGCGCAATCCGTTCGGCGCCTTCTCGCTCGGATCGGAGACGCATCACGCGGTGACCATTCCGGACGCCGTGCGCCGCTGCCGCTGGATCGCGGTCGATATCAACGCTTCTGGTTTCGGACTGTTCTTCGTCAGCCCCTCGCTGGAGCGAGCGCGCCTCGTCGCCTGCTTCGATTCGGATTATCCGTCGACCGGCCTCACCACCAAATTCATCTCGGGCGCCAGCGGCGAGGAAATGGTGCGCCACAGCCGCATCTCGACGACGCCGCGCTGGTGGGCCGACAGCGGCATGGCCGTTTCGCAGCAGAGGTTGGAGAGCCTGGCATGGTCCGAACCGACCGCGCCGCTCGCGCCCGGCACCGACGGCATCGCCTTTCCGGTGCATGCGGAGCGCGGCCAGTGCGGGCTGGTCGTCTTCCTGGGGCCGGATATGACCCTTTCGGACGACACGCTATGTGAAATCCACGCGCGCTGCTTTGCCCTGTTCGCGTCGGTCGCCCGCATCCGTCCAAGCGAAACCGGCAGGACGCGCGCCATTTCCAAGCGCGAACTCGAATGCCTGAAGCTGACCGCCAACGGCAACACCAGCGAGGAGATCGCGAAGCTCCTGAAACTGTCGGTGCACACCGCCAACCAGTATCTCACCCAGTCGACGCAGAAGCTCAACGCTGTCAACCGCAACCAGGCGGTCGCGAAGGCGCTGCGCCTTGGCCTGATCGAATAGCTCGCCCAGGCCAGGCGCCGAGACCTGAAACATCGTCAGGGAAAAGCGAGCGGCTCGGTCCTCCGGATGCGCGCCTCGTCGATCGCGTCCTCGAGCAGGGCGGTGTTGTGCTCCGGCGTCTCGCCCGGCTTCTCGAAAGAGACGTAATTGACGATCACGGACGTGCCCTGCCCGGTCAGCATCAGCTGGAAATAGACGGTTACGCCGCGCGGCCGAAGCTCGAGATCGAGCACGATGCGCGGGCTGCCGCTCCAGTCGACATGCGCTTCGCCGCCATGACCGAGCCTGAGCGTGCCCGGCTGGAAATAGAGCTCCGCAGCCGAGTCCACCAGGTCCGACAGGCAGGCGAAATGCTCCAGCCGGATAAAGGCGATATAGTCCACGACCTCGATCAGGCGCAGCTCGCCCACCACGTCCTGGATGGCATTGGCGACGATCTGCTCGCGTGAATTGGCGTGTGGTTGCCGGTTCATGGATAGAAACAGCGTCCGATCATTGGGTTACTTTTCGCTCGGCCTTCTTCGAGTAGACGATCCGCACCAATTCGGCGACGGCCTGGTAGAATTGCGACGGGATCACGCTATCAACTGAAACTTGCTTGTACATGGAGCGGGCAAGCGCCACATCCTCGAAGATCGGGATGTTGTTCTCTCTCGCGATCTCGCGGATTTTCAGCGCCACCAGATCCTGGCCCTTGGCGAGCACCAGCGGAGCGGAGTCCTCTTCGCGCACATATTTCAGCGCGATGGAATAGTGGGTCGGATTGGCGATGACGAGCGTCGCGCGCGGCACCGCCGTCATCATGCGCCGCCGCGCCCGGTCACGCGCCAGCGAGCGCAGGCGCGACTTCACGATCGGATCGCCTTCCGACTGCTTCAGCTCGTCTTTCACTTCCTGCTTGGTCATGCGCAGGTCACGCCGCCAGTGGAAGCGAGACCAGACGATGTCGGCGACCGCGACCGCCCCCATGACGAAGACGATCGCCACCAATATGTCGACGAAGATGCCGCGGATGACCATACCGAACGACACCGGGTTGGTGATCATGCCGGCGAGCAGCCTGCGGTGATCTTCCGACAGCGTGAAGGCGAGCACGGCGATGGCGAAGGCAAGCTTGGCCAGCGACTTGGCGAATTCGACAAAGCCCTGCACGCCGAACAGGCGGCTCCAGCCCTTGGCGATCGAAATGCGCGACAGCTGCGGCCGGATCCGTTCGCCGACGAATCGCGGGATGTTCTGGAACACCGAAGCGCCGACGCCGGCGACCACCAGTAGCACCAGCAGGCTGACGACAGCGCGGCCGATTTCGAACAGCACGGTCTTGTAGAGCTCGATGACGTCGGTCTCGGTGTCCATCGGCCAGGCTTCCGGCTTTTCCAGGAACATGGCGAGGAACATGCCGAGATTGACGATGGCCTCCTTGGCGTAAAAGACGCTGAACACCAGTATGGCGAGGAAGGAAGCGAAGATCGCCGTCTCGCGCGAGTGAGGCAGCTTGCCCTGCTCGATCGTGTCGCGGATCTTCTTTTCTGTGGCTTCCTCGGTTTTGGAATCCTTGTCGACCGCCTCAGCCATGGTGCCCTGACCGCATCGCTATCGTCAGGCGGCTTCGGCGGCGGTCTGCATCGAGGGAAGCTCGAACGCTCCCTGCCGCGAGAGACGAATGGTCGCCACGGCGATCGTCTTTCGCGCCGCCATGATGTCGGCCAGCGCGATACCTTCCGATCCCTGTCCGAGCTCGGATTCGATCATGCGGCGCGAGCGAGCGCCGATCGCCGACAGCACGGATTCGGTAAGCTCCGCCGGCGCGCCGCGCAAAGCCAGTGTGACGAGCTCCGTCGACAGTCCGTCGAACAGAAGCACGCGCGCCTTCTGGGCGAGCAGCGGCAAGTCGTCGAAGGCAAACAGCCGCGACCTGACCCCGGCCAGATCCGGCGTGCCGGCGTCCTCCAGGTCCTGCATGAGTTCGTCGAGCTCGGGCTTGGCCATCTCGTTGAGAACGCTGGCGACGCGCTCCTGGCCGACCGAGGTGTCCCTGGTCGCTTTTTGCGAAAGCACGCTGGCGCGCAACTGGTTCTCGACGATCCTGGCTGCCGCATCCGGAATGTTGGCCATCGTCACCATACGCTTGATGATCTGGCTGCGTATCGGCTTTTCCATCGTCAGCAGCACATTGGCCGCGGTCTGCGGCGCAAGCTTCGACAGCACCATGGCGGACGTTTGCGGGTGTTCGCCGGCGAGGAAGGTGCCCAGGCGCGTCGGCTCGAGCTTTTCCAGATCCGGCCAGATCGGCGGCGGCCCCTCAAGAGCGGGCTCGAACTTCTTCTCGCCCATGATGGCGCTCATTTCCTCCGGCGACAGCGATTCGTTGAGGATCGTGTCCATCCGGTCCGCCGAGTCGAGCAGGCCTGCGCCCTCGGTGAACTCGGCCTCGAATTCCGCAACGATGCGCTCCAGGTCGGTTTGCGGAATGGTGCGCAGCAGCCGCGCGCCCTCGATCAACGCCTTCAGCTCCTCCTGCTTGAAGAATTTGAGCAGCCGGCTGGCCGAGGGCTTGCCCATCGCCACCAGGATGGCGGCGGCCTTTTGCGGGCGCGTCAGCGTCAACGACGTCATTGGGCATGGCTCCGCTGCCGGTGAATGCTCTCGCCGTCCATGCTCAGGCGCTCTTGGTAGCAGCGTTGATTTCGGTAAGCCTGATGCCGAAGCGCGTCGGATCGTGTTCCAGCACCGTGATCTCGCCACGCGCGATTCTGCGGCCGTTGACCACCACGTCGACCGGCTCGCCTATGCGGCGGTTGAGCGCTACCGTCGAGCCCTTCTGCAGCGCCATCAGCTCCGACACCGACATTTCGGTGCTGCCCAGAATGATCTGCACATCGACCGGAATCGTCATGATGATCGAGGAATTGGCGCCGGCCTGCAGGGCAGCGTCGGGGCGGTTCTCCTCCTCCCGCAGCACGCCGCGCAATTCCTCGATGGCGCGGTCGAGCTGCTCGTCCGGCTGGTCGGCTTCGGGTTCGGCTTCCACCTTGGTCTTCGCCATGCCTCGTCTCCAATAATCCCAAGCCAGGCCTCAGCCCGGCACCAATCCGTCGACGAAATCCTGCCCGCCATCGTGAGGATGCCGGATGCGGACCGTGTAGTTCTGTCCGAGCTTGCCGAACTCGCAGACAAACAGCGTCTTGTCGCGCGCGCTGAGCTTTGCCTGCAGCTGCGCATCTTCCTCGAACTCGATCACCTGTCCGGGCTGGAAGGCGGCGAGATCGCCAAGCGACAGCCGGGCGAGCGGCATGGTGGCCTCGAGCCGCACGGCCGAGCGCATCACTTCCTCCGAAAAGCGGGCTCGCCAGTCGAATTCCGTCGTCTGGTCGCCGCCGTGATCGGCGGTGGCGCCGCGGGTCGCCAAAAGGATTCGCTGCGGGATCATCACCGTCACCGTGCCGGTGTCGGTCGGCGTCGAGATGCCATAGATGATGCGAACCGCCGCCCCGTCGCGTAGCACGCGCCGTTTCGCCTCGTTGCCGGACATCGCCCTCGGGACAGGCTGGCGCAGCTCGAGAGAACGCCGGCCCGATCCGTTCAGCGCCATCGCGACCTCTTGGAAGACGGTGGTGGCGACGTCGGTCTCGATCTGTGACAGGTCGCGCTCGATCGGCGCCACCGGCTGGTCCGGATCGCCGCCGAACAGCGCCTGGACCATGACGGCGATCGCCGGCGCGTCCATGACGAGCGTCATGGCGTCGGCCGAGGTCGGCGAAGGAACGATAGTCATGGCGAAGGTTTCGCCGGCGCGCATACGCGCATCGGGGACACGTCCCACTTCGACCGCCTGCAGGTCGACGGTGACCGGCGCGCCCAGCTCTGCGGAAAGTGCTTTCTGCAGCAGCGGCAGCGAGCGCTCGGCCATGCCGCGGCCGACGCCGATCACCTGCGCGGCCTCGCCGCTGTCGCCGACGAGACGCTCGATGATGAGAGCCCGGGTTTGCGACGGACTTGCCGGACTGGTCATGACGCCAAACGGCCCCGGCTGAAGTTCTGCATGCTCAGGCCGCCTTCTTCTCGGCGGTGCCGGTATTCATCGTGCTCTGCTCGACCGCATCGATAGTAGGACGCTCATAGGACGAAATGGTCTTGCGGCCGAACTCGATCGCGACCTGCGGCAAGGCGCCGTTCATGTAAGCGAGCAGCGTCTGCTTGACGATGATGTACAGGCGGTTCTTCTTCTCGCGCACCGTCTTGATCTTGGTGGCGACCGGACCGACCACGGCATAGGACAGGAAGATGCCGAGGAAGGTTCCGACGAGCGCAGCACCAATCAGCCCGCCGAGAATTTCCGGCGATTGGTCGAGCGCGCCCATCGCCTTCACCACGCCGAGCACGGCCGCGACGATGCCGAGCGCCGGCAGGCCGTCGCCGACCGCGACCATCGCGTGATAGGCCTTCAGCTTGTCGGTGCGGATCGTCTGGATCTCCTCATCCATCAGCGCCTCGATCTCGTGCGAGCGCGCATTGCCGATGATGATGATGCGGCAATAGTCGCAGATGAAATGCGTCAGGTCG
The DNA here is from genome assembly GCF_029625765.1 of Mesorhizobium sp. WSM4983. Taxonomy (NCBI): domain Bacteria; kingdom Pseudomonadati; phylum Pseudomonadota; class Alphaproteobacteria; order Hyphomicrobiales; family Phyllobacteriaceae; genus Mesorhizobium; species Mesorhizobium sp. WSM4983. The sequence continues at coordinate 2,425 of NZ_JARTVM010000013.1, read as the reverse complement.
TGGTTCTTGAGCACCGTCGGGAACGCCTGGAAGATCGCCGACTCTTCCGGATTGTCGATATGCGCCTCGACCTCGCTGCGCGACTTCGATCGCAACTCGCGCATCAGGCTGTGCAGGACGCCAAGCGTTTCGAGATAGTCGCGCTCCTTCGGCACGGCCTGCTTGAAGGCCTCGAGAATGCCCTTGCCGGTGTCCTTGACCGTCTTCATCGGGTTGGCGACAAGGAAAGTGCCGAGCGCTGCGCCGCAGATGACCACCGCTTCCCAAGGCTGGATCAGCACATGCAGATGCCCACCCATGGCCATGAAGCCACCGAGCACGCAGCCAAGCGTCACCACAAGTCCGATCAGAATACCCACGACAGGTCCTTCCGCATGTCACGTCGGGGATCAGGGATAGTCCTCGTGCCTTGTGTGAGGCTTGAATCGCGATGCGGAACCGATTCAGCCTCGCACAAGGAAGCATCGCTATCGTCACCGGAAAGCTTCGGCCGGAGGCGCAGATGTTGAACACCTATACGAGCTATCAGCTCATCGCCAAGGACATCCCAAAGGCAATCGACCAGGTCGAGTTGCAGCCCGTCGTGAAGCGTGACACCGACTACTATTTGGCCAATATCGGCAACGTCAAAAGCATCGACGATTTCGTCAACAACACTCGGCTGTTCAACTACGCGATGAAGGCGTACGGGCTGGAAGACATGGCCTATGCCAAGGCCTTCATGGTCAAGGCGCTCAAGGAAGGCGTGTCCGACTCCGACAGCTTCGCCAACAAGCTGAGCGACAAACGTTACGCCGACTTCGTCAAAGCGTTCAACTTTGCGGCTTACGGCTCGACCGCCACGCTCTATCCTTCCGCCCAGCAAGGCGCGGTCGACAAATACATGCGCCAGACGCTGGAGGAGAATGCCGGCGAGACCAATCAGGGCGTGCGGCTGGCGCTCTATTTCCAGCGTAAGGCGCCTGACATCAACAGCTGGTATGACGTGCTCGCCGACACGGCCCTTTCGAGCGTGGTGCGCACGGCTCTCGGCCTGCCCGACTCCATCGCGTCGGCCGACATCGACAAGCAGGCGCAGATGTTCGAGCAGAAGCTCGATATCGCCGACTTCAAGGATCCCGACAAGCTGAACACCTTCCTTACCCGCTTCACCAGCCTGTGGGAGATCAACAACCCGACGACCACTGCCGTGACCTCGGTCAGCGTGCTGTTCGCGCAGCCGACCACGGTCGGCATCTCGACCGATCTGATGATGGCCATGCAGAAGCTGAAGTTCTGAGAACACCATGCAGGACAGTCTCTACGTCGCCCTATCTTCGCAGATTGCGCTCGAACGCCGTCTCGACACCATCGCCGACAATGTCGCCAACGCTTCGACCATCGGCTTTCGCGCCACCGGCGTGAAATTCGAGGACGTGGTCTCCGGCACCGGGCCGAAGTCGGTATCCTTCGCATCCTCCGGCAAGACCTATCTTTCCAGCGCGCACGGCTCGCTGACCGAAACCGGCAATCCTTTCGATTTCGCCATCCAAGGCGACGCCTGGTTCGCCATCGAGACGCCGGCCGGCACGGTGATGACCCGCGACGGCCGTTTCTCCATGAACGAGAACGGCGAGCTGATGTCGATCGAAGGCTATCCGGTGCTGGACAGCGGCGGCGCGCCGATCCAGCTCGATCCGCGCAACGGTCCGCCCAAGGCCGGCGCCGATGGCTCGCTACGCCAAAACGACCAGCTCGTCGGCGCCATCGGCCTCTACGATTTCGACCCCGGCGCCAATTTCGTCCGCTACGGCAATTCGGGCATCGTTCCCGCGCGGACCCCGGAACCGGTCACCGACCGCTCCGATGTCGGCGTAGCTCAAGGGTTTCTCGAGGAATCCAACGTCAATCCGGTGCTGGAGATGACCCGGCTGATCCAGGTGCAGCGCGCCTTCGAGAATACGGCTGCGCTGATCCGGCAGAGTGCTTCGTCCACCGACGATGCGATCAAGACGCTCGGCGACAAGTAACGGGATGGCGAACGGCTCGTCCCTGCTCCGCGCGCCTGAGAAGCTTGCAGACGCCGGTCCCACGGATCGGCTGGCCGCGCTCGAACGCATCTGGCGGCGGTTCGACAACCCGGAAACGCTGCTCAGCCGCGGCGGCCGCGTCGTCGAGATCTCGCCCACTCACTACAAGGTGCGCGGCCTTTCGGAGATTGCCAGGCTCGGCGACATCGTCGAGCAGCGCGGCAAGACCGGCACGCGCCGCGGCGAGATCGTCAGGATAGGCCGCGACGAGGTGGTGGTCGCGCCGTTCGAGCGCCACGCCGCTGCCGGCATCGGCGCCGCACGTGTTCACCGCCGCCCCGATCTCGGCCAGCACCTGCGAATTCAGGGCATTGAGCGCCTTCGGCCGGTTCAGCGTGATCAGCCCGACCTTGCCG
>NZ_JARTVM010000012.1:0-201018 GCF_029625765.1 Mesorhizobium sp. WSM4983 | reverse complement strand
GTCGGCGAAAACGCGGTAGCGCCGCTCGGCATGGAGCTGGTCGATCGCGTCTTCGAAGAACCGCTGGTAGTTCATGTCGGCTTCCCAATTTTGCGCCGGATCATAGTCACGGGCCTATGTTACGTCCACCGCGCCGCACCGGTCAAAATGCCACGCCCCGCGCCTGTTCCTAACGACGCCGGATCATGGCCTATTCCCGGGGATTTGAACCAGCTTTGTTTCGGTACGATGCCTCGGGCAGGCGGAACTGTTACAGACTTAACACTAAAATGGGAGGCTAATGGGCTTACGGCGGGGTTTCCAGCACGGCGGCTGTTGAGACAGTTTCCGATAAATCTTGATCAGCGAGGTAAGCGATGACGGTTTTGGTGACGGGCGGTGCCGGCTATATCGGCAGCCACATGGTCTGGGAGCTTTTGGACGCCGGCGAAAGCGTCGTCGTGCTCGACAGGCTTTCCACCGGCTTCGAATGGGCGGTGGCGCCGGAGGCGAAGCTCGTCGTCGGCGACGTCGCCGATCGCGATCTGGTCGGCCGGATCATCCGGGAAAACAAGGTCGACGCCATCATCCATTTCGCCGGCTCGATCGTGGTGCCGGAATCCGTCGCCGATCCGCTCGGCTATTACGAGAACAACACCTGCAAGACGCGCGCGCTCATCGAAACCACCGTGCGCGAGGGCGTGCCGCATTTCATCTTCTCGTCCACCGCAGCCGTCTATGGCGGCGCCGGGCTGGAGCCGGTGCGCGAGGATGCCCGGCTGGCGCCGGAATCGCCTTACGGCCTCTCCAAGCTGATGAGCGAGTGGATGCTGCGCGATGCCGCGATTGCGCACGACATCCGCTACACGGCGCTGCGCTATTTCAATGTCGCCGGCGCCGATCCCAAGGGCCGCACCGGACAGTCGACGCCCGGCGCCACGCATCTGATCAAGGTCGCCTGCGAGACGGCGCTCGGCAAGCGGCCATTCATGCAGGTCTTCGGCAAGGACTATCCGACACCGGACGGCACCTGCATCCGCGACTACATCCATGTCAGCGATCTGGCGGCGGCGCACCGGTTGGCACTGCAGCGGCTGCGCGATGGCGGGGAGAGCCTCGTCGCCAATTGCGGCTACAGCCACGGCTATTCGGTGCTGGAAGTGATCGACAGCGTGCGCCGCGCCTTCGGCCATGATTTCGACGTTCGCATGGGTGCGCGACGGCCGGGCGACGCCGCCGCCGTGGTCGCCAATTCCGACCTTGCCCGCAAGGAGTTCGGCTGGACGCCGCAGCGCGACGATCTCGACCAGATCGTCAAGGATGCGCTGGCCTGGGAACGCATCCTGACGACCAAGAACTCCGTTCGAAACTAAGCAGTTCAGGAAAGTGTGTAGCGGTTGGGTTCGGCGACTTCGCCGCAGCCTTCGTCCCGGAATTGCGTAATGAGACTGACCTGTTGGGCCAAGGGCTCGTCCGGCGAGTTTAGACGCGGTATTGAGGCTCATGCGGTGGTGTGCCGAAGGCGCACTGTTGGAATGAGCCTTGAGGGACGGCATGAAGGTCTTGGTGCTCGGCGCCGGCGTGATTGGCACGGCGGCCGCCTACTATCTGGCTAAAGACGGTCATGAGGTGACGGTGATCGAGCGCCATGAGGCAGCGGCGCGCGGCACCAGCCAGTCGAACGCCGGCCTGGTCTCGCCGGGCGACGCCACCGCCTGGGCCTCGCCGGCGGCGCTCAAGACCTTTCTGCGCGCGCTCTGGAACCATGACCTCGGCATCAAGGTCCGGCTGCGCCTCGATCCGTATTTCTATGCCTGGAGCCTGCGCTTCCTGCGCGAGTGCACCGTAGCGCGCCTGCGCGCCAACACCGACGTCAAGCTGAAGCTCGCGCTCTATTCGCGCGACTGCATCAATGCGCTCTCGGAGGCGACCGGCATCCATTACGACGAACGCAAGAAAGGCATCCTCTACTTCTTCCGCTCGCAGAAAAGCTTCGACACCGGCACCGACAATTACCGCTACCTCGGCGAGCGCGGCCTGCCGATCGAGATCGTCGGCCGCGACCGCTTGGCCGAGCTGGAGCCGGGCCTTGCCGGCGTGAAGGACAAGATCGCCGGCGGCATCTATTCTCCAATCGACCAGACCGGCGATTCCAAGCAATTCGTCGACAAGCTCGCCGCCTATGCGGCCGAGAAGCTCGGCGTCAGGTTCCTGTTCGGCACGACAATCGAGGGCCTCGACATCGAGGGCGACCGGGTGCGAGCCGTGATGACCTCGGCCGGACCGGTTGCGGGCGACGCCGTCGTCATCTCGATGGGAGCCGAAAGCGGCCTGTTCGGCCGCCGCTACGGCATCGACCTGCCCGTCTACCCGGTGAAGGGCTACACCGTGACCGTCCCGCTCGAGGACGAGAGCAAGGGCCCGACCATGGGCGGCGCCGACGAGGACCGGCTGATCGGCTATTCGAGGCTGGGCAACCGGCTGCGGATGTCCTCGACGGCGGAATTCATAGGCTTCGATCGCAGCTTCAAGCCGCGTGATTTCAGAACCATCCTGGAAACCGGCAAGGACCTGTTCCCGGGCGCCTTCGACGAGAAGAAGGCGCTGCTTTGGGCAGGCCTGAGGCCGATGATGCCGAGTTCCGTGCCCATCTTCGGTCAGGCGAAATACCGCAACCTCTATCTCGACACCGGCCACGGCCATCTCGGCTGGACCATGGCTTGCGGCTCGGGAAAATTCCTGTCCGACCTCGTCGCCGGCCGCAAGCCGGAGATCGATCCGCAAGGGTTGCTTTACGCGACATCGGGCTGAGACGATCGGTGCGCAAGTTGCCACTGGCCTATGTCGGCGCTGGTCGGCGCGACCTGTCAAGTTGTGGCAAATACCATGGCGGGGATCACGTCCCGATGACCCGCTGCCACGCTCGCGCGTAATCATGCCAAGCCGGATCTGCGGGTGGCTCGGTCCGCTCGCCTTTGCTCATGGCGGTAGCGCCGTCTGACGCCGGCAGTGCCGCGCCGATGCTCGTTCCTGTTGACGTTTCCGACGCGATGACAGCCCGTCCCGTTGCCGCCGCCAGCATGCGGATGAAAAGCGGGTTCCGCGCAAAGGGCCCTTCGACCGTCGTCCGCCCGTCGCCGCCAACCAACTCCAGGCAGGTCGCGGTCATCAGCGCCAGATAGAACGAGATGGCGGCGAAGCGCTGGCCGGGTGGCAAGCCCTCGGCGTTGACCCATTGCGCGGCACGGTGAGGGAATGGCCCGGACCCCTCCTGGGTTGATGGCAGCAGCAAGGCCTGGCGTGCCAGCACGGCGGCAATATCGGCCTCGGTCCAGTCCTGCGCCTGGCCCTCGGTCAGCAGCGAAAACTCGCGTCCACCCATGAAGCGCGCCGACGGCACGGGATCGCCGAGCGCATTGACATTGACCAGCGTGTCGCGCTCCGCATCGAGCTCGACCTTCTTGCCGCCGACCGCCATCGAGACCACCCATGTGCCGGTCGAGACGACGGAGAAGGGCGGCCGATCGGACAGCAGATGCGGCAGGAGCGAGGCGTTGGAATCGTGCAGGCCGCAGAAGACGGGAGTCGCAGGGTCGAGCCCTGTCAGTCGGGCAATCGCCGGCAGGATCGATCCGAGCCTGTCCTTCGCCCGACGCACGGGCGCCATCAGCGGACGCCAGCCCATCCTGTCGACCAGCGAGGAATAGTCGGACGTCCAGGGGTTCCACAGATCGGTGTGGCAGCCCAGCGATGTCACTTCGTTGGCGGCGACGCCGGTCAGCCGCAGCGCCCAATATTGCGGATACATGAGGATCGCGGCGGACTTGGCGAATTCCACTGGAAAGCGCTTTTGCTGCCAGAAGAATTGCGCGCCGAGATTAAGGCCGATGGGCAACCGCGGCGTGCCTGTTTCGGCGAAGGGAGCGCGTACGGCGTCGTAGTCGGCCGCAAGCTGGTCGGGGCCGTCGAACTCATAGTCGAGCACCGGCAGCACCAGTTCGCCGGCGGCGTCGACCAGCGCCCCGGTCGCGCCATGCGTGGTGATCGAGATCGCATCGATCCGCCGCTCGCGGTTGATATCGGCGAGGCTGTTCAGGATGAACGTCCACAGCGCCTCGACATCGTGATGGGGGTAGGGCGCCTGCCAAACGGGCGCGTTCGCGGTGCGGCGCAGCGCGATCTCGCTCGGCGTCGTGAGCTCGACCAGCGCCACCTTGGCGTTGGTCTTGCCCATATCGATGACGGCGACGTGGCGGATCATGCCATATGGAACATGGTTTCCAGCGGCACCGCCACCGGCTCATTGTCGGGTTTGGTTTCCATGAGGTCGGCCATATGCGCCCACCAGCGCTGCATCACAGGATGTTTCGGCAGGTCGGCCATGCCGTGATCGTCGCGTCGCCACAGCACGCCGAAGAGGATGCTGGTCTCCTCGTCGAGATAGATCGAATAGTCGGAGACGCCGGCATCTCTCAGCAGCTCCGCCAGCTCAGGCCAGATCTCGTCATGGCGGCGCTTGTACTCGGCCTTCATGCCGGGATTGAGCTTCATCTTGAAGGCGTGTTTCTCCATCAGGCGAAACGTCCTTCGCGCAGCCGCCGCCAGACGATCGGCAGCGCAATGACGATGATCAGCAGCAGGCCGATGAAGATCGACATGACGATGCCGGGCACGTTGAGCAGGCCGAGGCCGAAGGTCACCAGCCCCATGATGAAGGCGGCAAGAACCACGCCGAGGATGCTGCCGGCGCCGCCGAGGATCGACACACCTCCCAGCACCACCATGGTGATGGCCTCCAGCTCATAGCCCTGCGCAATCGACGGCCTTGTCGAGCCGAGCCGCGACGTGATCAGCACCGAGGCGATGCCCGACATCAGCCCGGTGAGGCAAAACAGGATGAATTTGATGCGGTCGACGCGCACACCGGAGAACTGGCAGGCGACCGGATTGTTGCCAATGGCAAAGACGCGGCGGCCGAAGCTCGTGCGATGCAGCACGAACCAGTAGACCAGCGCCGCGAAAAGGAACAACGCCAGCTCGAACGAGAAGACCCACCAGACATAACCCTGGCCGAAGAAGGCGAAACTCTCCGGATATCCCTTATAGGCCTGGTCGCCGAGGATGATGAAGGCGATGCCGCGAAACAGGCTCATCGTGCCGATGGTGACGACGATGGAAGGCAGGCCGAGCCTGGTGACGAGCAATCCGTTGAAGGCGCCGCAGCCGAGCCCGACGGCGATGCCGATCGCGACCAGCACCGGCGTGCCGGCGCCCGCCTGCGCCGCCATGCCCATCATCGTCGAAGCGAGCGCGACAATCGCGGCAACCGACAGGTCGATCTCGCCCGAGATGATCAGCAGCGCCATTGCAAGCGCAATCAGGCCCTTTTCGGTGAAGTTGAAGGTCAGATCCGAGAGCGACCACGGGTCGAGGAAATAGGGCGAGGCGAAGCTGTTCACCGCGAAGATGAGGATCGCGATGACTACAAGCAGTGCCTCCCAGGAAAAGATCGCCGAAGAAAGCGGCTTGTCGAGCCGGTCGGGGATATGGCGCGGGGCAGGGGTGTCGGTCATGCCGCTTCCGCCTTTCTGAGGATGATGCGACCCTGCCGGCGCTCGCCGCGCGCGTTGAGCACCACGGCCAGGATGATGGCGCTGCCCGAGATCGCCATCTGCCAGAAGGGCGAGATGTTGATGACCGGCAGCGCGTTGGAGATGATGCCGAGGAAAAGCGCGCCGAGCACCGCGCCGCCGACCGAGCCAATGCCGCCGGCGATCGAGATGCCGCCGATGACGCAGGCGGCGATGATGTTGAGCTCGTAGCCGTTGGCGACTTCGACCGAGGCGATCACGTAGCGCGAGATCCATAAGTACCCGGCTAGCCCGCCGATCATGCCGGAAATGCAAAAGACGATGAACTTGGTGCGGCCGACATCGATGCCGGCATAGACCGAGGCGGTCGGGTTGACGCCGATGGCATAGATCGAGCGGCCGATCTGCGTGCGCGTCATCGCCAGAAAGAACAGCGCAATGACGAGAAGCGCGATCCACGACAGGACCGGCAGGCCGAGGAAGGCGGCGCGCTGGAAGTTGATGAAGTCGGGGCTCATCTGGTCGGCATTGACCCAGGCGCCGCCGGAGACGACGAAGGTGGCGCCGCGATAGATGGTGAGCGTGCCGAGCGTGACCACGATGGACGGGATATTCAGCCGCCACACCAGGAAGCCGTTGATGGCGCCGAGTAGGAGGCCGACAAGCAGTGCGATGACGATCAGCACCGGGATCGGGATCGCCGGATGGGCAGCGTTGAGCATCGCCACCACCATGCCGGTGAAGCAGAGGTTGGACGCCATCGACAGATCGATCGAGCGCGTCAGGATCACCACCATCTGGCCGAGCGCCAGGATCATCAGGATCGAGGTGTCGTTGAACACCTGGCGCAGATTGGCCGGATCGGCAAAACCGGGGAAGCGGGTCGAGATCAGCCCGATCAACAGGACGATGCCGGCGAGCAGCCAGATCTCGCGATATTTGAGAAAATTCTTCATGCCGCGATCCCCGCTGCGGTCCTGACCAGCGTCTCGGCGTCGAGGCCTTTGTTGTCGTAGGTGGCCGCGATACGGCCTTCACGCATGACCACGACCCGGTCGGACATGCCGAGGATTTCCGGCAGTTCCGAGGAGACCATGATCACCGATAGCCCCTGCGCCACGAGCTCGGCCATGAAGCCGTGCACAGCGGCTTTGGAGCCGATGTCGATGCCCTTGGTCGGCTCGTCGAGGATGATGACCTTCGGCGTCGTCGCCAGCCATTTGGCGATGACCACCTTCTGCTGGTTGCCGCCGGAAAGGGTGCCGACATCCTGGCTGAGCGACGAGGCGCGCAGGTCCAGCCGCTCGGTGTAGGAGCGGGCAAGTGAGAATTCTTCCGCCAGCTTGAGCACACCGGATTTCGAGGTGCGCGCAAGCGAAGGCAGCGATACGTTCTGAAAGATCGGCAGGCCGATGACGACACCCTGCTTGCCGCGCTCTTCCGGCACATAGACGATGCCGGCCTCGATCGAATCCGCCGCCGATTTCGGCGCGATTGAGTTGCCGTCCAGCGAGATCGTGCCGCGGCTGGTGCGCGTAATGCCGGCGATCGCCTGCATCACCTCGCTGCGGCCGGCACCGACGAGGCCATAGAAGCCGAGGATTTCGCCCTTGCGCAATTCGAAGCCGATATCGTCGAACTCGGTCGGGTGCGACAGGCCGGAGACCGACAGCACCGGCGCGCCGATCTTCGGCTCGCGCTGCGGAAAGATGTGGTCGACGTTGCGGCCGACCATCATACGCACGATCTCGTTCTGGCCGGTGTCCTTGAGCAGGCCTTCGCCTACCATCTCGCCGTCGCGGAAGACGGTGTAGCGGTCGGCGATGCGGTAGATCTCGTCGAACTTGTGGCTGATGAAGAGCACCGCCTTGCCTTCGCTCTTCAGGAATTCGATCAAGAGGAAAAGCTCCTCGATCTCCTTCATCGAAAGTGCGGCGGTCGGCTCGTCCATGATGACGATGCGCGCGTCGATGGACATGGCGCGTGCCACAGCCACCAGATGCTTGTTGGCGATGCCAAGGTCCTTTAGCCGAGCATCGGCGTCGATCTGGCCGGCGCGCATCGTCTCCAGCACCTCGCGCGCATTTTTGCGCATGGTGCGCCAGTCGATGGTGCCGAAGCGGGTGCGCGGCGCATGGCCGAGGAAGATGTTTTCGGCGACCGAAAGGTCGTCGAACAGCACCGTCTCCTGATGGATGGCGGTGATGCCGTGGCCGAAGGCGGCATGCGCGCTGGGCAGCGTCGTGGCCTGGCCGTCGATGCTGATTTCGCCGGCGTCGGGCTGGTAGATGCCGGTCATGATCTTGACCAGCGTCGACTTGCCGGCGCCGTTCTCGCCGATCAGCGCCGTCACCTGTCCGGGATAGAGCGACAGGCTGACATTGTGCAGCGCCCGAACGCCCGGAAAACTCTTGGAGATGCCTAAGAGCGTCAGGCGCGGGGCCAATTTGTCCTCGCCCTCGCGGGGAGGGTCGCGAACAACGTGAGCGGGATGGGGGTTGTCTAGCATATCAAGTTAAGGTCCTGGTGCATGGAAGCGTCGTCACCCCCGCCCCGTCTCGCCAGTTTTGCTTCGCGACACCGCCTCGCCGACCCTCCCCACAAGGGGGAGGGTGCAAGCTCCTCAGATCAATAGATCTTTGAGAACTTCTCGATGTTGGTCTTGTCGAACTGGAAGGGCGGAGCCATCGCAGCCGAGTTGGTGTCGTCGAGCGTCACCTTGCCGACGCGGCCGATCGACAGCGTGGCGCCGGGCTTGGCCTCTTCTTTCTTCACCGCCAGGTCATGCGCGAGATAGATCGCCGAGTAGCCGAGGTCGATCGGGTTCCACAGCGCGACCGCCTGGCTGGCGCCGTTGTCGATGAACTTCTTGAACTCCGACGGCAGCGCGAGGCCGGTGACGTTGACCTTGCCGATCAGGTTCTCGTCGGTGACGACCTGCGCGGCGGCAACGACGCCGACGGTGGTCGGCGCGATGATCGCCTTGAGGTTCGGATAGGATTTCAACAGGCCCTTGGCTTCGTCGGTGCTCTTGGCGGAGTCGTCGTCGCCATAGACGGTGGCGACCAGCTTGATCTTCGGGAACTTCTCCGGCAGCACCTTCTTGGCCGCTTCGATCCAGGCATTCTGGTTGGTCGCGGTCGAGGATGCCGAGAGGATGGCGACATCGCCGCCTTCCGGCAGGTAGTCGGCGGCGAGCTTGATGATGGTCTCGCCGATCAAATTGGTGTCGGACGGGTTGAGGTGGAGCTGGCGGCCTTCCTTGGCGACGCCGGAGTCCCACGAGATCACGGTGATGCCGCGATCCATCGCCTTCTTCAGCACCGGCACCAGCGCATCGGCGTCATTGGCCGAGACGGCGATGGCATTGACCTTCTGCGCGATCAGCGAGTTGATCACCTCGATCTGTGCCTCCGCCGTCGCTTTGGTCGGACCGGTATAGATCACGTCGACGTCGCCCAGTTCCTTGGCCGCTTCCTCGGCGCCCTTGTTGGCGGCGTCGAAGAAGCCGTTGCCGAGCGACTTCACGACCAGCGCGATCTTGACGTTCTCGGCATAGGCGCCATTCACGAACATGGCGGCGGAAAAGGCCGCCGTGACCAGCAGTTTCTTCAAAAAGCTCATTCGAATATCCTCCCTTGAGCGTTGCATTCCATCGCCGCTGCGGGCGCGAGTTGTCCTCAGGCCTGCAGTGAAGATTCCTCCTTGTCGCTTGACTGTTTGCGGGCGACGATCAGCGCCACACCCGCGGTTTCCAGCATCTTGGCTTCGCGGTCGTCGATGCCGTCGTCTGTGATCACGGTCGTGATGCGCGACAGCCCGCACAGGATCAGGCTGGAGCGCATGCGGAATTTCGAGGAATCGACCAGCACCACCAGCTCGTCGGCCTGGTCGATCAGTTTCTGCTCCGCCTGGATCAGCAGCGGGTCGCCTTCCATCAAGCCCAGCGGGCCTAACCCTTGAGCGCCCATGAACATGCGCCGCGCATAGAAATTGCGCGTCACGTCATTGTCGAAAGGCGACAGGATGATGTTCTGCTCGCGATAGATCGTGCCGCCCGACAGCATCACCATGTTCTTCGAGTGCTTGAGCAGATGCTCGGCGATCGGGAACGAGTTGGTGAAGATCGGCATGCGGCGGCCGGTCAGGAAATGCACCATCTGGAAGGTCGTGGTGCCGCCATTGATGATGATTGGCTCGCCGTCCTTGCAAAGGTTCACCGCTTCCCGCGCGATCGCCCGCTTCTGCGCGGCGTTCAGCGTTTCGTTGACCGAGAAGGGCCGGCCGGCAAGGCCGATGACTTGCGGCGGTGAGATCGCCTCGGCGCCGCCGCGCACCCGGCGCAGGCGCTTTTGCACATGCAGCGCCGCGATATCGCGCCGGATCGTCGCCTCGGAGGAGTCCGTCAGGTCGACCATTTCCTGCACCGTCACCACAGGCTTTTCCTGGACGGCGGACAGAATGATCCTGTGGCGCTCTTTTTCGTGCATGGTTCCTCCCTGCCTGGCTATCAGGCACCAGAAAACGCGCAGTGTCAATCATTTCCGATCACATATTTTCATTGTGCAGTGCAATATGATCGATCTTGATCGTTTATGATTGACAAAAGGTCCTGTTGCGTAGACATTCCAACCAAATTGGACTGCGCATTTTTTAGCGTCCCAAGGGAGGATACCTATGCTCGACAAGCGCTCCGGCTCGCGCCTCGCCAATCTGTGGGACGACGCAAAGGCTGAAGGGATGAGCGGTCCCGAGCTTCTGGTCTATCGCTCGAACACGCTGGGTTCAGACAAGCGCGTCACCAATTATGGCGGCGGCAACACCTCGTCCAAGGTCTGGCAGAAAGACCCGCTGACCGGTGAGGACGTCGAGGTGCTGTGGGTCAAGGGCTCGGGCGGCGACAGCGCTTCGATCAAGCTCGACGGGTTTGCGACCCTCTACATGGACAAGCTGCGCGCGCTGAAGAGCCTCTATCGCGGCGTCGACCACGAGGATGAGATGGTGGGCTATCTGCCCCACTGCACCTTCAACCTCAATCCGCGCGCGGCCTCCATCGACACGCCGCTGCATGCCTTCGTGCCGAAGGCTTGCGTCGACCACATGCATCCCGATGCCATTATCGCGATTGCCGCGGCGAAGGACTCCAGAGCAATCACGAAAGAGGTGTTTGGCGAGGCCATCGGCTGGCTGCCCTGGAAGCGGCCGGGCTTCGAGCTTGGGCTGTGGCTGGAGAAATTCTGCCGCGAGAACCCCGACGCCAAGGGCGTGGTTCTCGGAAGCCACGGCCTGTTCACCTGGGGCGACACGCCGAAGGAATGCTACGAAACGACGATTTCGGTGATCAATCAGGCGATCGACTGGTTCGAGCGCAAATCCGACGGCAAGGCGATCTTCGGCGGCGAGGTGGTGAAGGCGCTCGACGCGCCGGCACGGCGTGCCATTGCCGCGAAACTCATGCCGAGAATCCGCGGCCTGATCTCGGAAAAGAGCCATAAGCTCGGCCATTTCGACGACCAGCCGGCAGTGCTCGAATTCGTCAATTCGAAAGACCTGCGCCCGCTGGCGGCGCTGGGCACGTCCTGTCCGGACCATTTCCTGCGCACCAAGATCCGGCCACTGGTAATCGAGTTCGATCCGGCAAGGCCGGATGTCGATGCCGTCATCGCGCGCCTCGCCGACGACATTGCAGCCTATAGCGTCGGCTACCAGGCCTACTACGACAGTTGCAAACATCCGGACTCGCCCGCCATCCGCGATCCGAACGCGGTCGTCTATCTGATGCCGGGCGTCGGCATGTTCACTTTCGCCGGCGACAAGGCGACGGCGCGCATCTCCGGCGAGTTCTACGTCAACGCCATCAACGTCATGCGCGGCGCCTCGATGGTCTCGTCCTATGTCGGCCTGCCGGCTCAGGAGGCCTTCGACATCGAATACTGGCAGTTGGAAGAAGCCAAGCTCCAGCGCCTGCCGAAGCCGAAGGCGCTGGCGGGACAGATCGCGCTGGTCACCGGCGGCGCCGGCGGCATTGGCCGCGCCACGGCCAACCGGCTGCTGCGCGAAGGCGCCTGCGTCGTGCTGGCCGATATCGATGAGGCCGCGCTTGCCGGCGCTCACGAAGAGCTGTCGAAGGCCTACGGCAAAGACTTCGTCCGTCCGGTGCGGATCGACGTGACCTCGGAAGATCAGGTCACTTCGGGCTTTGCCGAAACCTCGGTCGAATTCGGCGGCATCGACATTCTGGTTTCCAATGCCGGCCTGGCCTCCTCGGCGCCGATCGAGGAAACGACGCTGGCGTTGTGGAACAAGAATATGGACATCCTGTCGACCGGCTATTTCCTCGTTTCGCGCGAGGCTTTCCGGCTGTTCCGCGCGCAGAAGATCGGCGGCAATGTCGTCTTCGTCGCCTCCAAGAACGGCCTTGCCGCTTCGCCCAACGCCGCCGCTTACTGCACGGCCAAGGCGGCCGAGATCCATCTCGCGCGCTGTCTCGCGCTTGAGGGTGCGGAGGCGCAGATCAGGGTCAACGTCGTCAATCCGGACGCCGTGCTGCGCGGCTCCAAGATCTGGACCGGCGAGTGGAAGGAACAGCGCGCCGCCGCCTACAAGATGTCGACCGACGATCTCGAGGAGCATTACCGGTCGCGTTCGATGCTGAAACGCTCGGTATTTCCGGAAGATATCGCCGAAGCGATCTACTTCTTCGCTTCCGACATGTCGGCCAAGTCGACCGGCAACATCGTCAATGTCGACGCCGGCAACGCGCAGAGCTTTACGCGGTAAATTGTCAGAGCCAGCGCTGCCCCTCACCCTTACCCTCTCCCCGTAAGAACGGGGAGAGGGGGCGCCAGCGCTGGAACGCGTCCCTTCTCCCCGTGACTATACGGGGAGAAGGTGCCGGTAGGCGGATGAGGGGCAGCGCAGACGAATTGGGAGGAAAAAATGTCCGAACAGATCATCTCAGCCGACCTCGTCGCCAACCACAACTCAGCTCGCCAACCCGCCCTCGAACGCGACTACGCCTCGCTCGGCGAGCGCCTCGACCGGCGCGGCATTGCCATCGACGCCATCCGCGACAAGGTGGAAAAATTCGGCGTCGCGATCCCGTCCTGGGGCGTCGGCACCGGCGGCACGCGTTTTGCCCGTTTTCCCGGCGCCGGCGAGCCGCGCGACATCTTCGACAAGATCGAGGATTGCGCCGTCATCAGCCAGCTGACGCAAGCGACGCCTACCGTCTCGCTGCATATCCCGTGGGACAAGGCCGATCCGAATCGGCTGAAGCAGGCGGCGGCGCGTTTCGGGCTCGGGTTCGATGCGATGAACTCCAACACCTTTTCCGACGCGAAGGACCAGAAGCTCTCCTACAAATTCGGCTCGCTGTCGCACGCCGATGCCGGCACGCGCCGCCAGGCGGTCGAGCACAATCTCGAATGCATCGAGATCGGCAGGACGCTTGGGTCGAAGGCGCTGACGGTATGGATCGGCGACGGCTCGAACTTCCCCGGCCAGGTCAGTTTCGCCAAGGCCTTCGAGCGCTATCTCGACGCCATGCGGCAAATCTACGCCGGCCTGCCGGACGACTGGCGGCTGTTTACCGAGCACAAGATGTACGAGCCGGCCTTCTATTCGACCGTCGTGCAGGACTGGGGCACGAACTACATCATCGCCAAGGAGCTCGGCGACAAGGCCTTCTGCCTCGTCGACCTCGGCCACCACGCGCCCAACGTCAACATCGAGATGATCGTGTCGCGGCTGATTCAATTCGGCAAGCTCGGCGGCTTCCACTTCAACGATTCCAAATATGGCGACGACGATCTCGACGCCGGTTCGATCGATCCTTACCGGCTGTTTTTGGTCTTCAACGAGCTGGTCGATGCAGAGCTTTCGGGTGCCAAGGGCTTCCATCCCGCGCATATGCTCGACCAGAGCCATAACGTCACCGATCCGATCGAAAGCCTGATGCTGTCCGCGGTCGAGGTGCAGCGCGCCTATGCGCAGGCGCTGCTGGTCGACCGCAAGGCGCTGGACGGTTTTCAGGAAGCGAACGACGCGCTGATGGCGACGCAGACGCTGAAGACCGCCTACCGCACCGATGTCGAGCCGATCCTCGCCATGGCGCGGCTGAGAACCGGCGGCGCCATTGATCCGGTCGCCGCCTATCGCGAGGCCGGCTACCGGGCGAAGGTCGCGGCGGAGCGGCCGGGCGTCGCCGGCGGTGGCGGCGGGATCGTCTGACACCCTGATCCGGCCGCTTCGCGGCCGCCTTTCTCCCAAGGCAGAAGAGGTTGGCGTCGGCGCTGACGAGCTCCTTCCCCCGCGGGAAGAGGTCGGACTGCCCCGAATCGCCCTTCGCAATTCGGGGCAGGTGAGGGGCTCTGCCCAATGCTACTCCAATTGTTATTGGACTAACGCGCTCCAACGGTCTTTCCTGGGTGTCCCCCCGCCTTGGAGACCCACCATGCATCTCACCCGCCGGACGCTGATCGCCGTCAGCTTTGCGCTCACTGTTGCCTTCACACCATCGGCCGCCGTTTTTGCGGCTTCGCCGGCTCCCGCCAAGGGCGAGCACGGCATGGTGGTGACCGCCCAGCATCTCGCCACCGAAGTCGGCGTCGACGTGCTGAAGAAGGGCGGAAACGCCGTCGATGCGGCGGTCGCCGTCGGCTATGCGCTGGCCGTCGTCTATCCGAATGCGGGCAATATCGGCGGCGGCGGTTTCATGACCATCCGCTTGAAGGACGGCCGTTCGACCTTCATCGATTTCCGCGAGCGCGCGCCCCTTGCGGCGACCAAGACGATGTATCTCGATAAGGAGGGCAAGCCGATCAAAGGTGCCAGCCTCGACGGTTATCTCGCCGTCGGCGTGCCTGGTTCGGTGGCCGGCTTCGAGATGGCGCGCGAGAGATACGGGACCTTGTCCAGACAGGATCTCATGGCCCCGGCGATCGCCTATGCCAAGGACGGCTTCGTCCTCAACCAGGGCGACGCGGCCTCCTTCGCCGGCGGCGCCGACCGGCTGGCCAAGGATCCGGCAGCGGCCGCTATTTTTCTGAAAAAAGACGGGAAGCCCTATGGCATCGGCGAGAAGCTAGTTCAGTCGGACCTTGCGGCCTCGCTCTCGGCGATCTCCGAGAAAGGCCCCGATGCCTTCTACAAGGGGCCGATTGCCGACGCGATCGTCAAGGCGAGCGGCGCCAAGGGCGGCATCCTCGCCAAAGGCGATTTCGAGCAGTACGCGGTGCGCGAGCTGAAGCCGGTGACCTGTTCCTATCGCGGCTACGAGATCATCTCCTCGCCGCCGCCGAGTTCGGGCGGCGTCATCATCTGCGAAATCCTCAATGTGCTCGAAGGCTATCCGCTGTCCTATCTCGGAGCCGGCTCGGCTGAGACCGTCCACGTCATGGTCGAGGCCATGCGTCATGCCTATGTCGACCGCAATTCGGCGCTCGGCGATCCGGATTTCGTCGACAATCCGGTCTCGAAACTGCTCGACAAGGGCTATGCCAAGGACATCCGCGACAAGATCGATCCGTTCCGCGCCGGCGTCTCGAAGGACCTGATGCCCAAGGGTTTCGGCGAGTCGAAGGAAACCACCCATTATTCTATCATCGACAGGGATGGCAACGCGGTAGCCGTCACCTATACGCTCAATGGTTCCTTCGGCGCCGGCGTCGTCGCCGACGGCACCGGGATCCTGCTCAACAACGAAATGGACGATTTCACCCAGAAGCCCGGCGTGCCCAACCTCTACGGACTGGTCCAAGGCGAGGCCAACGCGATCCAGCCGAAGAAGACGCCGCTGTCCTCGATGAGCCCGACCGTCGTTGTGAAGGACGGCAAGCCGTTCATGGTCATCGGCAGCCCGGGTGGCTCGCGCATCATCACCATCACGCTGGAGGCAATCGTCAACGTCATCGACCACGGCATGAACATTCAGGAGGCGATCGACGCTCCGCGCATCCACCATCAATGGCTGCCCGACACCGTCTATGTCGAGCCTTTCGGGCTTTCTCCCGACACCGAAAGGCTGCTTGCCGGCATGGGCTATCATCTCGATCTCAGCGACCAGACCTGGGGCCAGGCGGCCGGCATCCTGGTCGGCGGCAAGAGCCTGGCGGAGATCGAGAAAGGCGGCGGCGCCCGCTACAACGGAGCCATCGACAGCCGCGCCGCTTCCGGCGAGGCGCTGGGCTACTGACTACACGACAAGGGTGATGGTTGAGGCAATCAGCAGCACCGCGGCAATGCCGACGAACAGCGCATAAATGCGCGGCCGGTCAATCAGCAGCGCGTTGCCCGAAATCCAGGCCGAAGTGGCGCCGCCCAACGCAAACAGGAAGCCGTTGCGGTGGCCGAAGGTCATCGACGCGGCCATCAGGCCGCCGATGATCAGCGCGCCGAACACGATGATGACGGCAACGGCATATTTCTCGAAATCATTGCCGCTGCCCATCGCCGGTCCCATGGCGTTGAGATTCGGCAGATCGTCGGGATCAAAGGGGCTGGCCGAGCCGTATTCGTCTTGACCGAGGGATTCGCGCATCATTCGTTCTCCGCTGAGCGGCAACAAACCATCAACGCTTGCCAAGTGCAACCGGCAAGGCCACCGCCATCATGCGTTCGCCAACCGGCTGGTGCCAACGTGCCACGGTTTCCTGGATAGCCTCAACGCCGGGGGCTTCGATCGGGTTCCACAAGCTTGATCTCTCTGGAAAAATCGCTGCGCACGATGCCGTGCCGCTGCAGCTTGTCGTAGAAGGTCTTGCGCGGAATGCCGAGCGCCTCGATCGTACGCCGGACATCGCCGCCATTGCGGCCAAGTGTCTCGCGGATGATCTCGGCCTCGTAGCGCTCCAGCCGTTCCGGCAAGGGCATCGAGACGTCCAAATCTGTCGGCTGAGCGGCGGGGCTGCTGCCGATCTCTTCCAGACCGAGCACGAAGCGCTCGGCAAAATGGGCGAGCTCGCGGACATTGCCGGGCCAGTCGTGTTCGCGCAGATGGCGCTGGACGGCGGCCGGCGCCGCGGGCACCTGGCGATGAAAGCGGGCAGCGGCGCGCTCGGCGAAATACCCGAACAGCAACGGCACGTCGTCCCGGCGCTCGCGCAATGGCGGGATCGAAAGCGTCACCACATTCAGCCGATAATAGAGGTCTTCGCGGAAATTGCCGCGCTGGCCGGGATCGCCGAGATCGATCTTGGCGGCGGCAACGACGCGCAGGTCGACCGGCCGGATTTCGTTGGTGCCGAGTGGCGTCACCTCGCGCATTTCGAGCACGCGCAGCATCTGCACCTGAGTGGAGGGCGGCATGCTTTCGATCTCATCGAGGAACAGCGTGCCGCCGCTCGAATGCTCGATGCGGCCGACGCGCTTCTTCTGCGCGCCCGTGAAGGCACCGGCCTCATGGCCAAACAATTCGCTTTCGATCACCGTCTCCGGCAACGTGCCGCAATTGAGCGCGACGAAATTGCCCTTGGCGCGGCGGCTCCAGCGATGCAGCAGGCTCGCCACCACCTCCTTGCCCGAGCCTGTCTCGCCGGTCACCAGCACATCGACATCGGTGTCGGCGATCTGTCTCAGCGTGCGGCGCAGCCGCTCCATAGCCGGTGTCTGGCCGATCAGCGGAAGGCCTTCCTGCGCCTGCTCGGCCGCTTCGCGCAAGGCGCGGTTCTCCATAACAAGACGGCGCTTTTCCGCGGCGCGCCATACACTTTGCGCCAGCCGGTCGGCCGCGAAGGGCTTGGTGATGAAGTCATAGGCGCCGTCCTTGATCGCCTTTACCGCCATGGCGATATCGCCGTGCCCGGTGACGAGGATGACGGGGATATCCGGGTCAAGGTCGACCACGAGGTCGAAAAGCTGCAGGCCGTCCATTTCGGGCATGCGGATGTCTGACACCAAGACGCCGGCAAAGCCGGCATCGAGGCCGGCGAGTGCCTCGCTTGCCGAGGAAAAGGCAGACACGGCAAAACCGGCAAGTTCGAGCGTCTGCTTCGTCGCCTTGAGCAGGTCACTATCGTCATCGATCAGGATGACCGGATTGCCGTCTGTCATCTCGGGCCAGCCTTCGAGAGATGGATGGTGAAGCGGGTGCCGCTCCCGCTGCTTGTCACCTCGATACGCCCGCCATAGTCGGCGACGATGTCCTTCGAGATGACGAGCCCGAGCCCCAAGCCCTTTTCCTTCGAGGTATTGAAAGGCGTGAACAGCGATTTCAGGATCGCCGGCGGAATGCCCGGTCCGTTATCGGACACGATCAGCGCGACGCCGTCGGCGGTTTCCGCGGCGGACACTTCGACCCGAGCACCGTCACGCCCCTCGAGCGCTTCCAACGCGTTCTGGAACAGGTTGATCAGCACCTGCTCCAACCGCAGCCGGTTCCCCATCACTTTCAGCGTCGCCGGCGGCAGCGTGATCGCCAGCGCGTCCAATCGGCCGGCAAAGCGGCTCCTGAGCAGCACCACTGCGCCTTCGATGACGCTGCGCAACTCGACCGGCTCGGCGGCGGTGCGACCCTTGCGGGCGAAAGCTTTCAGCTCCTCGGTGATGGAGCCGATGCGTTCGGTCAGCGCTGCGATGGCGCCGAGATTTTCCTCCGCCGGCGCCGTCTGCTTGCGTTCCAGGAAAACGCGCGCATTGTCGGCATAGGCGCGGATGGTCGCCACCGGCTGGTTGATCTCATGCGCGACGCCCGCGGCAACCTGGCCGAGCGTCGCCAGGCGGTTGGCCTGCACCAGCTCCTGCTGCATGACCTGCAGCTTGGCTTCGGTGCTGCGGTGGTCGGCGATCTCGGCCTGCAGCCGGTCGCGCGCGAGGCTGAGGTCCTGCGTGCGCTCGACGACGCGCCGTTCGAGTTCGGCGCGCGCCGCCTGCTCGGCAGCGATCCGCATCTGCGCGGACTGCCGGCGCCACAACAGATAAGCGGCCAAAGCGAGCAGCGGGACAAGGACGCCGAGGGCCAACAAACGCATTTCGCGCTGCGCCGCCGCGATCGGCGCTTCCGCCGGCACGAGATAGTCGAGGCGCCATGGCGTCGACGGCACGGCGGTGGATAGCCGCAGATACTCCGCGTCGCTGCCGCCGGGCGTGATGGCGTGCACCAGTGCGACATCGAGGCTCAGCGGTTGCGGTCTCGTGATGGGCAACGGCACCAGCGGAGCCTCGCCGAACTGCTGGCTGGCGCGGATGTCGGCCGCGACTGGAGCGGCCAGCGGCGCCGTCGTCATGAAGCGCCAGGAGGGCACGCTGGTGATCAGCACCACCCCATGCTCGTCGCTGACATAGGCCGGGCGGTTCGCCTCGTGCCAGTCGGCTTCGAGCTGGTCGAACTCCATCTTGACCACGACGACGCCGAGCGGGGCCGCCGCACTCCCGACACGGCGCGAAATGTAGAGGCCCGGGCGCTTGCTGACATTGCCGAGCGCGAAATACTCGGCCGTGCCGGATTGCATGGCGCCCGAGAAATAGGCGCGAAAACCGTAGTCATTGCCGACAAAGCTAACCGGCTCGCGCCAGTTGCTGGAAGCGATGGCCAGCCCGTCCGGGCCGGTGACGTAAAGCACCGAGGCCTTGGTGCCCGAAACCAGCCCTTCGAGCTTGCGGTTCAGCACGTCGATCGAGGCGGGGCTGCGCTCAGCGAGCGCGTCATGCACCTGCTGGTCTTCGGACAGAAGCAGCGGCAGCGCGCGCGGGTTTTCGAGCACCGCACGCAGCAGCGCCACCTTGAGATTGGCGTCGGTCCGCCCTTGCGCCGACAGCGCCTCGATCTCGGTCGAGCGTCCGTAGAGGCCGGCGCCATAGAGCGCTGCAAAGACGATGAGAAGCGCCACCGTCGCAAACAGCAGCCAGGCGCGCCGCGCCCGCCCGGCGAGCAGTTCGGGCGTCGAAGCGAGGGCAGCGGCGGGGCGTTGCAGCATCGCCCATTTGTGCATGATTTCGCACAAAGCACAATTCGAGCTATGCGGATCGCCGCACTGTGCTGTCGAATGGCAAAGCGCGTTGCGTCAGAAAACCAAACAAAATCAATGCTCGACGCCTTAAAGCGCAATCTGGCACGGCTGTTGCAAATGCATCCGCAGCAGCCGCGAGGCTGTGAAGGTCAACTGCCCCGGGAGGTCGAGCTTCTCGATCGGGGCCGAACGGAGGACATCATGCAGACGGCAATCGTTGCCGCGGAACCGCGCGGCAAAGTTCCCTTTTATCGGCATCTTTACGTGCAGGTCCTGGCGGCGATCGCCGCCGGCATCCTGCTCGGCCATTTCTATCCCGACATCGGCGCCTCGTTGAAGCCGCTCGGCGATGCCTTCATCAAGCTGGTCAAGATGGTGATCGCGCCAGTGATCTTCCTCACCGTCGCGACCGGCATCGCCGGCGTCTCCGACCTGCACAAGGTCGGCCGGGTCGCCGGCAAGGCGATGATCTATTTCCTCGTCTTCTCGACACTGGCGCTCATCGTTGGCCTGATCGTGTCAAATGTCGTCCAGCCCGGCGCCGGCATGCACATCAATCCGGCGACGCTCGACGCCTCGAAGGTCTCGACCTTCACCGAGAAGGCCCATGATACGACGATCGTCGGCTTCCTGCTGAACATCATCCCCGACACCATAACCGGCGCCTTCGCCCAGGGCGACATCCTGCAGGTGTTGTTCTTCTCGGTGCTGTTCGGCGTCGCTCTCGCTTTGGTCGGCGAGCGCGCTCGCCCGGTGGTCGACTTCCTGCAGGCGCTGACGGCGCCGATCTTCCGCCTCGTCGCCATCCTGATGAAGGCTGCGCCCATCGGCGCCTTCGGCGCCATGGCCTTCACCGTCGGCAAATACGGCATCGGCGCGATCGCCAATCTCGCCTTCCTGATCGGCACCTTTTACCTGACGTCGCTGCTCTTCGTGCTGATCGTGCTGGGCGCGGTGGCATGGTACAACGGCTTCTCCATCCTGGCGCTGATCCGCTACATCAAGGAAGAGCTGCTCCTGGTGCTCGGCACCTCATCGTCGGAGGCAGCACTTCCCGGCCTGATGGCCAAGATGGAGCGCGCCGGCTGCAATCGCTCGGTGGTCGGTCTTGTCATCCCGACCGGCTATTCTTTCAACCTCGACGGCACCAACATCTACATGACGCTGGCAGCGCTGTTCATCGCCCAGGCGACCGATACGCCGCTCACCTTCGGCGACCAGATCCTGCTGCTGCTCGTTGCCATGCTGAGCTCCAAGGGTGCCGCCGGCATCACCGGCGCCGGCTTCATCACCTTGGCGGCCACGCTTTCGGTCGTGCCTTCGGTGCCGGTTGCCGGCATGGCGCTGATCCTCGGCGTGGACCGCTTCATGTCGGAGTGTCGCGCGCTCACCAACTTCGTCGGCAATGCCGTCGCGACCATCGTCGTGGCGCGCTGGGAAGGCGAGCTCGACCAGAAGCAGTTCGCCGCCGCCATGGCCGGCCAGATGCCGGAGGAGGCAGACCTCGCGCTCTCAGGCGGCCTGCAGCCGGCCTGAGCGATCGAAACAATTCCCGGAAAATTGCCTCGGTGACTTCACCGTAGCCTTCGATCCGGAGTTGCACAGACAAAGAGCGCCCACCCAAGCCGAAACAGGCCGTGGCTCCGCCGCGGCCTGTTCTTTTTGTCGGACGCCGCATAGGGTGGCGCGGGCCGGCATTCTTGCCGGTGCATCCAAGCGTGAGGGCCGGCGGATGAGCAGCGCGTTTCCCGAGATCTACCTTGTCCGCCATGGCGAGACGGAATGGAGCGCATCGGGAAAGCATACCGGCCGCACCGACATTCCGTTGACCGCGAAAGGCGAACAGGCCGCACGCGGCGTCGCCGACCGCCTCAAGGAGCAGAGCTTCCAGGCGGTCTGGTCGAGCCCATCGCAGCGCGCCTTCGACACCTGCCGGCTGGCCGGCTTCGGCGGGCGCGCGCTCAAGAAGGCCGACCTGCAGGAATGGGATTATGGCGCCTATGAAGGCGTGACGACGAAGGAAATCCTTGCCGGACGTCCCGGCTGGCAGTTGTTTCGCGACGGCTGTCCGGGCGGCGAGACGGCAGCCGATGTCGGCGCAAGGGCCGATGCGATCGTGGCCGAAATCCGGACGGCGGCCGGCAATGTGCTCATCTTCTCGAGCTCGCATTTCCTGCGCGTGCTTGCGGCGCGCTGGATCAGCCTGCCGCCGGAAGGCGGCGAACATTTCGTCCTCGATACCGCGAGCCTCAGCATCCTCGGCTACGAGCACGACCTGACCGAACCGGTCATCCGCCGCTGGAACCAAAAGTAGTTCCGGCCCCTGTTAAGCGGCAAGCATCGCCAGCTCCACGGCCGTTAGATGCCGCGCCTTGCCCTTCGCGAGATCACCCAACTGCAGCCTCCCGATCGCCACCCGCACCAGCCTGAGCACCTCGATGTCGAAGGCGCCGAGCATGCGGCGGATCTGGCGGTTGCGGCCTTCGTCGAGCACGATCTCCAGCCAGGCCGTGCGCCCGCCGCTGCGCAAGAGCGCGATCGAGCTCGCCGTCAGCAATTCCCCGTCGACGACAGCGCCTTGGCGGAACCGCTCGAGCATCTTCTCGTCGGGCGCGGAAGCAATCTGCACATGATAGGTCTTGGCGACATGCGAGGCAGGATCGAGCAAGCCGTTCGCCCAGCGCGTGTCGTTGGTCATCAACAGCAGACCTTCGCTCGCTTTGTCGAGACGGCCGACCGGCGACACGAAGGGCAGGTCAAGATCAGCAAGGCAGTCATAGACCGTGCCGCGCCCGTCGGGGTCGTCGCGCGTGGTGACCAGCCCGCGCGGCTTGTTGAGCATCAGATACACTTTTCGTTCCGCGGCGACCTGTGCGCCATCGACTGCGATGCGGTCGCGATCCGGATCGACGCGCAGCGACGGATCGCGCGCCACCTTGCCGGCAACGCGCACGCGTCCTTCGGCGATCATCAGTTCGGCCTGCTTGCGCGAGCAGAATCCTAGCTTCGACAGCGCTCGGTTGAGGCTGACTTTTCCAGCGATCGGTCGTCGCGGGAATTCGGGAAGCTGTCGTAGGGGCTTGCGTGTCATCGGCCGACAGATGCCATGCCGGGCAACGCCGGCGCAACCTGGCCGCCGTGCTTGCACTTCTCGCATTGCCTTTCGCTCGCAGATCGGCCGCACCTTGATCCCGCGCCAGATCCCGGCCGGCCTGGTCGCCACGCTCGCTGGCGGTCCCGTGCTGATGTGGCTGCTCCGGTGACGAGAAGCGGTGCAGCCAGCGTTTCGGGTGGTGACGAGTACCTGACTTTGCTGAACCGGCAGCGTCGTCGACCGCAATCAAATCACGGTTCCGGCGGAGCGCTCAACCGCCGGTAAGGGACGCCGTCGAAGGTTGCCGTCACGAAGCTCTTCACCGACATCTTGCGCTTATGGCCGTCGCTGCAGGCATAGACCGGCCAGCCGGCCTCGCTGCATTCGCTGGCCGCGCAGAGGCGGGCAAGGCAGTTGCCGACAGTCAGCCGGAAGCCGCCTTTGCCGGCGAAGCCCTGCAGCAGGCTGCCATCGGCCGAGCGCCATGTCCGCTGGCGAAATTCCGGCCGCAGGGCCAAAGGTTCGAGAGGGGCGGCGAGATTGGCGGTGCCGGTACGCGCCATGAGCTGAAGACGGTACCGGGCCATCCCGGTCGTATATGCGGTTACGAGGTCGGACTCACCCGAATACGCGGACGCCAGATCGGAGCGGTGGAAGAGAGGAGCCGCTCGCTCGCCTGCTTCTGTTGGCCTCGCAAGGGCAACAAGGGCGACAAGGGCTAAACAAGCGCGCACCATTTTGATTTCCAGCAGCCATGCATCTCCGGCCTGCCAGCGCCCCCGGCTGCCTTCCACACCATCCCGCCAATTGCTGCGCGGTGCAAGCCGCTGCGCCAATAACCCGTGTCACCCATTGGGCGCCGGCGGCAGTTCGAACAGGGTGGCGCCATTCTCCTGTCCCCGCTCGACATAGCCGATGAGCCGAAACCATTTTGCGACGTCCGGTCCATCGAGCCAGCTGCGCGAGTGCACGGGCAGGTTGCCGGCGAGCGCCTGGATGTGGCGGATGTGACGCCTGCAGAAGCGAACGGTTGCCGCTCTGAAGAAGTCCTCCTGCGCGGCAAACAGCGTGTCGGCCGCGTCGCCATGCTCATGCCAGGCGATAAAGGCGACGGCCTGCGCGCCCTCGACCAGCGCATGGGCCCGGCCTTCCTTCAGGTTCATCATCAGATTGTCGTAGGCGGCCTTGCTGTCCTTGCCGGCCGCCAGGTACTCGTCCGACATTCGCTTGGACAGGCCGCGGAAAACATCCTCGAGATCTCCGACCGTCGCTGCGCGTGCTCTCATTTCTCCTCCTGACAGCCCGGCGGGAGTTTGCCCCATGGGAGGAGGATCACCAAGCAAATGAAATCCGCCATGCGCCTGACACGCGCAAATGCATTTCACTTGGCTTAGATGGCCGGTTGCCGCGCTCCCTGCGAGGCGCAG
Organism: Mesorhizobium sp. WSM4983; assembly: GCF_029625765.1. Classification (NCBI taxonomy): domain Bacteria; kingdom Pseudomonadati; phylum Pseudomonadota; class Alphaproteobacteria; order Hyphomicrobiales; family Phyllobacteriaceae; genus Mesorhizobium; species Mesorhizobium sp. WSM4983. The sequence goes on along the minus strand of NZ_JARTVM010000012.1, from coordinate 176,981 downwards.
CCTCGATTCCTCAATGGACACAGGTGTCCATTCGAGCTAAGTTCGCCCCGCGCGAAGGTGGACGACTTTGTCGAACCGCGGCAGAACGGGATGGGTTATGGACTTTCGAGGACGGGGCGAGTTGATTGCGCCGGTTCGGTACTGCGCCGCCGATATGGCGTCTCAAGGTTTCTTGGCCCGTTGCACTATCGCTCACGTGATGCGGGCCTGAGCGCATGACAAGGCACTATTCAGCGCTTTCGCTATTCAAGGAAGGCGTCGCCGGCCAGACGGGCTGGGAGAAGGCCTGGCGCTCGCCGGAGCCCAAACCGCGTTACGACGCCGTCATCGTCGGCGGTGGCGGCCACGGCCTCGCCACGGCTTACTATCTCGCAAAGAACCACGGCGTCACCAATGTGGCGGTGCTCGAGAAAGGCTGGATCGGCGGCGGCAACACCGGCCGCAACACAACCGTCGTCCGATCAAATTACTTCTACCCTGAAAGCGCGGCGATCTACGGATTGGCGCATAGTCTCTACAAGAGGCTATCGAAGGATCTGAACTACAATGTGATGTTTTCCGCGCGCGGCATTCTCACCCTCGCACATAGCGAAGCGGGAATGGAAACCGCTGCCCGGTCCGTCAACGCCATCCAGGTCAACGGCATCGATTGCGAATTGTTCTCGGTCGAGGATGTCCGCCGGGTGGTGCCGATCTACAATTTCAGCCCGGATGCCCGCTACCCCGTCTATGGCGGCACCTGGCAGCCGAGCGGCGGCACGGCCCGTCATGACGCTGTCGCCTGGGGCTATGCGCGCGCCGCCAGCCGTCTCGGCGTCGACATCATTCAGAACTGCGAGATCAGGGACTTTATCATTGAGAACGGGCGCTGCCGTGGGGTCGTCACGTCGCGCGGCGCAATCCGGGCCGAGCGTACGGGGATGGCGGTGGCCGGCCACTCCTCGGTGCTGGCGGCGAAGGCGGGATTCCGGCTGCCGGTCAATTCCTATGCACTGCAGGCCTGCGTGTCCGAGCCGGTCAAGCCGATCATCGACACGGTGGTGATCTCGCCGGATACGGGCGTCTATGTCAGCCAATCGGACAAGGGCGAACTGGTGATCGGCGGCGCGCTCGACCGCATCCCGTCCTATGGCCAGCGCGGCAACTTGCCGGTGCTGGAAGGCGTGATCGCAGGCATGCTCGAAATGTTCCCGATCTTCGGCCAGCTGAAGATGATGCGGCAATGGGCAGGCATCGTCGACGTCGTCCCCGATTCCTCGCCCATCATCGGCGAATCGCCACTGCCCGGGCTTTTCCTCAATTGCGGCTGGGGCACGGGCGGCTTCAAGGCAATTCCCGCCGGCGGCACGCTGCTTGCCCATTTGCTTGCCACCGGCAGGCACCACGACATCAGCCGGCCTTTCGATCTCGACCGCTTCGCCCGCGGCCGGCTGATCGACGAGGCTGCCGGCTCCGGCATTGCCCATTGAAGGTATAGAGAAGATGCAGCTCTTTCCCTGTCCGTTCTGCGGGCCGCGCGAAGAAAGCGAGTTTCACTATGGCGGCGAGGCCGGCAATTTGCGGCCCGACGGTGGCGAAGTGGGGGCCGAGCGCTGGGCCGGCTATCTCCACATGCGCGACAACCCGAAGGGGCCGACTCGCGAGATCTGGATGCACCTGACCTGCGGCGAATTCTTTGCGATGAGCCGCGACAGCGTCAATCACAAGGTGTCGGGTTCCTCCGTGCTCGGCGACGCGGAGCATGGCGCATGAGCGCTTCGCGACTTGCCAATGGCGGCAGCGACATCGATCGGGCCCGCCCGCTGAGCTTCACTTTCGACGGCACGCGCGTCGACGGCTTTGCCGGCGACACGATCGCGTCTGCCTTGCTGGCGAGCGGCCGGCCGATCGTCGGCCGCAGCTTCAAATATCACCGGCCGCGTGGCATCTGGGGATCCGGCGTGGAGGAGCCCAATGCGCTGGTCGATGTCGAGAGCGCCGGCGGCCGCATGCCCAATGCGCGGGCAACGACCGTGCCGGCGCGGGACGGCCTCATGGTCAAGAGCGTCAACGCGTCGCCGACGGCGCTGGCCGACCGCAACGCGGTGCTGGACCGCCTTGCCCGTTTCCTGCCCGCCGCATTCTACTACAAGACCTTCATGTGGCCGGACTGGCACCTGTTCGAGCCGCGCATCCGCGCCATGGCCGGGCTTGGCGTCGTCGACCGCAATTGGAAGCCGCGCCCCGTCTCGGACCAGATCAACCACCATTGCGACGTCCTGGTGGTCGGCGCCGGACCGGCCGGCCTCGCCGCGGCTGCCGGCGCGGCGGCAGCCGGGCACTCGGTCGTGCTGGTCGACGAGCGGACGCATCCCGGCGGGTCGCTGCGCCACCGTGCAGGCGAAATCGACGGTGTCAAGGGTGCGGCATGGATCGATGCGACGGTGGCCCGGCTGAAGAGCAGTGGGCATCTCGTGCTTAGCGATACGACCGCCTTCGGCCTCTATGATCACAATCTGGTCGCGCTCAACCAGATTCACCGCGACGGCCGACCCGACACGCTGTGGCGCGTGCGCCCGCGCCGCATCGTGCTGGCGACGGGCGCGATCGAGCGGCCGGTCCCGTTCGCCAACAACGACCTTCCGGGCATACTCTCCGCTGACGCGGCGTTGAGCTACCTGCGCAGGCATGGCGTCCTTGTCGGCCGGCATATCGTGGTCGCAACCAACAATGACAGCGCCTACGAGCCGGCCTCGGCGCTGGCTGCGGCCGGCGCTTCGGTGACGGTGGTTGATTGCCGGCGTGAGGGTGGCGCGCAGGCCAAGACCGGTATTCGGGTCCTCGCCGGACGCGCCATTGCAGCGGCGCGCGGCCGCAACGCCGTTCAGAGTGTTCTGCTCGACGACGGGACCGCCCTTGCGGCCGATTGCCTGCTCGTCTCGGGCGGCTGGACACCCACCGTGCATCTGTTCTCGCAGGCGAAAGGCAAGCTCGCCTGGAGCGATCAACTGTCGGTTTTCATTCCCGCAGAAGCGATCGAGGGGATCGGCGTAGCCGGCGCCGTCGCCGGCATGGTCTCGCTTTCCGAAACCTTGGCCAGCGGCCTAGCGGCCCTCGGCGGGTTCGGCTCAGCGTCGCCGGCACCTCGCAGCACGGGCGAGGAAAGAACGCTTGGCGGCGTCAGCCTGTGGCCGAAGCCCAATGCCAAAGGCCGCGTCTGGATCGACTACCAGAGCGACGTCACCGCCAAGGACGTCGAACTGGCGGCGCGGGAGAATTTTGTCTCCGTCGAGCACCTGAAGCGCTATACGACCCTTGGCATGGCGACCGACCAGGGCAAGACGTCGAACCTGAACGGTCTGGCGCTGCTGGCCGCGGCTACCGGCCGCGCCATCTCGGATGTCGGCATCACCACCTACCGGCCGCCTTTCACGCCTGTGCCGTTCGCCAGCCTGGCGGGAGCGCGTCGGGGCAGCATGCACGCCCCGGTCCGTCGCCTACCGCTGGAGGCAAACCATCGCGCAGCAGGCGGAGTGTTCCAGGAATATGGCGGCTGGCTGAGGCCGGCCTATTACGGAAGCGGCGAAGCCGGAGCCACGATCCAGGAGGATGCGCGGCGCGCCCGGCAGTCCGTTGCGCTCTTCGACGGCTCGACGCTCGGCAAGATCGAGGTGATCGGTCCACGCGCGGCCGAATTCGTCGACTTCATCTATTACAACACCATGTCGACCCTCAAACCCGGCCATTGCCGCTACGGTTTCATGCTGTCGGAAAATGGCGTCGTCTTCGATGACGGCGTCCTGGTTCGTCTCGACGAGCACCGCTTCATCGTCTCCTGCTCGTCGTCGCATGTCGCCGCTGTCCACGCGCGTCTCGAAGAATGGCGGCAGGATCGTTTCGGCCGCGATGCGGTCTATATCCACAACGCCACCGCGCAATACGCCACCTTGACCATTTCGGGTCCGAAAGCGCGCGGGCTGATAGAGGCGCTCGATCTGGGTGCCGCGCTGGACGATGCCAGCCTGCCGCACATGGCGGTTACCGCCGGCCGCTTTGCCGGCGACGAGGTGCGCATTGCCCGGGTCTCCTTCACCGGCGACCGAAGCTACGAAATCTCCATCCGCGCCGACCGGGCCGAGGCGCTCTGGGCAAGAATGCAGCAGGAAGGCCGCGCGTTCGACGCCGTGCTGCTCGGGCTTGAATCCCTGATGATCCTGCGCGCCGAGAAGGGCTTCATCGTCATCGGCAAGGACACCGACGGCAACGTCATGCCGCACGACCTCGGCGTCGCGGGACCGCGGACCAAGCGTACAGGTGAGTTCGTCGGCCGGCGCTCGCTTTTCACCGAAGCGGCGTGCCGAACCGATCGCAATCAGCTTGTCGGCCTGGCTGTCGGCGAAGGCGAGGCGCCGCTGGCGACCGGCGCGCATGGTGTGGAGAAAAGCGGCGACCGGCTCCGGAGCATCGGCTTCGTCACCTCCAGCTATCAAAGCCCGACCCTGGGCCGCCCCGTCGCCCTGGCGCTCATCGAACGGGGTGCCGCACGGCATGGCCAAACGATCGACGTTCAGCACCTCGGCGTCCTGCGCCAGGCCACCATCGTCGCGCCCTGCGCCTTCGATCCGGAAGGGAGCCGCCTGCATGCGTAACCTTGCCGAAAAATGGCCCCCAGCGCCCGACTGGACCACCGCGGTCCTGAACACGGACGGGATTAGCGTGCGCACATTGGACGGGCTGAAGCAGCTTCTGGTCAGCGGCGACCTGACGGCTTGGGCGCAGGCTTCGGGTCTCGCGGGGGAAGGAGTCGGAGCCGGCGCGGTTGCCAACGGCGACAAATACATGGTGCGCATCGCGCGCGATCGTATTCTCGCCGTGAGCGGACGGCCATTACCCGTCGCGGCCGGCTGGCACGCGGCCGGTTTCGCGGTCACGGTCATGGATGCCGGGCTGCATGTATTCGAGATCGAAGGGCCGGGATTGGCCGGTCTGGTCGCCAGGGGCACGGCGCTCGATCCGAGGCAGGCAAGTCTCTCGGCTTCGATCCTTTTTGCCGGCTCCGGCGTTCTCTTCTACCGGTTCGGCAACCCCGATCGGGCGCGTGTGCACGTCGACCGGAGCATTGCCCCGTATCTTTGGGAGTGGCTCGAACAGGTGCAAGTATTGTAGCGGGGGCGGTTTCAGGTCTATCTAGCCGGCATTCAAACCTGGCCGGCCCGACATGCCTTCCGATTCCAGTGCAGATGCAGTCGTGCGACGGTCCGGTCTGATCGGCAACACCAAGGTGACGCGCGAGGACTGGATGAAGCTCGCGCTGGAGACGTTGATCTCCGAAGGCGTGGAGGCGGTGCGCGTCCTCGCGCTCGGGCAGAAGCTGAACGTCTCCCGTTCCAGTTTCTACTGGTACTTCAAGAGCCGTCAGGACCTGCTCGATCAGCTTCTCGACTGTTGGCGCAACAACAACACCCGTTTCATCCTCGAGCAGGCCGGCCGGCCCGCCGCGTCGATAACTGAGGCCGTGCTCAATGTCTTCGAGTGCTGGCTGGATGAGAGGCTGTTCAATCCGCGCTTGGACTTCGCCGTGCGTGCCTGGTCGCGCCAGTCCGCCAAGGTCCATCGTATCGTGAACGAGGAAGACGATGCGCGGGTCGATGCCATCCGGGCGATGTTTTTGCGGCACGGTTACGCAGACACCGAAGCCTTCGTGCGGGCGCGCGTGCTGTACTTCACGCAGATCGGCTATTACTCGCTCGAGATCGTCGAGCCGGTGAGCAACCGTCTGTCTCTGACGCCGGCCTACCTGCTCACGCACACCGGCAAGCAACCTCGCCAGGGCGAGGTGGAGGCCTTCGCCGAAAAGGTGCGGGTGCGAACCGGCAGTTGACCATGGCCGACTGCTCGGCGGTCCGCAGCGCCGTCACCTGCAAACGTTTCTCAAACACGTTTCAGCGCTGTGAGATCGGAAATCGTCTTCCTGATCACCGCTTCCACCTTCGACCGTTCCTCGCCGCCGATCGGCAGGCGCGGCTTTCGAACGTGTTCCGGAGCGCCGTACACCAGATGCTCGGCGAATTTGATGTACTGCACCAGCTTGACGTCCGTATCGAGATGAAATGCCGGCGTCATCAGCCGATAGAGCGGAAGCGCTACCGCATAATCGCCGCCGCGGGCGGCGTTGAACAGCGATACGCACTCGGCCGGCCATGCATTGGTCATGCCCGAAACCCAGCCGGCGACACCGAGCGTCAGGCTTTCAAGGATAAGATCGTCGACGCCGCAAAAGATGTCGAAACGGTCGCCGAAGGCGTTGAACAGGTCGGTTACCCTGCGGATATCGCCGGTCTCTTCCTTGATGGCGACGATGCCAGGAACATCGACCAGCGCCTTCAGCGTCTCGACGTCGACGTCGACCTTGTAGGCGAGCGGATTGTTGTAGATCATCACCGGCAGGTCGCTGGCCTCGGCCACGGTCTTGTACCATGCCACCGTCTCATGGCGGTCGGTGCGATAGGCGAGACTGGGGAAGGTCATCAGCCCCTCGGCTCCAAGCTTCTGGTAGTTGCGAGCCGCCGCGGCCGCGTCGTCGGTGGATAATTCCGCAAGACCGGAGAGCAGCGGCACCCGTCCCGCCACGACTTCCCTGGCCGCTGAAACCACGGCATCGCGCTCGGCCTGTGTCAGCGTGGCATTCTCGCCAAGCATGGGCAGGACGATCACGCCTGACACGCCGTTCTGAACAAGCCGCTCGATGCTGGCTTGCGTGGCTTTCAGGTCGACTGCGCCGGAAGCCTGCATCTTGGTCGTCACTGCTGGAAACACGCCGCTCCAGGTCATGGAATGCTCCTTGGTTGGGGTGTGGCCGGCGGAGGCGTCATAGAAGGGACGCATGCCGTATCGCCGGTCGGCACCAGCTTCCCATTTCTAACGCCACATGTTGACCTGCCAAGCCGCAAATGCGTCTTCGCCATAGCCCAGCGGTTTGTCGCGAAGAAACCGGCGCCGATCCGTCAGCGGCCTATTGCAGCGGATGCCGATGCGATCGGCGCCAGCAGCAGCATGCCAAAAGCCGGGCGCATAAGACGGCTGCTTCGGGTAACGGCGCCCAACCGGTCGCCAAGGCGCGCGCCGCTCCGATCAGGCCGTCACGTAAATGCTCCCGGCCTCGACGGTGACTGGGAACGTCCGCGCGCGAACGGACGGGTTGACCAGGGCCGCACCCGTCTGGATGTCGAACTCCCACCCATGCCAGGCGCAGCGAACGATTTCGTTCTCGCGGTGGTAGATGAATTCGGGTCCCTCGACGGGAGCGGTCGTTCCGCATTGCGGCCCTTCGCAAAGCGGAGCGCCTCGGTGAGGACAAACATTCAGCAGCGCATGGAAACTATCGCCGATCCGGAACACGCCGATCGACAGGCTGCGCACCTTGGCGATGAATGGCGTCCCGACCTGGATCTCGTCGGCGCGACAGATATACGTCTTCTCGGCCATTTGGGTCCTCGTCACGCTGCCGCGGCGGCTTGCGGGCGGGGGATCCGCTTGTAGACATCGAGCGCATTCTGGCCGAGCACCTTGCCGCGCCATTCCGGCGGGATGTGCAGCGTGTTGACGTCATCGTAATCCCAATGCGGGTAGTCGGACGCAAACAGCAGCGTGTTCTCCCCGTCCATCGCTTCCAGGAGCGCCCAGAGGTGTTTGACGTTCGACGGTTGCTCTAACGGCTGCGTGGAGAAGCGTATGTTGCGTCGACAATATTCCGACGGCAGCATCTTCAGCCATGGCGTCTCCTTGCGCAGGGCTTTGTAGTCGGCGTCAAGTCGCCAGAGCACCGACGGCACCCAGGCGATGCCGCACTCGATGACGACAAAGTAAAGATCCGGCCATTTTTCGAACACACCATGCGCGATCATGCTCGCGACATGCGACATGGCCGACATGTGCAGGATCGCATGGGTCTCCCAGAAGAAAGTCGTGGGCGCGGGCGCGACGGCATTCCAGTTGATGCCGCCATGCCCGCCAAGATGTATGGCGAACGGCAAGCCGACCTCGGCACAGGCCTCGAAGATCGGGTGATAGAACGGATCGCCATACGGCCGCACCGAGCCTTGGGAGGCCAGAACTTGCGCCATCCGGGGATGCGCGCCGAGCCGCCGGATCTCCGCCGCCGCAAGGCGTGGGTCCTGCGGCGCGATGACGATGGAGCCCATCAAGCGGCTGTCTTTCGGCAGCCATTCATTGATCTGATAGTCGTTATAGGCGCTTACCAGCGCGCTGGCGTAATAGGGATTTGCCAGCGTCGAAGCCTCGATCGGCTCGTCGCCAGTCAGGATTGCCACTCCGATATTGTATTTATCGAGGTGCTTCTCCTTCATGATCAGGTAATTGTCCGCCTCGACCTTCGGCCGCACGTCCTTCCGGGAGAAATCCTGCGGATGAAACCAGGGGCGATGGCCGTGCGGAAAGGCGCCGACGGGGCCGGTCTTCTCGCCTTCGATGAACATGTCTTTCCAGACGCCGGACAGGTAGGGCTCCAGCACCGTCGCGCTGGACCAGTAATTGTGGCAATCGCAATCGACTATGAACACTTGTCCCTCTAAATGATGCGGGCGCGCTGGAGGCCCCTGGGTTGCTTGCATCGAACTTCTGCCTTGTCAGTGTTTGGATCAAGCGTATGATCGGGCGGATACGATCGTAAAAATCGATTGGCTGGCCCATGCAGCTGGAACAGGTCGAAACCTTTCTGGACATCATCGAATCGCGGAACTTCAACCGGTCGGCGGAGCGCCTCGGACTGACGCAATCGACGGTCAGCACCCGTATCAAGAACCTGGAAACCGCCGTTGGATCCGAGCTCTTCCACCGCGGCCGCGCCGGTGCCGAGCCGACGGCGGCAGGGCGGCGGTTTGAGGCCTATGCGCGGTCGATGCTGTCGACCTGGTCCCAGGCGCGTCACGATGTGCGCGCCTTCAACAGGTTCGAGGGCAGCCTACGGGTCGCTGCCCAGGTCGGGATGACCCGCTCGATCCTGCCTGGTTGGCTGGAAATGCTGCTGCAAGTCTTGCCCCGGTCCTCGATCCACGTCGAATCCGATTATTCGCCGCAGATGATATCGGATCTGAGCCTGGGAAACCTTGATATTGCCGTTGTTTACGCTCCGCGCTACCTGCCCGAGATCACATATGACCAGCTCATGGTCGAAGAATATGTGATGGTCTCGACCACGGCGCGCAGGCTTTGCGATGTAAGCCCCGACAGTTACATCCGGCCGGGTTACACGGTGGCGCTCGAGAAGGCTCATGCCGAGGCGCTGCCAAACCTGACTGCGTGCCGGCTTTCGATGGGCTCCGAGACGCTTGCGGACAATATGCTGCGGCGGGCCGGCGGCACATGCTACATGCGCGCCGAGGATGCGCGACGCTTCGCCGCCGAGCGCCCCTCCCACATCGTGGAAGAAGCTCCAACTCTGCATCAGCCCGTCTACACGGCGGTCCTCGCCCGACGCCGACATGAGCCGATCATTAAGAAAGGCGTCCGCGCGCTTCACCTTGCCGTCATGTCGCTGGAGAGTTGATCGATACAATCGATCGTAAACGGCTGAAGCGCCTCCTGTATCGAATGCAGGCCTGCTGGCAAGTGCTGATCGCATGGCGGCACACCGCCTAAGCGATCTTTATCGCCCTGCAGATTTCTTCGACCAGCATTGCGGCCGAGACCGAGCCGGGGTCCGCATTGCCGAGCGAGCGCTCGCCGAGACGCGCGGCGCGACCGACGGTTGCGATCATGTCGCGCGTCGCTTCCGCGCCCCGGCGGGCAGCGGCGGCTATGGCATCGGCGTTGCGGCCATTGACTGCCGCGTCGGCGGCCGTCCCCCAGGCGTCGAGCATTGTCCTCTGGCCGAGTTCCGCCTTGCCACGCTGGGCGATGCCGTCGCGCATCGCCGCAATGATGGTACGCAACTCGCCGGTCGGCATCGATGCGCGCGGACCCGCGGCCTTGACGGCGCGCAAAAGCGCGGTTGCGTAGAGCGGTCCGGAGGAGGCGCCGACTGCGTTGAGAAAGCCTTTGGCCGCGGTATTGAATATAATCCCGCAGCGTGCCTTCGGCGGCTTGCGCCGCTTCGGCCGCGGCTTTCATGCCTTGTTCCATGGCGACGCCGTGGTCGGCGTCCCCGATCACTCCGTCGAGCGCGCAGAGCCTGTCGCGTTCCGTCGCCATCCGCTCGGAGAAAGTGCCGAAAAGGGCTTTCAAATCCCCGGACGTGAAGTCCATCTCGCTCAGCTCCGGAACATGGCGCAGTCGCACGGATGGTCGATCATGCGTTGCAATTCGTCATCGAGATGCATGACGGTGATCGAGGCGCCGGCCATGTCGCGGTTGTGACGACGTGGCACTGGATGGCGGCGAGCCAGTCGCGGGGATGACCCAGCCCGGCTTCAGACCGGAAACAGGAAGGCCGTAGCGGGATCGAAGAAAATCTGCCGTCCCGAAGCGGCATCGGTGCCGCCCGGTTCGGCTGTATCCGAAGTTGGCCTGATATCGATCTCGTCGCCCGACCCCGTGCGCGCCACGACGCGCCGGCGATCGCCGAAGAAGGCGGTGTCGACGATCTCGACGGCAAGCGATGCATTCCCCTCCATGGAGGTCAGGCGGAACGCTTCCGGCCGCACCATCAGCCTGGCCTTTTGGCCGCGGCCGAGCGCCTGTGTGGCTTTCACGCCCTTGACGATCGAGCCATCGGCCAGCCGCACCAAGGCAACGCCGTTCTCTGTTTCGAGGTGCTCCGCCGGCAGGAAGTTGGAATTGCCGATGAAGCCGGCGACGAACTCGCTCGCGGGTCTGAGATAAAGATCCTCGCCGGTGCCGATCTGCTCGATGCGGCCTTCCTTGAACAAGGCGATGCGGTCGGAAAGATGCAGCGCCTCCTCCTGGTCGTGCGTGACATAGAGGATGGTGACGCCGGTCTCGCGGTGGATGCGGCGGATCTCGGCCTGGATTTCCTGGCGCAGTTTCTTGTCCAGAGCCGACAGCGGCTCGTCCATCAACAGGATCGGGGGATCGTAGGCGAGCGCGCGGGCAAGCGCCACGCGCTGCTGCTGGCCGCCGGACAGCGCGCCGGGATAGCGGTCGGCAAATTTTTCCAGGCGCACCAGCGCCAGCATATCGGCGACCTTGCGCTTCACTTCGGCATCCGGCCGGCGGCGCACCCGCAGCGGAAAGGCTACGTTCTCGGCGACGCTCAGATGCGGGAACAGCGTGTAGCGCTGGAACACCATGCCGATGTTGCGCTTGTGCGACGGCACCGAAAGCAGCGACTTGTCTTCCAAAAGCACGTCGCCCGACGTCGGATCCTGGAAACCGGCGATCGCATAGAGCGTCGTCGACTTGCCGGAGCCTGACGGCCCGAGAAAGGTCAGGAATTCGCCCTTCGGCACATCGATGGTGACGTCGTGGACGGCGACGAAGGCGCCGAACGCCTTTCTCACCGCGCGGATGGACAGGAATGGCCGGGTCATCTGGACAGTCTTCTGCGAAGGAGTGCGGTGACGATCATCAGGGCGAGAGTGAGGCCGACGAGCAGGCTGGAGGCGGCGGCGACGACCGGGCTCAGATCGGCACGCAGGCTGCCCCAGATCTTCACCGGCAAGGTCTGCAGGGTCGGGCTCGCCATGAAGATCGCCACCACCACCTCGTCCCATGAGGCGAGGAAGGAAAAGATCGCCGCTGAGAAGATGCCGATGCGGATCGAGGGCAGGGTGATCCTGAGCCTTGCCTGCAGCGGACTGGCGCCGCACACGATCGCCGCGTCCTCGATGGATTTGTCGAAACCTTCGAGCGCGGTGGCGATCGGAATGATGGCGAAGGGCAGCGCCAGGATCGTGTGGGCGATGACGAAACCGATCGTCGTGCCGGCGAGCCCGATGCGCAGGAAAAAGGCGTAGATGGCGATGGCGAAAACCACCACCGGCAGCACCATCGGCGTCAGCAGCAGGCCGCGCAGGAACTGCCGGCCGCGAAATTCGCCCCTGACCAGGCTGAACGAGGCGAGCAGGCCGATCAGAACCGCGAGGATGGCGGCCATCGCGGCGATCTTCGCGCTGGTCAAAGCGGCGTCGACCCAGGCCGGGTCGGCAAGCAGTTCCTGATACCATTTCAGCGTCCAGCCTGGTGGCGGAAAGGCCAGCCAGCGCGACGAGCCGAACGACAACAGGACGATGAAGACCACCGGTAACAGAAGGAAAGCCGCGATGAGCGCAGTGAAGCCGGCGAGCGCCGCACGCAGCCATCCGAGCCGGTCGTAGTCGAGCAGCATCTTAGAGCCCTCCGGCGAGGCGCCTGGCGCCGAGCATGCGCAATTGGATCGCGTAGAGCACCATGGTGACGGCGAGCAGCACGAAGGCCGCAGCACTTCCGAGCCCCCAGTTGAGCAGCGACTGCACCGTCTGGGCGATCATTTCGGCGAGCATCATGTTCGATGTGCCGCCGAGCAGCGCGGGCGTCACGAAATAGCCGAGCGACATGACGAAGACCATCAGCCCGCCGGCGGCGATGCCGGGCAGGGACAGCGGTAGCAGGATGCGGCGGAATGCCTGCGACGGGCTAGCGCCGCAAAGGGCGGCGGCGCGCAGCGTCATCGGATCGATGGCGCGCAGCGTGCCGACCAGCGGCAGGATCATGAAGGGCAGCATGATGTAGACCATGCCGATGGTGACGCCGGTCAAATTGTTGATGAGCGGCAGCGGCTCGTGGATGACGCCGAGCCCCATCAGCGCCCGGTTGATCACACCGGTGCGCTGCAAAAGCACCATCCAGGCATAGGTGCGGGTGAGGAGATTGGTCCACATCGACAGGATGATGATGCCGAAGACGACCGAACCGAGCGCCGGCGGCATGATCGCCAGCATCCAGGCGACCGGAAACGCGACGAGGATGGTCACGACGGTGACGACGGCCGCGACCAGGAAGGTGTTGAGAAACACCCGCACATAAGTGCCGCTGCCGAACAGCGCGGCATAGTTCTGCAGGCCGGGCTCGGGATCGGTGACGCTGCGCAGCAAGAGCGCGACCACCGGCACGACAAAGAACAGGCCGACCAGCACCAGGGCCGGCAGGGCGCCGCCGCTGCCGGCCGGCAGGCCGGCAACCGAGCCGCGGCTGAGGGAGTGTGCTTGCATCGAGCGGTTCCCGTCGTCCCGAAGGGGGAGCGGCTTGCCGCGCCCCCGGCTTGCTGTGGCGCTACTTGGTCTGCCAGGCGTACCAGCGCGTGGCGATCTCGTCGCGGTGCTCGGCCCAGTAGTTCATGTCGAGATTGATCTGGCCCTCGACATGCGCGTCGGGCAGCCCTTTCACCACGTCGGCGGGCATTTCCGCCTTGGCCTTGGTGTTGATCGGCGCGTAGCCGCTTGCCTCGGCGAATTTCGCCTGGCCGGTCGGGCTGGTCGCGGCGGCGAGGAACTTCATCGCGCTGTCCTTGTTCTTGGCGCCCTTCGGCACGACGAGAACGTCAGCGGCGGTGAGGTTCTGGTTCCAGGAGACGCCGACATCGGCGCCGTCCTTCTCGAGCGCGAAGACACGGCCGTTCCAGAGCTGCCCGAAGGCAGCCTCGCCCGAAGCGATGAGCTGCTGCGACTCCGCGCCGCCGCCCCACCAGACGATATCCGACTTGATCGTGTCGAGCTTCTTGAAAGCGCGCTCGAGATCGAGCGGATAGAGCTTGTCCGCCGGCACGCCGTCGGCGAGCAGCGCGATCTCGATCACGCCCGGCGCCGACCATTTGTAGAAGGTCCGTTTGCCGGGAAACTTCTTGGTGTCGAACATGTCGGCCCAGCTTGTCGGCTCACCCGAAACGGCGCCCTTGTTCCAGGCCAGCACGAAGGAATAGTAGAAGCTGCCGACGGCATGCTCGTTGCTGAAGCGCGGGTCGAGATCGGCCTTCGGCACGGCGGCGAAGTCGATCGGCTCGAGCAGCCCGTCCTTGGCGGCCTTGATGGCGAAATCCATTTCCACGTCGACCACGTCCCAGGTCACGTTCTTGGCGTCGACCATGGCCTTCAGCTTGCCGTAGTCGGTCGGGCCGTCCTGCAGCACCTTGATGCCGGAGCTCGCCGCGAACGGCTCGGCCCAGGACTTGGTCTGCGCTTCCTGCGTGGTGCCGCCCCAGCTGGTGAATACCATTTCGTCGGCCTTGGCGGCGGTTGCCGATAGCAGCCCGGCGAGCACGCCGGCTAAGATCAGTCTCATGTCATTCTCCTCTGATTTCTCTGTTCCGTTTCTTGTTCTTGTCGCTGCACCCTCGGCATGCGTTCTCAGCGCATGACGAAGGGATCGGGAATCGGCTCGTCCGAGGTCTTGATCCAGACCGATTTCGAGCGCGTGTAGTCGCGGATGGCGTCGAGCCCGCCTTCGCGGCCAAGACCCGACAACCCGTAGCCGCCGAAGGGAACGAGCGGCGACACGGCGCGATAGGTGTTGACCCAGACGACGCCGGCACGGATGTCGCGCGCCATGCGGTGCGCCTTGCCGAGATTCGAGGTGAAGACGCCGGAGGCGAGACCGAAGGGCGTGTCGTTGGCTAGAGCCAATGCCTCGGCCTCGGTGTCGAAGGCGAGCACGCTCAACACCGGCCCGAACAATTCCTCGCGTACGCAGGGCAGGTTGCTATCACCGGCATCGATGATCGTCGGCGCATAGTAGAAGCCGGCGCCGGCGTCGGGGCGCCTGCCGCCGGTGACCAGCGTGCCCCCGGCGGCGAGGCTTTCGGCGACGATGGTCTCGATCCGGTCGCGCTGGCGCAGGGTCGCGAGCGGCCCCATCTCGGTGGCCGGATCCTGAGGATCGCCGATGCGGATCGCTTCGGCCTTGCGCTTCAACCGACCAAGGAATTCTTGTCTTACGGTACGCTCGATCAGCAGGCGCGAACCGGCGACGCAGCTCTGTCCGGTCGCCGCAAAGATGCCGGCGACGACCGCATTGGCGGCGCTGTCGAGGTCGGCGTCGGCGAAGACGACGACCGGGCTCTTGCCGCCGAGCTCGAGCGTCGTGTGCGCGAGGTTTTCCGCCGTGTTCCTGACGATGGCGCGCGCCGTGGCCGGGCCGCCGGTGAAAGCGACGCGCGAGACCAGCGGATGACTCGTCAGGCGCCGTCCGCACTCCTGGCCGAAGCCCGTGAGGATATTGACGGCGCCGGCCGGAAAGCCTGCTTCGCTGACCAACTCGGCGAAGGCGAGCAGCGGTGCCGGGCCGTCCTCTGAGGCCTTGAGCACCACCGTGCAGCCCGCGGCAAGCGCCGGGCCGAGCTTGACCGCCGAGAGGAAGAGCTGCGAGTTCCACGGCACCACCGCGGCGACCACGCCGATCGGCTCGCGGCGGATGGTGACGTCGAGATCGGCCTTGTCGATCGGCACATGCGCGCCTTCGTGCTTGTCGGCGAGTCCGCCATAGTAGCGGTAATAGTCGCCGACATAGGCGATCTGGGCGCGCGTCTCGCGGATGATCTTGCCGGTGTCGCGCGTCTCCAGCTCGGCCAGGCGGCCCGCATTGGCGGCCACGAGGTCGCCGAGCCTGACCAGCAGCTTGCCTCGCGCGGTTGCTGTCATCGATGCCCAAGGGCCGGTGCGCAGCGCACGATGCGCGGCCTCGACGGCGCGGTCGACATCGGCTTCGCTTGCAGCCGGCATCTTCGCCCATGGCGCACCGGTCGACGGATCGACGCTGTCGAAGCTGGCCGACGGCTCGTCGAAGCGGCCGTCGATGAAGTTCCTGAATGCGGCGTCGGTCATGGCCTTGCCCGTTCGTTCGCGATCAGATGAAGGCCGGCATCACCCGGTCGATGAACAATTGCAGCGATTTCTTCTTGCGCTCGTGCGAAAGGCCGCTGTCGATCCAGATCGAGTACTGGTCGAAGCCTAGCGTCTCATAGGCTTTCAGCCGCGCGACCACCTCGTGCGCCTCGCCGATCACCAGGTTCTGGCGCATCTTGTCCGGCGCGTATTGCGGCATGGCCGCGATCTCTTCGGCGCTCAGCGGTTCCAAAATGCCCTGGTGCACCGGCTTCTTGTTCTGGAACCAGGCGCCGAACTGGCAGTAGAAGTTCGACAGATCCTGGCTCAGCCGATCGGCATCGGCGGCGTCCTCGGCGACGAACGTGTGCATCAAGAGCATGATTTCCGGACGCGGGATTTCGGGATGCGCGGCGCAGGCGTCGTTAAACCGCTGCATGAGGCTTGCAACCTCATCGTCGCCGGACGCCAGTGGCGTCACTTGGACCTTGCATCCGTTGGCGACAGCGAAGTCGTGCGAGTTCGGATCGCGCGCCGCCACCCAGATCGGCGGGTAGGGCTTTTGCAGGGGTTTGGGAGAGGAGGTGGTTGGCGGGAACTGCCAGAATTCGCCGGAGTGCTTGTAGTCGCCGTCCCAGAGACCTCGGATCGCCGGAATGATCTCGCGCATGCGCTGCCCGGCGCCCCAGGCATCGAGCCCGGGGAAGACGCGCTGATATTCGTAGCTGTAGGCGCCCCGGGCGATGCCGATGTCGAGCCGGCCGCCGGCAATCACGTCGGTCATCGCCGCCTCGCCGGCAAGCTTGATCGGGTGCCAGAAGGGCGCGATGATGGTTCCGGTGCCTAGGCGGATGCGGCTGGTCTTGGCCGCAAGATAGGCGATGTTGATGAATGGATTGGGCGAGATGGTGAACTCCATCCCGTGATGCTCGCCGATCCAGGCGGTCTCGAAGCCCGCCTGTTCCGCCAGCAGGACCAGCTCACCCAACTCGCGCAACAACTCCGAATGCGGCTTGGCGAGATCCGAGCGTTCCATATGCACGAAGAGCGAGAACTTCATCCCTGGTCACCTGTATTGAGGGCGGCGGTCCTGGCGAGCGGCCTTACCTCGCCTTCGACCTCGTTGCCGACATAGACGCCGAATGCGTCTTCAGTGCATTCGCGCACATAGCGGGTGAGCATCGAGCGGATGGCCGGATCGGCGATCTTCAAGCCGTCGATCGCGTCGATGTCGATCAGCCGGATGCCTCGATCGCTGGAAGCCGGCACGTCGAAGGTACCGCGATAGTAAACATGGGTGCGCGAGGGATTGCCCGCGTCGTCCCATACGGCGAAGAGGAAGCCGAGCTGGGCCTCGATGGCCTTTGCGGCCAGAAGCCCGTTGAGGCTCTTGCCGTCGCTTGCCGAGCCCAGCCCCCGGCCGCGCGGCAGTTCGAGGAAGCCGTCTGGCGTTTCGAGGAACAGGATACGGCCGCCGTTTTCGAGAATGGCGCCGACATCGGTGCCGGGCTGGGCGGCGGCCAGCGCCTCCTGACTGAGCCCGGGCGTGATGTAGGCGCCGCGGCAATAGCCGAGAGGCTGCGAGGTATTGTGCTGGAAGTCGCGGACGCGGCCGATCAGGATCGAATGGTCGCCCGCCTCGACCAACCGCTCCATATCGCAGTCGAAGGTTGCGACCGAGCCGTCGAGAACCGGACTGCCGGTCTTCCCCGGGCGCCAGTCGACCGACGCGAATTTATCCGCTGCCTTCGAGGCGAAGATGCCGGAGGCCGCTTTCTGGGTCTCGTTCAAAATGTTGATGGCGAAGCTCTTCGATGTCGCGAACACCGGATGACCGAGCGCCTTGTGGGCGATGCAGACCAGCACCAGCGGCGGATCAAGCGACACCGATGTGAACGAGTTGGCGGTGAACCCGCGCGGCTCGCCTTCCGCGCCGATCGTGGTGACGATGGTGACGCCTGTTAGGAAGGAGCCGAGCGCACGCCGGAACTCGCCGCTGTCGAAGCTGGCGTCCGCTGCTGCTCCTTGCTCCAGGCTTTCACCTTCGTTCAGGAACTCGGCGATGCATCGTGAGGTGAGATCCGGTGCCGCCGCCGCCATCATGTGCCTTTGGCCGGCGAGAACGGTGCAGCGGCCATGCGGCGCGAGCCTGGCCATGGCGGCCGACATTGCCGGCGAGGAGTTCTTGTCCTCGGAGCCGGTGATGAACAGCGCCGGCATGGCCAGGGTCTGCAGGCGCTCGGCGTGGTCGCCGTCGGCACGGGCGAACAGGCGATAGGTGCGGGCGTAGCCTTCGGGATCGACCTCGCTCAACGCTGCCGCCGCCTTCCCGGCCGCCGCCGTGAGCTCGGCCGGAACCGGATCGCCGAACCAGCGGGCGATGGTCTGGGCGACCCCCGCCGCATCGCCGTGGCCGGTGAGCGCCGCCGCGCGCTCGAGCACGGCTTGGGCCAGATCAGGCGGACGACGGAACACGGCGTTGAGCGACACGACACGGCGGATGCGCTCCGGCGCTAGCAGCGCGAGTTCCTGCGCGACCAAAGCCCCCATCGAGTGACCGACGACGGACACCTTGTCGAGGCCGAGATGATCGAGCAGCCGGATCGCCTGCGCGGCATAGTCGGCGAGTTCCGGCTCCTGCGGCGGCAGCGGCGAGCGGCCGTGGCCAAGCATGTCGATGGCGATCAGGTCGAAGCGGTCAGCCATCCGCTGGATCTGCGGCTGCCAGATCGTCGCGTTCATGCCGACGCCGTGGATGAACAGCACCGGCGCGCCCGATCCGGCGCGGATAAAGCCGGTTCCGTCGGGCGCGGCTGCCCGGGTCCATCCAGGTGCGACGGCGTCAGCCATGCAGGTCGCCCACTTCCTTGAGGTCCTGATAGCGGTCGCCGATGCGATGGTGAGGACGGCCGCCGATCGAAGCACCGAGCGCCACGACCAACTCGTCCGGCGCCGGTGCGTCGCCGATCTGGAAATGCACGGTCAGATAGTGCGAGCGGCGGCCCTCGTCATTCTTGTCCATCAGCGGAATCATGATCGGTGTGTTCGGCCCACCACGCAGATTGGTGAAGGCGAGATAGGTCTTGGCGGCGACGGCGCGGCGATAGTGATTGCCGAAATGCAGTGTGTGGATCAGCGCCGAGGCATGCTCGATCTCGCCCGACGTGCCGCAGATCGCGGCCTTGCCGTAGCCCTCGATCGCCTCGGCCGAGCCGGCGGCGGCAACGATCTCGCGGGTCAGGGTTTCTCCAAGCACCGGCGCAAAGGCGCGGATCTCGGGCGAAAGATCCTCGATGAAGCCGCGACCCGCCCAGGGGTTCGTCAGCACGGCGGCGACGCCGATCAGGCGCAGCGGCTTGGATGCTGCCTTGCCGCCTTCGATCAGCGTGTTCTCGCTGTAAGTGACGATCTTGCGAATGGCCGGCTGCATGGAAACCTCTGTCAGGTGGCGCTCGAGAAACGCCAACTCCTCTGTCGTCTTATGGTATACCATAGTATGGAGCACCAAATACCTTGTCAACCTGCCATGGAATCTGTTTTCGTGGCGGCCAAGGGAGCAGAGACATGCAGGACGACACGCTTCGCATCGATCGCAGCGCCAAGACCTTGAGAACATTGGCTCTTGAGCGCATGCGCGAGGCCATAATGGATTTTCATTTTCAGCCCGGCGAAAGGCTGGTCGAGCGGCCGCTTTGCGACCAGCTCGGCGTCAGCCGATCGGTTGTGCGCGAGGTCCTCCGGCAACTGGAGGCTGAAGGCCTTGTGCAGATGATCCCTGGGCATGGTCCAGCTGTGGCCAAGCCGGATATCGGCCGCACCGACGAGATCTATGAGCTCAGGGCTTTGCTCGAGGGCATCGCGGCGCGCGCCTGCGCACAATCGGCCACCAATGGCCAACTGGCCGTACTGGAGCACGCCCTCGGCGAGCTCTTCGAGGCCTGGGCCTCGGGCAAGCCGCCGGCGGTGATGCGCGCGACGACGAAGTTCTACGAAGCGCTTTTCGAGGCTGCGGACAAGCGTGTCGCCTGGGAGATCGTCAGCGGGTTGAATGTGCGCATCAACCAGCTGCGTTCGATGACGATCGCCTCGGCAAACCGTCGCGAGCCGGCGATCGCCGAGATGAACGCGATTATGGAGGCGATCCGGGCGCGTAAGCCGCAGGAGGCGGAAGCCGCGGCACGGCGCCACGTCGAATCCGCCTGGAAGATCGCCCGGGACAAACTCCGCCTTGACCCTCTCTAAAGCGTGTCGCGCTGGAACGGATTCAGGCGACGCGCTTTCGCCCAAATCCCGCCATGCCGAATTCCGGTTTATCCTATTGGGGACCACCTACGAGAAGACGGTCAGGCGAGCTCCGCCACAGCTCCTATCCGACGGTAAATGAAGGGTTCGCCCGCCGCATTGTCTGCCGCGGGGCGCTGCGTTTCATCGGTGAGCATGCCCACCCGGGCATGGATCGGCGATTTGATGCAGACCGGATCCGTTGCAGCGGCATCGCCGGCAATCGCCATCGCTTGACATCTGCAGCCGCCCCAATCGATCTCGCGCCGCTCGCAGCTTCGGCACGGCTCCAGCATCCATTCGGTACCGCGAAAGGCATTGAATGCCGGTGAATCGGTCCAGATCTCAGACAGCGAGCGCTCTCCGAAACGCTCGAAGCGGAGCGCAGGAATGGTCTGCGCGGCATGGCATGGCAGCACCGTGCCGTCGGGCGTCACCATGAAGGCGTCGCGCGCCCAGCCGCCCATGCACGGCTTGGGATAGACGGCGAAATAGTCCGGCGGGACGAAATCGATGTTGATGACGCCGGCAAGCCGTGCTTGCGCCGCCGCGACGATCTCCACCTGCCGTTCGACGGCGGCGCGTTCGGGCATCAGGGTATTGCGATTGGCCAGCGCCCAGCCGGCATACTGCACATTGGCGATCTCGAGCCGCTCGGCGTCCAGCGAAAGAGCCAGGTCGATGAATTCCGGCACTTCCTCGATGTTGTGGCGATGGATCGGCGCATTGATGGTGAGCGGCAGCCCGGCCGCGCGGGCGCGGCGTGCCGTCTCCAGCTTCTTTTCGTGGCTGCCGCTGTGGTTGCCGATACGGTCGGTCGTCGCCGGGCGGGCGCCCTGGAAGCTCAGCTGCAGGTGGTCGAGCCCGGCTTCGGCAAAGACCTCGATGCGGCCCTCGGCAATGTTGATGCCGGCGGTGATGAGATTGCTGTAGACGCCGCGCGTCGAAAGCCCGGCGATCAATTGCTCGAGATCGCGGCGCAGCGTCGGCTCGCCGCCCGACAGATGCACCTGCAGAACGCCGAGATCGGCGGCCTGCGAGAAAAGATCGAGCCAGGTCTGGGTGTCGAGCTCACGATCGGCCTTGAGCAATTCGAGCGGATTGGAGCAATAAGGGCACTGCAGCGGGCAGCGATGCGTCAGTTCCGCCAGCATGCCGATCGGAGGCAGAAGCGGCTCGCTCATAGCTTCACCAACAGCTTGTCCGACCATTCCTGCAGGAAGGCGATGACATCGGCCGCTACGGCCTCCTGTTCAGCATCGTAATCGGCCGCAAGACCAGCGATGATGTAGCCGACCGCGGACCGCCCGTCGCAGCGGCGCAATATGTCGAGACTGATATCGTTCGGCCAGAATACCTTTTCCGGCGAAAGCACGGCGAAGGCCTGCCGCACGGGGTCGTACTGAATACGCACGTGCCTCGGCAGCGATGGCATTGATTGCAAGGAGACGATGGCTCTCTCGCGCAGCGCCATCATCGGGTTGCCTCCGGCTGGAAGGCGCCCGGAGGGACGTTTCCCGGCGCGCCATAGGCATGTTGAAGTGCATCGAGCATCGCCCACAATATATCGCATTTGAACACCAGCGCATCGATCGCCCGCTGCTGGCGCTCGGCCGTGTCGGCGTGGCTCAGCACATAGGCGAGGGCGAAGTCGGCGTCGCGCGACGCCTGTTCCGGCCGCCGGCTGAAATAGGCCAGCGTGTCGTCGGTGATGTAGTCGTATTTGGCCAGCATCGCCGGCACTCTCTCGCCGATGATGATCGGCGAGAACATCTCGGTCAGCGACGATGCCACCGCCTCGAGCAGCGTGCGGTTCGTGCAGAAGGAAAGGTAGGCGCCGACGGCGAAGCGGGTCGCCGGCAGCGCCAGCCTTTCGCTCTTGACGGCTTCGGCATCGAGCCCGAGCGAGGTCGCCAGATGCAGCCAGCGCGCGATGCCGCCGCTCCAGCCGTCCTCGCCGTCGTGATCCTCGATGCGTTTGCGCCAGGCGGCGCGAAACGCCGGATCCTCGGCATGCGCCAGGATCATGGCGTCCTTGCGCGGAATGACGGCCTGGTAGCAGTAGCGGTTCAATGCCCAGGCCTGCATTTCGGCCTTCGTCAGCACGCCACTGGTCATCCTGTGATGAAAGGGATGGCGGTTGTGATAACGCTCGGCGCCGACCTGCCGCAGCACGGCCTCGAGCTCGCTCTTGGACAGACCATGTCGCGCCGCGTCGTGGAAGTCGCTCAAAGTTCGATCTCCATTCCGTCGCTCCCGATTTCCCAGCCAGCCGCTCTGACCGCCGCGTGTTCGGCGGAACTCTCGTCGAGAACAGGATTGGTATTGTTGATGTGGATGAAGACGCGGCGGCCGGTCCTCACATCGGCCAAGGCGGCGATCGAACCCGCTTCTCCAGACATTGCGATGTGCCCCATGCGCGCACCGGTCTTCTGGCCGACGCCGGCGATGATCATCTCGTCGTCTGTATAGACAGTGCCGTCGAACAGAAGGCAGGCGGCGTCCGCCAGACGCGTGCGCAGGGCGGCATCGATGCCCGCGCAGCCGGGAATGTAAAAGAAAGCAGTCCGACTTCCAGCCCCGCTGATACGCACGCCGATCGTGGCGCCCGTGTCGGAGCTGAAATCGGCGCTTGGATCGCCTCTTTGCTCGAGATAGAGCGCGATCTTGCCGGGCACGGGAAAGGCGTCGACGACCACGCCGGTCTGCTGGCCGTCCGCGTTGCAGATCGCCACTTGCTCCGTTGGCGCCAGAAGGCGGCGCGGCACGATCGCCGGATCGAGAACGTTGAAGATCGAATTCGCCGCCAGCGTCGCCAGCACCTGTGCCGTTGCATAGATTGCGAAGGGCTGCCGCTCCCGCAGGCTGAGCAGGCCGGCGACATGGTCGACGTCGCCATTCGTCAGCACGACCGCGCGGATGGGCGTCGAGCGCAGCGGCGCATCGGCCGCGGGCTGCAGTTCGGGCGTTTGCGCAATCTGCCGGCCAATGTCGGGCGACGCGTTGAACAGAACCCAGCCTGTCCCGTCAGCCGATACGGCAATGGACGACTGGGTCCGCGAATGCACGCCGGCCATGCCGCTCCGAGCCGAGCGGCTCAGGCGATAGTTGCAGTTCCATTGCGGAAAGCCGCCTCCCGCCGCCGATCCTATGATCTTCACGCGCATGGCGATGCCTGCTCTGCGGCCCATTTGACCGGCGCCAAATTCTCGGTGGCAAACGGCTTCGCGCCCGCGCTTCCCGCGGCAGCCCCCGTCTCGACGACCTCAAGCGGCAAGGGGATGCATGCCCCCACAGCCAGGGACACGCAGCTCTGCGGCCTACTTCCTGGGAGGCGTTTCAGCAGGCAGATACCGCGAAATCTCGAAGCCCGCGGCAACCTGGCACATCGTCGGTTTCTTCCAGCTCTTCTTCTTCATTGCATTCTCCTCTTTAGCCAGCCCGAAGGGACCTGCCCTCATTGGCGCCATTGCGGGCAATGCAATGGCTCATCCATCACCTCACAAACGGACAAATGAAACGCTGGGTTCTCAAACAGCCAAAACCCAGGAACAAAACACAACTGCCTAGCTCAGGGATGAGTTCCTTAGCTTCGTGTCTCTCCCGTTCGATCAAGCTCACCCCGGCGACCAGTTGCGGCACCTTGCGCTGCATGCAGGGCCCAGTCCGGATCGGTGTTCGCGGCCGTGGCGCCGGCGTGGGGCATGAGCATGACAGCCGCACCAGGCTGCGAACCAGGCGCATCCGTTCCATCAACCGTTTCCTCCCGCGCCTTGTTTGCGGGTTATCAGTCCGCGCGAAGGGTCATAAGCGATGATGGCCCCCCCGAGAAACAGCAGGGTGCAGCCGGCGACGACGCCCAGCGACACCCAATCGATCTGCCCGTAGAAGGCGAAGCGGATCAGCTCGACGGCATAGGTAAAGGGGTTGGCGAGGCAGAGCTTGTAAAGCAGCGGGCTCGCTTCCTGGATGCGCCACAAAGGATAGAGCGCCGGCGACGCGAAATAGCCGGGAAAGATCACGAAGTTCATGATCCCGGCAAAATTCTCGAGCTGCTTGATCATCGAGGACAGGAGCATGCCGAGCGCGCAAAGCATCATCCCCGACAGGAACAGGGCCGGCAGCACGAATAGGTAACCGAGCGGCGGCGCCTTGACGCCCCAGAACCATGCAACGATCAGAAAGGCATAAACCTGCGCGATCGACACGGAGACGCCGGCGAGCATCTTCGACACCAGCAGATACCAGCGGGGAAATGGGCTGACCAGCAGGATGCGCATATTGCCCATCTCACGGTCGTAGGCCATCGACAGCGAAGACTGCATGCCCGAGAACAGCAGGATCATGCCGCACAAGCCCGGCGTGATGTAGACCTCGTAGGGCACGTAGGTCTTGTAGGGCGGGATGATCGAGACACCGAGCACCTGCCGGAACCCGGCGGCAAAAATGAACAGCCAGACGAGCGGTCGCACCAGCGACGAGATGAAGCGCTCGCGCTGGTGCAGGAAGCGCAGCCCTTCCCGCACGACGACGCCTTTGAGGCAGATGAGGTAGTGACGAAAGCCGAACGCGTCGGACTTCACCGGGGTGACGGCGGCGACCTTTTCCGGCATTGCGGGAGTGCTCATGGCGAGATCTCCGCCTGGCCGGCTGCTTCGCCGCGGCTGAGTCTGGAAAAGGCGTCGCGGATCGACGCGGCACCACTCGCTTTGACCACGTCGGCCACTTTGCCTTTGGCGACCAGGTCACCTTGCCGCAGCACGACGACATGGTCGCCATCTTCAACCTCGTCGATCAGGTGGGTGGCCCAAAGCACGCCGATGCCCTCGGTTTCGACCAGCTTGCGGATGGTGGCGAGAATGCCCGCGCGCGACTGGATGTCGAGACCCACCGTCGCCTCGTCGAGCAGCAGCAGGGACGGGCGATGGAGCAGCGCCCGGGCGATCTCGATGCGCCGCATCTGGCCGCCGGAAAGGCTGCGAGCCTTGTCATGCTGACGGCCTTGCATGTCGACTGTCTGGATCATCGCTGCAATGCGCTGTCGGGCTTCGTGCCGTCCGATGCCGTGCAGCGAGGCGTGATAGGAGAGGTTCTGGTATACGCTCAGGTCGAGGTCGAGCGTGCGCGCCTGGAACACAATGCCGACCCGCCTGAGCGCCTCGCCGGACGCACGGCTGACGTCATGGCCGAAGATGCGGATCGATCCCTGGCGCGTGTCGTAGAGGTGGCTGATCAGCGAGAAAAGGGTCGTCTTGCCGGCGCCGTTGAGACCGAGAAGGGCGGTGAAAGTCGCCGGCGCGATCGAGAACGAGACGTCGTTGAGCGCCCGCTTCGGGCCATAGGAATGGCTGACGCCGGCGACATCGAGTGCCGCCGCTCCGGTCCCCGTTTTCGCCGTCCTCGCATGCTGCATGGATGCTCCTTGAGGGTGCTTATCTAGCGCGCTCGACGTCTTTGGCCCGGCTTCATGGCCTAATCTTCCGGCTGCTTTTCTACTTGGGCGATATGACCACCCCCCACGGCTGCTGACCCACGGTGACCGACTGAACCGGCTCCTCGGTCGCCGTATCGATGAAAGTGATGTCGTTGGAATTGCCGTTCGTTGTGATCAGTGTCTTCTGATCGGGGGTGAAGTCCAGATGCCAGTCGCGCTGTCCGACGAGGATGTATTTTTCAACCTCGTAGGTTTCGGTGTTGATCACTGCGACATGGTTCGCCGGGCCGAGCGCGATATAAGCCTTCTTCCCGTTGGCGCTGATGGCGATGCCGACCGGCTGGATGGTTTCGGCTCGCAGTCCGGGAATCGCGAACTTGATCCTCTTCACGACCTGGCGCTTGGCGTTGTCGATGACGCTGACGGTGCCGCCGATCTCGGCACTGACCCAGACCTGCGAGCCGTCGGGCTTGAACGCGGCGAAGCGCGGGCGCGTGTCGACCAGCACGTTGTCGGTTACCTCATGGCTCTCGGTGTCGATGAAATGCGCCATGCTGGTGGTCTCCGAGGTGTTGACCAGGGTCTTGCCGTCGGGGCTGACGGCCATGCCTTCGGGCTCCACGCCGACCGGGATCTCGGACTTGACTTGCTTGCTGTCGAGGTCGATCGCGGTGACCAGATTGTCGTTTTCGTTGGCGACGTAAAGCGTCTTGCCGTCTGGCGAAAGCACGAACAATTCGGGATCGTCGCCGGAGGGCAGGGTGCCGACGACCTGCAGCGTCGTGGTATCGATGATTTGGATCGTATTGTCGTCGCTGGCGCACAAATAGATGAACTTGCCGTCGTGCGAGATTGTGATGCCGCGCGGCCTCTGGCCGACGTCGACGGTCTTGACCACCTGCATCGTCGCCGTATCGACGACGGTGATCGTATTGTCCTTCTCGTTTGAGACGTAGGCCGTGTAGGCCGATGCCGGGCCGGCCATGACGCCGGTTGCGAGAATGGCGAGTACGCAAGCTCGGCTCTGCACGAATTCCTCCCGATCGGCGCTACCTGAGAACGCATTTCGTTTCCGGCTGATCGATGCCGAGGGTGTCGAGTTCGGAGACTTGGTGGAGATAGCCCTCCTGGGGAGATGTCGAGACGACCGATTTGGCATCGCCAAGCAGGATCGGCTGGCGAAGCTGGAGGTTCCATTTGCGGAAGGTCAGCTTCTGTCCCTTGAAGGCGGCGACCGAGAAGTCGTCCGAGCGGATGTAATCGCTGATCTTTTTCGGATCGTCGCCATTGGTGCGCGTAGTGGCTTCGCCGACGGCCCGCGCGGCCGTCCAGGCCGACATGTCCTTGGACATCATTCGCCGGCCTGCCGTCTTCAGGAAGCGATTTTGCATTTGAATGCCGCCCCACTGTTCACTCGCGGGATGCCATGACGATGCCACAAGACCGGCCGTGCCTGCGACGAGCCGCGGCGTCCAGCTGCGGTAGGGCACGTAGGTCCCGAACACCTCGCTTTCATCGGCCACAAGCAGCACGTCATGCTCCGGCAGGTCTTGCGTGAATACCGAAATCTGTTGCTGTATCTGCGTCGCCCCGGTGTCAGTGCGGCGCGCCGTCCCGGTATCCTTGAATTCTTTCTCCGCGACGATCTGTCCGCCGAAGCGGGCTGCCGCGCGGCGCAACGCGTCGGCATAGAGGCGGTCCTCATCATGCGAGCCGTAGAGCAGCACCCAGTTCGGCCATTTCTTCACCATCAGATACTGCGCCAGAGCGTCGGCGAGCATGCTTCGCGTCGGCGCGATGTGGAAGACGTTTATGCGGCAGTCCTCCTCGCGCAGTCTGTCGTCGGTGGCGCCCACGTTGAAGATCAGCACGCCCTTGTCGCGGGCAATGTCGGCGATAGACAGCAGCTGCTTGGCCGAGAGGTCCGCGAGGACATAGCGTTCGCCTTTGGCAATCAACGCGTTGAATGCCTGAACCGCGTCGGCTTCCGGTTTTATCTCGGTGACATCGAGGCTGAATTTCTGCTTGATGAACTTGCCCGTGGTGTTGTTGTCGCCGATGGCGACATTGGCGCCGGCGACACCTTCGTCACGCGGCGGCTCGTCCAGCAGGGAAAGCGTCAGGCGCGGCGCGTAGGCCCGTAAATAGCCTATCTTGATTTCGGTTGTCTTCTCGTCCGGCTTGATCGCTCCGGCCGGCTGCACGGTCGGTTGCTGGGCGAACGCACGCGGAGCAGCAGCGGTCAGGGACAGAAAGCACAAAAGGGCCGCCAAGGTGCCCGACACCGCGCTTGTCATCGACAAATCACCGTTCTTGCGCCTAAGTCCGATCGTTTGCCGGACCAGCGCGAAGTCAAGGTGTCCCAAGGCGAACTTAGAGAGCCGGCGGGATTTATCAACCTCGTGAGCAGGACGTCTCCGGCTCTGCCGGCAACTGCGCAGTAAGTTCCGAACGATGCTGGCCGCGCGACGGTCCGAAGCGGCCCGGACGTATCTCAGGGAAGAGTTGCTTCGGCGAACCATTTGTCTTTCGTCGCCCCCAGCACCCCCACCGGTTCACGCAGGTTGCGCTCGGACCACGGCGCTCCTGAAGCAAAACTTGCGATTTGACGCCCTCAGCTTGACCTTGCGGCGAGGCCTGTCCTCTGATTCCCTGATCTTGGCGGGACCATCTGATTCGTTTGCTAGTTGCTCTGGCGCAGCCACTGCGTCCCGTAGAGAGATCACAATGACCGCCAAGCCGGAAATCCTGGAGATGAGACCTAAGATAACCGTTGTGGGGGTCGGTGGCGCTGGCGGAAACGCCGTCAACAACATGATCGCTGAAGGCCTGCAGGGGGTCGAGTTCGTCGTCGCCAATACCGACGCCCAGGCGCTCACCATGTCGAAGTCGCCGCGGCTGATCCAGTTGGGTGCGCATGTGACCGAAGGCTTGGGCGCCGGATCTCTCCCCCACGTCGGCAGCGCGGCCGCCGAGGAATCCATCGACGAGATCATGGATCATCTTGCGGGAACGCACATGTGTTTCATCACGGCGGGCATGGGCGGCGGCACCGGGACTGGCGCCGCGCCCGTCATTGCGCGTGCGGCGCGCGATGCCGGCATTTTGACGGTGGCCGTCGTTACCAAGCCTTTCACGTTCGAGGGCAAGCGCAGGTCCCAGGCCGCCGAAGAGGGCATAGAACGCCTTCGCGAAAGCGCCGACACCGTGATCGTCATCCCCAACCAGAACCTTTTCAGGGTCGCCGACGCCAGGACGACGTTTGCCGATGCCTTCGCTATGGCGGACCGTGTTCTCTACGCCGGTGTCGGCTGCATCACGGATCTCATCGTGAAGGAAGGCCTGATCAATCTCGATTTTGCCGACGTGAAGTCGGTGATGCGGGACATGGGCCGGGCGATGATGGGAACCGGTGAGGCCTCGGGGGAGGGCCGCGCAAGGACGGCGGCCGAGGCAGCAATCGCCAACCCGCTGCTCGATGAGGCTTCCATGACGGGCGCCAGAGGCCTGCTGGTATCGATCTGCGGCGGCACGGACATGACGCTCTTCGAGGTCGACGAAGCCGCGACACGGATACGGGAAGAGGTCGACGCCGACGCCGACATTATCGTCGGCGCCATCTTCGACCAGGCATTGGCCGGAAAGTTTCGGGTGTCGGTCGTCGCAACGGGTCTGCGGAAGAGCGAAGACATGCCGCAGCTTCAGCAGAGGATCGCCTGAAGCCGGCCTTCCTGGTTGGCGAGATCCCGCCGGCGAATCTCTACTCGTCGCTATGACTTGACTTGGTTGGCTTTCGGTGGCCTGCCCAGGCCCCGACGGCCGGGATGGTGGCGAGCGGATCCTAGCTAGGGTTTTCAGTCGAGCGAAGCTGGAGCAGATCAGCTGGCCATTCTTTAATAACGGGCCATTCTCTCGGCGATGAGGCCCGGGCGGGCTGCGATTTTTGCTCCGGCGCCGGTGAACATTTTTCCCCTGAGACAGTTTGGAGTGCCTTGGGGAATACCGGAAAGCCACTTGGACAATACGGGATTAACGGGAAGCACGACCAGTGACGCGGAGGGCGTATTCGCTGTCCGGTCCGCGGGTCTGCAGTGGATTACGGTGAGCGGCTCGTATTTCGCCACTGAGGACGGCGAGCCGTGGATGCCGATCGGGCAGAATGACGCGATAAGCTGGCCCGAGCTAAATGGACTGTTCCGGCGCAAGGACATAGCCGGCGTGGAGGCTCACCTCCGCTGGCTTAAGCAAAGCGGCGTCACCTGCCTCAGGCTGATGCTGGAATATGCTCAGGTCCGCCACCGCTACTTCGAGCGGCCGCTCGGTCGCTTCGTTCCTGCTATCGTGCGGCTGTGGGACGATCTTTTTCGTCTCTGTGAAAAGCACGGTTTGAGAATACTGCTCACCCCGTTCGATACATTTTGGCAGTGGCGGCACTGGCGTCATCAGCCCTATAATCAGAGGAACGGCGGCGTGCTGGATCAGCCCTCGCGCTTTCTGGTCTGCACGGCCACGCGCCGCGCCATCAAGGCAAGGCTGGAATTCGCGGTGCGCAGATGGGGCGGCAGCGGCGCGCTCTTCGCTTGGGACCTCTGGAATGAGATCCATCCCGAGCAGGCCGAAGGCAGCGCCGACGATTTCGGCGACTTCATCCACGATCTCGGTGCTTTCGTTCGCCGGCTGGAGATTTCGCTCTACGGCCGCTCCCACCCGCAAACGGTTTCGCTCTTCGGACCGGAGCTTCGCTGGCGGGCGCACATGCCGCTCCGCGAACCTATCTTCCGGCATCCGGATCTCGACTTCGCCTCCCTCCACATCTACGAGGAGGGCACGATCGATCATCCCCGCGACACAGTGGCCCCGGCGCTCGGCCTGGGGCGGATCGTCGGCGAGGCCCTGGCCGAAACTCGCGATGGCCGGCCGTTCCTCGACAGCGAACATGGCCCGATCCATACCTTCAAGGACAAGAAGATCACGCTGCCGGAGCCGTTCGATGACGAATATTTCCGCCATATGCAATGGGCGCACCTGGCTGCCGGCGGTGCCGGTGGCGGCATGCGCTGGCCGAACCGTACGCCGCATGTGCTCACACCCGGCATGCGGCGGGCGCAGCGCTCGCTGGCGGGTTTCCTGCCGCTGATCGACTGGAGTCGGTTCCGACGTGTCCATCTCGGCGGCCGGGTGCGGGTTTCCCGCCCCGATGTCGCGGCGGTAGCCTGCGGCGACGATGCCCAGGCGGTGGCCTGGCTGGTGCACCGCGAAACGATCGGGCCCAACGGCATGCTGCAGGCCGACGTGCAAACCGAGCCCGTCATGATCGTCCTGCCTGGGCTGGCTCCGGGTACCTACCGCATAGTCGGCTGGGATACTGCGGCCGGCACGCAAGCGGCGGAATGGCGGGCGCAAGCGCACGGTAGGTTGACGCTGGAGGTGCCACCGTTCGCGACCGATGTCGCGCTCGCGATCCGCCGATGCTGAGAGGGACCGAAGCCAGCTCGTCCGTCTCTGCTTTGCCTTGCTCGATGGCAGCTCCGAGACCTTGCCGAGGCCGACCGGGAGTATCGGCGGTCTTCTACATTTTCGCGGCTGAGCGGGGAACACTTCATCCACCTTCGGGTTCGGAAGTTATGCGTCATGCGCCGCCCGCGGCAGCCCGCTCAGCTTCGGCAATGAACGAGGACCCGATTATTCCACTCGCGAAAGCGATCCGAGAGCGCAATGCGGTGCTCTTTGTCGGAGCTGGTGTTTCGATGAGCGTGGGGCTGCCTTCCTGGGAGAAGCTGATTGAACGCATGGCGAGCGAACTCGGCCTGGATGGGGCGAGACCGCGTGATCGCTTCCAAACCCTGGCCGAGTATTACCGGA
Source organism: Mesorhizobium sp. WSM4983 (assembly GCF_029625765.1). Taxonomy (NCBI): domain Bacteria; kingdom Pseudomonadati; phylum Pseudomonadota; class Alphaproteobacteria; order Hyphomicrobiales; family Phyllobacteriaceae; genus Mesorhizobium; species Mesorhizobium sp. WSM4983. The sequence goes on along the minus strand of NZ_JARTVM010000012.1, from coordinate 145,655 downwards.
TCAAGCATGGCAGCATCGGGCCGTTGCGCAGTTGGATGGACAGGCACTGGACCGTGACGAGGGAGAAGATTCGGGAGTCCGAACTGCATCGTCTGATCGTCGCGCTGGATTTTCCGGTGATCTACACCACCAACTATGACCGGAACCTCGAAGTCGCCTTTGAGATACACGGCCGCGCATACGTGAAGGTGGCCAATGCTCGGGATGTCTCGAAGGCTCGCCGGGACGTCGCGTGTATCGTGAAATTCCACGGCGACTTCGATGACGATTCCTCGCTGGTCCTTACGGAAACCGACTATCTCGATCGGTTATCCTTCGATTCGCCGCTCGATGTGCGGTTTCGTTCCGATGCGCTGGGCAGCACGGTTCTGTTCGTCGGCTATAGCCTCTCGGACCTGAACATCCGGCTGCTGTTGCATCGGCTTTGGCAGACATGGAACCGTTCGGGCTACGAGGCGGATCGGCCGCCGTCATACATTTTCATGGCGAGCCGAGACCCCGTCGAAGAAGCCGTGCTGGGGCGTTGGGGTATCACCGTGCTCACAGGCGACAACGACGATCCGGAAGTCGGCCTCGTGAGTTTCCTCAGTCGGCTGGCCGAGGTTGTGAACGATCAGGAGATCACGCTGGGCTGAACGCCGTTCAGCACGCGGCAAGAACGAAGAAGTTGCCCAATCCAAAGAGGGTTTGGCCGTTGGTCGACCGTGCCGGCCAATGCAAGGAGTAAGAATGTGCCGCAAGCCGTTAGCCAAAACGTGAATCCGGCTGCCAGCGCGGTCACATTCGACAGTTTTTTCATGGGCGGTTTCGAATGCTCCTCGCACCGGCGAAAGGATGGCGTGCGTCTCGATCTCGTGCGAGCGACTGGCCATGATTCTCACGCAGAACGCGACTATCGCGGCTGCGCGAACCTTGGGCTCAGAACTGTTCGTGACGGGCTACGCTGGCACCTGATCGAGAAGGCGCCGGGCGTGTACGATTGGTCGAGTTGGGCGCCGATGATCGAAGCGGCAAATCTCGCCGGCGTTCAGGTCATCTGGGACGTCTTTCACTACGGAACCCCCGATTATCTTGACCAGGGCGGGAAGGAGCTGATCGAGCGCTATGCCGATTTCGCAGCGGAAGCTGTCCGGTTGCATCGGGCCGTCAGCGGGAAGCCTGCGCTCGTCTGCCCGATCGACGAGATATCGTTCTTCGCCTGGGCAGTCGAAGTGGGCTATTTTCCACCGGCCGGCCCAAGGCGAAGGGGTTGGTTCAAACGCCACCTCGTCAAGGCTGCCGTGCAAGGCATACGAGCCATGCGCCAAGCGGATCCAGAATGCCGGTTCATCTGGGCCGAGCCGCTTATTCACATCGCGCCGCGCGATCGAAGCCGCGCGGAGATCCGGGCGGCTGAAAAAGTCCGACAGGGACAGTTCGAAGCGTACGACATGCTGATGGGGCGCGTCGAGCCGCAGCTTGGCGGCAGCGAAGATCTCATCGATGTCATCGGTCTGAATTTCTATCCGCACAATCAGTGGTACCTGCACGGGCCAACAATCCCGATGGGGCATCACGAATACCGGGCTCTGTCGGAAATGCTCGTCGAGGTCGCCCAGCGCTACCGACAGCCGATGTACATTGCAGAGACAGGTGCGGAGGGATCGGGGGGCCCGGCATGGCTTCACTATGTGTGCGACGAGGTGCGGGAGGCTATGAACCAAGGCGCGCCCGTCGGGGGTATTTGCCTTTATCCGATCACGGCTTACCCGGGATGGGACAATTCACGCCACGCCGAAGTTGGCCTTTTCTCCGTCATCCATGCGGATGGATCGCGTCGCACCCGTCAGCCGATGGCCGATGAACTGGCGAGGCAGCAGAGGCTGTTTGAGAAGCATTCTCGATCCACGCAGCCTTGCATGCCGGAGTAGCAAGCGGCTTTAGCCCGGCACAGCCATTGCCGGCTGCAAGGCGCCTCCAATTGGGACCGTCTTCTGAATGCGGGCGAAAGTAGCCAGAGCCTGACCCACGACCTGGTCCATATTGTAATAGCGGTATGTCGCAAGGCGGCCGACAAACCAGACATCCGGGCGACTGGCGGACAAGGCTTCATATTGCTTGTAGAGCGCTTCGTTTTCCGGCCGGGGCACCGGGTAATACGGATCGCCAATGTCGGTCGGGTATTCATAGGTGAGGCTTGTCCGGGCGTTCTTCTGGCCGGTCAGATGCTTGTACTCGGTGATCCGGGTGAAGTCCTCCGTTTGCGGATAGTTGACCACAGCGACCGGCTGGAACTGTTCGCATTCGACGGTCACGTGCTCGAAACGCAGTGAGCGATACGGCAGGCGGCCAAGTCTCCAGTCGAAGAATTCGTCGACAGGGCCGGTGTAGATCAGCTTGCGGAACGGAATCCGGTCCCGGACCTCACGATAATCGGTCTGCAGCATGATCTTGATATTGGGATGGTTGAGCATGCGCTCGAACATGCGCGTGTACCCGTTCGCGGGCATGTGCTGGAAGCTGTCGCCGAAGTAGCGGTCGTCGCGGTTGGTCCTGGTCGGAACCCGGGCGGTTACCGATTTGCTGAGCTGGGAGGGGTCTACGCCCCATTGCTTCCTGGTGTAGCCGCGGAAGAATTTCTCATAGAGTTCCCGCCCGACAGTGCTGACCACGACGTCCTCGGCCGTGTGGACTTCCTCGATGGTCTCGCGGCGAGACGCGAAGAAGTCTTCCAGTTCCACCGGATCCAAATCGAGACCATAGAGGCGGTTGATCGTATCGAGATTGATGGGGATCGGGAGAAGCATTCCGTCGACCGCCGCCAGCACACGATGTTCATACGGCCGCCATGTCGTGAAGTGTGACAGATAATCCACGATGGACCGCGCATTTGTATGGAATATGTGCGGCCCGTAGCGGTGGATGAGGATGCCTGCTTCGTCGTAGCAGTCATAGGCGTTGCCACCGATGTGATTGCGGCGATCGATGAGGAGAACGCTTTCTCCCCGCTGCGAGGCAATGCGTTCGGCGAGAACGCTGCCGGCGAAGCCGGCGCCGACGATCAGCCAGTCGAACATGGTCAGGCGCTCCTGCGGAACGGGACGACCTTTTTCCGAGCACTGGCGTTCCTGATGTGAGCGGCCATGCCATTCCATGTGCGCTTCCAGGACATGTCCCGGAGATAGGCATCGACCTGCTGAAGCCGCGCCTCGCGCGATTGGGTAAGGACGGATCGCAGCTTGATGTCGACGTCCTCGGCGTCCACTATGTCGACGAGCCCGGCTGCGCCGTAGGTTCGCACAACATCGACGATTGCTGTTGAGACCACCGGCAGGCCAGCGGCGAGGAACTCCGGCGTTTTTGTCGGGCTGATGAAGCGAGTGGCCTCGTTGAGCGCGAACGGCATCCAGCCGGCGTCCCAGTGGCGCAGATAATCTGGAAGGTCGGCATAGGCTTTCCCGCCGAGCCAATGCAGATTGCCCGCTGTCGGCAGGCTGCTCGGGTCGATCTTGACCACCGGACCGAGCATGACGAAATGCACGTCCGGCATCGCCTTGGAGGCCTGGGCCACGAGATCGATGTCGAGGCGCTCGTCGATGACGCCGAAGAAGCCCACCCGTGGATGAGGAATGCCGAATTGATCGGCCGGGTCCTTGCCGGGTGTCCTTGCCTTGTGGAAGTGGCTGACGTCGATGCTGCTCGGAAACGGATAGATGGCACGGTGCTGGCAGCGCTTCGCTTCAAAGAGGCTCAAGCCGCCGGTGAAGACCACGTCGGCGCGCCCGAAGAGGGCTCGCTCCATCATGGCCAGCTCGGTTGGCGCATTCTTGAACGCCGAAAGTTCGTCCATGCAGTCATAGACGCAGACATCGCAATTGATGTGCGCGCTGAAGCGTAGGGCCATGGGCGTGTAGTACCAGGCGGTCAGGTTAGTGTGCGGCGTCGAAGCGATGATCCGGTCGAGATATTTGCGCTGCACGGCATCAGCTCTGGCCGGGCTTGTGCCAATTGGAAGCAGAGGAGTCGCGACCCGAATTGCCGGCGCCACCTCTGAGAAACGCATCGAAGGATGCGAGCGCTCCTCGAAAACAGGTTCCTCGAAATAGATAATCTCATGTTCCTTCGCGGCCAAGGTAAGAATATGTTGTGGACGCTGATAGACAAAATTCCATCGTAAATGAGAGAAGCATACCAGTAAGTCTTGCGTCTTCGTGGTTTTTCTGCGAGTTGGTATTCTTATTGCTGCGTCCATACAAATTTTCCCTAGTGGCAGAACGATGTATATTGCGATTAACATTTGTTAATCGCAGGCAGCGGAGGCGAGATCCACCTTTCCGTCTAACTTTCCGTCGAATAACTTGTTCCAGCCGCGAACCGTTAAAGCGGCGAAGGATCATGCCGCGGTGCTGCTGCCCCTTTGGGAGGTGGAGCCAAGATTCGCACGCAGGTTCTTGGGGACGGTCACTCGGTGGCCGTATTTCGGTAGCATGGGCAGCTAAGCTGTTCGACGGCTCCAACGATTCGCCTGGACCGGAGCCAAACGAGCCTCAAACGGCCGGCAATTGCTGGGGCAAGTGATGAAGATCGAGTTCGAGACGAATGTGTTCCCGCTCTTCCATCCGCAGGCGGTGGATGATCTCAAGGATCCATGCCCCGTCTTTGACGGCAGGCTTTGGCACGTCTTCGGCTCGAGCGGCACGGTAACAACCGAGAGTTGGAAGATACTTCACGCAACCGCGCCGGAGCTGCATGGTCCCTGGACGGAGCACGAGCCCATCGAGCTTCCTGTCACAGGATCGGGCGTTGCCGCGCCCGGTGTTGTCTACGAGCTCGGCGTCTTCCACATGTTCATCCAGACCGAGTTCATGAAGTCCGGCGGCCGCTGTGAGCACGCGGTGTCGAATGATGGCTTCAACTGGGTGGTGCTCAACCCGGCAATCCTGTCGATCCCTGGCACGGACGAAGATGGGATCTATGATCCGCATCCGGCGATCATCGGCGGCAAGCGCTACATCGTCTATTCCGGCATGCCGAAATTCAGTCGTGTGCCGCAACCCGATGTCTACCTGGCGCGCAGCCAGTCGGACTCGTGGTTCGGACCTTGGAAGCGGCTGGGCAGGATCCTCGACCATAGTGAGATCCCACACCACAATACGCGCGATGATCCCGACTACGAGTGGGGGATCGAAGGCGCCCAACTGGTCGAGCTCCCCGATGGCCGCGTGCTTCTGAACGCCACGTGCTTCCTTCCGCGGGGAGCGCGAGGAAGCCGACAACGCGTGTTTTTCGCCATCGCCGCCGAGGTTACCGGACCCTACGTCTCGATAGGTCCGGTTCTTGATCCAGGCGGGCCAGGAGAAAACGGTCACTCCACCGTCATGATCGAGGGCGAACAGCTCACGCTTTTTTACCAGAGCCGTGTCGCGGCGACGAACCATCGCTGGCGATATGGCCTCGCCAGATGCGATATCAGCGTCCTGTCGAAGGTTGCGTGACAGCCCGGGTTCCGACGCGGCGGGGTTCAATTATTTCAAAGCATAGAGATAGGCCGCGATATCACGCGCCTGCTGCTCGGTGACCCTCGTCGATGGCATGGCGGTGTGCGGATTAATCTCTCTGGCGCCACGTATCCAGCGGATCAGGTTCTCCGGATTGTTCGCCAGCACGCCGCCGATAATGACCCGGCCGGCGAGGCTGGCGTCGAGGCGCGGGCCGACCTGACCTTGCGCGCCCGGCACGCCAGGGATCGTATGGCAGCCGGAGCAGCCGTTCGCGGTCATGATCGGAATGGCGCGCGCGCCCACGCCGCCGGTTGCCGCGTCCGACTCGTGCCGGACACGATCACGCCGGTCGGCCCATAAGGCCACGGCGGCGACGGCTACGGCAACTACGATCATGGCGGCGAGGGCGCCGGCGATCAGTCTAGCCAGATCGGAGCGCATGCGTCGCCTCCCTGGTTCCGCTCTTGCTTATCCAGAGGCCGGCGAGCAGCAAAGCGGCTCCGCCATAGATCAGGCCAGCCGGAACCCACATCACCAGACCCGCAAGCTGCTGGTCCTCGATCGGGCTTAAACCCCACAGCGCTGCGCCACCGGCATTTTCCGGATACCATAGTTTGGGCGACAGCAGCAGCAGCACGCCGAGCAGGCCGGTGTGCATCGAGGTGAAGAAGAGATGCATGACAGCGCTGCCATAGGCCTGCTGCCGACCGGAACCGGGCAGAAGCGCCCACCAGAACAGCAAGGCAGTGCCGAGGAAGCTGGCATGCTGGGTATAGTGCAGCACGCCCCGCTGCAGGGCTGCCTCGAACAGGAACGGGATGTGCCAGATCCAGATGGCGATCGCGTGGATGATTGTTGCGTTGAGAGGGCGGCTGGCGAAGGCCCAGACCGCCTGCAGCATCTTGCCATGCGTGAGCCTTCCCGTTCTCTGCCGAAACGCGACCGGTAATGCCCATACCAGTGCCGCGCCGGGGCGGGCTGCAACCAGCAGCGGAGCCGCCAGCGCCATCAGCAGCTCGTGCTCGATCATGTGAGCGGCAAAGACCCGCTCGCCGAGCGCATGGATCGGGCTGACCAGCGCTCCCGTCAGCACGCACCACCCTGCGGCGAACAGCAAGGTTTGTCGTATCCGCTCTGGTCGGCCTCGGCTGCTGCGGCGCCACAGCCGGTTGGCGCCGGTCGCATAGACCAGCGCGAGCGCGGCCAGCGGAAGCGTGATGGGAAGGGCAAGCGTCCACCCGGTCTCGGGCGCGCCGGCGCCGTAGCAGATCGAGGTCGAGAAGAACGCCTCGAAACTCATCGCAGGCACTCGTCGAGGATGAGCGCGGCGCTGGCCTGCATGACGATGACGAGGGCAAACAGCAAAGCCGAAAGCATGCCGAGATCGGCGATGAATCGCTCGGTGCTGCGTGTACGCTCCGGTTTGAAGGCGGCGCCGCCTTGCCGCTTCGCCTGCCACGACACGACGCCGCCGAGGAGCGAAAACACCATGAGCACCAGTGCGAAGGGAAGCACCACCGGGACCTGGCGATTACATTGCCAGGGCACCAGCGCGTAATTCAGCTGCGTAGAGATGGCCCAGGCCAGAGGCCCCGACACAAGACCACCCCAGGACGTTCCCAAACGCAGCGCGCGCATCAGCCTAGCCTCGGGGCCCAGTAGATGAGCAGATAGATCGGGATCCAGGTCAAGACCACGAAATCCCAGTAGAAGACGTTGTCGCCGACGTCGCCGAAACGCCGGCCGCTATAGGCGTGGCGCGTGAACATCAGCACTGTCAGAACGATCGTGTCGCCGACATCGGTGATCAGATGGATGGTGTGCAGGCCGAGCAGCACCCAGAGCATCGAGCCATAAGCGTTGGTGTCCCAATAGATGTTCAGGGCCGGAAACTCGAACCAGCGCACGATGAGCGGCGCGCTGCCGAGCAGCGACATCACCAACATGCCGATCCGCACCGGCCCGATGGCGCATTGCTTGGCGTAGCGGTTGAGGAGGTGGTTCGGCACCAGGCTGACGATGAGAAGCAGCGTCACGATCGTTCCCGGCCAATGGTTGGGCTCCGGGGCGCTCAGACGCCAGTTGGGCCACAAGGTCGCCAGATACAGATAAGCGCCGGCCGCCAGCGCAAAGCCCATTCCTTCCAACGCCATGAAACCGAGCGTACCCCACCAGGTCGGGCTGCGCGGACCAAGCCCGAAGCTTGGCAGGCCCGACAGATCGGCGGCGGGACGCTGCTTCATTCCTCGTCCTCCGGCGTATCTTTCGGCCAGAACCAGCCGATCAGGGTGATCGCGATCGGCGCGGCGCCCCAGACGATCGCCCAGGGCGTGAAGATCGAATACAGAAAGGTGCCGCCGACAGCGATCGCAGCGAACAAGGGCCAGATCGACGGCGTCGCCGATTTCTCGCGGATATCGGGATGCGCTTCCGCCACCGTCGAGATGAGGAGCTCGCGCACATCGACGCGAAGGCCGGTGGCGACGGGAAGGGCCTCGCGTTCGGCCCAGAGCGGCTCGACATTCGTGACGATTGGAATGCGCGCGAAATTATAGCTTGGAGGCGGCGAAGACGTGGCCCATTCCAGCGTGCCGGCATCCCAGGGATTGTCGCCGGCCGGCGCGCCTTTCAAGGCGCCATGCACGAGGTTGAAGGTGAACAGCACGAAGCTCAGGAAGAAGAGCACCGCGCCGCCGGTGATGAACAGGTTGATGTTCCCCCAGCCAAGCTCGGCCGGATAGGTATAGACCCTGCGCGGCATGCCCCACAGGCCGACAAGGTGCATCGGGAAGAAGGCCGCGTTGAAGCCGATGAAGGCCAGCCAGAAATGCCAGCGTCCGAGGCGCTCGCTCATCATGCGGCCGGTGATCTTGGGGAACCAGAAATAGGCGGCACCCAGCAGTGGGAAAACCGAGCCGCCGATCAGCACATAGTGGAAATGCGCGACGACGAAATAGGTGTCGTGCACCTGCAGGTCGAGCGGCACCGAGGCCAGCATGACACCGGTGAGACCGCCGATGACGAAGATGAAGAAGAAACCGAAGACGAAGAGCAACGGCGTACGGATCACCGGTCTGCCGTCCCACAAGGTCGCCAGCCAGCAAAAGATCTGCAGGCCGTTGGGAATGGCGATCAACATGCTGGATGCCGTGAAGAAGCTTGCACCGAGCTTCGGCAATCCCGTCGCGAACATGTGGTGGACCCAGAGACCGAACGACAGGAAGCCGACCGCGATCAACGACAGGACCAGCCCGAGATAGCCGAACGCCGGCCTTCGAGCGAAAGCGGGAATGATCGCGGAGACGATGCCTGTCGCCGGCAGGAAGATGATGTAGACCTCGGGGTGACCGAAGAACCAGAACAGGTGCTGGAACAGCAGGGCGTCGCCGCCCTCCGCTGGATTGAAAATATGCGTTCCGACCAGTCGGTCGAGGATCAGGAAGGTCGAGGTGATCATGACCGCCGGCATGGCGAAGACGACGACGAATGAGGTCACCAGCAACGCCCAGACATAGAGCGGGATCTTGTCCAGCGACATGCCTGCCGCACGCTGCTTCAATACGGTGACAATGGTCGCGACGGCGACCGCCAGCGATGAGACCTCGGTATAGGTGATCATCTGCGCCCACACGTCGGCGCGCTTGCCGGGACCGAATTCGGGACCTGACAGCGGCACATAGGCGAACCAGCCGACATCCGGCGCCATGGAAAGGGCGAAGGACACCCAGGCGAAGAGACCTCCCGAGACATAAATCCAATAACTGAACGCGTTCAGGCGCGGAAAGGCGATGTTGCGGCTGCCGACCATCAGCGGCACCAGATAGATGCCGGTCGCCTGCACGATGGGCACGGCAAACAGGAACATCATGGTGACGCCATGCATGGTGAACAGCTGGTTGTAGAGGTCCGGCCCGATCAGGCCGCGTTGCGGTCCCGAAAGCTGGATGCGCATGGCGACGGCGCTCAGCCCGCCCAGGCACAGAAACCCGAATGCCGTGATCAGATAGCGCCTTGCGACGACCTTGTGATCGACGCTGGACAATGCGCCGATGATGCCGGGCGGCGTCCGCCATGTGCGCGCGAGCCAGCGGTGAAGGCTGGCATCGTCCATGCCGGTGTCGCGCGGCCCATCACGTTCGGGGGCAACGTCGCCCTTGGCAGTCGCCTCACGTTCCGGCGGCAGGTCGCGTTCGCTGGCCAGGTCCGCGCTGCTCATTTCAGGCCCTCGAGATAGGCGACGATCGCGTTGAGCTCGTCGCCATTGAGCTCAACCACCGGCATGTGGGAGCCGGGCTTGATGCCTTGCGGGTCGGCTATCCAGGCGGCGAGATTGCCGCGGCTCATCGTCAAGGTTCCCGCGGCAAGTGTTTGCCGGCTGGCAATATGGGTGAGATCCGGAGCGACCGTTCCGCCCGCGGGCGTGCCGCCGATCTTGTGGCACATCACGCAGGGACGCTTGAGAAACAAGTCCGCGCCCGCCTTCGCCTCGTCGCCCGTCGGGGCCGCGGCCGGCTGCAGCTGGTCGTTCCACCAGGCGTCGAACTTTGCCCGCGGCTCGGCGATGATAAAGGTGCCCATGTTCGCATGCTGCGCGCCGCAGAACTCGGCGCACTGGCCGCGATAGGTTCCGGGCTTGTCCGCCTTGACATCCAGCACGTTCATGTGACCGGGGATGAGGTCGAGCTTGCCGGCCAGACTTGGGATCCAGAAGGAATGGATCACATCGGTCGAGATCAGAAGAAGCCGCACCGGCTCGCCGGCGGGGATGTGGATTTCGTTCGCCGTCGTCAGGATGCGGCTCGGCGTGGCATCCTCATAGCGCACCTCCCACCACCACTGGTGCCCGGTCACCCGAATGGTGAGCGCAGCGTTCGAGCCGATTGCCGCAAGCGTCCTGTTGGCCAAGAAGCTGAGCAGGGTCAGCCCGACCAGCGTCGCTGCGGTCAGCCCGACAGCGATGACCACAACGCGCAATTTGCGATGGTCAGCGCTGGCGTCGAGCATCAGCGGCTCGGTGCGCCTGGGTGGCCGCATCAACAGCGGTGCGGCGAGAGCGATCATCACCAGCACCCACACTACCGAGCAAAGCCCTATGAAGAACCAGATCAGCCATGCCAACTCGCTCGCCGCGGGGCCTTTCGGGTCGAGCGCCGATTGCCAGCCCGCGCATCCCTGGAGAGAAAGGACGCTTGCCGCGGCAAACGCCATCGAGGCGAGGCCTTTCACGGCGACTTCCCCAGCGTGGCGGCATCCGGCATGCGGTTTTCCGACGGATGGGGCATCATGTCGTCATTTCGCTGTGGCGCAGCGGAAGAGGGCGCGTTGCCGCTTAGCGAACGCACGAAGGCCGCCAGTTCCCAGATCTGATCGTCGGGGATCTTGTTGCGGAAGCTCGGCATGCCGTTCGGACGTCCGTCGCGGATGGTGGCGTGAATGCTTTCCATGGAGCTGCCATAGATCCACTTCTGGTCCATCAGCGCCGGGCCCATGCCGCCGCCGCCATTGGCGTGGCATCCCGAACAGTTGAACCAGCCGAACAGGCGCTTGCCCTCGCTGAGATGAAAGGCGTTCGCCTCGAAGCTCGCCGCCTTGTTGTTGCTGGGGGAGGGCCTTTGGCCGCCAGGTTCCAGCGTAGTCACGGGCGTCGGCTGCCCGCCGGAGCCGAGCGAAGATTGCGGGCGCGTGTCCCGCTCCTCGCGCTGGCATGCCGCCAAGGCGAGCGTCACGGACAGCAGCGTCGCGAGACCCAGCCTCATCGCACCGGGCTCCCGGCGATGTCGAGAAGCGGAACGCCATATTGCGTCAGAACCGCGTCGATCTCGGCCTTGTGCCTGGCGAGCGCGCTATTCACATCGCCGCGCAGTCGCTCGTCCTCGCGCCGAACGCCCATCGAGATGTCGTACATCAGTGGCAGTTGCGGTCCATCGATGCGAGGTGTGACCGGCGTGATCCGGAGCGGCACCTTTTGCTTCGTAGCGAAGTAACCGGCGAGCGGGCCCCAGACCACGGCGACGTCGACCTCGCCGCTCGCGACAGCTTCCACAATGCGCGCCGCGGGGTTGGGAGCGGAATAGTCGCCGTAGACCGGGTAGCCGACGAGATGTCCGACAATGCCGCGACGGCCGAGCGCCTGGACCGGCGGCGAATTGGCGCCGTCATCGCCGATGAGCTGAACGCCGATGCGCATGTCGCGCAGCCGTGGATCGTTAAAGGACGTTACGTCCGGTCCATCCTGTCGTGCGACAAAGACGTAGGAGGATCTGTAGTAGGGCGAGGTGGTGCGTAGCATTTCGACATTTGCCGGCGTTCCGAGCACCAGATCGCAAAGCCCCGCTTTCAGCGTGTTGCGAACGAAGCCGCGGCGCTGCGCCCACCAGGTGTAGGTAAGCTTCGCGCCAAGGTCGGCCGCAACGATCTCGGCGATCTTGTTCTCGAAGCCTTCGCCGCTGGCGTCGGAGAACGGCATGTTGTTGGGATCGGCGCAGGCGCGCAGTTCCCGCGCATCCGCCGCGCCGGCCAGAACCAGCCAGACCAACGCGACGAGACCGGCCACGAGGGCCCGCGGGGCGGATCTTTTCGCCAGTGCCGTCGGTTTGAATGCATCAAGGCAGTCGGAACACATAGAGCGTGCCTCCCGCCGTTGTCGTGTTTTTCAAGTCCTTCATCGCGTTGACGAAACCGAGCGCAGCAGTGGCATCGCGCGGGTCGAGATCGCCCGAGACGATGGCGCCGGCCCAGCCGCCGACGCCGGACAGGATCGCGACATATTGGTGTCCGTCGGGGCCGCGATAAGTCACCGGCTGGCCGATGATGCCGGAGGAGGTCTTGAACTGCCAAAGCAGTTCGCCGGTCTTCGCGCTGACGGCCTTGAACCAGCCTTCCATGGTTCCGTAGAAGACGATATCGCCGGCGGTTACGACCGCGCCGCTCCATACCGGGAAGTTTTCCTTGAGACTCCAGGCGGGTCTCTCCGCGGCGATATCCCAGGCGGTGAAGGCGCCGCGATTGCCGCCGGGCCCCGGGATCATGCGCACGTTCATTCCGACATAGGGCGTGCCGGCGATGTAGTTCACCTCGACGCCTTGTTCGTCCATGCACAGATTGTTGTGCGGGATGTAGAGCAGGCCCGTCTTCGGCGAGAAGGCGGAAGGCTGCCAGTCCTTGAGCCCCGAGGCGGTCGGGCAGATGTCGCGGACGACCTTGCCGGTCCCGGTTTTCTTGTCCGGGTTTGCCATCAGCCTGCCCGTCTTGAGATCCACACCCTTGCTGGAGTTGACGGAGCCATAAGGTTTTGCGGACAGGACCTCGCCGGTGGTGCGATCAAGGACGTAGAGATAGCCGTTGCGCTCCGGCCGGACCAGCACCTTGCGCGGCTTGCCCTGCCAGTTCATGTCGAGCAGGATCTGCTCATTGATGCCGTCATAGTCGTGCAGATCGTGCGGCGTCCACTGATAGAACCATTTGGCCGCTCCGGTATCGGGATCGCGGGCAAAAATGCCCGCTGTCCATTTGTTGTCGCCGGGGCGCAGGTCAGGGTTCCAGGGGCCTGGATTGCCGGTGCCGTGGAAGATCAGATTGAGATCGGGATCATAGGAGATCCAGCCCCACATATTGCCGCCCCCGATCTTCCAGGCCTCCGGCGGCCATGTCGTCACACCGAGGTCCCTGCCCTTGTCCATGTCGTAATGCGGCTTGAAATCCGGGCCGATCAGCACCTCCTTGTCGGGACCCGTGCTGTAAGCCGTCCAGACGACATGGCCATCGCCGGCGTCGAGCGCCTTGACCCAGCCGCGTACGCCCATCTCGCCGCCCGAATTGCCGACGAGCACTTTGCCCTTCACCACCAGCGGCGCCATGGTGAGGGTCTCGCCGACATTGATGTTGCCGATATGGGTGTTCCAGATCGGCTGGCCGGAGTTCGCATCGAGCGCGATCGTGTGGCCGTCCAGCGTGTTGAAGAAGATGCGCCCGTCGGTGAAGGCGGCGCCGCGATTGACGACGTCGCAGCACGCCACCCCTTGTGCCGCGGGCTCGGGATTGGGTTCGTATTTCCACTTGATCGGTGCGCCAGGTTTGGAGAGGTCGAGCGCGTAGACGATGTTGGGAAAGGGCGTCACGATATACATCGTGCTGCCGACCACCAGCGGTGCCGCTTCCTGGCCCTTGTTCACGCCGGTCGAGAAGGTGAAGGCGACCTGCAGGTTCTTGACGTTGCCTGCATTGATTTCCGCGAGCTCGCTATAGCGGGTCGAGGCGTAGTTCTTGGCTGGCATCGTCCATTGGCCGTCGTCGGGCGGGGCGGCGGAGGCCGGCGGCGAGATCGCAGGCGTCGAGGGCGACTCCGAGGCGGCCATCAGATCTGGGAGACAGGCCAGCATCATCGCCCCAACAATGCTTAATCCCGCATATTGCCGCGCAGCCCGGGTGAGGCGAGCGCGTCCGGATAGCGCACACCTCGCCGTCAGCTGTCGCGCTGCCTTCATTTCGGGACCGAGCCTCCGACGCTGGCGCCCAGTTCGGCGGCGATGTCGGCCTCGCGCCCGGCGCAAAGCGGATGACCCCAGCCGGATGCGCTTTTGCCGCCTGGGTCGAGGTCATAGATGATGGCGTCCTTGCGGTTGGGATTGACGCCTGCCGGAACCTTGTCGAGGCCGAGCGCTGCGCGGACGCGCCAGGCGACGTTGTGGTCGGCGCAGGAGGAATCGCCGCTGACCCCGAGGCCGCCGACGATCGCCTTGCCGTCGTACAGGGCCAGGCCTCCGCCGAACACCACCACGCCTCCGATCGGTTTGCCGATCAGCGGGTCATTGGGGCTGCCGAATGTCTTGGCGTCGCCGGCGTAAGCCGCCGCCTGATTGACGGGGTTGGTGGCCTGCAGGCCGAACAGCGGCCCGCCTGGTTGCACGCCGGCATAAAGATTGGCGGTCGACAGGGCCATATTCGCGAGGCTGAGCCCGTTGGCCGTGTTGGCCTTCTCCGCCGCGACCAGCCGGCTGCCGGGCCATTGCGCGTCCACGGTAGGGCCGCTGAAGGCGACGGCGCAGACCGTACCGTCACGGGCAACGATCGCGGCCCATTCATTGCTCTCGAAGCCGCCATTTGCCGGCCCGCCACTCGCCTTGACATTGGCCTTCAAGGCCAACAGCAGTTTGTCGTGATCGGCCGGGCAGGGCGCTTGCGCCCAAGCGGGATCGTACGGCAGCACCGCGATGGCCAAGAGCAGGAGGCCAAGAGCGGCCGACGGACACTGGGGGAAATGCATGGCGCTTCGGAACACCTTGTTCAACGCGGACAACAAGGGAAAACAGAAATCTGGCGGCAGAAACTCCGGTCTCGCCGTTCTGCAAGCTGATCCTGCTCTTGCTGCGCGAAACCGAACGGACAACGAGCCCCTTTGTTCCTGCTGCCCAGAAAGGGACTGCAAGAATTGCGTGTGGCAGGTGCATCCATATCGAAGTCCGGCCCAACAGCACCAAGGACCTGGCGGTGCCATCACCGCTCCTGGGAGGCGGCCAGCGCTCCTCGATCGCTGCAGCCGTCAACAGCAGGAGGTACGCGGCTGCTTGGTCTTGCGACATGTGCAGTAGAGGAACCAGCTGTGCCGCCCTGCGTTGGACGGGCAATGGAGCAGCTTCGTTCAGATTTCGCGCCGATCGCACAGCCCGGTTACTGGCTGGCCCTGCTGCTTTTGTTGCTTCCCTATGGGGTCGGCGTGTTCTTCCTCATCAGGACGTGCCACTGCCTGTGACTTGATCCGCTGCCTCGGCGGCGTCGAGCTCGAGGCAAGGCGCGCTCGCGCAAATCCCGGTCTGGATCGCCCAGCTGACGAACACTTTCCTGGCCGCGGCGACCGGCCCGCGGCCATCATATGCCGCGCAGCAAGCGTCGCTGGCCAAACCGTGCAGGCGGCACCGCTTCTCGAACGGCCACTCCTCCAGGAATTCGATGGCGTCCATCGCGCAACGGATTTTCCTCACGCCAAATGGCACGTCATCAACAAGGACAGGTTCAGCGAACACATCAGTGCTCATTGCGCCTGGTTCTGCCGCGCCGTGGTCGTGACCATAGTTGTCGCTTTGCCGAGAAATCAAAGCACGCCCAACGGGCTCCCCGAAGACATTTGGGCCCATGACCTTCCTCCGCTTGATGCGCCAATCGCCGGCAGGCCAAACAGATGCTCAGCAAGGTGTTGGGCATGTGCCGGCGGCGCTGAGGTGAAATATTGGAAGCGCGATTTTCGGCGTCAAGAGCCGCCCCGTGGCGGCCGACCCTGGCTCACCTGGGGTGGGTTGGCAACTCCGCCGATGGGTGACGGGCGGCCGAAGAGACAAGCAGCGGCTGGTGTTTTGCGTTCGGCTCCATGGGCTGACTAGAGCTGCGCGCGGAGCGTGCTGGCCAGCCAATCGGTGAACTTTTCGCGCATGGGACGCGATCTCCATTCGGCAAGGCTGATCTGCCTCGAGCGCTTCAGATCTTCGTTGAACAAGTCGATCTGCGTTCGTGCGAATTCCTTGCCATAGACGTTGAGCGTGGCCTCATCGTTCAAACGCAAAGACCGCTGGTCCAGGTTGGTGGAACCGAAGCTCGCCCAGACGTCGTCCACGATCAGCAGTTTGGGGTGATACATCGTGGGCTGAAACTCGTAGATCCGCACCCCGGCCTCGAGCAATTTGCCCCAGAAATAGCGCGAAGCTTTGCGGACGATCGGAACATCCGTCAGGGAATTGGGAACGATCACATCGACGGCGACGCCTCTTTTTCTGGCGTCCAATATCTGCTGCAGGGCGATGTCGTCCGGGAGGAAATAGGCCATGCCGATGCGCAGGTGGTCTTTGGCCGCGGCTATGGCGGCCAGCATCATCAGCTCCATGTTTTCGGAGCCGTTCGGCTGCGAAGAAAGGATCAGCTGGGCACGGAGCGCACCCGCGGCTTCGGGCGGCAGGTAGAAGTTCTCGCCCTGCAACGTCTCGCCCACTGTTTCCAGCCAGTTCTCGGCGAAGGCCGCCTGGAACCCGGGCACAGCAGGCCCTTCGATCTGGTAGTGCGTGTCGCGCCACTCATTGGGGTTGCGCGCATCTCCCAGCCAGTTGTCCGCGATGCCGACCCCGCCTGTGAAGGCGACCCGCCCGTCCACAATGAGCAGCTTGCGATGCGTCCGGTTGTTGACGCGGTCGAGCGTGTACCAGTGGATCGGCCGATAGCGCTCGAACCGAACGCCAGCACTCGTCATGATTTGGATCAGCTTCTCATCGAAGGGAAGACTGCCAAGCCAATCGACGAGCACGCGCACTTCGACACCCTCTCGGGCTTTCGCAGCCAAAGACGTGGCGAACTCGTAGCCGACCGAGCCCGACCAATAGATGTAGGTTTCCATGTTGATGGTCTTTCGGGCCGAACGGATCGCTTGCAGCATGGCGGGAAAAATCTCGTCGCCGTTGACGAGGGTCTGCACGGCGTTCGCCTCGAACATCTGCCCCTGCGAATAGCTGCTCATGCTCCTTTCGAATTGCGGATCTGCCGCATCGAAACGGTGCGGCACGATCGTGCGGATGACACGGGTCTCGGGGATCAAGTTGATCGCGAGCAGCGTGACCAGACTGGCGACAAGCGCGACGGCCAAATACTTGAGGCTGCTGAGCAGCCTCCGCCGGTTCCGACCAAATCTCACCTTTCACGCGCCCGCTGGAGGCGCCAGGGTGGCCGCCCCATACCAATTCAGACTTTGCCGATCGAAAACGACACACAGTGCTGCGTAGGCCAGCAGCACCAGGAATGCGGCGGGACGGGACGCTAAAGTCCCGATTGATGTGAGGAAACTCGTTATCGGGTGATTTGCCATGCTCAAGAACTGTTGATCCTGACGCAGGTTCCAGCCTTGAGCCGGGAGTCTGAAGTGCAAGCCTGAAGCTATAACAACTTTCGACCAACGCCTGCATCCTTCGCAGGCAATCGGCGTTGAAGAAGGATCCTAGAGGGCGGGTTTAGACATGGACACGAAGCCAACTGACGCTGACACGGTTTCCGCTCAGGAACCGGATATCATCGTGAACAAGACCGCACATTTCGTCGGGGAATGGATCGACGAGCACAAGGCGGAAGCCGCAGCTGCAATCCCGGCCGAAATCGCCGCCGAGAAGCTCGCCGAACAATGCATCGCCGATGCCGAAGGCCTGGGAATACTGGCTGAGGATATCGGCGACGAAGTCGGCGATCTCAAGCAATACATCGCGGAAGCAGTGCTCGGAGACGAAACTTCCAGCAACGGCAAGATTGAGAGCCCGCCCGATCCGCTCCCGGCGGCGCCGAATGGAGAAACCAATGCCGAAGTTCCGTTTTGAGTTCATCGAAAGTACGGCGCAGCCGGCCATCCAGGTCGACATGGAAAATTTGGATGCCGCCAAGGCCGAGGCGAAACGCGCGGCTAAGGAGGCGATGCTCGATGGGATTGTCGAAGGCGTCGACCCGACATCGTGGGTTACGAGAATCTACGACGAAGCGGGGTATCTGGTCGCCACGATCGGATTCCAGGACCTTGTGGCCGCGCCCCAAGCTGTCGGACAAGCCCACGAACAGACCGATGAGCCCGGCGTGATACGCTCGGGCTGATGCCGCTCCTGGGCAGGCCATCGGAACCTCAGTCGAGCTTTCCAGGCCAGGTCAGCTCGATCCACGCCGGGGCATGATCGCTTGGCCTTTCCAAAGCTCTTACCGCAGCATCGACGCCCGCCCCTCGCAGCCGGTTTGAAAGTGCCGGACTGATCAGGAGATGGTCCATTCGCAGGCCGGAGCTCCGGTCATAACCGCCCCGGTAGGAGAAGTTCCAGTAGGTGTAGACCCCCTTCTCGGGATGGATCTGCCGAACCGCATCCATCCATCCCATCTTCAGCAAATCGGCGTAAGCGTCACGACTCTGCGGGAAAAACACTGCATCGCCCAACCAGCGCGCCGGCACCACCGCATCAATCGGGGTTGGCACCACGTTGTAATCGCCGCACAGGACCGTTTCCTCTTTAAGCAAGGTCTGGGAATAGCTGATCAAACGCTGGAACCACGCCAGCTTGTAATCGAATTTAGGTCCAGGCGCGGGATTGCCGTTCGGCAGATAGATGCAGCCGATCACCAGCCCATCCACCTCGGCCTCGATGTAGCGGCTGTGCGTATCGTCCGGGTCGCCTGGCAGTCCGCGCCTGCGCTCCTGCGGCTGTTTCCCATGGGCCAGAATCGCTACGCCGTTGTAAGATTTCTGCCCATGCCAGACGGCGCAGTAACCAGCCTGCCGGATCGCCTCGGCAGGGAACTTCTCATCGGATGTCTTGAGCTCCTGCAGGCAGACGATGTCATAGCCGGTTTCGCCAAGCCATTTCAGGAGGACCGGCAATCGCCCATTGACGCCATTTACGTTGAAAGTAGCGATCCTGGTCATCCGGTTATCTTGGCCGATGATCTCTCCGGGCAGTCACCCCGATACTTGGTTTGGAATACTAGCTGTCTTTCTTGTAGGATTTGGCGGCCTCATCGATCTTGCGCCAATCGTTTCCGTGACGCCGCACCAGCTCCCGCGCCTGGGCCGGCGAGATGTTTTGCGTTTCCACGATATGGTTCACTTCCGTTTCTTCGCCTTTCAGCGGGCGCGAACGTGGCCTTCTGGGCCGGCTCGCCGCTGTTTCATCTGCATCACGTCGTCTCGCCATGGGCTGACCTCTCCTGATCCGGATTAACCGTCGAATGCCGGGAAGGTTTCCGCTCGCGGTTCCTCGAGCAGTTCGGCTTGTCTCGGCTGTGTGGCTTGAACCCAAGGAACTTGCGCGGCGTTCCTTGCGAGCAGAGCTAGCGAGCGCAATCCGATGGAAAAATCCGAAGCCCATTTTGAACCGCAGAAGCCTCGTGGTGCCGAAGCGCGCTTCCCGTACGATCGAGCGGCAGTTGAGCGGTTCCAGCTTGCGTTTCCGCGCGCGAGGTGGAGCGACGAGCTCAGGAGCTGGTTCGTGCCCGGAAAAACGGCGGCGCGGCGGATCGAGCGCTGGCTGGCACAGGAGACAGCGGCTCGCGCAGCCCATGACGACAGTAAGGGGCGGGATGCCTTCGCCTTCGATCCACTGTCGAGCCACTATCTGGAAGTCGCGGACGACCTGCGCATTCGCACGCCTTATTCGAAGACCGTGCTGGAGGAACTGCGAGCGGTTCCATGGGCGAGTTGGGACGACGAACTGCGGGTCTGGCGGGTGCCTTTTCGCGCTTATGAGGAGCTGCGGCGCCGTTGGCCAAGCATCGAAAGAGCCGCCCAACGCGCCGAGCCGGAGGAGAGGAAACGCCGGCGGGAGGCTGGTAAACACTCCGATGAGCACAAGGCCGCCAGGCTGCGCCATGCCGAACGCAGGCGCCGGCGCTATCCGGTTCCAGCCGAAGACCTGCCTCCGCTCGGTCGCGCCGTGGCGACGGTGCAATATGACGTTGTTGTCTTCACCGGGATTTCAGGCGAGCTCGCCGACCCCTCTGAGCTGGCGCCGTTCTACCCACAGTCGATGGAGACCGGCTTCGGCGCCGTTTGGGCGAGGTGGCGGCCGCCGACCTTGGCTGAACTGATCAAGACATGGCCGGCGCGGCGTCCTGCCGGATCAGCGGAACGATCGAGAGGGTGGTGGCGGCCGACGCTTGGCGAACTCAGAATCGCTCGCCGAAAGGCGAAAAGCCTGGAGCGGAGAAAACGTTCGCGAAGTGCCGATTGATATTCTTGGGTCTTTGATGGCTGTCACATGACAAGCGAGACGGGCCGCCGCCAAGGCTCGCGTACCCGACGTTCAGGTGGAATGTCGCAGGCCGAAAAGGAATTTCGGGTGCGATTTCAGCCCCGCGGGACCGGCATCCCCGCAGCCAAGCACGCGAGCTCATCGACTTGATCAGCATCGACGCAGCTTCGCTTCTTCGGCAGGCGCGCCTTCTCAAGAAGGCGTAACCGCTCAGGCGCGATTTTCATCACGGCCTCATTTGTTAGCGCGCGACTTGCCGGAGAGGCGTATCACCCCTTTGTCGTTCGTACCGAGTAGTGAGGCAAGCGGACGCTTGAAAGCGGTATCGTGCTTTCGCCCCTGGCTAGGAGGCACGCATGTCCCTGCATGGTGTTTTGGATTCCACCCAACTTGAAATCCTCTCAAAAGCTGTCCATCGCTATTGTTCAAGGCATGGACTTGAGAGCGAGGAAGACCGCCAGTTGGTCGCCATGAGGGCCATGAGCCTTTTCGGCCAGGGCACAACTGACCTTGACCGGCTGTCCGCGAGACTGGAAAAGCTCGAAGAACCTGGGCACGGCTAAACCGGCTGGCAAGCGTGCAGCCGTAACAGCTCCAGCGCAGCGCTCCTAATCCCGCCAAATTGCGCCATCGCTAGCAAAAAGATCGCCAACACCAGCTGCTTGCTGCAGCGTAGAAGCTTCGGCCAAAGCGAATGCGGGGAGAAGAGGGTGATGGTGCCCAGAGGCGGATTCGAACCACCGACACGCGGATTTTCAGTCCGCTGCTCTACCAACTGAGCTATCTGGGCCTGCGCCGGCTAACGGGCTCGTCCGCCGGGTTTCACGGAAGCGCCGGGTGGCGCCCCCCTCGAAAGCGCGTGGGTTATAGCACGGGAATTCGCCCTGTCCAGCGCTTAGGTGTTGATAAAGAAAAATCGCCGGGAAACGGCGTATTGCTACGGGCCTTCACTGCTCGTCTGTGGACGAAGGGCCTTGCTTGGGGCCTCCGTCTTCTTCCTCTTCGTCGTCGCGGCCGGGAATGACGTAGGCGCCTTTCAGCCAGCGATTGAGGTCGATGTCCTTGCAGCGTGTCGAGCAGAACGGATAGTGCTCCCGCACCGAAGGCTTGCCGCATTCGGGGCAGGGGCGCTTCGGCCTCAGCGGCGTGACCTTTTCGTCCGGGCTCATGGCCGCGCGACGTGCCAGTTCTTGTGCGGCTTGAAGCCCTCGCCGGACAGCAGCGCGATACTCTCGTAGAGCGGCAGGCCGACCACATTGGTGTAGGAGCCGACCAGCTTGACGACGAAGGAGCCGGCGAGGCCCTGCACGGCATAGCCGCCGGCCTTGCCGCGCCATTCGCCCGACGCGACATAGGCGTCGATCTCCTCGCGTGGCAGTCGCTTGAAGCGCACCCTGGTCTCCACCAGCCGCTGCCTGAGCTTGCCGCCCGGCGTGATCAGGCAGATGCCGGAATAGACCCGGTGCGAGCGGCCGGAAAGCAGGCCGAGGCAGTTCACCGCGTCGTCGATCGTCTCGGCCTTGGGCAGGATGCGCCGCCCCACCGCCACCACCGTGTCGGCGGCCAGGATGAAGGCCGGCGCATAGTCTTCCTCGCTTTTCAGCGAGGCGAACGCCTTCTCGGCCTTGTCCTTAGAAAGGCGCTTCGCCAGCGAGCGCGGATGCTCGGCGCGCAGCGGCGTCTCGTCGACATCGGCGGGCAGCACGCGGTCCGGTTCGATGCCGGCCTGCTGCAACAGCTCGATTCGACGCGGCGAACCCGAGGCAAGCACGAGCTTCTGCAGGATGCTCATCGCGGTTCGCGCCGAATTGTTACTTGAAGCGGTAGGTGATGCGGCCCTTGGTCAGGTCGTAAGGCGTCATTTCGACCAGGACCTTGTCGCCGGTCAGCACGCGGATGCGGTTCTTGCGCATGCGGCCGGCCGTGTGGGCGATGATTTCGTGCTCGTTTTCGAGCTTCACCCGGAACATCGCATTGGGCAGCAGTTCCGTGACCACGCCCGGAAATTCGAGGACTTCTTCCTTCGGCATTCGATACCTTTGCTTGGATGGCGGTTCCGGGGCCTAGAGCATGATGCCGAAAAGTGTGAAGCGGTTTTCGGACGACATCATGCTCTACTCTTGATCTGGAGCCGGACGATTTCAGGTCGAACAGACCTGAACTCGTCCGACTCCAGCCGGAATTTGCGGCGGAACCTATATGATAATCGCCCGCTTGTGAACATGCTTAATCCGTCGCGTTTTTTGCTTCCGGAAGCAAGAAACGCCGGCTTATGCGCGTCTTCAGCCGCTCTCGCACATCGCGATAGGCGGCCATGATATGCTCGCGCGTGCCGCCGGTGTCGGTCGGGTCCGGCATCGGCCAGTACTCGACCTCGACGGCGAGCGAGCGGGTAAGCTCGAGCGCGGCGTGATGCGCTTCGGGCGCCAGCGTAACGATCAGGTCGAAATAGTCGTCTTCCAGCTCGTCCAGCGTCCTCGGCTGCCGCTCGCCGAGCGTGAGACCCTCTTCGGCAAGCACGGCATCGACGAAGGGGTCGCGCTCGCCGCTGCGCACGCCGGCCGAGGCGACGAAAGTGGTGGCGGGCAGCATCCGCCGCGCCAGTTGCTCGGCCATCGGCGAGCGCACGGCATTCATGCCGCACACAAAAAGAATCGAATGCGGCAGCGCGGCCAGGACTACCCCCGCCAGTGCAGCACGCAGACGAGCGTGAACAACCGGCGCGCCGTGTCGAAGTCGATCTCGATCTTGCCGGCGAGCCGGTCCATCAGTGTTTGCGAGCCCTCATTGTGCAGGCCGCGGCGGCCCATGTCGATTGCCTCGATATGGCTGGGCGTGGAGGAGCGGATCGCCTCATAATAGCTTTCGCAGATCAGATAGTAATCCTTGACGATGCGCCTAAGCGGCGTCAGCGACAGGATGTGGGTAACCACATCGGCGCCATTCTGGCGGCTGACGGCGAACACCAGGCGCGACTCGGCCAGCGACAGCTTCAGCCTGTATGGGCCGGCGCCATCGTCGTTGACCGGCCGGAAACTGTTTTCCTCGATCAGGTCGAAGATCGCCACTGCCCGCTCATGCTCGACATCGGGCGTCGAACGTCCGATCGATTCGTCGAGCTCGACGTCGATCAGCCTGTCGCGGTTTTGGTGGTGGCCGGACATCGCTACATGTTCAGCCTGATCGCCACCGATCGTGCGTGGGCGTCGAGCCCTTCCGCCTTGGCGAGCGCGATCGCCGCCGGCGCCAGCGCCTTGAGCTGCTCCGGGCCGAGCTTCAGGATCGAGGTGCGCTTGACGAAATCGAGCACGGACAAACCAGACGAGAAGCGCGCCGAGCGCGCGGTCGGCAGCACGTGGTTGGAGCCGCCGACATAATCGCCGATGACTTCCGGCGTGTGGCGGCCGAGGAAGACGGCGCCGGCATTGCGCATCCCGGCGAGGAAGCTTTCGGCGTCGTCGAAGGCGAGCTCGACATGCTCGGCCGCGATGCGGTCAACCAGCGGCAGCGAAGCCTCGATCGTCGGCACCAGGATCACGGCGCCGAAATCGCGCCAGCTCGCCGCCGCCGTCGCGGCGCGCGGCAGGCTCTTCAACTGGCGCTCGACCGCCTGCTCCACCGCCGTGCCGAATGCGGCATTGTCGGTGATCAGGATCGACTGCGCGGATGCGTCGTGCTCGGCTTGCGCCAGCAGATCGGCGGCGATCCAGTCCGGATCGTTGTCCGCATCTGCCACGACCAGCACTTCCGACGGCCCGGCGATCATGTCGATGCCGACGCTGCCGAACACCTGGCGCTTGGCTGCCGCGACATAGGCATTGCCCGGCCCGACGATCTTGGCGACCGGCCGGATCGTCTCGGTGCCATAGGCGAGCGCGGCGACGGCTTGCGCGCCGCCGACGCGATAGATCTCGGAGACGCCGGCAAGGTCGGCCGCGACCAGAACCAGCGGATTGATGACGCCGCCGGAGGCCGGCACCACGATCACGATGCGCTCGACACCGGCGACCTTGGCCGGCACGGCGTTCATCAGCACCGAGCTCGGATAGCTCGCTGTGCCGCCGGGCACATAGAGCCCCACGGCATCGATCGCGGTCCAGCGCGAGCCGAGCTCGACGCCGGCGGCGTCCGTGTAGCGGTCGTCCTTCGGCTTCTGCCGCTCGTGATGGGAGCGGATGCGGTCGCGTGCGAATTCGAGCGCCTCGACTGTGGCTGGGTCGGCCGCGGCGTATGCCTTTTCGATGTCGGCCCTGGAGACGGCGATGCCGAGCCTGTTGAGATCGGCCTTGTCGAATTTCAGCGTGTAGTCGATGAGCGCCTTGTCGCCTGCGGCGCGCACGCGCGCGACGATGTCGCGCACCACCGCTTCGACGTCGGCCGACACCTCGCGCTTGGTGGTGAGGAATGCCGAAAAACGCAGCTCGAAATCGGCGTCGGTTTGGCTAAGCGTGATGGCCATCGTCGGTGCTCAGGTCCTGTGAACCGGGCGCGAGGTGGCTTCCCAGGAGCCGCCGACATCGGCGAGCCGCGCCTCGATGCACTCGACGTCGAGCATGATCGTGCCGCCTCCGGAAAAAACCAGCTCGATGATGCCGGCCGGCTTGCTGAATGCGACGAAGCTGACCGCCAAGAGCGACAGTATCTCCGCCGGCTTGTCGCGGGCGATGCCGCTGGTCTTGGCGCCGAGCACGCGGTCGAAATGCAGCACGCACTGGCGCCGTTCATTGTGCTGGCGGAAGAAGCCGGACCTCGCCTCCCAGACGAAGCGGTTCATGGTCAGCACGAAACGTTTGGCCGCCGGCAGGTATTCGAGGTCGGAGACCTTCATCACGGCGTCCTGGACGTGGGCCGAGATGATGCTCAGATCCTGGTCGTCGAGCGCGATGAGCTTGAGGGCCATGCGGAATGCGCACCTGAAGGTTGATTAGTCAATCTTCTGTTATGCGGTCTTTCCGCTCTGCGCAACCGAGGCGCTTTGTCAGCCCGAAATCCGCTCGATCACCGCGCCGCAGCCGGAAAGCTTCTCCTCCAGGCGCTCGAAACCGCGGTCGAGGTGGTAGACCCGGTTGACGGTGGTTTCGCCTTCGGCGGCAAGCCCTGCGATGACCAGCGACACCGAGGCGCGCAGGTCGGTCGCCATGACCGGCGCGCCCTTCAGCTTGGCGACGCCGTCGACGATCGCCGTCTGGCCCGACAGCGTGATGTGGGCGCCGAGGCGGGCAAGCTCCTGCACATGCATGAAGCGGTTCTCGAAGATCGTCTCGGTGATGCGCGACTTGCCCTTCGCCATCGTCATCAGGCCCATGAACTGCGCCTGCAGGTCGGTCGGGAAGGCGGGGAAGGGCGCGGTCGTAACGTCCACCGGTGCGATGCCGGCGCCGTTGCGCTTGACGCGGATGCCGGCATTGGTCGGCGTGATCTCGGCGCCGGTCTCGGCAACGACATCGAGCGCGCTCTGCAACAGGTCGGGGCGCGCGCCTTCCAGCACCACGTCGCCGCCGGTCATCGCCACCGCCATGGCATAGGTTCCGGTCTCGATGCGATCGGGAATGACGCGCACGCGCGCCCCCGACAGCGCCTCGACGCCCTCGATGGTGATGGTGGAGGTGCCGGCGCCGTGGATCTTGGCGCCCATGGCGATCAGGCATTCGGCGAGATTGACGATCTCCGGCTCGCGGGCGGCGTTTTCGAGTACCGTCTCGCCCTTGGCGAGCGAGGCCGCCATCATCAGCACATGGGTGGCGCCGACCGACACTTTCGGGAACACGTAGCGGTTGCCGTGGAGACGACCGTTCTTGGTTTTGGCGACGACATAGCCGTTGTCGACGTCGAGCTCGGCGTCCAGCGCCTGCAGGCCTTCGAGGAAGAGGTCGACCGGGCGCGTGCCGATGGCGCAGCCGCCCGGCAGCGACACCTTGGCCTCACCCATGCGGGCAAGCAGCGGGCCGATAACCCAGAAGGAGGCGCGCATCTTGGACACCAGCTCGTAGGGCGCGGTGGTGTCGACGATGTTGCGGGCGGAGAAATTGATGGTGCGCGAATAGCCCTCCTGCTGCTTCTCGCGCCGGCCGTTGACGGAATAGTCGACGCCGTGATTGCCGAGGATGCGGATCAGTTGCTCGACATCGGCCAGATGCGGCACGTTTTCGAGCGTCAGCGTGTCGTCGGTGAGCAGCGAGGCGATCATCAGCGGCAGCGCCGCGTTCTTGGCGCCCGAAATCGGAATGCTTCCGGCAAGCTTATTGCCGCCGACAATTCTGATGCGATCCATGAAAGAACGTCCCCTCGGCCCGGACGGGCCGGTTTCAATCGGTTGAGTATATCCGGCTCTAGACTATCGGCCGGTGCGGTTCAAGAAATAGGATTTCCCCATCTGTGGACCGAGTGTGATCGGCCAGTGTGGCCGATTTCGGTTAGTCCTTGTGCATTTTTCCAGCAGTCGGCAATCCTTCCGGCCGATCATCGGGATTGCCATCCCGCCGCGAACGGGCCTGCGCCTTGCGCTTCTGCAGGTTGGCACGCAGCGCCTCGGCCAGCCGGTCCTTGCGCTCGCCGTCGCGTTTTTTCGGCGGATTTGGCTTGTCGTTCATCGCCGGTCCTCGCCGGCGGATAGCCGGCTGTGGTTCAGGCATAGTTAACATTGTGGCGCCGCCATGTCATCGAAGCCTGCTCGCAAGCGGCCTCCACAGCCGCGGCATTCGACACATGCCGCGGGAAAACCGCGCAGCGATTTCGCACGAAGGCATGCGTCGTTTTAAGGTTTTCTTGGCCTTGCGCTTGCCGGTTCGTTATGGCAGAAGCGCCGCCATCGCAGGCTGCGGTAGCTCAGTGGTAGAGCACTCCCTTGGTAAGGGCGTAACCAAGATGGAAACGCGGCCCTTTTTCTAGCGAAATCAGATTGTTATCAGGCAGGCCGTTTTCGGCTGGTGTAAGGTCTCGTAACCACTTTGGTTGCTTTGTCACCAGCGTTCGCCGCCTTGCGCGGCTTCTTCTTCCCGAAGACCTTATCGATGACGCCCTTGCCCTCGCCGTGGGTGTAGTTTTCGAGGAGGAGCTTTTTCGTTTTCCAACGGCCCTTGTTTGCCGTGGTGGCGATGTCGACGCCGTTGCGCACGATCATCTCGGTGGCGAAGCTGTGACGGCCCGGTTGATGGGTGCCAAGATAGGGGATGCCGGCCTTTTCGCAGATGCGCTTGATGTCCTTGTAGACCGAACCGCGCTGGATATAGCCGAACAGGCGGGTGTTCGGCTTCTTAGCGGCACGGCCGTTGTGGCGTGGGCCTGAGCGCCTATTCTTCCAGGGTACGCGCACCTCCCATGCGGCCAAGCGTTCCCGCTTCCACTGGCGGAGTTCCTGGATCTCGTAGACCATCTCGACCGTTAGATCGGCCTCGCCGTCCTCGCCATTCTTCGTGTCGCGGAAAATGACCTTGCGGTTCACCAGGTCGACATCAGGCGAATCATCCTCAAGCGCGATCGCCTCCGAGACACGGGCGCCGGTCTGGTAGATGAATAGCATCAAGGCGCTGATTCGGGGGTCGTCGCTGTGCTCCCGGAATGTGTCGATGTAGGAACGGTCGACCGCGCGCTTGGACGGGGTGCTCGGCCGGCGGACGTCCTTGTCCGATTTCTTGAACCCTTTGATCACCACTTCTCGACATTTGCCGTCATCGGCACTGAGATTGATGACGGCCCGGGTGGGGATGATCACCTGCCGGTTCCATGTCGTGTAAGCAGCACCGGGGTACAGCACCTTGGCGGCGGCACGCACGCCCGATCCGGTCATGTCCGAGATCCTGGTGTCGGCGAAATGTTCGAGCAGCTTCTGGATGTAGCTCTCGCTCTTGCCGGCTTGCAGATAGGCCTCGACGGCTTGGGCGAAGGTGAAGAAGTCCTTTGGGTCGAGATCGATTTCCTGCTGGGCACGCAGCTCGCGATTCAGGCGGACCTTGTTCGCTTTGGCTTCGTCAGTTTCGCCAGTGCTCTCGTGTACGCGCTGCTCGCCTTGCCGGGTTGGGACCGTTCCGGTGAGCCACCAGAACCGGCCGCGCTTGTAGATCGTGAGCGGCATGACGCTTTACTCCACAAAAACAACTCATCGATCTGCCGCGGCGAGATCAGCACCTGCCTGTCGACACAGTAGCAGAGGCCCGTCTTGATCGCCTTCTCGCGCAACGACCTGGCGGACATGCGCAACCCTTTGTCGCGAAAACGCGACGACCAGTATTCCGGTGTCTGCGACATGGTCAGCACTTCGGGCGGCTGGTCATTCATGGCTCTTCCCGGTCGCGGCAGTCATCTCCTCGAAATCTTCTTCCTCGGGCGCGCGCTCGTGCGCATCGATGCGCGCCAGCTCGTCCCATTCCTCGCAGAGGTATTCGTATTCGGACTCGTCGCCGTCGAAGAACGGATGTCGCCCGAGATCGCGGTGCATGCGCCAACGGGTTTCGTCGGCGTAGCGACGGGTGTGGAAGGGCATCACCCAATCGGGCGGTGTCGGCTTCCAGGCGTCGTAGCTGGCCCAGGGGTCACCGTGCATCGGAACATCCTCGACCAGCCAGGTCTGCGAATTTCCCTTGAAGCCGAACAGGCTGTCGCCGGCCTCGATCACGGCGACAGCCCCGTCGTGCACCGCCGCGTGAAGATATGCTCTGGCACGACCTGGTAAGGTCCTTCGAACCACCACCGCCTCTGGCCACTGGAGAAGCCGAGGCGCAGGGATCGCCCTTCGCAAGTCGCTCAATGACGGCGGTGACTTTCATGGCGCGCCTACTGGAAGGCACGGCGCGCGGGCGTCTTGGTGCGGATCGGCGGCACCTTGGAATGCCGGCCGAGGCCAGAGGCCTTCGCCAGCCGCGACCGCGTGGCGGAATAGTTCGGCGCCACCATCGGGTAATCCGCCGGCAGACCCCACTTCGCGCGGTAAGCGTCGGGCGTAAGACCGTGGTCGGTCATCAAGTGCCGCTTGAGCGATTTGAACTTCAACCCGTCTTCCAGGCAGATGATGAAATCGGGATGGATCGACTTCTTGGGGTGGACGGCCGGCTCCTTCGGTGCGGTCGCGTTGACGACCGCCGGGCCGTCGAGCTTGCGCACAGCGGCGTTCACGCATGCGATCAGCTCCGGCAATTGCGCGGCTTGCACCGGGTTGTTTCCGACATAGGCCGAGACGATCGAGGCCGTTAACTCGATGTAGTTCTTGTCTTCCATGCTTACTCTCCGTGGTAGGGGTTGTGTCGTCGAGGTCAGATTGCCTCGGGTCGACCTGGTGACGGGCGCGCTTGCCCGATTGGCGCCGGCGTCTCGAGGAGATCGATTTCCATCATTGCTGGCAAACTGCTCATGCTGCTTCTCTTTGCTACCAAATCGGTGCTCAGTGTAACCATTTTGGTTACAATAAAGTCAAGCAAAAAAGGCGGTCTAATTTTCCCTAGATCTTGCTGCAGAAAGCACCTGTTTGATCGGCAAACATGACCTCGGTTCGCCAATGGCGGCGCAGCGTGTGTCCCAGCCGACGGAGCGCCTGCAAGACCTTTCGCTGCAGCCACGGCTTCTCCATCAAGTTCCCGGGAAAGCGAGGATCGCTGTGCACGGCGAGCGCCGGCACTTCGATCAAAGGGGAACCCTTGGGATAGAAGCTCTGCGTTTGAACGCTCAGAGCCGGGATCATCTGATAGGATTTCAGACTACCGGCGATCCCGCAGGCGGGGTTGAACTTCACATGGTCGACCGCATCCGAGAATACCCTGGTCATCGCCAACAGGCGCTCGGCCGCAGTTTTCGATAGAATGTATCCGCCGGACCCAAAAGAGAAGCTCCGCAAGCGCGCCAGTTCGAAGCCGTCGCGCAGCGCAAGTACGGTGCGGTCCAGCCACACCCTTCCGACGACTGTCTCGACCTTGACCAGGTCCGCGTCGCGAGGAACCCAGCTGGCCTCCTCGACCAGGAACAGACCGGCCCGCTTGGATATCAACATGTCGTCTTCGAAAACGCAGCCGTAAGCGTCCGGACCCGACGCGATCCGCTCCCAGCATTTTCGATGGCTCAGGAAGCAGCCCACCTCTTCCGGCGTCATCGCGGCCACGCCAGCTATGGGCTTGTAGACGTCCGCAATCTCAGCGTCGCTAAGCAGGCGCCCGTCCACCGCCGGCACTCGTTCAAAGGCTGCTCCGATGGAGTTGAGACGATCAGCCATGCGCTGCATTCTGCCCGGGCTGCGGTCCAGGTTGATGATGTAAGATTTCATGGAGGTTGTTATTCGACACCAGTTGCGGGTCGATCCCTTACTTGAACCGCGCGACAAAGGCGGATCACGAATGCTTGAGCCTATTTGTGATCAGGTCGTGGCGCGCCGGCCCCTATGACGCGCAGGCCTGCTTCGGTGAGACGAACATAGGTCCAAGGGTACCGTCGCTCCCTTTGAGGCTCGCCGGCCTGTAGGTCTCGACGAGGTTGCTATTGACGATCGCCGTGATCGCTCGCGCGATGACCTGGTTGGCGGTGGCTTCGAAATTGCTGAAACGGCCCTCCCGCTGGAGGATCGTCAGTATGCGCTCGGGGGTGATCTGCTTTCGCGGGATATCGTCGAGACCGACCGACCAGCAGTCGATGAAGAACATCTCAGTTTCGCCCGGCGGCTAGGCTCATGGCTGTGCCTCCGGACCGCGCTCGAGTCTCAGGTAGCCGAAGCCAGGCCCCGAAAGGATCTTGTGGCCAGCCGCACGCAATTGGCGCACGTAGCGATATACGGTGCGGGGTGCAGATGCCGACTCGCTCGGCCAGCATCTCGGCCGTGACGACGTCGGGACCGATCTCCGCCAGGAGCTGGTCTCTTTTTAACTCTTGGATGTCGCTCATAGTAGCGATCCTTGTTCGGCAATTGAGGATGGAAGTTCGATCGAGGAAGTCGCGGTGATCGGCATGGGTCGGTACCCACGGGCCATCTTCACTAAGTCTCCAAACGGGTTTTCGCGTTTGAATTCACCAATGCGGTTGAGATTGACCCACTGCGCCGCGTGGTAGCCGAACATGTAGAACTTGTAGCGGGCGAGGGCGTCCCATGCCTTTTGCTCCGCGGTCTCCATCGCCAAGATCCGCTCAGACATCATTGGCTCTCGCGATGAGTTTCGTCTTGAGCTTCCCGCCCTTGGCTTTGGTCTCGATCGAGATCGGCACGCCCGGGCGCTGCTCGAAGATCGTGGCGAGCACCTTGCGAACCTGGTCGGCGCCGGGCGCATCGGTGGCGAGGATCATCAGCGCCGCGTCGGCGAGCGCCTGATTGATGTTGGCTGCAGTGGCAGCGACCGAGGGGGCGGCGCGCACCCTCGCCCGGCTACGCCGCCGGGCGAGGCGGAAATATTCCCGCTTTTGATCCTCGTTCAGGCTGGTGAAGCTTCCCGGCTTTGGCGCGTTCTTCGCCGCCAGCAGCTCATAGAGCTGCGTCAGCGCCTCGTCGGGGCTCTTTTGCTTTTGGACATGTCCAATTGGAGTTTCCATCAGGGCGCTGCCGCCAGCAAAATGCCTATCAGGATCAGCAGCGCGCCGATGAACCCGACTATCGCGCCGAAGACATATCCCTCGATCGGCACCCATCGACCGGTGAAATCGAGGTAGGCGCGCCGGCCGCAAGCGCTGAGCAAGATGATGAAGCCGGCGGCCAGGAAGAACGTGCTCATCAGGTGCCCGCGATGTTGGTGTGCGTGGTGATGATGTTCGCGCCGCCGTCGGCGCGACCAGGATCCGAGTCGGCCGGCGCAAGCCGGAAATAATTGAGCGCGGCTTCGGAGACGGCGCACTCCGCCAGGTCCTCGACCGACCGGCCTTTCTCGGCGGAAATGGCCTTCATGCGAGCTGCGGTCATCTCGTCGACATACACGGAGATGATCGGCATCACTCGCCGCCTTCGCCTCTACGAGGCCGCGCCTTGGTGATCAGCACCACCTCGCCGTTCGGATAGATCAGCTCGACTTGCTCGTTGCGGCCGATGCCGTCGAAGATCGTCGTCAGCTGGGACGTCAGGGATTCGTTGGCGCGCTCCAGCAAATCCATCTTCGCCTGCGTCTGCGCCTGGGCGATGCGCAGTTGGAGGTCCGAAATCCTCGGGGGGTGCGCTACTTCGTTAGGCATGGGTAAGTCTCCTCGTTATGGTCAGGGGTAAAGGGTATGAAGCCGCAGCTCGCCTTGAAGCCGATGAAGGGGTGGTTCATGAGATCCCAGTCCACCTCCATGTGGCAGGCCCGGCATTCTTCCATGTGATCCATGCCGCAGCGGGTCGACCTGGTGGCCGCGCCCTTGCATGCCGCCTTGCGTGGATCATGCTGCCTCCTCGTCGGGCGTCAGGTCGGCGTAGGGCGCGAAGCCCCGAAACTGGATGCCCGTGTGCAGCAGCTCGCCCCACTCACCCCCGCTGTCGCGATAGATGATGCGACGCTCGCCATAGGCGGCCAGGCATTGCTCGACGACGCGCTCGGCATCGTTGGTCACGCTCGGCAGGTCCAGCCGGCAGCGGTCCGCAATGAAGACCATCCCAGGCGTGACGGCGAGCTCGGCGTAGCTGGCGCGCCTCATCGAAAACCCCTGTGGAGCTTCGGGAAAGGCCGGCTCGGGATCTTCCGTTTCGGCTTACCCTTTCCGGTCCGTCCCTCGAGCCGCTTCGTCTTCGCGATCTCGCGTTGGTCGACCGGTGTTTTGACGCCATGCGTGGGCTTGTTCAGCGCCACGATGTAGTCGAGCGCGCACGATGGCGGGATGGTGTCATGCGCTTCTGGGTCCCAGCGCCGCCGCTGCAACGCCGGATCGTGATCGAACTGAACACCGTCGAGCGGGTTGAGCCGCGCGCCGCTGGGCTCCTTGCCCCCTTGGCGCACGACGATCTCAAGCTTCTCGCGGACGCTGAGCGCGCGCGCCCGCCAGTTTTCGGGCGGACCGAGCACCTGGGCGCCGTGGTCGGGAAGGAATGCGATCCGGCCGGCCATGATCAGCCCGCGCTCGGCGGAGCGAGCGCAGCGAGCCTCCGCGCCTTGATCTTGTCGGCCAGCTGGCGACTGCTCTCGTCGTCGTGGAATTGAGCCTCGACGTCGAACTCGGTCCAGATTTCCTCCACAGCCGCGGTCGACTTCGCACCTTGAAGGGCGATCTGGAAATCCTCGAAGAACTTGCCGTAGTCGAAGGCCGCTGGTTGCTCCTCCTCGGCGGCTTCTGCGCCGTCGTGCATGCCCTCGACATCCTTGTCGAACCCGTTCTCGGGGATAGGGTCGACGGCGTCGAGGCTGGGCACCGGTGGCGGCGATGGCGGGGTAAGCCTCGCCCTGGGTGCCGGCTCGTCGTCGTGGTGCTCGATCAGATCGCCGGCGATCTCGCGGGCCTCGAACTCGTCTCGCACGCCGCCAAGAACGTCGCCGAATAGCTCGCGCAGACAGAAACCAGCTGCGCGCCATTGCTTCATCCGCTTGGGATGGCGGAACCAGGAGGAATCGTTAGGCACGTCGTCCCACACATGCTGATTGTTTTTCCAGACCTTGCCGCGACGGGTCGGACGTTCGTCCCAGAGGCCGGCTTGCTTGGCATCCGCGACCGAATAGGCCTCGACCTTCATTTCCCCTGTGTCGGAGCGCACCGCCTTGCACCAGCCGATGGTGCGCTCGTCGACGGTGTTCATCTGGGCAACCACGTCCTTGTGCAGGCCGAGATTGAGGAGCGCCTCTTTCCTCGCATCGCGCAGATAGCCCAGCTCGACCGATTTCGCTCTGCCCGACTTTCGAACGACGTTGATCAGTCCGTCGCCGTAAAGCGCCGGCTTGCCGCCGATGACGGTAAAGCTGCGCAGCGCCACCATGGGCGGCAGGCCGAGCTCCGCGCCGGACATGATGACGATGGCCACGGCGCTGGTGCCCTTCTTGCCCCAACGCTTCCAGGCGTCGTCGCCGGCATCCTCAGCCGGTTCGCGACCGACAAGCGCCTGTGGCGCCAGACCGGCCTCGACGATCATGGTGGCGAGACGCCACGTTTCCTCGATCGACTGAGGGATTATGGCGCTGATCGCGCCGCCGACCATAAGGGCCGGTACCTGAGCCCGTTCGTTCATTTCCAATCCTCGGGGTTGAAGCTGTTGGCGCGCCAGGTCCGGCGCATCTCGTCCTGCTCGATGCACACGTCGTTCCTCGCGAACCAGAAAGCGGCGGGGACTTCGCGGAAGAGCCGACTGCAAGCGGCGCTGATCATCACGGCAGCCAGAAAATGACGATGGCAACGCGGACCAAGCGCATAGCTATTTGTCCACGTCGTCGAAGATCGACCGGTTGCCGTTCTCGTCGAGCAGCGTTCCGTCGGGCGACCACTGGTGCCGGCCGTTAGGATGCTTGGCGGCGCGCTGCTCGTCGGTGCGCACGTCGATTGCGAGGATGGCTGTCTTGGCGGCGTCGGAATGATCCTTAATCTCGGCGACCGTGACGGACGTCTCGCGGCCGCGAACAGGCACCATGACGCGGGAGCCGACAGCCACGTCGAAGGCGCCGGCGAAATAGTCGTAGGTTTTGTCGCTCTCGCCGAATTTCACGGCGACGATCTTCTGGTCGGTCATGCTGCCCTCTTGTCTGGAACCCGCTCCATGCCGGCCGGCAGGGCGGCGTCTTTGTTGCGCGCGATGCGGCCTGCGATCTTCTCGATCGCCTCCCGGACCTCCGGCTCGTCTTTCAAGGCCACAACCAGCGCGTCGTAATCGGTGATGTTCGCGACCCAATAGGTGTGCAGGGACATCTTGGCGCCGGTCCTGCCAGCGAAGACCGGACGGGCTTGGGCCTCGCGTGCGGCTTCCGCTGCGCGCTGGGCCAACTGCCTTGCCTCGGCCTCGGCTTCGAGCCGCCGGGCCTCCTGGTCGCTCTCCTGTGCGAACGAAGATGCGAGGCCGGGTGAAGTGTCGGCTTCGCGCTGAGCCTTCTCCTCCTCGGCCGCGCGCGCGACGTCGGCCGCCCGCTGCTCAGCCGCCTCTGCCTCGCGCCGAATGCGATCTGCGTCCTCGCGAGCCTTGCGCTGGCGCTCCTGCTCCAGGCGGTCCAGTTCTTTCAGCCACGCCTCACCATGCTTTTTCAGCTTCTTGGCGAGGTCCTTGGCATCGGTCCGCAGATCGCGCCATTTGTCATCGACGGCGTTGCCGCCATCGAGCCAAGGACGCTTCTCGACGTTGAATTGTTCGTCCGCCTTGGTGGCGATTCCGGCGAGCCGCTTTGCCCAGACGCCCGCCTGATCGGCCTGCTCTTGGGTGCTGATCGGCTTTTTGAGGAAGCCCTCGACCGTCTCCTTCTCGGCGGCCAGCTCAAGGGTCAGGTCTTTGTGCAGATCGCCGGTCTTGGCCGGGAGGTTGTGTTCCTTCGAAACCGACGGAGGCTCATCTGGCCAAGGCTCGCCGGCCAGCACCGAATGATAGAGCGCTTCGGTGATCGGGTTGCGGCAAGCATAGTTCCAGACCCTATCGGCCTCCGCTTCCTTGCCGCCCTGCAGGCAGATGACATTGCCCGATGCGTCACGCCAGATGGCAACAGGAACCAGGGGCGCATCCTTGAATGGACGGTTCCTGAAAAATCCTGACTCCGGGCTGTCGGCAGAAGGGGCGAGCAGGAGCAGCTGATCGTGGGTCAGCTCGCGATATCCGCCCGCCAGTTTCAAAGCCTGACGCCACCATGCATATTGGTCCGCCGTCATCCGTCTGTTTCCTTTTGTGTTACACGTGAAACCATTTTGGCAACACAATGGGCGCGACGAAGCGGTCGCGGGGCGCAGTGCTGCTTAGATTGGGAGAACCCGGCCGGGCTGGTGCGGGCGAATGGTGCGGGGGTCACACCGGCCCGGCCGGGAACACGCAGATACTCAACACATGACCGCGAGGCATGATGGTAAAATACAACCAGGGGCAACTGGGCCATCGGTCTAGCGATCCTTCTGCGTGAGTAGGATCGTAACCGATTTGGTACGTTTTGCAAGTAGTGTACCCGAAATGGTTACATCTCAGGGAAAAAAAATGCAGATCAGAGTGTGGAAATCCTCAGCCGGGCGCGCCCGATGACCTTCAAGTCCTTCGGCTGGACGGTTTCGTTGACCGCCGCGGGGTTGTCGCTGTGGACCTGGACGGCGCCTGCCGTCGTGGGCGAAAGGTAACGCCACTGCACCGCGCCGGCGATCTCTAGGGCGAAGATGCCGGGTCGATTGGGGATGTTGTCGTCCAGATCGATCACAAGCGCATCCCCTTTGGCAACAATGCCATTGGCCTGGTAGGCGTCGACCATCATGAACCGGAGGTTGTGGCCCGTTGAGTTCGGCAGCATGCGGGCCAGAAACTCAGGATCCAGCACGAGGCCTGGCGTTTGATTTTTGCCGCCGGCGATCTCGAACACCTGGTTGAATTTGCTGACGTCAATCGCCGCAAGCTCCGGAAACATAAGCTCTTCCGGCCTGACATTGAGGTGCGGCGCGATTCGCTCCGCCCATTTCAAGGTAAGCTTCCGGCCGTTTGGGCCATCCTCTTCCTCGAGGCGGCCCATCTGCGGCCTTGTGGTGCCAACGCGACGCGCCAGCTCAGCCTTGGTGAGCCCGGCTTTCTCCCGGAAGTGCTTAATTCCATTCGCCATATCAGTGCGGTAGCTCAAAACGCTTTCCTGCGAAACTGTGCCAGATTGGTTACAAACCTTGACGTGTAACCAAATTGGTGACAAAACCCGCCCATGGAAAACCTGCATCAACTGACGAAATGGCGTGAAGAACGCAATCTAAGCGCCGCCGACGTGGGCCGGATGATCGACTGTACGCGGCTGACAGTCGATCGGTACGAGGCCGGCCGGATGCCGAGGCAACCATATCTCGACCGCATCGTCGTTATGACCGACGGTGAGGTGAACGCAAACCATTGGTTGGGCAGGGAGGCGGCAGATGTCGTTGCACGGCGCCCGGCTTCGGCTTGACCCGAGATACGATCAACACGGTTCCTCGTTCCGTCCGAAGTTGGTCGGTGCGTTCAACAACTTCCCAAGCCGCAACTCCAAGCGGTTTCCAGCAATCATCGTCGTGGCCCATCGGCATTCCCCTTGCGGTCGTGGCGATGATGGCGGGGAAATTGTTGGATGTGTCCGACAAGGCATCCGAGAATCCCGATGGGTCGTCGTTCCTTCTCCTGTTTTTTGTGAGGAATCGATGCAGGACATTGCTGCAGAGCTACAACAGGTGGTGTTCAAAGCCGCCGGAACTATCAAACCAGGCATGGGCATCAAAGCTCAGATCAACGCTGCGTGTGACGCGCTCGGCTACCCGCGCGGCCACTGGCGGGTGAGGGATGCTTGGTATGGCACCGCTTCCAACTGGAACGGCAAAGCCATCTTCGACCTCCTCGGCCGCTACAACCGTTTGTGCCAGAAGGCAGGCTCCAATGTGGAGCCGGTTAACGAACCTGTAGCCGTCATCGCGAAAGCTTCGAACAGAGGCTGACTTTGACGGAGGTGTGATTTCCTCCGCCAATTACTTCCGCCTTAGGTCCGCACGCAATGTTTCAAGTTGAAACATTCCCAGGAGGTTTAATAAAAATGAAGCAGACTGACGGCGGGCAGACGGTAAACGGTGAAGTAAAGACAGTTATGGCTGGGTTTTGCCAAACAGCAAGAAGCATTGGATCGGCTGCCGCCGAGCGAAGTGCAACTGTGCATCTCGTGGCAGCAGCGGCATATCTGGGAGAAACCGTCGGTCCTTCCATGACTAAACAGATCCTGTCGGCGGTATTGGCCTCGATAGGATAAGCAATGAACTACCAGATTGAACGGCAATACCATTTGTAGCTTGTAGGATTGCCGCTCCTCGCAGTTGAGAGAGCGACATGACGATAATTCGTAGGCATTGCCCGAGACCGATCCGCGAGGATCCGGGCTTCGTGTATGTGATGACGGCTGAGCACGGCGGGGTAAAGATCGGGATGTCGACCGATCCCACCCGCCGCTGCAAGGTCGTCAATCGCAACAAGGCCATCAAAGCGGTGGTGGTGTTCCAGCGGCATTTCGCAGACCATCAGGACGCTGAGCGGCTCACCCACATTGCCCTGGCCAAATGGCGCCTGTCTGGCGAGTGGTATAGTTGCCCGGTCGAAACCGCGGTCGCGGCAGTTGAGGCACTGCCAGCATGAGCCATGCCGCCACAAATTGGGCCATAACCCAGCGCGGGCTCAAACCTGCCACGCGCATCGTCCTCTGGCATCTCTGCGACCGCCACAACCCCGACCTTGGCTGCTTCCCGTCCCAAGACAAGCTCGCCTATGACTGCGAGATGTCGCGCTCTGCGCTCAATGAGCATCTCAAAATCCTGGAGCTGACCGGCCTAATTCGCCGGGAGCAGCATATCAACCCCCGCACCAAACAGCAGGAGAACACGCGCTATCGGTTCGCGTTCGAGGCCGATTTCGTCACGGCACAAGATGTGGTGGAGCCGAGTCCGGAATCTGGACACGGGGCCGAGTCCGGAAAAGAGGGCGAGCCGTGTCCGGAAAATGCCTATAGCCGAGTCCGGAATCCGGACTCTAACCCTGTAAGGGAACCAGTAAGAGAACCTCCAGGGCGCGCTGACGCGCCGGGCGGAGGGGATTTCGATATGCTGTGGTCCTCATGGCCAGAGAAGATGCGACCGGACAGCCGGGAAGCGGCTGCGAAGACGTTCGCAAGCCTTGAAGCTGACGGCAA
Source organism: Mesorhizobium sp. WSM4983 (assembly GCF_029625765.1). Classification (NCBI taxonomy): domain Bacteria; kingdom Pseudomonadati; phylum Pseudomonadota; class Alphaproteobacteria; order Hyphomicrobiales; family Phyllobacteriaceae; genus Mesorhizobium; species Mesorhizobium sp. WSM4983. The sequence goes on along the minus strand of NZ_JARTVM010000012.1, from coordinate 106,724 downwards.
GGCGCTGGCGATTGCGACGGCGGAGACCTATCGAACGACCATGATCCTTCGGAAGGAAAAGCCCCTGATGATCCCCTTCCTGAAAAAGCAGCTCTTCCTCGAGTTCCATGGCGCGCCACCCATCGACAAGGATGGGGATTTCGTGATCACGCCCGAGCGGCCCGAGTGGGGCGCATGGCTGGGCTCGATCCGCCGCCACTATGGTGAGCCGGGCGTCCAAAGCACGATTAAGTGTTGTCGCATCCTACGCAAAACGCGGTGGCCGAGCGATCTTTCGCTTGCCCAAAGTGTAACCAAAATGGCAACATCTGGAACCGCAACGGCTACTGCTTCGGCGGATCGGGCATGATGAAGATGAAGCGCCTTTTTCTCGATACGCCCGCCGAGCTGGAGAAGCGGATCGACCGCTTCATCGAGCACATGCGGCATGCCGAGGACATCTTCTTCACCAAAAACAAGCGGGGCCTGCCCACGCCGCGCGACCTGCTCTGGATACTGTTTGCCGACGCCGTCGACACGGCCCGAAACATGCCCGACGTCGAACGCCGCATGGTCTCCAAGGTCGGATCGGCTATGCCCTCGTCGCGAGAGACCGAGCATCAGGCCTATGTGCGTGAGCTGTCGCGCATGGCCGACGGGATGCCACAGTACGACAGCACCGAAGTTCGCATCGTGGTTCACCAGTCGGCCGCCGATCGCATGGTCGACATCATGGACCTTCTCCGCTTCGTGCGGGCAGGGCGGCAAGGGCAGGACGCGCAGCGCTACAAGCGGACTTTCCTGGCGCATGCCGGCGGCCACGGCGTCGAGTTCTGCACGCGCGTCTGGGACCGGCATCGCGTCGAGGTCATGTCGAGGCAGGCGCTGCACGACGTCAAGAGCCGGGTCCTCGGCCAGATCCTGGTCGGCATCGAGAAGGAGTTCGGCCTGGTTCGCACCAGCCGTAGTTTCCGGCGCAAGACCGTCCGGGAAATTGACCAGCTTCGAAGGGAACGCAAGCGCGAGGAGAAACGTCGCCGGCGTGAGGAGCAGGAAAACAATGCCGGTTGACATCGCGATGCCGCGCAACCTGGTCGATCGGCGCAAGAACGCCGGCCATGCCGCGGTCTGCGCCGTCGGCTTCGAGGCTGACCCGGGTGTCTTCCGGCTCGCGACGGCCGAGAACATCGAAGCGCATCTCCCCCAGCTCCAGCCCGGGCGGTGGGAGAGGCTGCATTTCGCACATGTCGTCTGGACGCCGGGGCTCGCCGTGGCGCGCACCATCGTGCTGGGTGCCGAGCGGACGCTCGCCAACTGCCATCTCGGCCAGCATTGGTACCGGGCAAGTCTCGACGTGCTTCACGGCCTGATCCTGGCCGAGGCCGCATCCCTTCGGTCCCCTATCTGGTCGCAGTCCGAGATGATGCACATGCTCAAAGGTCAAGCCATTCGCGCGGCCGACCGCTTCGCGGCGGGGATCGTCTGATGTTCCCGACAGCCGACCAGATTGCCCTTGCCATCGTAATGGCCTGCCGGCCGCACCGAGAGGATCCGTTTGCGGTGTGCTCCGGCGAACTCGGCATGCGGGCGCGCCATGTCGCAATGGAAGCCTTGATCATCGCCTTTCCTGACGCCCGTCGAGTTGGGCTCGGCAAATGTCTCGCCTATGGCACTCCGCGCTCGGCGCAGGGCCAGGTGATCGGCGCCAAGAAAGGCAAGTGGTGGAGCGACGACCATGTCGACGAGATCGTCGGCGCCCTCGTCGCCGAGCAATACGGCGAGCAAGCGCAATGATCGCCCGCCTTTCCCGTTTCATCCGCCGTCTTCGCGACCGCGCAATCCCGCGCGTGTCGTGTCGCGGCATCTACCTGAGGATCAACTGATATGGACACTCTACAAACCGCTGGCACCGAGCCGCTGGATGTCGACGAGGACTTCGCTGAGGCCGTCTCCCAGGAACTCGCCCGAGATACCTCCCAGCCGAAACCTACGGTTCGCAACATGATCGTCACCACCGGCATGTCCCTGAAACGGCACATCGACCGGCTGCGCACCAAGGAGACCGAACTCGAGGCGACCAAGGCCGCCGCGACGGTCGAGTACGAGCGCGTCATCGCCCAGGCGAAGCTGGTGCGCGACAATTGCTACCAGGAGACCGACGCCGATCTCCACCAGATCAGGACGACACTCGAGGTGCTCGATCCGGCGCGGGCCAAGCTGTCTGAAATGGCATAAGCCATGGAGGCGGTTGTCCCCTTCGACGATTCCGGACTCGCTCATGTCATCGAGCGAGCTCGGATGCTGTTCGACGACGGCGACGTCGCATCGGCACGCATGCTGGCCGCTGGCGCCTATGACCAGGCGAAGGCGGCAGGCAGCTACGCCACCCGCTTCCATGCCGGCGAGCATCTGATCCGGAAGGCACGCCGGCTCCAGGGTGACGCGCTGCTGATCGAAACGCGCGCGAAGATCACGATTGCCACCGAATGGACTGCCGCCCAGGAAAAAGGGGAGGCCTCGAAGGGCGGCAGGCCGAAAACCGTTCCAGACGGAAACGGTTTCACGGCAGCCGAAGCCGGGCTCACCCGAAAGGAAATCCACGACGCTCGCAAGCTGGCCGATGCCGAGCGTCGAGATCCTGGCATTGTCGAGCGGGTGATCGCCGGGCGCGTCGCGGAAGGACTCGAGCCGAGCCGGGCGAATCTGCGCGTGGCGATCGGCACCGACACCGCCAGCGTGGCCGAGCGCGGCAACAATCTCTACGAGACGTGCCCGGAAGCGGTGCACACGCTGCTGGCGCTGGAGACCTTCGGCCCTCGCATCAAGGAACCGGCATGCGGTCGGGGCGCGATCTCGCGCATGCTGGAAGCGGCCGGCTACGACGTCGCGCTTTCCGACCTCGTCGACTACGGCACCGCCGATCGCCATGGCGTCTTGCAGGACGTTCGGGATTTCCTCACCAGCGAGGCAGGCGACGATTGTGACGATATCGCCACCAACCCCCCCTACGGCGGCGTGCTCAACGCTTTCGTCGCGCATGCGCTGCGCGTGCACCGGCCGCCGAAGATGGCGCTGTTGCTCAACCTGAATTTCCTCTGCGGCTTCGACGATCCCGACCGCAACTACGCCATGGACGATTGCAAGCCGGCGCGCATCCATGTCTTCACGCGGCGCCTGCCGATGATGCATCGCGACGGCTGGGACGGCAACGAAGCCTCGAGCCGCATGAACCTGGCCTGGTTCGTCTGGGAACAGAACCTCGTCGGCGACTATGCCGGGCCGACGGTCATCAATCGCGTCGACTGGAAAGACTACCAGCCGTGAACGTCCAACCCTTCTTGATCGGCGAGGGTTGGATCGAGGTGCTCGATGGCAACGACACCGCGCGCGACATCTTCCACCGCCACTATTCCCGCTATCGCTACGCCGACGGGCGGCAGCCTGCGTTGTTCGTCGGTCCGGGCGAAAAGCTCGTCTTGCTCACGGCTGACGCCGGCGCGGTCTCAGCGTGGCGACGCGAGAGGCACCGCTTCGATAACCAGCAAGGCGTCAACTGCGCGATCTTCCGTCGCGAGACCGGCGAAGTCGCAAGCGAGCTGCTTGCCGCCGCAATGGTGATCGTGTGGCAGCGCTGGCCGGGCGAGCGGCTATTCACCTTTGTCGATCCCCGCGAGGTCGAGCCCACCTGGCGCGCAGGGCGACCCACATGGGGCCACTGCTTCTATCAAGCCGGCTGGCGCTACGCCGGCATCACGAAAAAGCGGCTGCACATTCTGGAGTGCCGGCCGGAGTGGGTGAGCTGATGCCTGCCCACCGCAGCTCGGCCGAAGCCGAGATCCGAGATGCCGCTGTGTCTCGCATCCGCCAGCGCCGCCCCGATGCCAGGATCACCCGCCGATGAAGCCGATCCCGAAATTTTCGAAAGGACTGCAGCATGAATCACTTCGCCGGCTTCACTGTCCCCGTCGCGGGAGGTCATTACGCCATGCTGCGCTTTGCCGAGGACGGGCAGGCTGAGCCGGTGCTCGAGGACGGCGGCAAGCCGCGTCTGTTCCCGACCGAGCTGGAGGCGCAGAAGGCGGTCACCGACCATTTGTTGGCCTACTTCAATGGCCGGTTAAGGCGCGACGGGGAAACTCTCTCCACGGCCCGCGACGCGGCCGAGCGCATTTTTCGCAAGGGCCGGATGATCCCGGTGGAGCACAGGTGATGACAGGATTTCGCGAAGCCTGGGCTCTCAAGTCGCCGACTGCCGTCACCACACACTACTTTCGCCGGCGCGGTCTCGGGCTCGCCGTCTCGCTCTGCGGATCCCAGGACGCGCCGGCCGGATGGCTCATCGAAAATTCGGGCGCCGGGCAATGCGAGCGGTGCGCCATACTGCGGGAGAAGGAACTCGCTAGATTGGACGCTGCGCCGCCAGAGGCGGCCGAGGACGAGCGCGGCGACCATCGGGCATGTGATGGGAAGGCCGGCGACTGACGCGCGCTGGCGGGCCGCTACACTCGACAAAAAAATGGGGCAGCGGAGACCAATCCGCTGCCCCTCCCTACCACAGCCGCCGGCCGGAGCCGGCGGTGCGGATTCCTACACCAGCATCGAGCGCGCATGTGCCTGGCGCAACTGCGACTCCATCGAACGGATGGAGCGCGACGCCGCCGCCAGCGTGTCGGCCCACTTGTCGGCCTTGGTGGGATCGATCGATTTCAAGGCGATGCACTCGCCGTCCTTGAAGCCGCCGGCGATCGCGGCGATGATGCGCTCGATCGTCTTCTCCATCCTGCTCATGGCGGCGATATCGTCCTTCGAAGGCTCCGGCCTGTTCTCGTCGTCGAACATGCGGCCCTGCTCGATCCGGTCGCGCACCGCTTGCGCCGCCGCCTTGATGCTCGACCAGTCTTTCAACTTGCCGCTGGAGAACAGCCTCACGATGTTGATCTGATCGGCCGTCGGGAGGTCGACCAGGTCGTTTGCGTGGCCGAGCGGGAAGGCGCCACTGTCGACCAGCTTCTGGATCGTCTCGTCAAGATTGAGGAGCGCCGTGCGGGCCTTGATGCGCGTCGGCTGGACGCCGATGTCCTTCGCCAACTGTTCGACCGTCCAGCCGCGGTCGATCATCGCCTGAAAGGCGCGTGCTTCCTCCAGCGGCTTGATGTCGGCGCGGGCGAGGTTTTCCACGATCGCCTGCAGCGCCATCTCGTTGTCGTCGATCTTGACGACCTCGCACAGAATGTCGGCCGCCTCGATCAGCTGGTGGGCGCGCCAGCGGCGCTCACCACCGACGATCTCATAGACCGCCCGGCGGCTTGGCGAGGCCGAGGGCTCGACGTTGATGTCGGACGCTTGTAGCGCTTCGTCTGAGCTGTTCGCCGATCCAGTCGTCGTGCCGCCGCCATTGATCTCCGAGGAATTTGATTTCCTCCGGCGACCACCGGCACCGATGCCCATTGTTGAGGAAGTCGTTGACTTTGAGTCCGACTTGCTCTGCCGCGCTTCGTTTGACGTGGAAGTAGGGAAGGCAGCAATCGATGACGTGTTTGACCTCTCTCGCCGCCGCCACGGTCCAGAACCATTGCTCCCAGGTTTTCCCGTGAAAGACTCGGTGTGATGGAGCGACGGTGCCGACGCACCATGCGTCTCGCAACCATCGGCAGATCGTTGCGCCGTCGTTTGTGACTGACTGGCTGACGACGACGCGGAACCGGTTGCCTTTGCCGCTGATCGTTCCCTCTCCATCGATGAAGCCGGCCGTGTAGGCGACGACTTCGATTGGAGGTCGAGCAAAGTGTTCCATTCTGCGATGTTCTCCGATGTGATTTCCTCGATTCGACCGTCGGTCAAGAAAACCGGGCGGACAGTGATGGCCTGGATTAGGCCGCGCTCGCGGATCGATTCCGCCAGTTCGCGAAGCTTCACCGGGTCGAAATGCTTGCGCGGCTGGTCGGGGTTCGGGATCACCTGGCTGAGGGGGATGCGCTTCTTCATGGTCGGGTCTCCGTGGCAGGGAATTGCTTAGCAATATCAACAACTTAGCTTGTAACCGATCTGGTTACAAGCGGGTTACTAAGAAAAGTTTTCGACCAGTTCTGAAGCACGTTGCGGAAATGCCTTGGCGACCGAGCGTGTCCAGATCGTGGCTCGATAGCCCTGCCCGCAATCGAGATCGCAAGAGAGACCGCCGACCCTTGTGATGCGCCATCCATCCGGCATCGGCTCACCGGCGAGCCAGAGGATGCACCGACGCGCGTCGTCGCGCCGGGCGAAGTCCTCCGCAACTCGGTCGTGGTAGGCTGTAAGGGAGTACCAATCGCCGCCGTCGCGCTCCGTGTAATAGCCCGACGCCAGCGACTTGATCGCCTGTATCAGTTCGTCGGAGGTGCGAAGGTCAGCCATTGGTGCGGCCCTCCTGGACCTCGCATGCGCTATCGAGGATTTCGACCCCCGCCGGCGATTGTCCCGGGTCGCGCCTTGCGGCTGCATTTGCCAGTGCAAGGGTGTCGAGGACCCTCAGATAGATCGAGACTTCGGCGGTGATCATCCGAGCCTCCGTTTTGAAGCCGCAAGAAAATCGGCCGTGCAGATGGTGAAGTCGCCGGCGGCGCCGCCGCCGATATGGGCATGATGATACTCGTCCAGCTCGTCGAGCAGCGGGCGAATGTCGCCCCAGGTCGGATAGGCTTCCTGGTTGCTCTGCCAGAACTCCCCCAGCGTGCCGGCCCACTCCGGCTCGCCGAGGTCGAGCGGGTTCTTCATATGCCCCGCGAACAGATGGACGGTGGTGGTGATGTCGATCGTCATTGGCGGCTCTCCTCAGTCCATGTTGCAGCGAACGAGCGCGGTCGCGTAGTCGATGCCGGTCTCTTCGGCATAGATTGCGGCCTGATCGCCGGGACGATTGGTGGCGGCCGCCGTCGTCGGCGGCTCGGCCTCGGCGATGGCTTCGGTCACCATCGCATTGCTTTTCAGGCTTGGGTCTCGGATGACGCAGAGTTTGAGCGCCGCCAGGATGTCCGGCCGCGCCTGTTCGCGCGGGATCGCGGCGCGCAAACTGGCCAGGATGTCACCGACGCCCTTCTGCAGCGGATCACTCTCGAAGCCGGAAATGAACGACTCGGCCTGAGTCAGAGCGTCGACGGTGTTGCTGGCGTGGTCGAAGGGCAGCCTTTCGACGAGCTCGTCGCGGAGCGTGGCGGCGGACTCGAGCGTGAGTGTTTCACACGCCCGCGACCCGCCCTTCGGGCCGTAGAACGAAAGCACGACTTCGCCCTTGCCTCGCGCGGCGCTGTTCAGCGATTCCATCGTGCCCTTGGCGGCGATGCTGATGTAAATCGTGTCCATCACATTTCCCCTTCGATCTTGTCGGCCAAGGGCGAAATAACCTCGTCCCAGATCGCATTGCAGATTTCGTTGTCGGCGTGGTCGGACACGACATCGTAGCCCGAATTGCCATAGATCAGCTGGAACCAGCCGAGCTTGTCGCCGGTCGGGCTCCGCAGATGAATGCCGTCCTCGTCCGTCGAGAACAGCGCCAGCATGACCGCCGCCTTGTCGTCGGACCGCCTCACCACCCAATCCTCGCTGTCGTAGACGGAAATCAGGTAGCCCCGGTCGAGGCAGGCCTTCACTAGGGCGCGGGCGATGCGGCGCTCGGCGCGGATGCGGTCAGCGGTCTCGCGCGACCGGCGCGCCAGCGCCTGCTCGATCGCTTCGTCGAAGCCAGTCTTCGGTTCGCCCATCTCGGCATCTTCGGCCAGCCGGGCGGACAGCGCCTGGTTGCCCGAGGCGGCGAGAGCATTGCAGATCGCCAGCATCTCGGCCGGCGTCACGTTGATGGTCATTGTCTTTCTCCGTGGTAGGGGGTTGGATCTCGAGGAAGGCGCGGGGATCAACCCCACGCCAGTCCCCAGCGCTTGGCGCAAACCGGCCCGTAGCCGACGTCGATGGAGCGGTGGTCGGTCAGCTCGGTCGCGCAGCAGTTGCCGGTGCGCTTGCCGTGCGCCGCGCCGGCCTTCGAGGGGTTCTCGGCCAGAGCGGCAAGAGCGGCCACCAGACCGTCACGACCGGGCGACCGGCGCGAGCGGGTGAACTCGCCCTTGCGGTCGATGCGGCCGTACCAGTCGCGGCTCTCGAAGGGTCCCGGCGACGATACGTTGATCTGGCCGGCGTGAGCGGAGCGCTCACCCGCCAGAGCGAGGACGACGGTCTCACCGTTGACGTCGAAGCGGATCTTCGGATGCTTGAGCTTGTTGGCGATCGCCGTGTCGAACAGCGCGATCAGGCCATCCATCGAGCCGACCTTGGCCTTCGGCGCCGCGGGCTCTCCGGCTTGTGCGCGCTGGGTCAAGGTCGCCACCCAGGGCCATTGCCGTTCCGAGAGACTCGAGCGGCTGTCATACTGGTGCAGGAGGGATGCGGCGAACTCCGCGTCCCGGCCGTGTAGCTTGGGAGCTGACTGGCGCAGGGCTTCGATTTCGAGGTTCATGTCTGGTCTCCGTGGTAGGGATTTCCCAGATCGGTGCGGCTCCGGCGGTTATGCTAGGCCTGGCCCGTCCCCGGTCCGGTTTCACTCGGCCGGTCAGTTTGACGAGAAGTCACCAATCGCCGGCCCATTGCTGAAAGGGGAGTTCCGGCGAAGGCTGCAGCGGTGAAAGGAAACGGCTTTCTGCTGCACCGATCTGAATTTCTAAGTTACTTGAATAACTTAGCTTGTTACCAAATCGGTTACAAGTGGGTACAAGCCAAAAAGCCGAATAATTTCAAGCACTTCGGTGGTGGTCAATTCACCGGCGTGAACCGGGATTGCAAGACGTCGCCGGAGATTGAGCGCTGGTCGTCGCCGCATTGCACGAGTGCCTGGTCGACGTGTTCCGGATTGACGCCAATCACCTTCCAGACGCGGCCCTGCTGGTCGGGCGCCTCGGCGCCGAGGTAGGGCGCGACCTGGAGCGGCTGAGGCGGCTGGGGCAGGCGGTATTGCGCCGGCAGCTTGGGATGGTGCCAACCGCAGCCCTCGGCCTCCAGGCCATGTTCGAACACCTCGAGCCGGAGCTTTTCTTTCAGCCACACCGAGATGTAGGCGCGATGGCAATACTGGTTGTCGGTCGGGGCCTCGTAGCAGAGCAGGGCGACGTCCCTGCCGCCCGAAAGGTCTTCCATCTTGGCGACGATCCGGCCGGGATTAAGCCTGTCGAGGCCTTCGAAGTAGAGCTGCTTATACTCGCGCTCGCTGGCGGTCTTGAACCATTCGCCTGGGGCGAGTTCGGGCATCTTGCGAAAGCCTGCCGGATAACCTCGCGGCGTTCCCCTGGACACCCCGATCTTCTGGATTTCGGGCGGCAGCTTGGTGAACCAGGAGCTGGTGAAAATGCGCATCTTCGTCTCTTTCGGTGGTAGGGCTTTGGACAGGTCAAAATGTAAATCCGGTGAACTTCTCAAGCAACCAAAATGACACTGTGTGTTACCATTTTGGTAAGGTTGCCTCACCGGTACATCTGCATTAGGTATGGGTTCTCTCCAGCGCCTTCGGGCGCTGTCCTGTGGTAGGGATGGAGAGGAAGGCCGATCAGGGGCAACCCGGTCGGCCTTTGATATTTTCGGCGCGGCTGCGGCGCCTCGAAGCGCACTTCGGGATAATTGACCCACGCCGTCACCGTCTCGAAACTGATGGCGCGCGGCAAGCTCTTGAAGTCGTCGAGCGGCGTTCGTCCTGCCAGGATCCCATTGCCCGCGAACTCGGCGCCCGAGCGGAAAAACTGGAACGTCCTTCGCCATGGTCCGGTTGAGAGCCAGAGGTCCAGGCCCGGCGCCAACTCCACGCGGTCGAGGCTGTCGCTCTCAAGAAGTTCGCAGAAGAGCTGGTGCCCCAGAGGGCGCGGCGTCTGGTAGTCGATGGCGCGCCGGAGTGTGGAATCGATCAGGATGAAGCGCATTGCAGTTCTCGTGCCTCGAGGCGTTGGTTGATGGTGGGGAGCGTCTCGCTGGCGAACAATTCGAGCCACCACTTGATCAGCTCGGCCTGGTAGCGGTCGTCGGCCGCACGATGGCGGGGCTCGCGTAGCTGTCGCTCGATCCAGTCAAGCCGGTCGCGAAGCTCCGGCCGGTAGAGCAGATTGCGGAATGCATCTGCGAGCCGCATGTCCAGGGCGTAATCCCCGGTGCAGCCGAGGGGCGACCAGTCGCTATGCCAGGACGACCACATGTCGAGGGCCTGGATGATGGTGGGGAGCCGGCGCCGCCGCTCCTCCTCGTCTTCTGGTAACGGGCGAAACATTTTGGACTCCGCGGTAAGGATTTTGTATTCTACTATGTAACCAATTTGGTTACAATATGGGCAACCTAAAAGTGATTTCGGCGGCCGTCCTTGCAGACCTTGACGGTGACGGTGGTCACGTAGGTTCCGACCTCGGCGAAAGGGTCCTGCGGCAGATCGCAGAACTGGCCGTTCAGCTTCTCGATCAGGGCGCGGAAGGCCATGGCCTTGCGCGTCTCGCGGAACTCGGCGCCGGCCGACATGATGGCGGCGAGGCACCCGCCGTCTTCCAGGAAGTGGAGCGCATGGACGACGTGATCGATATCGCGCTCAAAGTCGCGATCTGACTGATCGAGAAGCTGGTGCCCGCTGTTCCCTCTTACGTTCTACCCATGTCTTGGGGCTGACAGCGTCATTGCGGCCAGAAGATGCCGCCCAACTCTGACAATCGGTGGCAGCCCACGCGAGACGGTGGCGGGATTTGCTACTGGTATGGCGCCGGCCGCTAATGCGCCGGGCACTTTTTTGGATTAGGACTCACTTCATCGAATAAGGAAGGTCAAAGTAAAATGGTGAAACCACAAACAAAAATCGCACTTGTTACTGGCGCGTCTTCCGGCATGGGCAAGGAAATCGCTATCCGGCTGATTAAGGACGGGCTCAAGGTCTATGTCGCTGCCCGTAATGTCGACAGGATGGGCGATCTTGCCAAACTTGGCGCGATTCCGCTTCGTATGGATATCTCGGTCGATAGCGATATCCAGGCCGCCGTCGACACCATCATCGCACAGTCGGGCGGCGTCGATGTCCTGGTCAACAACGCAGGCTTTGGCCTCTACGGACCGGTTGAAGACGTCGGGATCGACGAGGCTCGCTACCAGTTCGAGGTCAACGTTTTCGGGCCGGCACGGCTCACGCAGCTTCTGCTGCCAGCGATGCGCCAGAAGGGTGCCGGCACCATCGTCAACATCACGTCCATGGGGGGCAAGATCTACACGCTGCTTGGCGCCTGGTACCACGCCACCAAGCACGCGCTTGAGGGCTGGTCGGACAGTCTGAGGCTCGAACTCAAGCCCTTCGGGATCAATGTCGTCGTCGTCGAGCCCGGCCTGATCGAGACCGCCTTCGGCGATGTCGTCGCCGATGGCCTTGTCAAGCGCTCCGCCAGGAGTGCCTATGCCAAGGTCTCCGAGATCGTCGCCCGGACAACAAGGCAGACCTACGGGCACGGTCGTGGAACCAATCCGAGCGTCGTCGCCGATGTCGTTTCTAGGGCGATCGGGTTGCATAGGCCGAAGACGCGGTACGTCGTCGGCAAATACGCCAAGCCCATGGTTTTCATCCGGAAGTGGTTCGGCGACCGCATGTTCGATCGGATTATCATGAGCCAGATGCGATAGGACACGACACAAGCCGCGCTTACTGAGGCCCTACACGATTTGAACAAAGGAGAACGGGTGATGAGTGCAACTCCCGCCGACAGATGTAAAGTCCCGCAGGCGTTCTGGCGAGCGATCGAGGCTTTGGGGCTTCGGCCGGCAGCGATCCTGAGGCAGGCCCGCCTGCCTGCCACTTTGCACCTCAACCCCCAAGGCCTGGTCACGACTGAACAGTACTTCGCGATCTTCGAGGCGTTGGAAGTTCTTTCATCGGATAGCGGCCTCGGGATCAAGCTGGTGAAGAGCGCCGATACCGCGGTTCATCCGCCATCGACTTTGGCGGCGTTTCACGCGCGAGACTACCGTGACGGATTGTCGAGGGTGGCCAGGTTTAAAAGGCTTTGCACACCAGAGCAGCTCCACTTTTCCGAGGAAAACGGTGAGGTATCCATCAGCAGCGAGTGGCTTTATGCGACTAAGCCAGAACCGGCGATTGCTGTAGACATCACCTTCGCGTTTCTGGTCGAGCTCGGCCGGCGAGGGACGGGGCAGAACCTATCACCCGTGCGCCTCGAGCTGAGGCGGCCCAATCCGGGCAGCGACGCACATGCAGCCTACTTCGGCTGTCCGATCCGCTATGGCGCGCCTGGTGACATCCTCATTCTGAAGGCCCCTGATCTTGATCGTCCGTTTCCGGGCCACAATCCGGAACTGTTGGAGATCCTCACACCGGCACTCGCGTCAGCTCTCGGTGAACTTCAGGCGCTCACCTCAATCCGGGATCAAGTGAAGCTGGTCCTGAAAAGGAACTTGGCCAGCGGACGGCCGGAATTGTCCGGAATTGCCACCGATATGGGTCTCAGCGAGCGCACCTTGCAGCGCCGTATCACCGAGGAGGGGACGACGTTTCGGGAACTCCTCATGGAGGCGCGGCAAGAACTGGGCCGTCAGCTTCTCGCCGATCTCTCCGCCGACATCGACGAAGTGGCCTGCCTGTTGGGCTACCAGGATACCAGTTCTTTCTACCGCGCTTTCCGCGACTGGGAAGGCGTCACACCCAACCAGTGGCGCGAACTCAATAGCGGTGGGATGCCAGAGAGGCAAGGCTCCTTGCATTAGCGAGGATCTGGCCGCTGGTGAGAGCAACCGGAACAGAGACTTAACAACCGTTCGGGCACCGAACGCAGATGACATGGGTCGACGCTGTGACCGTCGCCCCAATGAACACTGGACTATTGCAACAAGAAGGGAACAGACAATGAGCAAGCAAACTGGCAAGGGCATAGGGCGGCTCCTATTGCGCATTGGTCTGGTCCTCACGTTTGGGGTCATCGCTGCGCTGGCGTTCGTCAAGTTCGAATATGGCAGGGGCACGCTTTACTCCGATATCGGTTCGGCAAATCCGGGTGGTCTCGGCAAGCTCGAGAAGCTGGTTAGCCTTGAATACCCTCCCGGCAATGTGGCGGTCGCGCCAAACGGGCATGTTTATTTCAACTACCATCCGATCGCCCGTGCGGGGCGGTTTTCCGACGCGACCGTCTTTGAACTGGCCGACGGAAAAATCACGCCATTCCCCTCCATGGCGGCCCAGAAGGATTTTCAGGGCACGTTTGGCATGACCGTCGATAAGCAGAACCGCCTTTGGCTGATCGAGCCGGCAAGCTTTGATTTCCAGCATACTCGCCTGTGGGCCTTCGATCTGGCGACGCGGCAGCGCCTTGCGTATTTTGAGTTCCCTGGCAAGGAGGCGCAGTTCGCCCAGGATCTGCGTGTGACCGACGATGGCAAATATGTCCTCCTGGCCGATACTGGCATAATGCGGTTCACCGGGCCGAAACTCATCGTTTTCTCTGTACAGGATCAAACATTCCGCACCGCTCTGGGAGCCCATCCGTGCACCTCGCCCGAGGACTGGTTGATGCAGACCCCGTTTGGCGTGTACCGCATGGCCGGAGGCCTCGTGAACGTCGCAGTCGGCCTTGACGGAATAGAGATCAGCCCGGATCAAAAATGGGTCTATCTCGCCGGAATGACCAATTCGCATCTTTGCCGGGTTCCGCTTTCCGACGTGCTCGACGCCAACATCGGTCCTTCCGAAGTTGCCAAGAAGGTGGAAGTCTTAGGGGCGAAACCTATGAGCGACGGCATAACCATCGACAAATCAGGCGAGGTTATTGTCACCGATGTTGAGCATGGCGGCCTCATGGCGTTCGACCCGCAGAGCAAGAGCGCGTTACGACGTTGGTACGCTTACATGATGTGATATGGGCGGACGGCGTGGCCACGGGTCCGGACGGTTCGCTGTATTTCACCGACAGCGCGCTCTCCGCCTATATCGGGCAACTGGCGGGACCGCCGGACAAGGCTCTCCTTGCGGCCCACCAACCGTATTTCCTCTACCGGGTCAAGCACTAAGGTTTCCGGCTTCATGGTAGGCGGCCACGGCTGCGTCGCGATAGGCGACGATCTGCTCAACCGTGTTGCGGAGGATCAGCGCGTTCATGGCTTCGCCTCGACCGGCTTGGCGCTCACGGCGCCGTGCATCTTCTGGAAGGTGAAGACGTCCTTGCGCTCGATCACGATCTCGTAGCGCTTGCTGCCGTCGGGCAGCGTGAACTCGTATTCAACTGGCTTGGTCACTGGTCTGGTCTCCGTGGTAGGTATTGGTGGGCGACGGGACCTCTCCCGCCGCCCTATCGAAGGGATTTTCTGCCTCTATTGGTGCATCGCGCCTCCTGTCCCGTTGCATGAAACTCGGCCTCTTCCTCCTCGGCCGCGAACTGGTCGGCCCGCTGCTCCCTGCAGGAAGGGCAGCGGCAGCTTTCGCTGTCGTCGAAGGGGAAAGGGGTCAGGCAGTCGTCGCAGTAGGGCATGGTCGGCTCGTCTCTGTGGTAGGGAAAAGTGTGACCACAACAGGTTAGCGTGTAACCAAATTGGTTACAATGCGGCCACGGACAAAAGATCGTGTTCGCCCAGGTGCAGTTGTCGGAGGTTAGAGGTGTCGACAGGTGCGCCGTACTGCGCTTAGCGCAATAGAAGCCACGACCAGTAATGCCCTCGATCGCCATCCGCCCGAGAACTAAGGATCGATCAATCGGGCTCGGCTTTTGATGCGGCGATGGATAAGATCGACCATGCGCCCAAGCTCATCAATGAGCAGATAAAGGAACTGGCGCGGCGCAAGCGGGACGAGGGGAAGGACTAACCTCAATGAAATGCGCCGCCGAACCGTCCGTTGCATTGCTGATCTTCGCTCTGGTCGGATGCGGCGCAGTGGATGGCGTACAATCGTGAGATGCGTCGAGACGCCGACGGCGCGCGAGCTTCATGCGGGCTAACAACTGCCCCTGAATCTTTAAGCAATGATAAAATCGACTCTGATCTAGCCCGATGCGTAAATGCATGTAAGCAGCTTGGGTTTGTTGTCGAGAGCGCTTTCCCTCCCGCTCTGATCAACAAACAGGTTGATGCGTCTGGTGATAGCTCGCCCGCAGAGTGTCCAATCTATAAAAACTAGGAGCGCCCTGCTGTCCGGGACGTGCTTGTACCGTATACATGCGTGAGCCCTAGCCCCGATTCCCCTCAAGGCTGGGGCTCGTCCATTCGGAATAGCGCGAGGGCTAGATAAATCCCCTAAGCACCGGCGATGATGACGACCGCACCAACCGCCGTTCCAATCTTCTCCGGCAATCCGTCTGCCGGGGAGTTCATCTTACATCTCTATCAGAGCGTAGGCCGCGCCAAAGATGGCTGTCATTATCACGAGGAAAAATGTCCATCCTTTCAAAGCGTGGCGCACGTCTTCGGGCTTGGCGCCCTTCTGGTTGTCGTAATCTTCCATTTGTCCGATCCCAGTTCTTTCGATCTCGACTTGCTACGAAATTGGTTGCCTGGGGGCAACCCTGTCACAGTGTGCCGGCCTGTCGCGGATTCTTTTCTATCGCGTTCACGGCCTAGCATCAGGCGCGGATCTAAGGATCTTGTCCCTCAAAATGCGAAGGCGAGTTGGCCGGTCTTTTCGACGCGGCTGGGGATGCCGATCGGCGCGAGGCCCGGCAGCGCATGGATGAAACCGCCCGGCTGGTAGGCGGGATCGTTGCGGTGCTCCTCGCGGAGCCTGCTGTCGTCGGCGGGGTGACGCACGTTGCCCTGCCAATGGCTAAGTCCGAACGGAGGGTTGTGTAGCCTGGCCCTCGTCGCCGTCTTGCCGTGATGATCGATAAGCAGGTTCTGCTCCATCACGATCGTCAGCATCTCGTCGACGGTCATTGCCTCGTCGACAAACCAGCGCTCGCGGGAGAGCCCGGCGCCGGTGAAGGATCGAAAGCCGGTCTCGCTGAAAAATGGCCGGTCGAGGTCGATCACCCGGCCGTCCAGCCCGACCCCTCCGAAGAGACCCGGGTAGCGCACGTCGGTCCGGCAGCCGTGGATGGTCAGCATGAACCGACCGGGCTGGCCGTGCATCGGGATTTCGCCGTCGGGCGCGGCCAGTTGCTTGCCGAGCCAGGACGACGCCGAGTTCCAGCAGTTGAAGCGGGAGCGGCAGCGCGGCGGCCAGGAACGGCCGGAACCGTCCCCGCGCTCCTCCCGGCCGCCGTATTCCTCAATCCGGTAGAGCGTCTCGACACATGCCTCGATCACTAGCTCGTAGGGAAGGCGGCCGGGCTTGTCGCAGGCCATCATCGCGGCGCGGTAGTGGTGGAGGGCTTCCCGAGCGATTCCGACCAGATATTCGTCGGACCCGTCGCGCAGCATGGCGACATTCTCGGCGATCTCCTGACCGCGTTTCTCGGCCTCGATCTGCCAAGCGTGCTTCTTGGCTGGTGCCTTCGCCTTGGCGGTCTTAGCCATTGCCGTACCTCGGAAGTTCTGCGAGCGACGAGAGGGGCGGCAACCCCATGCGCTCGCGAGATCGGTTGATGATGGGGAGAGGGTCGAAACCCTTGACGCCCGGACCTCGGTAGACCCATGGCGGGTTCTCCGGGTCGAGCCGGCCGACGTCGTAGCTGTGGAGCATGTCGGCGAAATATTCCGGCGTGCCCGGGTAGGGAGCGCTATTCCAGAGTGCCCGCAGGATTTTCCGGATGTTGTCGCCGTAGGCGAAAAGCCGGCTCCTTGCACGACGCCAGTTCGCGGCGCGGCGGTCGCGAGTATTCTGCTCCCAGATCACCGCTTGCTCGGCGCGCTGCGCCATAACGGTGTCGGCGTCTGGCTGCTCCTCTGCGATCATCTCGGAAAAGAGCGGCAGTTTCTCTCGCTCAAGGCGCTGCTTTCGGGCCAAGGCGAGCCGCTTTCGCCTCGTGTCCTCGAACGGGCCATATCGGCGTGTCCGGAAGTGGCGCATCAGAGCAACCTCCCCTCGGCCACCTGCCAGACGCCCTCGCCTAGCGGTTCGAACGGGCCGCGCTGTAGGGTCTGGCGGACCTTCGCCTTCCAGTTCGGATTGCGTTCGGACTTCGGATTCTCGGCCAAGGCGCGGTAGAGATCGTCGAGCCGCACGGCCGCGCCGGCGCGCTGCATCACCTTCAACACCTCGTCGACCCACGAGCCGACGGAGGCAAAGCCGAAGATCAGCGAGCACAGGCGCAGCGGCACGAAAGCGCCGGGAATGCCGCTGGCCGCAAGGCGGTCAGCATCGTCGGCGCCATAGGCGCAGAACACCGACGGCGCGCCGGCATTGGCCTTTGCTCGAGTCCCTGCGGCATCGTGGAAATGCAGCCGCCCTTCCATGAACAGCAGCGCATCGGCCGCGCGCCAGACGCACTCGTGGAACACCTGCGTTTCGTGCGGGCGAAGATCAGCGCGATTCCATGGGCGTGCTCGGCCATACGGCCCATCCAGCGGCCGATCACGTTGTTCGAGTATGGCGGGTTGAGCCACACGCGACCGTGCCAGGGCCGGGCTAGACCGTTGTCGGCGATGGTGTAGTGCTGGCGCGCCATGTCCACGGCCGATCGAGGGGAGCGCAGGGATCGAGGTCAAAACTCTCGGCGCCACCGAGCGCGGCCAGGAGGGCGGGAGGGGTCAGCCAGACGTCGGTGCCGGCCGCCGCGGACTGATGGCTACCGATGGGCATGGCGCGCCTCCTCGGTCAGCCTGCGCAGCACGTCGCCGACGCTGCTGATGGGACTCTCCAGCCGGGCCTCGTCGAGCTCGGCCAGATCGATCTTGGTTTCGTTCCCGTCTTCATCGATCATCGTGAAGACGCTTGCGGTGGAGTGCGGCTTGCGCAGGATATCCCACGCCCAGCGTGCGGCCGCTTCGGGATCGCCTTCGCCCTCGTAGTCGATCTCCCATGTGACTAGATAGCGGGCCATCAGCGCTGCTCCCGCTTGAGCATGTCGCGCGCCGCTCCGCGCGCCATGGGTCCGTCGCCGAAAGCGCCGTCTGCGATCTCTTGCAATTCAGCAGTGCGCGGGTCAGGTCCGTCGCAGGCGTCTTCCTCCTCTTCGTCCACGTCCTCGCGGGTGAGCTGGTCGAACGTCCACTCGTCGCCCGCCTCGTCGAGGAAGACGATCTTGCCGTTGCGCTTGGCGGTCTGGATATCGTTCCAGAAATTTCGGTGCCGCCGGCGTATTCCGGCTCGCCCGTCTCCGGGTCGATGTCGCTGATGTGAGCGCGGCCGGTCAGCCGCTCCAATGTTCCGGTGATCGGGCTTCCGGTAGGGGATAAGTAGTTGGCCATGGTCTCTGGTCTCCGTGGTAGGGGATTGTTGCCAAAATGGTTGCGAAACGCGCTTGACAAAAAGCCAGGGGGGCAGGCAGAAATCGCGCAGCCTGATGTTGCTTCGCGATTCGGCCAATCCCCGAAAATCAGTTGGTGTCGAAGCCACTCGGCGAGGGCTCAATTCCGGCCTCTTTCGCCACGAAGCCCACGACGTCGAGCACGTCGTCAGAGCTTAATTTCTCGATGGTTTCGGCGAAGCGCCGCTTGAAATAGGTCTGGTGCTCCGCACCGGCGTAGCGGGCCAAGCCGATGGCAGCGGCGAAGGTGATCGCTTCCAGGCGAGCGCCGCCGAAGCCGGACTTCTGATGAAGGCTGGCTGCGAGATCGTTGAGGGTCATTGGTCGGTAATCGGTGGTAGGGAAAGTAACCGTTCTGGTCGCAAGTAACTTTATTTGGTTACACCTTCGATGCAAGTGAAAAAGCGAGGCCCTCGGCGTTATGTTTCAAGGCGTTGTGCCGAAGGAATGCATCGCGCAAATCCTTCGCGTGTCTGAGGTCGACAAGTGGGGCCGGGTCTATAATTGCTGCTCCGGAACGTTCCGGTTCGAGCAGATCACGCTCGCCACTTTCCCCGGCGTTGAGATGCACTCCAACGACGTCAGCCTCTACTCGTCAGCCATCGCCGGTTACCTGCTGGGCAAGCCGATAGACTATGAGTTTCACGGCGCGCTCGACTTCGTGAACGAGTTCGACTTTCGGGAGCCCGATCAGCGCCTCGCCGCGCTGGCCGTCGGCTTCAATCTCGGCCGCTTCGCTGGCGGCAAGGCGAACGCCTACAAGACCAGCCATCGCGAGCACCTGGTTGCGAACTTCGGCAGCTATGTCGAGCGCACCCTGGAGAAGGTCCGCAAGCTTCCGGGCATGATCCCGATCAAGAGCTACTCGCCGCGCGACTGGATCCTGCATCTCGAGGAGGCCATCGACCGCAAGGCCGCGATCTTCTCCTACCCGCCGTTCTACAAGGGCGGCTACGAAAAGATGTTCGAGTTCCTGGCCGAGAACATCAAATGGGAAGCTCCCCGATATGAGCTGTTCGACCCCAAGGCGCTGCGCGGTCTCATCGAGCGCGTGCGGCAGGCGGGCGTCCCCTATTGCATCCTCTCGGACCAGATTTACGACGATCTGAAACCGGAGTTGGAATTCGTCTCCGGCCGGGGCCACCCGCACTACTGCTACGTGTCGACCGGCAAGTCGTCCTACCTGCAGCTCGTGCCGCGGTCGGCCCCGTTCCGCTACAAGCCGATCGACCTCGACAAGATCAAGCCGGAATCGGTCGTGACGATTGGCCGGGCCGACGCTGCCCAGATGACGTTCCTCAAGGACGTCTACCTCAAGAAGGGCATTACCCACACGCCCGGCATGGTGAACTACCTGGTGCGCGTCGACGACATGCTGGTCGGCGGCCTGATCTACAACCTCGACAAATTCGCGAAGCGGTCGATTTACCTGCTGTCCGACTTCGCCATCTCGCGCGAGGGCAGGCTGTCAAAGCTCGTCACCAGGCTCGCCTGCAACGGCGAGCTGTTGCGCGACATGGGCAAGCGCTTCATCGACCGTTTCGACAAGGTGCAAACCTCGGCGTTCTCGGACCATCCGGTCTCGATGAAATATCGCGGCATCTTCGAGCAGACCAAGCGCGAAGAGATCGACGGGCCGGAAGGCAAGTTCCGCCTGCATTACGTCGGCGCCCGCATCGACGAGACGCCGCAACAAGCGTTCGAGTGGTGGTATGGCAAGCACTTCAAGCGTTGACTGGAAGGTCCTCGATATCGAGGCGCTCCAGGTTGATCCGAACACGCTTCGCCGCCGCGAGAAGAACGCGCACTACATGGCACCGGCCATGTTCAAGCGCCTTGTCGAGAACGTCAAAATCGATGGCCGCCTCACCACCACGGTCCTGGCATGCGAGAACAAGGACGGCTCTCTCGAGATCTTGTCCGGACATCATCGCACGGCCGCGGCGATCGAGGCCGGCTTGCCGATGGTCGACGCGCTCGTGATCACCACCCCGTTGAGCGAAAAGCGCAAGGTGGCGATCCAGCTCAGCCACAACTCGATCAACGGCGAGGATGACCAGTCGCTGCTGGCCCAGCTCTACGCCTCGCTCGACATCGATGCGAAGAAGTTCTCCGGGCTCGATGACAGCGTGCTCGCCGGCGACAAGGGACCAGGTGCTACCGCGCTCGGCGGGGCGAACATCAAATACGACGAGCTGCTTTTCTCCTTCCTGCCGGAAGACCGCGTGCGTTTCGAGGTCGAGCTGGAGGCACTCGCCAAAAGGGCCAAGCGCTTCCGCATCCATGCCGCGCCGCAGTCGAAGTTCGACGAGTTCTTCGACACCATCGTGCGCACCAAGAGCCAGCTCAACATCGTCAATTCGGGCATCGCCCTCTCGGTCATGGCGCGCCTTGCCGGCGAGCGGCTGGATCAACTCGAAGCGGAAGCGGAGGACAAATCCGATGCGGCATGAACTGCCCAGCTTGCGCGGCTCGTTTCCCAAGCCCGAAGCGCCCATCGCCGGCCCGCCATTCGGCACCCCGTTTATCGTGGTGCTCGCCATCCTGTCGTTCACCTTCGCCGTGTGCCTCGCACGCGTTCTCCTTCCGTGATCCAGGTGCATTCGTGTGTGTGTAACGTAGTGCCGGTGGTTAGTGTGGCCGCAGCGTCAAGCATTATGGGTCAGTTTGCATTTCGGCGCATGTTTGCAGACCTTATGCCCAGCAACGCTTTGCGGCCCGATTTGACCAGCACAATCGCATTCGGTTCGGCTCGCGGCATGATGTCCATGGGTTGTGGGATGGGTGGCAAAAAAATGAGCCATCCCGAACATTCCGAACACTCGCACGCGCGAGTCGTCCGGTGATCAAGACCACGACCAGCGTGACGACATCGAAGCCGAAGGCCAAGGCCAAGGCTGAAACGGCCACAGCGAAGCCGAAAGCCGAGCCGAAAAAAAAGCCGGCGCGCGGCAAGAAGAAGCCGGCCAGCAAGGCATCGCCTCCTGTGGCGCCGAAGCCTGCTCCCAAGCCTGAGCCGGCACCACAGCCGAAGCCGGCGGAAGGCAACCGGGGCGGGGCATCGCCGAAACTGACCGAGCGCGACGTGCCGCGCGTGATCGCGATGCTGCGCCAGTGCGGCGGCATCAAGACGGTCGCGGCGGAGAAGCTGAACGTCGGCCGCACCACGCTCTACGCCTTCCTGAACGAGCATCCCGAAATCCAGGAGGCCGATTCCGAGATCGCCGACGAGTTGCTCGACGTTGCCGAGGGGCAGGTGGTGATCGCGCTTCGCTCTGGCGATTTGCAGACCGTGCGCTGGTACCTGGAGCTCAAAGGCAAGGACCGGGGCTATGTGCGCCGCGTCGAGCAGACCGGCAAGAATGGCGGCCCGGTCGAGACGCAAGCACGGGCAAACCCGAAAGACTACACCGACGAGGAGTTGGACGTCCTGATTGCGGCAGCGCAACGACGGAAGGCCGCCGAAGCGCAAGGGTGAATTGAATGGCGCAGAAGTCTGCCGCCGCCCGCGCGCCGCTCATTGCCCCCGACCTCGAAGACCTGCTGATCGAGCGAGACCGGCGCAAGGCCAAGGGATCGTTCGCCGAGTTCGTCAAGATGGCGTGGCTCGAACTCGAGCCGGAGACGCCGCTGGTCTGGAACTGGCACATGCAGGTGGTTTGCGACCATCTGCAAGCGCTGGTCGAGGGCAAGTTTCTCGAGCTGGGCCTCCGCAACCGCCTCGTCATCAACGTGCCGCCCGGCACATCGAAATCGCTGCTCGTCTCGGTGCTGTTGCAAGCCTGGGAGTGGGGACCGGCCGGCCGGCCCGGCATGCGGTATCTGTCGACGGCGTATAACGACGGGCCGGTCAATCGCGACACCCGCAAGTGCCGCGATCTGATCCTGTCTCGCTGGTACCAGGACCGCTGGCCCGAGGTTTATCTCAGCCGCAGGGCCGAGACCTCGTTTGCCAACAACAGCACCGGCACCCGCGAGGGCGTGGCGTTCGGCTCGCTCACCTCGCAGCGTGGCGATCGCCTGATCATCGACGATCCGCACTCGACCGAGACGGCGGAATCGGCGACCGAGCGCACCGCCACGACCCGCAAGTTTCGCGAGGGCGCGCAAAACCGCCTGAACGACCAGAAGCGCAGCGTGATCATCGTCATCATGCAGCGCCTGCATGAGGCCGACGTCACGGGCGTCATCCTCGACGGCAAGATGGATTACGTCCATCTGTGCCTGCCGATGCAGTTCGAGCCCGACCGCTGCTGCTATACCCCGGTCAAGGTTTCCAGTTCCGTCGGCGAGCCTATCCTGGCGCGCTATGACGCGAGCAAGCAGCACTGGTACGGCGAGAACGACAATCTGCCGGACGAGCGTCGCGCCGAGATCGAGGCGATCAAGCTCCAGCTCGTCTGGCGGCAGGATCCTCGCACCGTCGACGGCGAGATCCTCGATCCGATCCGCTTCCCGCCTGATGAGCTGAAACAGCTCTACAACGACATGACGTCGTATGCCGTCGCGGGCCAGTATCAGCAGCGGCCAGCGCCGCGCGCCGGCGGCATGTTCCAGCGCGCCTGGTTCGAGGGTCGCATCGTCAGGGCAGCGCCGAAGGGCACCATCTGGGTCCGCCATTGGGACTTGGCCGGCACGCGCGGCGGCACTGGCGCTCGCACCGCCGGCGTCAAACTCGGCCGCGATCCCGAGGGCCGCTACTATGTCGGCCATGTCGTGACGTTGCGCGAGGAAGGCAAGTCGGTCCGCAAGACGATCGAGACGCAGGCCGCGCTCGACGGCAAGACGGTCCACATCAGCCTGCCGCAAGATCCTGGGCAGGCCGGCAAGGCGCAGGTGCAGGATTTCGTCGCGCAGCTCGCCGGCTACAAGGTGCATGCCGAGGGCGAGACCGGCGACAAGGTCACGCGCGCCGAGCCGTTCGCGGCGCAATGCGAACACGGCAACGTCTACATCGTCGAAGGCGAGTGGAACACGCTCTACCTCGACGAACTCTGCCTGTTCCCAGCCTCCAAGCTGATGGACCAGGTCGACGCATCTTCCGGAGCCTTTACGAGGCTGCTCAACATCAAGGGGGCCATGGTGATCAGCGACGACGTTCTTCGGCGCGCTGCCCAGCCGGCGCCGCGATGATCAAGAAACTTTGGGGCGCATTGCGCCGTCGTTGGACACGCGGGCCAGTCGCCGACGTCCCTGCGTCGGCACCGCCGGCAGCAGTTCCTCCTGGAGCGCGTCCTCCCACGCGCATCTCGGATGCGATGCTGTCGGCGATCCGCGCGCAAGCGGCCGCACCGAAACAGCCGGTGCCGGTCTTCACCTTGCCCAAGCACCCGGATGGCGTGCTCCCGTCGGGCAACACCGGGCT
This sequence comes from Mesorhizobium sp. WSM4983, assembly GCF_029625765.1. Taxonomy (NCBI): domain Bacteria; kingdom Pseudomonadati; phylum Pseudomonadota; class Alphaproteobacteria; order Hyphomicrobiales; family Phyllobacteriaceae; genus Mesorhizobium; species Mesorhizobium sp. WSM4983. The sequence continues at coordinate 83,009 of NZ_JARTVM010000012.1, read as the reverse complement.
TGCCATGGACAGCGCCGTCGGCGCGGTTCAAAGCTGGGCCAACGGCTTCGCGCTGAGCGGCTACTTCTCGGAGGGGATCACCTTCCTCGGCTACGCCTATCTCTCGGAGCTGGCGCAGCGCCCGGAATACCGGGTGATCTCCGAGACGATCGCCACCGAGATGACGCGCAAATGGATCCGCTTCACCTCGAACGACGGCGAGGACAAGGCCGACAAGATCGCGGAGCTGGAGGCCGAGTTCAAGCGCCTGAACGTGCGCGACATCTTCTGCCGCGCCGCCGAGCAGGATGGCTTCTTCGGCCGCGGTCACATCTACATCGACACCGGCGATACCGACGATGCCGACGAGCTGCAAAAGCCGATCGGCGACGGCTGGGACAAGCTCAGCGTCACCAAGTTCTCCAAGAAGCCGATCAAGGCGCTGCGCACCGTCGAGGCGGTCTGGTGCTATCCGACCAATTACAACTCGAGCGATCCGCTCAAGGACAATTGGTATCGGCCCGACAGCTGGTATGTGCAGGCCAAGATCGTCCACACCACGCGGCTGATCACCTTGATCGGGCGCGAGGTGCCCGACCTGTTGAAGCCGACCTATTCATTCGGCGGCCTGTCGCTGTCGCAGATGTGCAAGCCCTATGTCGACAACTGGCTGGAGACGCGCCAGTCGGTGAACGACATCATCTCGATGTTCAGCGTTTTCCTGCTGGCCACCAATCTCGGCGAGACGCTGCAAGCCGATGGCGATCAGCTCTTCCGGCGCGCCGAACTTTTCAATTTGGTCAGGTCCAATCGCGGCCTGATGATGATCGACAAGGATAGCGAGGACTTCAAGAACGTCGCGGCTCCGCTCTCCGGGCTCGACGTGCTCCAGGCGCAGGCGCAGGAGCACATGGCGTCGGTGAGCCACATTCCGCTGGTCAAGCTGCTCGGCGTCCAGCCGGCCGGTTTGAACGCCTCCTCCGAGGGCGAAATCCAGGTCTTCTACGACTACGTCCACTCCTTCCAGGAGCACCTGTTTCGCCAGCCGATACATCGCCTGCTTGGCCTGGTGATGACATCGCTCTGGGGCGAGCCCGATCCCGGCATCGACTTCGAGTTCGAAAAGCTCGAAGAGACCAATGAGAAGGAAGCGGCCGAGGTCGAAAAGACCAAGGCGGAGCGCGACGTAATCCTGATCGACGCCGGCGTGATTTCGCCTGAGGAATCGCGCCAGCGCGTTGCCGGCGATCCGGACTCAAACTTCTCCTCGATCGATGTCGAGGACATGCCCGACCTGCTCGAAGAGGAGGACGACGGCCTTGTGGTCAAGGGCAGCTCCGAGGAACGAGACGAGGCGGCTTGACGAGGCCCGCGAAATCCGACTCCGGCTGGTCGAGCTGGTGGGCATGAGCACGCCGGGCGAGATCGACCCTGACAAGTTCTTCCAAACCATTCTCGTGTTGGAACGGTTTGTTTGGGACGCGGGTGTTGCCAAGCCCGAGGAGCCGGCAGATAGTGCGGCTCCCGTCACTGACAACGCCGGCACCGCTTGATCACGCTCCACCTCTGGGAACTCCTCAAAGCACAGACGCCCGACGATCGCGAGATCGCCGAGACGCTGAGGGATCGTGATGTCCAGCCTGCAAAGTCGTCGGACGGCCAAGCGCAACGAAAAGGTGCTTCGCCCCGTCCGACCCAACGTCGGGATTGAGACGGCCTACAGGGGCCGCCTGACGCGCTTGATCGACGCCATGAGCGACAGCGTGGTCTACTGGCTGAAAGCCTCCTACCGGGCCAATACGCCCCGCATAGCGCAGGATGAAACGCCGGCGGAAGCGCTGCGCCGATCGATCCGCAAGCTTGCCGCGCAGTGGACCAAGCGCTTCGACGTCGCCGCGGTGAAGCTCGGCGACTATTTCGCGCTCTCGGTCGAGAAACGGTCGAGCGCCGCCTTGCGCAAGATCCTGCGCGACGGCGGCATCTCGGTCGAATTCAAGATGACGGCGGCGATGCGCGACGTCGTGGACGCGACGATCCACGCCAATGTGGCGCTGATCAGGTCGATCCCCTCGCAGTATTTCGACCAGGTCGAAGGCGCGGTGGTGCGGTCGGTGCAGACCGGCCGCGACCTTGCCGGCCTGGTGCAGGATCTCGAGCGCTATTCCGGCATCACCCGGCGCCGGGCCGCCTTCATCGCGCTTGACCAGAACAACAAGGCGACAGCGGCCTTCAACACGGCGCGCCAGCTCGAACTCGGTATCGATGAGGCTGAGTGGCACCATAGCGGCGGCGGCAAGGAACCTCGCCCCACGCATGTCCAGGCCGGCCGCGAAAAGGTCCGTTACAAGATTTCGACGGGCTGGTACGACCCGGCCGTCAAGCGCTTCATACGGCCGGGCGAGGAGCCCGGATGCCGCTGTGTCGCCAAGCCGATCATCAAGGGCTTTTCATGACCGAGGGGCGGGCGGTCACTGCGCTTTGTTTTCCTCCGCGACAAGGGCAAGGGTGCCGTCGAAAATCGAGTTGGTCGGATGGGCGTCGCACCAGTTCCGGAGCCACAGATCGACGGCAGCATTATCGAGCTCGATGCTGGGCTTCCCGGGGGCGCGCATCATGTTAACGGCGCTGAGATAGCCGAGCACCCAATTCATGAAGTTCGCGCTCTCGTCGAAAAACTTCCTGCCATCGGCCATTCTGAGAATGGCCTTGCCTGGATGGTTATCTCCCTCTGCAGCCACAAAGGCACCGCATGTCTTGAGGCCGTAGCTGTAGATAAACGCGTTGGCATTTTCTGCACGGCACGGCGCCGTCGCTAGACCGAGAACGAGAGCTGACACAATACAGCGAAACATCGAATTTCCTTCCTAAGCGGCGTGCAGCGTCGGGATTGCATCGATCTCGGCGCGGAGAGCCTTCTCGGCCTGCTCCAGATCATAGTTGCGCTGGAGGTTGAGCCAAAGCACCGGGCCGTTGCCGACCAGCTTTCCAATGCGGAGAGCCATCGCCACCGTGACGGGCTGCTTTTCGTCCAGGATGTCGTAGAGCGTGCGACGCGAAATGCCGAGCAGCTTCGCGATCTCGGTCTTCGACACATTGAGCGACGGAATGACGTCTTCGCGCAGAAGCTCGCCGGGATGCATCGCGGGCAGGCCGCGCTTGATGGGTGTCGTGTTCATCAGTGGTAATCCTCTAATTCGACTTCGGTTGCGTCTTCGCCGTCCCATGCAAACGTGATGCGGTAATTGCCTGTGACGCGGACCGAATAGCGGCCCTTGTCGCGGCCCGAGAGGCCGTGGAAGTGATAGCCGGGAAGGTCCATGTCCTGCGGCCGCGCCGCCGCTTCCAAGGCCCGCAGGATGCGAGCGACACGCTTGTCGTCCTGAACGCTGAGACCGCGTGCTTTGCCGGTTTCGAAGAAGCGTTGCAGGGCTTTGTTTCGGAACGTCTTGATCATGCTTAGAGTGTAAGGCGCTACCTTACATAAGTCAACCAAAGTGTGAGGTCAAGCCTTACATTTAAGGAGCGATTTTCGATGCCTGCGAAGTCTGAGGCCCAGCGCCGCGCCATGTACGCAGCGGCCGAGGGTCGAGGCGTGCTCGGCATCCCGAAGGCGGTCGGCGAAGAGTTCGTCGGCAAGGACAGCGCGGGGCAGGCGGCCTCGCTGATGCTGGTCGCGCCCGATGGCGATGTCCTGGTGCTCCGGCGCTCGTCGACCGATACCAGCTGGCCCGGCCATTGGTGCTGGCCCGGTGGCAAGTCGGATGAAGGCGAAGACGCCGAGACGACGGCGGCGCGCGAGACCACCGAGGAGATCGGCACGCTGCCGTCTGGCGCGCGCCAGCTCATCGATACGCGCGGCACCCCGAATGGCTGGGTGCATCATACCTTTGCTCAGGCCGTCGAGACGAAATTCGCGCCGGTGCTGACCGACGAACATTCCGGCTATGCCTGGGCTCCCCTGCGCTCGCTGCCCGAGCCGCTGCATCCGGGCCTGCGCGACATGCTGGGCGAGCGGCTTGGCATAGCGGCCGACATGTCGCCTGAGGCATGGGACTCGCTGCGCTCCAACTTCGTGAAGTGGACGAGGGGCGAAGACATCGTGATCGAGGGCGCTTGCCCGATTTGCGGCGGCACCGGCGAACTCGCTGGACCTGGGATGGTGTGCGACGAATGCCGCGGCACGGACGCGGTGGCACAGGCCAACGACGCGCTCGCCATGGATCGCAATAGCGTGCGCTCGTTCGACCAGGACGGCCATCTGCGCGTCGAGATGACGCCGATCTCAAAGGCCAACATCTGCCCCTACTATGGCCGCGAAATCCCGGACTTCGAGGCGCTGGCGCTCGATCCCGAGCGCATCTATCGCCTGTACCGCGATGCGGACGAGCTCGCGAAAGCCGCCCCGACCTTCGTCGGCAAGCCGCTCTTGCTCAAGCACATCCCGGTCAGCGCCAAGGAGCACCCGCGCGAAGCCGTGGTCGGCGCGCTCGGCGATGCCGTCGAGTTCCATGCCCCCTATCTCATGGCGCCGCTCAGCATCTGGGATGGCGCTGCAATCGCGCTGATCGAATCCGATCGGCAGAAAGAACTTTCGAGCAGCTATCGCTACCGGGCCGACATGACGCCCGGCACGCTGGCTGGAGAATCCTACGACGGCGTGATGCGGGACATTTCCGCCAATCACGTCGCCTTGGTCGAGGAAGGCCGCGCCGGGCCTGATGTTGTAGTCGGCGACAGCAAAATGGAGATCATCACGATGAAGAAAGCAGCACTGCTGTCGCGCATGGCGTCCGTCGCCCACGGCGCGATCCTTGCCCACGTCATGCCTAAGCTCGCCGCCGATCAGAAGATCGATGTCAGCGCGGCTCTCGCGGGCGTTACCGCCGAAAACTTCAAGGCCAAGCGCCCCGCTATCCTCAAGGCAGTCGGTAAGGCCGCCGAGGGCAAGCTCGCCACCGACGCCAAGCTCGACGGTCTCGAGGGGGTTCTCGTCGCGCTCGACGAGGTGGAGGTCCAGGAAGCCATGGACGAAGACGACGAGGAGGAGGACGACAAGAAGAAGAAAGCCGAGGACTCCGAAGAGGAGGAGGACGAGGACGAGAAGAAGAAAAAGGCCGAAGACGGCGACGAGGACGATGACGACAAGGTCGACAAGAAGGCCATGGACGCGGCAATCGCCGCGGCTGTGGTGCAGGCCAAGACCGAGGTCCGCGCCGAGATGCTCAAATCGGCCGCCGAAGTGCGCGCCGCCGAGGAGGCCGTTCGTCCCTACATCGGCAAGCTCGCCATGGCCCATGATAGCTCGGATGCCGTCTATCGCACCGCGCTCACCTCACTCGGCGTCAACATCGATGGTGTCCATCCCTCGGCACTGCCGGCCATTCTCAAGGCCCAGCCGCTACCTAGCGTCGGCGCACCGAAGAAGCCGGCCGTCGCCCTGGACGCTGCCGGGGTGAACTCGTTCTACGAGCTTTTCCCAGCCGCCAAGACCCACATCGTCAAGTCGCTCTAAGGCGAGCGGCTTTCCCTTCCAAGCCCGTCGAGCCGGCCAGCAAGCCGGCTCTTTTCATTTAGGAGATCGCCCATGTCTGGGTTCCAGACGCAGGTTGCCTACAATCCCGCCCCCGCTGTCGAGGGCGATTTCGCTTCCACCAATCCCCGCTCTACAGTCCTTGCCGCCGCTGGCGCGCTGGTCTGCGGCGCGCTAGGTGCTGTCATCGGCCGCTTCGCCTGGCTGAGTTATGTCCAAGCCGACAGCGACAATGCGCCGGCCGTGGTCAACACCTTCGGCACCGGCCCGGTCGCAGGCTTCGTCCATCGCGAGCAGCAGGGCCTGATCGAGCAATACCTGCAGGAATCGACGATGCTGGTCCCGGCCGGCTTTCCCATCACCGTCTTCGATGGAGGCGATTTCTGGGTGAAGAACGCCGGCGCGACGCCTGCCCTGGTCGGCCAGAAGGTCTACGCCAACTATGCCGATGGCACGGCGACCGCTGCTCCGTCCGGCTCGCCGAATGGCGCGACCACTTCGGCCGGCTCCATTGCAGCCGGGACCAGCGGCTTCCTGGGCTCCATCGTCGGCAATGTGCTGACGGTCACGACGGTCAACTCGGGCACGATCTGCCCCGGCACCACGATCTCGGGCACCGACGTCGTCTCCGGCACCAAGATCATACAGCAACTCACTGGTACCCCGGGCGGTGTGGGCACGTATGCGGTCAACATCCCCGACCAGGACGTCGACCCCGGTACAGAGATTTCCGGCACCTATGGCGTGTTCACGGCGGGCGGCACGATCGTTGGCGTCTTCGGCGTCGGCGACACGCTGACCGGCGCTGGCATCACCGCCGTCACCACTATTACCCAGCAGCTCACTGGCCCAGCCGGTGGCGCTGGCACCTATGCGGTCGATGTCAACACCATAGTCAACGCGGCTGCGCTCACCGCGGCCACCAATGTTGAAACTAAGTGGACCGTGCGTTCCTTCGCGCAGCCCGGCGAGCTGATGAAGATCAGCTCTTGGCCTCAGGGCTAAACCCGCCGTCAATCTCGAAACCATGCGCCGCAAGTCGGCGATCTGTGAGGATAACCACCATGAAATTTCACGACTTCGATCAGGCCGCTGCGGCGTGGACTCAGCATCGCTCGATGTTCGAGCAGGCCGGTATCTACCTTCCCGATGCACGCGCCTACATCGTCGAGGCGTTCCGCACCAATCATCTCGCGATGGATGCACAGCCTCAGCTAGCGACAGCACCGAACGCCGGCATTCCGGCGTTCCTCACCACGCTTGTGGATCCTGAGGTCTACCGCATCCTTTTCGCCCCAACCAAAGCTGCCGAAATCTTCGGCGAAATTCGAAAGGGCACTTGGATCGACCAGACGGCGATGTTCCCCGTCGTTGAGCAGACCGGCGAAGTGTCGAGCTATGGCGACTACAACGACAACGGCAGAGCCGGCGCCAACATGAATTGGCCGCAGCGCCAGTCCTATCTGTTCCAGACGATTTCCGAGTATGGCGAGCTGGAAATCGAGCGCGCCGGCCTTGGCCGCGTCAATTGGGTTGGCGAGGTGGATGGCGCCGGCGTCACGGTGCTCGCACGATTCCTCAACACGACCTACTTCAAGGGCGTGCAGGGCTTGCAGAACTATGGCCTTCTCAACGATCCGAACCTGGCGGCTCCGATCACCCCGGCGCCGAAGGCTTACGGCGGCGTGAAATGGATCAACAACGGCCAGATCGTCGCCACCGCGAATGAGATCTATTCCGACCTCCAATCACTGTGGCTGCAGCTCGTTACCCAGACAGCCGGCCTGGTCGACCAGAACACCAAGATGACACTGGCCATGTCGCCGGAATCGCAGCTTGCCATGACCGCGACCAACTCGTTCAACGTCAATGTTGAGGACCTGCTCAAGAAAAACTTCCCGAACCTTCGCGTCGTCTCGGCGGTGCAATATAGGGCGGAGACAGCGATCAACCCGACGGGCATCTCAGCCGGCAACGTGGTTCAGTTCATTGCCGACGGCATCGATGGTCAGCAGACCGGCTATTGTGCGTTTAACGAAAAGCTCCGCGCTCATCCAATCGTGCGCGCGCTCTCCTCGTGGAAAAAGAAAATGTCCAGCGGCACCTGGGGCGCGATCATCCGGCAGCCGACGGGCATTTCCCAGATGGTGGGCGTTTAGATGGCGTAGAGATAGTATTGCGCGCCCCAATACGAGCCGCATTCATCCACTGGTTTGGGGCTGGGACGAAGTAGGCTTGCGCCTAAGGCGTTCCAGACAGGCGACCGCTGCACGGCTTCAAGGATTGCAGGAACACTACAGCGTCATACGGCAACAACATACGCGCTTGTGCCGCAAGTCTGCTCACCAGTTCTTGTTGGCGGGCAATGATTTGCTCGCCTTCACGGTCTCTGCCATCTCGACTGGTGTTCCCGTCGGCATAGCACCTATCGGCGCTTGATCTCCGCACCGTGGGCGATCAAACCTGCCTCGTCCGTGGTTCCAGCCTGAAAGCGCCGAGCAGAATTGAAGCTAACCATTCCCTCTCAGCAGCATGCGCGTTAACCGCGAGAACCTTTTTCAAGACGCGTTCAATCATGGCCATATCATCTGGTCCGATGTTTCCTTGGGATCAAAGCCGCTGCCGGCTCCGCAGCTTGTCCTGCCTGCTTGCCGGCTGCCGCGGGGGTTTTGCCTGCGCTGTGCTGGCTTGAGGCTCGGCTGCTGCAGCGGCGCAAGGCAGTTTACGGACAGCGAGTGGCCAATGTCTCATCCAAAATGAATGAGGCTTGAAGCATCATGATATTTGTATTATCCATTGATACCGCAGACTCAGACAAAGGTTCTGGCCGATGATCACTGCTGCGCAGATGCGCGCCGCGAGGGCGTTGGCCGGTATCGACCAGCGAACTCTTGCCGAGCGCGCCGGAGTTTCGCTTCCGACGATACAGCGCATGGAGGCGAGCGAGGGTGTCGTGCGAGGCGTTGTCGACACGTTGATGAAGGTCATCCAGGCCCTTGACGAGGTTGGCGTGGAACTGATCGGCGAGAACCAGACCAGCGAGCGCGGCGGCAGGGGCGTACGCCTCAAGGCCACCGTGGCGCAGAACCCGCAAGGCTGAGCCGCAACCGCATCCGCCCCGGAAACCCTTGCCGGTTTCGGGCAGCGCAATGCGGGGTCGCAACAGTTATCGCGACGGCGACCGCCGACATGCAGCCGACGATCCCGCCGCCCTTTGGAGCGGAATATGGTCATGGATCAGGCTCGGCCTGCAATTCACCATCAAGCACGGCCGACATTCGCCGAGCTGTTCACACCAAAGCTGGTGACGGTGCTGCGCGAGGGCTACCACCTCAAGCAGCTGAGGGCGGATGTGATCGCCGGCCTGACAGTCGCCATCGTGGCGCTGCCGCTGTCGATGGCGATCGCGATCGCCTCGCATGTGGAGCCCGAGCGCGGACTGTTTACGGCGATCATCGGCGGTTCCATCGTCGGCGCGCTTGGCGGCAGCAGGTTCCAGATCGGCGGGCCGGCCGGCGCCTTCATCGTGGTCGTGGCCTCCGCTGTCGATCAGCACGGCGTTGACGGACTGATCCTGGCAATGCTCATGGCCGGCGCCTTCCTGCTCGCGGCCGGTTATCTGAGGCTCGGCGCCTATGTGAAATTCATTCCCTATCCGGTGACCGTTGGTTTCACCGCGGGCATTGCCGTGATCATTCTGTCCAGCCAGTTGCATGACCTGTTCGGCCTCACTCTGCCGGGGAAGGAGCCCGGCGACCTGTTGCCCAGGCTTATCGCACTTGGCAGGGCGGCCGGAACGGTAAATCCAGCGGCCATTGCCGTCGCCACGCTGACGATAGGGATCATCGTGGGCATGAAGCGCTGGCGGCCTTCATGGCCCGGCCTCCTGGTCGCGGTGGCGGCGGCCTCGCTCGCCACGACGCTTCTCGGCCTTCCCGTCGAAACGATCGGCACCCAGTTCGGCGGCATTCCGCGGATCTTGCCCGACCCGACTCTGCCGGCCTTCGACGCGCATAAGCTCGTCTCCGCAATACCCGACGCAATTTCCTTTGCCCTGCTCGGAGCAATCGAATCGCTGCTGTCGGCCGTGGTCGCGGACGGCATGACCGGCCGACGGCACCGCTCCAACTGCGAACTGGTGGCGCAGGGCATCGCCAATATCGGCTCGGCGCTGTTCGGCGGGATCTGCGTGACCGGACTGATCGCGCGCACGGCGACCAACATCCGCGCCGGCGCGCATGGACCGTTGTCGGGGATATTCCATTCCGCCTTTCTGCTGCTGTTCATGGTGGTGGCTGCCCCGCTTGCCAGCTACATCCCGCTGGCGGCGCTCGCCGGGGTGCTGGCCACCGTGGCCTGGAACATGGTGGAGAAGCCCGCCTTCTTGGCGCTGATCCGATCGTCCTGGGGCGATGCCCTGGTGCTGCTGGTAACCTTCGGACTTGTCATCTTCCGCGACCTCACCACCGGCATCGTGATCGGTTTTGCGCTGGGCGCCTTGCTGTTCATCGGTAGGATGGCACGTTCGGTCGAGGTAGAAGCGCATGTCCCGCCGGTGACGGACGACCGCGCCGATGATGAGAACGGCGGCCGCCTCGCCTACGATCTTGGCTCAGCCACGGATCCCGACACCGTCATCTATCGCATATCCGGTGCTTTCTTCTTCGGCGCGGCGGCAACGGTCGCCACGGTGCTCGACCGCATCGCGGACCAGAGCAAGAACTTCATACTCGACTGCTCGGCAGTGCCTTTTCTCGATTCGACCGCGGCAAACGTGATTGAAAGCACCGTGCACAAGGCAGGGCGGGCCGGAGGACGCTTCATCATCGCGGGCGCCTCGTCGCAGGTGAGGCGCACACTGATAAGCCATGGCGTCAAGCGGCCGCTGGTGACCTATGCCGCCTCGATCCGTGACGCGCGGGCGCAGCTGGACGAAAAAGCGGAGACGCGGCTCGGCTAGCTTCGGATTGGCGCGCGCGGCGATCAGGCAGCAGGGGACGGAAGGCTTTGGCGTACGAGTTCGGGGCTCTGACTAAACGGGACTGAGGTGGGTAGCGAGCAGTCGAGCCGTCCCGACTCTTCTATGCCCGAGGCACAAACAGCGCCCGATTATCACCCAGACCGAACTCTCCGGCAATCGGCGATTGGATTCGGCGAGGGGCACCATCATCTTCGCGGATGCTCTGAGCAAAACGGCCGCCCACGGCTGTGAGCTGCGTTCGATTCCCAGCATCCGCTCCACTGACGCCATCGGCGACGGCCACCGTTTTTCCACCAACCGGAGTAAATCAATGTCCACGACTGTCACTGTTGCCTGCAAGCTTCCGCATGGCCTCGTTCTGCGCCTTCACGAGATGGTCGAGCAGAACGAACCGACCGCCGGCGGCAGCTTTCGGAAGGTGAAACGCGCCCAGGTCATCGGCGAGCCCGTTGTCCTGAAAGGCTACCTGCGCCGCTTCGACCGCCGCAAGGAGCCCGCCCCGATGGCCCAGGACAGCGACTACGCCCTGACCTATGGCGTCGATGCTGATTTCTTCAAGAAGTGGCTCGAGCAGAACAAGGACCTCGACGCGGTCAGGAACAACCTCGTCTGGGCCCATACCGAGACTGACATGGTCGAGGGCTTCATCAAGGAGCATGAGGCGCAGAAGTCGGGACTCGAGCCGATCGATCCCCACAACCTGCCGCGTGGCATCCAGGCCTACAAGGCGGATGCCGCGGCCTGACACGCAACCCCCAGGGAGGTTCGCCGTGGGCGTTATCGTCGAGTTCAGCTTCGCGAACTTCATCGCGATCTACCCTCAGTTCGCAACGCTCAGCCAGCCGCAGGTTTTGCAGGGCGCGCTCCCGGTTGCGACGCTCTACTGCCGCAATGACGGCGGCGGCCCCGTCACCAAGACCGAGACGCAGACCACGCTCCTCAACCTCATGGTCGCCCACATCTGCCAGCTCATGTACGGCGCCAACGGTCAGGCGCCGGCCGGGATCGTGGGACGCGTCTCGAATGCTGCCGAGGGCAGCGTGTCGGTGCAGGCCGACTTCCCCGTTACGCCTAACAACGCCTGGTTCATGCAAACCGCGTTCGGCGCGGCCTATTGGCAGGCCACTGCCGCCTACCGGACCATGCGCTACATGCCCGGACCGCGACGCGCCTACAACCCCTGGCCTAAACGCTAGCGGGTTGCGTGGGTGTGTCGGTTGGGAGCTGTTCATTCATCAACGTGGATATCGCCGTGATGATCTGCGGCATGAAGAACGGTTTGGTGATCATGATGCTGTTCGGAACGCCTTCGGCGCCCCACTGGCTGGCGCTATCGCCGCTGACATAAACAACCGGGATCGTGGAATTAACCTGACGTACATGGCGAGCGACCTCCCAACCGGAGGGACCGGGGCCAAGACGTACGTCAGAAACTAGCGCTTTGAATGCGTCCGGCGCTTCGTCAAATGCCGCGATAGCGGCAGATGCGCTGCCAACGCCGACCACCTCGAAGCCCGCTTCCTCCAGCCCTGTTTCAAGATCGAGCAAGATCATTGTCTCGTCTTCAACGACCAGAACAGCGCCGTTGCTCATGTGAGGCGTCCCCGAGGTCACCGCTAACCCGCAACGAGTGCTTTAGTTCCAGCGATATAAGTGAAAGGACCATTCTCATGGACATTCTTGCTCAGTTGTTGCGCGAGTTCCGCGTCTTCCGCAAGCATGCGGAAGATCGCATCCAGACCCTTGAGCGCAGCCTGCGCCTCGCTTCCCCGGCACCGCTTGTGGATGCGCCGGAGACGCCCGCCACCTCCACGGCGGCCGCAGATGGTGCGGCAGGGGCGACCGGCGCGACGGGCGCGACTGGCGCGACCGAGACAATCGGTGCCACTGGTGCCACTGGCGCCACCGGCGCGGCCGTCGACAGCGGAGCGACCGGCGCCGCGGCCGACGTCGCCGCAACTGGTGCCACCGGAGCTACCGGCCCCGCCGATTCCGCGGTTGACGCGAAGGCCAAGGCAAAGGCGAAAACCGCCGATCAGCCCGGCGACCAGAGCGCACCCAGCGCGTAAAGCGATGGTGAAGCTCTCCGGCGGCGACAAGCTCGCCGCGAAGCTGGCCGAGATCGCGAAGAACCTCCAGAATGCCGTTTCGGTCGACGTCGGCTTCCTGGAGGGCGCGACCTATCCCGACGGCACTTCCGTCCCGCTGGTTGCGGCGCTGAATGAATTTGGCACCCGCGACACGCCACCCCGCCCGTGCTTCCGGGGCATGATCGACGACAAGAGCCCCGAATGGCCCGACGCCGTGGGCAATCTCCTGGTCGCGAACGGCTACGACGCCGAAAAGACGCTGGGCCAGACGGGCGAGGCCATCAAGGGCCAGTTGCAGGCGGCGATCACCGCCTATGACGGCCCGCCGCTGCAGCCCGCCACCATCGCCCGCAAGGGCAACGACAAGCAGCTCGTCGACACCGGCCACATGCTGGCGTCGGTCGACTATGCCGTCAAGAAATCCTGAACCCGGAGACCACTACGATGAGGGCCATCCTTTTCTCGAGCAACCTCGGCGACATTCCTGCCGACCTGGCATTCAAGAACAATTTCTCGGCCGTGACCGATCCGGCCGCCACCGACGACTCGAGCGAGGGTTATCAGGTCGGCTCGGCCTGGGTGAACACCGCGACCGACACTGCCTTTGTCTGCGTCGACGCGACCCCTGGCGCTGCCATCTGGACCGCCACGGCGCAGGTCGGCAGCACGCAGGGCGATCCGGCGGCGCACACCGTCTCCGGCACGCTCACGCCCGCCGATTTGCTCGCCCGCATCATCACCATCGACCAGGGTGGCGGCGCGGCCTCCCTGCAGCAGCTCCCGACCGGTGCCGCCCTCCAAGCGGCGCTGCCGGCCGACTTCCCGTTCAACGACTCCTTCGATGTCTCGGTGATCAACACCTCCATCGTCGATGCCGAGGATGCGACCATCACCACCAACGACGGCATGACGCTGATCGGGTCGATGGACTTCCCGGCGCACAGCAGCCCCACGATCCCGTCGAGCGGCATCTTGCGTTTCCGCAACACGGGCGCCGGCACCTTCACGGTCTACCGCGTCGGCTGATCGACCATGAACCTGCACGGGATCGTCTCGGCGGCGATCGGGACGGTGAACCCGTTCGTGACCGCCAGGCTGAAACGGTCCAGCGGCTACACCACGGCGGCCGACGGCACGCGCACCCCGAGCTTTGTCGACGTGCCCAGCGTCTCTCTGCAGGCGCAGTCGCTTACCTACAACGATCTGCAGCTGCTCGACGGGCTCAACATTCAGGGCGTGCGCCGCGCCGTCTACCTCAACGGTTCGGCCCTCGGCGTGGTGCGAGAGCTGCAAGTCGGCGGCGATCTCTTTGTCTTCCCCGCCGGCACTTTCCCGGAAGGCGACACCTGGCTCGTAGCACTCGTGCTCGAGTCGTGGCCCGACTGGTGCAAGTGCGCCGTGACCCTGCAAATGGATGGAGCCTGATATGGCGAACGGAACCTTCATGGTGCCATGCCCCGCCGGCCAGTGGACTAAGGTCGCCGACGGGGCCAACTATTCATCAGCTCTGTTGCAGGTGACAAGCATAGGCGGCGTGCTGGCAGCGATCGCCGACAGCCAGCCTGCGGAGGGTGCCTCGAACGGCGTCCTGCTCTCCCAGAGCTTCGTTCCGTTCCCGCTCGCCGCCGGCGACCAGGTCTGGTGCCAGCCGGTCGGTGCCGGCGAGGCCACGGTGCGCGGGATCGGCACCAGCGTCTGATGAGCGGCCCGGTCCCCAGCCAGTCTGGCATCCAGACGGTCCTGCGCGGCTTTCTGCTGCAATACCTGCCCGCCGGCGTCGAAGTGATCTCGGCGCAAGACAACCGCGTCCCGGAGCCGGCTGGCGATTTCGTCACCATGACGGTGAGCCGCCGCGGTCGCCTCTCGACCAACGTCGACACCTATCAGGACTGCGCCTTTGAGGCCTCCATCGCCGATGCGGTGATGACGGTCACTCAGGTCTCCTTCGGCGCGCTCCTGGTAGGGGCGAGCGTCTTCGGAACGCCGGTGACAGCAGGCACGGTGATCAGCGAGCAGACCGGCGGTATGCCGAGCGGCGTCGGAACCTATACCATCACGCCGGCGCAGACCGTGCCAGCGCAGATCCTGTCGAGCGGTGCCGAGACCATCGTGCAACCCACCGACGTCGTCATCCAGCTTGACGTGCACAGCGCGTCCGATGGCAGCGCGTCCGACATGGCGCAGACGATCGCCACCCTGATCCGCGATGAGCGGGCGACTCGGTATTTCGCGGATGCCGGTATGGATGGCGCGCCGCTCTATGCTGACGATCCCAAGCAGGTCCCGTTCTTCAACGGCGAGCAGCAATACGAGACCCGCTACGTCGTCGACGTGCACCTGCAGGCCAACCAGGCAATTGGCCTGCCACAGCAATTCGCCGACCAAGCCGTGATCGACGTCGCCAACGTCGAAACGACTTTCCCGGCCTGACCCTCAAACAGAAAGGACCTGGTCCATGACGACCATCCCGGCCTCGCAGCTTGTGAACGTCGTTCCGAACGTTCTCAACGCGGGCGGCAACGCGCTCGTGATGAACGGCCTCGTGCTGACCCAAAACACCCGCGTCCCGATTGGGCAGGTGCTCTCGTTTCCGAACGACGGTGTGTCGGTGTCGAACTTCTTCGGCCCGTCCTCGGAAGAGGCCGAGATCGCGGCGGTCTATTTCAACGGCTTCAACAACTCGACTCAGAAGCCTGCTACGATCCTGTTCGCGCAGTATGCGTCCGCGTCGGTCCCGGCCTATCTGCAAGGCGGCAAGGCCGACCAGCTCTCGCTGGCGCAGCTCCAGGCTTTGAGCGGCACGCTCAGCGTCAACGTCGACGGATATGTGCGCACCGCGAACGCGATCGATCTGTCGAGCGCAAACAGCTTCTCGGCCGCCGCGGCGCTGATCCAGACCGACCTGAACTCCGCTCCTCCGCAATCGGCCACCTTGACGGGCACCATCGCCCCTGCAACGGCAGCCGTGACCGCTTCCATCGCCGGCAATGTCATGTATGTGACCGGCGTGACGTCGGGCGTTCTGGTCGCAGGGGCGGCGCTCTCCGGCGCTGGCGTGTCGGCCGGCACGCAGATCACCGACCAGCTGTCGGGAACGCCCGGCGGCATCGGCGAATATGCCGTGTCGATCGAGCAGGTGGTCGCCAGCACCGCCGTCTCGGCAACCTATGGCACCCTCACGGTCACTGCGCTCGCAAGCGGCACCTTGGCGGTCGGCCAGACGCTTGCCGGTGCAGGGGTGACGGCTGGCACGCGCATCGTGCAGCTTGGCAGCGGCGAGGGCCTCACCGGCACATACTTCGTCGACGAGACCCAGACGGTGGCGAGCGGCGCTATCACGGCGTCGGCCACGCCGCTGGACGTCACCTATGACTCCGTCTCCGGCGGCTTCGTCATCACCTCGGCCGTTGTCGGTGCGGCGTCGTCCGCCGCCTTCGCCACCGGCTCGGTCGCGGCTGGCCTCTTCCTGACCCAGGCGACCGGCGCGACGCTCTCTCAGGGCGCCGATGGAACGACGCCAGCCGCCTTTATGGCTGCGATCACCCAGCTCACCCAGAATTGGGCGACGTTCATGACGATCTTCGACCCCGATGGCGGCTCGGGCAGTGCGCAGAAGCAGGCCTTTGCCGAATGGGTCAACAACACCAACAAGCGCTATGCCTACATCGCCTGGGACACGGACATCACGCCCACCGAAGGCAACGATGCGACGTCGAGCTTCGGCAACATCATCTCGAGCGCCAATCTCGACGGCACCTGCGCCATCTACCATCCCGCCGGCGGCATCACGACGCCCGCGCAGATCGCGGCCTTCATCTGCGGCGCGGCGGCCTCGATCGACTTCCAGCAGACCAACGGCCGCATCACCTTCGCATTCCGGGGGCAGGATGGCCTGGTGGCAGGCGTCACCACCGCGACTGTGGCGAGCAACCTCATCGCCAACGGCTATAACTTCTACGGCGCCTACGCGACGGCCGCGCAGCAGTTCCTGGAGTTCCAGAACGGCACGGTGTCGGGCGAGTTCGAATGGCTGGACAGCTACATCAACCAGATTTGGCTGAACAACCAGCTCCAGCTCTCCCTCATGGAGCTGCTCCAGAACATCAACTCGGTTCCGTATAACGCGGCCGGCTATGAGCTGATCAAGGCGGCCTGCCTCGACCCGATCAACCAGGCGCTGAATTTCGGCGCGATCCGCGCCGGCGTGACGCTATCGGCGCTCCAGATCGCGCAGATCAACTCGGCCGCCGGCGTGAAGGCGAGCGACACCCTCCAGCTGCAAGGCTGGTACCTCCAGGTCAAGGACGCCACTCCGCAGGTGCGCCAGGCCCGCCAGAGCCCGCCGATCAACTTCTGGTACATGGACGGCGAGTCCGTCCAGCAGATCGAGCTGACCTCGACCCTCGTCCAGTAAGCGGCAACCACCCCACCCGTCAGGAGCCAGACCATGTCGACCCTAACCGCCGCGAACGCGGTCATCACCCTTGCCGTGCCGAACCTCTTTTCGACGCCGGTTCAACTGCAGGGCTTCGCCACCGACAATATCTACGACATGGACAGTGTCGACCAGGTGGAGACCGCCATGGGCGTCGACGGCATCCTGTCGGGTGGCTTCGTCTACAACCCGATCAACCAGACGTTCGTGTTGCAGGCCGATTCCCCGTCGATCGCCTTCTTCGAAACATGGGCGGCGACGCAGGTGCAGGCCAAGGACGTCTACACAGCCAACGGCTCGACGACGCTGCCGTCGCTCGGCCGCTCCTACATCTCCACCAAGGGCTTCCTGGTGAGCCTGCCGCCGATGCCGGCGGCGGCCAAGATCCTGCAGCCCCGCCGTTTCGCGATCCGCTGGCAGAGCGTTCAAAGCGTCCCGAACTGAGGTAATCCATGCGTAAAGAGATCGACGTCACCATCGCCGACGACGGCCGTGACCAGGGCAAGACTTTTCACATCCGCGAAATGCCGGCGACGCGCGCTGAGAAATGGGCGATGCGCGCGCTGCTCGCCGTGACGCGCTCCGGCGTTGAGCTCCCCGACGACTTCGCCGGCATGGGCATGCAGGGCATCGCCATCGTCGGCATCCGAGCGATCACCAAGATCGCTTTCGAGGATGCCGAGCCGCTGCTCGACGAGATGATGGAATGCGTCACCATCAAGCCCGATCCCCGCAATCCCGCCATTCAGCGCCCGCTGATCGAGGGCGACGTCGAGGAGATCGCGACGCTGATCCAGCTGCGGCAGGAGGTGATCAACCTTCACGTCGGTTTTTTTACAGCCGGCGGCCAGTCGAAATCGATCTCGACACAGTCGCCGGTGTCCATCTCCTCGAATACGGCAACGTCACCCGAGCCATCGGTCAGGTTCTCTCAAAGGGCAAAACCTCGCTCCGCGAGCTAGACGAGTGGCTGTCGATCGAGGACGTCCACGACCTTCTCGAGGTGGCGATGGTCGATGCCCACAACCTGATGCTGCTGAGGAAAAGGGACGAGAATGCCAACGGTCATTGATAGCCTGATCGTCACGCTCGGTCTCGATCCCAAGGACTTCACCGATCAGCAGAAGAAGACGTCCGAGAGCTGGCTCAAGACCGTCAACGCCTTCCGCAAGGGCGGCAAGAATGTCGAGGAGAGTTCGAAGAAGGCGGCCGAGACCGTCAACCTGATCACGCGTCGCGTGCTCGAACTTTTCGCCGTCATCACGGGCAGCCAGGCGCTCAGCGAGTTTGTGCGCAAGCTCACCAATGCAGACGCCTCGCTTGGCCGCTTCGCCTCGAGTCTCGGTGAATCGCCCCAGCGCATCGCGGCCTGGGAGAATGCGGCCGAGCGCTTCGGCGGCTCGGCCGACGCCACTGCGTCGACCTTGGAGCGCGTCAACAAGCAGCTCTACAACCTCAACAAGAACGGCGAGGCGCTGCCGCGCGAATTCTCGCAGTTGCAGGCCTGGACCGGCATGCGGATCGACCCCAACCATGGGCTCGATCGCTACCTTTCCGATGTCGCAGCGGCTCTGCAGAGGTTGCACCAGATCGACGCCGGCGCGGCGCACAATGTCGCGCAGGCGCTGGGCATCGACCCGGCGACCGAACAGCTCATGTACAAGATGGGCGCGGGCATCGACGTCTATCTCGACAAGCTCCAGAAGAGCCTGTCGCCCAGCAACGATGCCATCGAATCCGCGCAGAAACTGCAAGCGAGCTGGGCCGAGCTCCTCCAGCACATCATCGCGCTCGCCAACGCCATCTATGACAAGCTCGGCCCGGTCCTGGTCGATGCGGCGGCAAAGATGTCAGCATGGATCGACAAGAACCAGGCCTGGATCCAGACCGGCGTCGTCGACGCGGTGAAGAAATTCGTCGACTGGCTCGAAAAGATCGACTGGAACGCCGTCCAGACCGGCATGCAGAATTTCGCGTCGGGCGCGAAAGAGGTGGTCGACGGGGTCGGCGGCATCGTCCATGTCACCGAGATCCTGTTCGGCCTGTGGCTCGGCGCGAAGTTTCTGCGCGTTCTTGCCAATATGCGCATGCTCGCTGCGGGAGATGCCGGCGGTGTCGCGGCAGGCGGTGCCCGCGCGGGCCTGGGGTTTCTCGGCACGATTTCAACGGGCGTTGGAATGCTTCTTGCCGGTGCAGCCGCAATCAAATGGGGTGGGTCCCACCTGCGCGCCGATCCCCATGTCGGCGACCACGGCACCATCGGCAATTGGGTCATGGCGCACATGCGCAAGCCGCCGGGAAGCCATCCCGGTAAGGATGCCGACGACAAGATCGCGGTCGACGGCAAGCCGATCTCGAGGAGCAATCCGGTTCCGGTCACGATGGCCGAGCAAAGCAACTCTGGCGGCGGCTTCTGGAGCAACCTCCTCAGTGGCATCGGCGCTGCGTTCGGCGGCGGCAGCGCATCGTCCAAGGCCGGCGGCCTTGTCGGCGGCATGGTGGGCGGCACCGGTCCTACTGGCCCCCAGCACGCCTCTGGTGGCACCCGGGGCTGGTGGACGCCCGAACGGCAATCGCAGGCTTACCAGACCCTCACGGGCGGCGGCCTATCAGATGCCGGCGCGCGCGGCCTCATCTCGCGCTGGATGAATGTCGAGGCGGCCGGCGGTCCCTCGACCGTCAACGGCATCGGTTCGTCTGGTGTGGCGCAATGGCTGGGCTCGCGAAAGGCGCGCCTCATGGCCTTCGCGAAGGCGCGCGGCAAAGACTGGAACGATGCCGACACGCAGTATCAGTTCGTCCTGTCGGAGCTGAACGGCCCCGAGAGCCGGGCCGGCAGCATGTTGCGCAATGCCAAGACCGATGCGCAGGGCGCTACCGGTGCATCGATGTTCGAGCGCGCCGAGGGCTACAATGCCTGGAGCGGCATGGACGCCTATACCGGCCGGACCTACCGGGGCATGAAGGGGATCAACACCGGCGCCGCATCGGCGGCGCTGTCGAACATCTCGAGCACGCACACGGCCACGACGTCGAACAGCTCGGTGGAGGCCCACATCGGCAAGGTCGAAGTTCACAGCCAGGCCACCGATGCCAACGGCGTTGCGGCCGACATCAACGACGCGCTCAGCCGCCGTCTGTTCACCGCGCAGGCAAATAGTGGATTGGCGTGATGGCCGGCATTCTTGAACTTCTGACGCAGGACGCCTTCGGATTGCTGTCGAGCGCCTTCGGCCTGCAGCCATGGGGCATCTACTTCGGCGGAGTGCCGGTGATCATCGCCGACAACATCGTGGAGGTGCAGTATCGCCAGCAATGGTCGATCTCTGACTTCCCGGTCGAACAGGGGGCCTTCCAGAGCTACGACAAGGTCCAGATACCCTATGATGCTCGGCTGCGCTTCACCGCCGGCGGATCGGCCGCAAACCGCGCCGCGATGCTGGCGTCGATCGCGGCCGTCGCCGGCGACACCAACCTCTATGACGTGGTGACGCCGGAGGCTGTCTACCTCTCCTGCAACATCACCCACTACGACTACAGCCGGCGCTCGAATGAGGGGATGGGGCTTCTCTCGGTCGATATCTGGCTGATCGAAGTGCGGCAGGCCGTCAGCGCCGCCATGTCGAACACCCAGGATCCGAGCGGCGCTTCTCAGGTCAACGGCGGCACTGTGCAGACCGCGCCGGCGAGCAGCGCGCAGCTCGAGCAATTCAAGACATCGTCTGGCCTGCCAGCCGGGGGCTTCTGATGGTCATCATTCCTCTGCAGGCGGTGCCGAACCAGGCGGTTGGCGTGACGCTGGACGGGCAGGTCTCGCAGATCAGCCTCTATCAGAAGAACACGGGCCTGTTTATCGACCTCTATGTCGACAACGTGCTCGTGATCGGCGGCGTGATCTGCCAGAACCTCAACCGGATCGTCCGGTCGCTTTACCTTGGCTTCTCCGGCGATCTGCTCTTCATCGACAACCAGGGCGACACCGACCCGTACTATACCGGGCTCGGCACGCGCTACAGCCTCGCCTATGTGTCGGCGAGCGAGCTCCCGGCGGGCGTCGGCTGATCACTTGCAGCGCTTGAACCGGTCGCCGGCAAAGCAGGTGTGCAGTACTTTCAGCTGCGCCGCTACCGCCTCGCGCTGATCGCACGCCTTGATGGTGTCGGGATCATCGCCCGAGCCGCCGCGGCACTGCTCATTCAGGTCGAGATAAGTCTTTTCGAGCGCGGCCTTGTTCGGCTTCCCCAGCGCCGGCGCGACGGTGAAAATCAGAAGGGCGGCGCTCGCGGCGGAAAGGACTTTCGGCATGGGCGTGACTTTCTTCATGTGAGGCGGTGATCGAGATGGCGTTTAGCCAGAAGCGAATTTCCGTCGAGTTCGAGCTGGCAAACGGTCAGTTTGAAGGCGGCGGCAACACCGCGGAGGTATTCGGGCTGCGCGTCGCCTGCAACATCGTCAACGCCGGGCAAGGCTCGGGGCAAGCGGAAATTTCGATCTGGGGCCTGCCGCTGGCTCTGATGAACCAGCTATCCACCGTCGGTTCACAGTATCTCCAGATGTACAAGAACGGCATTTCGGTGCTCGCTGGAGATGACGAGACCGGCCAGAACGTCGTGTGGACCGGCACCATCGTTTACGCCTATGTCGACGCGCAGGCGATGCCAGACGTGTGCTTCCGGATCAGCTCGCTCCCGGGCGTCTTCCATGCCGCGCAGCCGATCCCGCCGCTGAGCATCAAGGGCTCCGGCGACGCCTCGCAGATGATGAAATCTCTCGCGGGGCAGATGGGCCTGGCGTTCGAAGACGCCGGCGTCAAGGTCAAGTTCGCCAACCCCTACTATCCGGGCACGGCGTGGACGCAGATGCTGGCGATCGCGCGCGACGGCGGCTTCGACGTCGGCATCGATCGCGGCACGATGGTCATCACGCCGCCCGGCAAAGCGCGAAACAGTGACACGGTGCTGATTTCGAAAGACACCGGCATGGTCGGCTACCCGTTCTTCCAGCAGGCCTTCGTGCTGGTCCGCGCGCTCTACAATCCGGCGGTGAAGTATCAGGGCAAGGTGCAGATCCAGAGCGACCTGACGCCGGCCAACGGCACATGGAAGGTCAACCGCCTCGAGTATCAGTTGGAGGCAATGATGCCCCACGGAAAGTGGTTCATGCTCCTCGAATGCATCGCCGTTGATGCCTCGGCGCCGGCATGAGCGGCCAAGGCTATTTCGGTCAGCAGACCACATCTGACGACACCGCCGAGATCAACCGGCTGCGCTTCCTCATTCGCCAGGAGCTGGCGCAGGCGCGCACGGGCATCCCCGTCAAGGTCGTCGCGGTGCATGGTGGCGGCGTCGGCGCGCCGCCCACGGTGGATGTGATGCCGCTGATCAATCAGACGGACGGGCAAGGCAACCAGACGCCCCACGGCGTCATCTACGGCATCGCCACGATGCGCAACCAGGGCGGCACCAACGGCATCATCAACGATCCGAAGGTCGGCGACATCGGCCACATGACGATCTCGGACCGCGACATCTCGGCGCTGAAAGCCAACGGCGGAGCGCAGTCAAACCCGGGCAGCTTCCGGCGCGGCAACATGTCGGACGGCATCTATCAGGGGGCCATCGCCAATCCGGCCAACCAGGACCAGGCCGTCCAGTTCACCGAGGGCGGCATCAAGCTCTTCGACAAGAACGGGCAGATCATCGAGTTCGCCGCCGGCTCCATCACCATCACCACCGCGCAGTTGCTCGTGACGGGCGACGTCATTGCGGGATCGGGCGGCGCGAACATCAGCCTCCTCAACCACCTCCACACCAACGTCCAGCCAGGTGGCGGGACGTCGGGCCCCCCGGAGCCGGGAACCTGATGAAAACGCTTCTTCTTGACGCCGACACCTGGGACCTGGTGGCCGATGCGTCCGGCAACATCGCTGTTGCCGACGAGCCCTATGCGCTGGCGCAGGACGCGGCGAGCGCGATCAGGCTGTTCGCGGGCGAGCTCTACTACGACACCACTCAGGGCATTCCCTACTTCGACCAGATCCTGGGCAAGGCGCCGCCGGTCTCGCTCATGAAGGCTTACTTCAATCGCGCGGCGCTGACAGTGCCCGGCGTCGTCTCGGCGCAGACCTTCATCCAGTCCTGGACCGATCGGGCTGTCACCGGCCAAGTGCAGGTGACGGACGAGGCGGGCAACATCACCGCAGCGGGCTTCTAGCACATGGCCGACATCACCAACGTTCCCCCGCCGCAGTGGACGGACACGGGCTTCCTGATCCCGTCGGCCGCGGAAGTGCTCGCCGGCGTGACCGAGGACATCAACGAAGCATTCGGCGGCGTCCTCAACCCCGCGCTGAACACGCCGCAGGGGCAGTTCGCCAGCAGCGAAACGGCAGTAATCGATGAGGTCAACTCGACGTTCCTGTATTTCACCAACCAGGTTGATCCCGCCTATGCGACCGGCCGGATGCAGGATGCGATCGCGCGAATCTACTTCATCGAGCGAAACCCGGCCCAGCCGACGGTCGTGCAGGCGCTCTGCAGTGGCTTGCCGGGCGTCGCCATCCCGACGGGCTCGCTGGCCCTTGCCGAAGATGGCAACCAGTATCTGTGCACCGAGGATGGCGTCATCGGCGTCGACGGCACTGTAACCCTGCCGTTCGAGTGCCTGGTGGTCGGGCCGATCCCATGCCCTGCCGGAAGCCTCGACCAGATTTACCGAGCGATCCCCGGCTGGGATTCGATCACGAACCCTGATGACGGCGTGCTGGGAAACAATGTCGAGAGCCGGTCGGCTTTCGAGGCGCGCCGTGCTGCCTCCGTCGCGTTGAATTCGCAGGGCTCGCTTCCCTCGGTCCTGGGCGCGGTGCTGGCGGTGCCGAACGTCATCGATGCGTTCGTAACAGAGAACGCCAGCAATGACGTCCAGACCATCGGCGGCGTCTCGATCTATCCGAACTCGCTCTATGTCGCGGTGGTCGGCGGCGACGCTGACGATGTCGCGCAAGCGATCTGGTCGCGCAAAGCGCCCGGCTGCGCATACAACGGCAATACGACGGTCACGGTCTACGATCAGAGCCCCGGCTATGTCCCGCCGTACCCTGCCTATCGGGTGAGCTTCGAGATCCCCGATCCGTTGGCGATCCTGTTCGCGGTCAACATCGTCAACACGCATCTCGTCCCCGCCGATGCCGCGACGCAAGTCCAGAATGCCATCGTCAGCGCCTTTTCTGGGGGCGATGGTGGCCCGCGCGCGAAGATCGGTACCACGCTATTTGCGAGCCGCTTCTACGCGCCCGTGGCCGCCCTTGGCTCGTGGGCGCAGATCATCTCTATCGAGGTAGGCTCGAACAACAACCCCAGCGCCGTCTTCACGGGCCAGATCGCCGGAACGGTACTGACGGTCTCCGCCGTTGCGTCGGGGGCGCTGGCGGTCGGGCAGATCATTTCCGACACCACCGGCGCGCTGACCGTCGGCACCACCATCACCGCGCTCGGCACCGGCTCGGGCGGCACCGGTACCTATGTCGTCTCGAACAACAAGAACGTGTCAATCGAGACCATGACGGCCGCGATCCCCAATCGCTTCGACATCGCCGTCGACATCGACCAGGTGCCGACGATCTCCCCCAACGACATCTTCGTCACCCTGACCTGATCGATCATGGAAGACACAGGACCTCCCTATCCCAGGCCACCGGCCGGGATACCGAACGGCTTTGGCCAATTCGCCATTGGCATCAGCCCGATCGGCGATTTCCCGCCTTTCGACGTTTGGCGCACCGTCATCAGCCAGTATGCGAATGCGCCCACGCTGACGCAGCTGATTGAGAACATCTTCTCGTATCTCGACCAGACGGCCAACTTCGATGCGTTCTTCGACTACATCTGGAACGTCGACACGGCGCAGGGCTACGGGCTCGACGTCTGGGGCCGCATCGTCGGCGTCAGCCGGGTTTTGCAGGTCACGACCGGGGACTGGTTCGGCTTCGATGAGGCTAAGCCGGGTGCCGATCCGTTCGGGCAAGGCGCGTTCTATTCCGGCGCTCCGCTCACCTCGAATTTCGCGCTGTCGGACGAGGCATACCGCCGGCTCATCTTCGCCAAGGCTGCAGCCAACATCACCAACGGCTCGATTCCGGCGATCAACCAGATCCTGCTCAGCCTCTTCCCCAACAGGGGCAACGCCTACGTTACCGAGGGCGGCAATTACGGGACATGGTTCGGCTTCGAGGAATCGTTGAACTCCGTCGGCTTCAACCAGGCATCGTTCTACGCTGGTTCGTCGATCGAGACGATGACGATGACCTACACCTTCGCCTTCCAGCTGACCCCTGTCGAACTCGCGATCGTCCAGAACTCCGGCGTCTTGCCGAAGCCAACCGGCGTCAAGGCGTCGGTCGTCATCATCTAAGGATCCCTCCATGAAGCTTTCCGCCTTGCCTGCCAAGTTCCCCGTCGCTTGGGGAGCTTCGGCGAGCCCGAGCTACATCCGCTCCATCCCGCTCGGCTCGCAGATCGGGATTGTGAATGGCGCGGCCTCCCTGACCGACGGCTTTCCGCCGCTCAACTTCCTGCCGGTCGGGTCGGGGGGCGTGCCGCCGTTCGGCCAGGACATGAACGGCATTCTGCAGCAGATCACGCAATGGTCGCAGTGGCAGAATGCAGGCGGTCTGGTCCCCTACGATCCGGCCTTCTCGGCAGCGATCGGCGGGTATCCCAAGAGCGCGTTGCTGGCCGGCGCGGCGACCGGCGTCGTTTGGCTGAGCACGGCCGACGACAATACGTCCGACCCTGATACGAGCGGCGCGAATTGGGTCAACATCGGAGCCGCATCCGCGCCCATCATGGTCGGTACCGATGCGGGCTCGGCCAATGTCTGCACCGCCACGGTCCTGCCGGCGCCGGGCGCTTATGTCGACGGCCAGATCTTCGTCGTCCAGAAGGCCGCGTTCGACAACAACGGCGCCATGACGGGCAACATTGACGGGCTCGGTACACATCCTATCGTCAACATGGACGGGACCGCGCTGACGGCAAAGCAATGGCCAGCGAGCGCCACGGGCATCCTCGAGTTCAACAACGCGACGACGTCGTTCCGTCTGCTCAACCCGGCTGTGACAGTAGCCGCCAACGCGGGCCTTGCCGCGACCGATCAGCAGGTCCTTTCGCTGAGCATCACGACTCTGCCGGCACCCACCGGCGCACTTTCCTTGAACGACAGCCTTCCGCTGCACGTGGTGGCGGACGGTGCGGACCGCGAGGTCACCCTTTCGGCGCTCGCCGCTATTCTCCCCGGCGCGATGAAGGCCATGCGCGTCATTACGGCGAGCGGAACCTACACTCCCACGGTCGGTGCCAAGAGCATGCTCGTATTTGCCACGGGCGCAGGCGGCGCAGGCGGCGGCAATGCCACGACAAACGGCTTCACCGGCGGCGGCGGAAGCGCGGGCGGAACGGCGGTCTATTTCGGCCCGGTCTCGCAGCAGACCGTCACCATCGGTGCCGGCGGCGTCCCCAATCCATCATCCGGTTCCGATCTCATCGGCGGTTCCGGAGGAACCACCTCTTTCGGCGCTCTTGCCGTCGCTACCGGCGGCATTGGCGGTTCTTCCAGCGGCACCAACTCATTTGGAGCGGGCGGCCAAGGGGTGGGAACCGGAACCGCCGGAACCCTCTTGGTCCACGGCGGTGGCGGCTCGCCTGGTTCAGGCCATGAAGGCGGTTGCGGGGGCACCTCGTTCTGGGGCGGCGGCGGCTACGGCGGCGCAACTCCTTCGACCGGCGTCCAGGTGCCCGGCGGTCCGGGCTCTCTCGGCGGCGGCGGCGGTGGTGGCGACGGCGGCGGCGCCGGCGGGGCCGGCGGCAACGGTGTGGTCGTCATCTTCGAATTCGACTGATCGCGGCATCGTCGCCCTCGCGTAAGCCAACCACTCACACACATTCGGATTGGGACAAATGAATCCCTTCAGCTACGGCAATGTCCTGACCGCTGGCCAGTGGAGTTATCTGTTCTCGCAGAAGCAGGACGCGCTCGGCTATACCCCGGTGAACCGGGGCGGCGACACGATGCAAGGGCCGCTCAACACCCAGGCCTCTACGTCCGACGGCGCTGGATTCAGCATCCCTCCTGGCGCTGCTCCGGGAGTACCGGTCGACGGCCAGATCTGGATGACCATCTTTGGGCTCTTCTTCCAGATCGGCGGGCAAACGATCGGACCGATCGCCAACGGCACCATCGTCGGGCCGTCGAACTCCGTGGTGGGCGACATTCCCGTTTTCTCGGCGACCGGCGGCACTGCCCTTGCCGACAGCGGGATATCGCTCGCTTCGCAGCTCCCCAACCTTATCCTGGCTACTCCGGCCTTCGGAAGCGGAGTGCCCGCATTCCGAGCGCTGATCGGGGCTGATCTACCCACGCCGCAGCCCGTGGCCCTTGGTGGCGTAAAATCTGCGGCCGCTCCTCCCCATCAGTTCGGGACGGGTGTCGATACCAGCGGCAACCCGACGTTTGCGCAGCCTGCAATCAGCGACGTCTCGGGCCTTGCCGCGAACATGCTGGCCTTTCTTGCCGGCGGCACGAGCGCCCAGCTCGCCGCGGCGATGGTCGACGAGACCGGTAGCGGTCCGCTTGTCTTCGCCACAAACCCGACCGTTGCCCTTGGCTCGGCCTCGACCGCCGTCACCCAGACGCCCGGCGACAATTCGACCAAGCTGGCAACGACGGCCTATGTGCAGGCAGCGATCTTCGCCACCACGACGCTGCCGGCGACCAGGCTGGCCACGACCACGGCGCTTCCGGCGGTCACCTATGCCAACGGAGCATCCGGCGTCGGTGCCACGCTCACCGCCTCTGCCAACGGTGCTTTGACGGTCGATGGCGTCGCCGCGAACCTCAACGACGTGATCCTGGTCAAGAACCAGGCCTCGTCGTTCCAGAACGGCATCTACACGGTGACGGCGACCGGTAGCGCGGGCGCGCCTTTCGTCCTGACGCGTGCGTCCTACTACAATCTCTCCGCCGACATCGATCTTGGCGACCAGACGTTCGTGACGGGTGGAGCGACGCAGGGCGCCACGACCTGGACGCAGAATGCCAAGGAAAACCCGGTCATTGGCACCGACCCGATCACGTTCGCACAGACGGCGGGCGTCGGTTCATACACGGCCGGCAACGGCCTGACCCTGGCGGGGACGCAGTTCGCAATCGACACGACGATCGTCACTGACCTGTCCTCGGCGCAGTCGCTCTCCAACAAGACGCTGGTGAGCCCGGCACTCAGCGGCGTGCCCACCGCGCCGACTGCAGCGGCAGGCACGAATAGCGCGCAGATCGCCAGCACGGCATTTGCGGCGGCCGCTGCGGCGACCGCAGCTGCCGGCACGCTCGTCAACGTCCAGGTAAAGACTGCCTCGGGCACCTATACGCCGACCGCAGGCGCAAGCCGTGCAATCGTCTTCGTGACGGGCGGCGGCGCTGGCGGCACGACGGGCACCGGCAGCGGCAGTGAAAGCGGCGGTGGCGCTGGCGCCACGGCCATCTTCTTCATGAACGGTGTCTCGGCACAGACCGTTACAATTGGTTCGGGCGGCGCTGCCGGCGCCGCAGGTGGATCATCCGCATTCGGCACTGTCACTGCGAACGGTGGCTCTGCCGCAGCCTCTCAGAGCCTCGGTGGCCGGGGCGGCACGGCAGCCAACGGCACACTCAACCTCGGCGGCGGCGACGGCGGCTCCGGCACCAATGCGACCGGCAACTCTCAAGGCGGCGAGGGCGGCGCAAGTTTTTGGGGCGGCGGCGGCGCGGGCGGCCAGACCGCTAACAGCCACAATGCCGGCGCGGCCGCGCAGGCATACGGCGCTGGCGGCGGCGGCGGTTCGTACAGCGCTGGCGCTGGCGGCGCTGGCGCGCCCGGCGTCGTTCTCATACTCGAGTTCAAATAAGGATCGCATTTCATGCAACTGGCAGTCATCCAAGGCACCGATGTCGTCAACATCATTGAGGGCGACCCGACCTTCACACTCGACGGGTTCACGATCGTCCCGCTCGCGGAGCCGGGGTATATCGGCGGCATCTATAGCAATGGCGTGTTCAGCGCTCCCCCGGCACCGCCTGCCGTTGTGCCGGAAAGCGTGTCGGCTCGGCAATTCCACCTCCAGCTAAGCGTTGCCGGTTTGCGCGCCCAGGTCATCGCCTGGATCGGAACGCAGCCTGTCGAGATGCAAGACGCCTTCGAATACAGTGGAAGCTTCGTGCGCAGCGAGCCGATGATGGAATCCGGCTTCGCCGCGCTCGGCTACACGTCGGCCCAGATCGACGCCTTCTTCACGGCCGCCGCGCTGCTCTGACGGCGGGCACGCACGCCGGCGTCGACTCGAGTCCTCGTTCTCATCTGATCAAGCTGCCCTCTAGGGCGGAAAGGAAGTGTTATGCGTCTCGTCGCTGACGTGCGCCGCGTGGTGCTGTTGTCTCTGAGTTTCTGGATGCAGGTGTTCGGCCTCGCTGTGCTCGTGCTGCCGGAGCTCTGGTATCACGTGACCGGGCAGGACTATGACCCGAATGTCGCCTGGTGGCTCGGTGTGCTGCTGCTGCTCGCCGGCATCGTCGGGCGGGTTTACCAGCAGGGGCTGTCGCCATGGAAGGAATGGCTCCGCATCATAGCCGTCGCGGCGATCGTCTTCGCGTTGGCGCTGCTGCTCGCGTGGCCCTCCAACGCAAGCCCCTTGGCTGGCAGTCCGGCAACCGAGGCACAGACGCTCGACATCGCGGTGCCGTTCATTGCGAAAGAAGAGGGCAAGCGCAACCGCGCCTATCGTGATGCCGTGGGCGTCTGGACGATCTGCTACGGCTCGACGCGCGGCGTACACGCCAACATGGTACTGACCGACCAGCAATGCCTCGACCTTCTCAAGGTCGAGGTGGCCGAGCATCGCACCGGGCTGCACAGGTATTTCACCACGGAGACGATCAACGTCCGCCTGCCTGCAACGCGTGATGCGGCCTACACCTCGCTGGCCTACAACGTCGGCCCCGCCGGGGCGGGAAAGAGCACTGCAACGCGCCGCCTCAACGCTGGTGATGTCTCGGGCGGCTGCCAAGCCCTGACCTGGTTCGATAGGGCCGGCCGTAGGGTCCTGCGCGGCCTCTTCGAACGTCGCAAGCGTGAGGAGGCGCTTTGCATGATAAGTGCGAGCCGATGATGCTTGCCTTCATCGCGCCGGTTCTGGCCGTCCTCGGCCCGGTCTGGACTTTCTGCATCAGCCGCGTCGGGCTGCCGCTGATCGTCGGCGGCGGCATCATCCTATTTTACGAGGGCCTGCCGCTCGGCCCGCTGCGCGACATCCCCTTTGTCGGTCCGCAGCTGACCGGCCTCGTCGGCGGGCGCGTCGATCGGGCATATGGCGCCGGCCAAAAGGCCGAGGACGCACTGTGGCAGGAAAAAATAAAGCTCGCCACCATCGCGAAGGCGGCCGACAACAAGACACGCCAGCAGGACGTCGACGCCGCCGCACAAGCCTACATCGACAAGCAGCATAGCGACGCCGGCCGCATGGCCGACCTGGTGCGCGCGCAGAAGGACCAAGACAATGCACCGCCCCTTTCGACCAATCCTTCTGGCTGCAAGCGTGATGGCATCTCTGCAGGGGTGTCAGAGCGCCTCGACGCCATCGGTCGATAGCCTTGTGCCGAAGCCGACCGCTCACGTCGATCCAAGCGTGATGCAGGATTGCGTCGGCGTGGTCGATATCCCTCATCGCTTCGTCTCGACGGAGGAGGAGACCCGGTTGCACGCGGAAGATCGCCGCCGGCTTGGGGACTGCGTTCGCCTCAACCACGCCAAGGGCGATACCATCCAGGCGCTCGTGAAATGAGCGCAGCAGTGCCCCAGCGTCTTCGCGAACTCGACCCGGAAACGATCCTCTGGCTCGATCGCCTCGACAGCAAACAGCGCGAGGCCCTTATCTGGGCTGGCCGGCTGGATCCTCTGCGGCGCGAACGGCTCGACAAATTTCTCGATCTGAACGAGGACCATTTCGAAGCCGGGTTCGCCGTCGTTCAACTCTGGACGCGCTTGCGCTGGCTGGGCTCCACATCGATGTGGATCATTTTGACGGTTGCGGGGTTGTTACTGGCACTGACGCAGATAGTCGACCAGCTGAAAGGACCGAAGCCGTGAGGCTGCCGCGCACCGCTTCCGAAGTTCTGACCGGTCTGATTTTCCTCTTGGCCGGCGCTCTCGGGGTGCTGCTCTACCTTCAGATAGCGCAGGCGCTCCCCCTGTAATTCCTTGCACATCACCTCCAGTCTCCCCATCGGCTTCGGCCGGTGGGGGCTCTTTTGCGTTAGGCGACAGGAAGGTCGGACAGGCAAAGTCCCTTCACCCGCGTCATGTGGATCATCATCGCCGGCATCCTCACGGCGATCGTGACCTTCATAATCAAGGGCGGCTTCGCAACGTGAGCGATCCGCTGAAGCTCTACCTGAAGCACGTCTCAACGATCAAAATCAGAACGGTGAAGCGGCAGCTTGCTGAGATCGCCGGTTGGGCCCTCGTGCTCGCGGGCGTTCTTTGAAGAATTCGGTTAATAAGCGGCCTCGGACCCTTCCAATTTCGTATATGTCACACTGACTTCTAGTGCCATTGGACGAGGCGCGGTCTGTGAGGCGTTATGGAAGTGAGTAAATCCGGGCTTTGGCTTACCAGTTTTTCCGTGATCATCATCCCGGTGCTCACGGTCTGTTTGAACGCTGTTTTCGCCAACTGGCAGACACGACAAAGTGTTGAACTCCAAGAGTTCAACAACGCCTACACCATCCTTTTGAATGACAAGGCGCCGAAGGAGCTCCGGGATTGGGCCACCGACCGGGTTGTCCGATATGTGGCTGACCATCGTGACGTCAATTCTGATGGCGTCGATAGACGCATCGCACTGTCGACTTTGATGACCGACGCAGATTTCCGGAAGCTTTACTGTTACGCACCCCCACCCAAGCTCGTGGAAATGTACAAAGAGAGCCTGGAAAAATATGGTATCCTCAAAGAGAATTATATTGCTTCGAAAGAGGGGTTGGACAAACTGAGGCGACTGCCGCAAAAGGAGCTCTTCGAGATTGCGGCGACGTCTCAGGGCCAGATACGGTCTTTGGTAAACACCGGCAACGCGATGATCAGCGCACAGCAGAAACTTTGTGAACTGGCGCAGACGCCGCCGCCTGAGGAGAGTCTTACCCCGCCTGTTCCCGCCCCAGAGCTAGTCCCAAACTCACCATGACGGGACCCTGGCGGATTAGAGGTTGTCCAACGACTCGAGCGTCATTGTCCCGCCGGCGAACGTCGAATAAGCCAGCCGCGCCACTGGCACATCGCCGGTTAAGCGTGCTGGCCGAAGCCGCGGGTTCGAGCGTGGCGGGCGCGAGTGACGTCCGAGGTCAGCTTTGTTGTCACCGATCGATCCTTCGACGATCGCCCGAAAAGATAGCCCACGGTCAATGAGATTAGGCCCGAAAGGGCTGTCGCTGCATCCTTGTAGGAAAAACTGTCGCCCCCAGCCCATCTTACCGAGAAGATTATCAGGACGGCAGATGCCACGAGGGTGATCACGCTGCGACGTTTGCGGCAACACTATCCCGAGTGCCAAATATTCCACCTATCAAGCCCCGATCAATCTTGCTTTGCTCTCTCTGGTAGTGACCTTCTATTACTTTCCCGGCCAGGTTAGCATCTTTGGGCAGCTTTAGCTCTTCCATCGCAGGTCACCTTAGCTAAGTGTATAGTGCAAGATGCGGGTGACATTGGCACCGTCCCCTGGACGCGCTCTTCGAGCCCGCCCCGTGCCTAGGTGGCAGCTTTCAGGCCGTCTGCACCCGGAGACGGGGTAAGGTCTTTTCGTATTTCGTTGGGAACAGAACCGACTTCGTGTATGTTAACCATTATCGTCGGCAACTGCCAAAGGACGCCGGCGGCTGAGAGACAGCGACCTAGCGCTCCCGTCTGCATCAAGACCGGAGCGAGTCATGTCCGACCATTCCGTCAAGTATTTTTCACGCGCGCGCCTATCCGCGGATGACGTTAGGCTGATTGCTGAAGCGAGGAAGGCGATTGACCGCTCCCAGCAGAGATTGCGGGACACCAGGCCATTGACCGACCCCCACCGGCTAAGCCCGCATCTGACCCGGAACTTTGTGTCCATCGCCGAGACGGGGCACGAATGGCGCGTCATTGTCGAGGAGGCCGGTATAGGCACCGTCATTCGTTCCTTCAGGCATCGCCTGCCGGCCTTCAACTTTGCCCAATGTCAGGTGATGCGGCTTGGTCTCGACAAGATCAGCTCGGTCTACGGTGTCAGCGATGCGTCTTGCATTGCTGTTGGTCCCGAGGGGAACGTCAGGCCTGTCCCCCGCCGTTCCAGCTCATGACGCTTGCTGATGACATTGAGATGGTGCGAGGGCACGTCAGGCTCGGCAGACAGCACCTTGCCCTGCAGCGGGAACGGATAGCCAAACTACAACGCCTCGAACTGCCAGCTGCCGAGGCGATTGAATTCCTCGAACTCGTTGAAAGCATGCAGGAGCTTCACGAACTGCACTTGTCGCGTTTGCTGGAAAAGGAAGCGGGGCACGATGCAGCCTAGATATCGGGGGCCCGGCCTTCGAGGGCATCGAGGGGACCATGGGCGCACAGGCCTGGCCTTTGCCCCGTTGGCAGCGAGGCAAGTCTGGACTACCGTTCGGCGACTGACGTCAGAACTTTAGGCGTAACTAATAAAAAGCCCGCCGCACGCGCCAGACCAAGTTGCCAGATCTGCTCCGACGGAGCCGGAGGCTCCGGTTCGTGAAAGCAATTCCAATCTCGGCATCATGGTTGTTCTCGCAACCACCCTCACACTCGCAGCCGTGATCTCCTCCACATTATCGGTCCACATGCTGACGGTTTTGCAGAGAGGGGGCATGACGCTTGCTGCCGCGGTCGCCCTCGGAGCTGTCGTCGGTCCTGCGCAGGTAGGAGCTCGAGCGATCGAAATGCTGGTTGCTCGTTACCATCATCCGATCTGGACCAAATGTGCATCTGTGACTTTCGTGGCGATCGGCGTCTCGGCACTGTGGGCTGGCCTGCCATACTGGCGTGGGAATTAAAGCAAGGTCGCTTCGGTCGGCGTTAGTCGTGGAAGCCGCTGCTGGGGACAGAAAAGCCACAGGCGGCGTTACTGGACGGCCACGGTCTCGCCGATGATGCATTGGCACAGTGACTCGTCGCTGCTAGAGACCGCTATTTTTCCACTCCAAGGCGAAGCCGGACCGAAGCCTCTAGGTCTTTGGCAAAACCAAGTGCGAACTGAAGAACCGTCGTTTCATTCGAAGCGACAGATCCTTGGCCCTCAATGGCGATCGGCAGTTCTATTTTGCCGCCGGTGGAGGTCACGCGAACATTAAATAGAAGCTGGCCACCGGGCCGCTCCTCAACGGTTATCAATTCGAGAGTTGCCATTGTCACTATCCCACCGGTTACCCAAACCCCAACCTTGCCTCGCCGGGATTGCAGTTTGAGGCGCTAATCACCAGGGCGGCTGTTGCGGTAGACATCTTGGGCCAATGAAGGGCTGGTTCAAATCAGGCGATTGCGTTCCGCGAGTTCGCGTGCCCGCCTCAGAGTGCCGTCAGTGTCAGCAATCCTGCGCCTTGCTGCTTCGTCGGTTCTGATCGTCAGCCGAGCTGAGATAATCTTGGGTGACTTCGCGACCGCGACGATCACGAGCGGCCGTGCATCCGGTGTTTTCATGGTTCTCATGGGTCTTATCCTTTCACGTGAAATGACTGCAGGGGCAGTCGACATTCGCGATTATCCGCATGGCCGGGCCAGGAGCCCTGAACCGCATTATGGGCTTGCCAATCAGGATTCCCGGCCGGCCTCTTCCCGCCGCTTGGCGTCCTGAATATTCAGTTCACCAACAATCTTTTCCGCCCGGCGCGTCTTGATGCCGACCATCATCTTCTTCTCGAACTCGGCAGGTTGGCCGGTGAAGATATCGAAAACGGTCCAGCTGTTCGGCTCGTCCATCCTGAGCGCGTAGCGGTTTGCCATGCTCGCATCCTTCTCGTTTTCGCCTCTCGCCAGATGCCGACCAGTTCAGGCTTTAAGATAATAAAAACCGAGGCCAGCAACAGCGACAATCCAGAGCGCGACACACGCCTCAAGGCGAGTGGACCGAATGAAGAGAGCGCCACACCCATGCGTTTCGCCGCAGTCTCCATGCCATTCGCACTAGCCCGCCCCGTCGGGACAGGTAACGACCCCTTGATGCCAAGCTTGCCAAACCTGCGAGGCGGTTCACGCATGGACAAGACCCTGGCGGTGCTCAAAATGCCAGGCTCCTCGGTTGGCGCGGCTGTCGGGCGATCATCCTCCAAGGGCACTTCTTTCTTGTCGCGGAACGGGTGCGCATACCCCTCTATAAACAGATTGCCTCGCGATAGATAGGATCACCGAAATTATTTGTCGGGCCCGCTAAATTATCGGCCGGAATAATTGCGAGACTCGGAAAATATCGCGCCGGATGACGTGAATTCCGGCCGATTTTCTTGACCCTGTATTTCGCTTTGTTATTTGGCCACGAGAAATAAAACGCAGCGACCACCTTGTTAACGGCGCAATGGGGGCGCATATATAAAATTCGTTGATTTGGTCGAAGTGGCATTCAATCCTCGCCACGTGCCTCCGAAT
This sequence comes from Mesorhizobium sp. WSM4983, assembly GCF_029625765.1. Lineage (NCBI taxonomy): Bacteria > Pseudomonadati > Pseudomonadota > Alphaproteobacteria > Hyphomicrobiales > Phyllobacteriaceae > Mesorhizobium > Mesorhizobium sp. WSM4983. The sequence continues at coordinate 47,279 of NZ_JARTVM010000012.1, read as the reverse complement.
TGTCGATAGTGAATGCATTGCGTCGCTCCCGGCGCGGCATGTCGCTTCGTTCGAACATTGTTTCGCGGTTGGGCTGAATTTGAAGCGGAAGGCGCATGTGCGCGTTTCCGCAGAAAGCCGCAAGTGACCACTCGCACCACGCCGACCTTCATACGCCTCGCTGAGGAGTCTCTCGAAGGCGCTTCGCGCACGGCATGGCGCCGCGTGGCCGCGTTCACCAGCCATCTCCGCGCGGGGGTCCAAGGAAAATTGGTGCAGATTGAGCCGGCCTTACTCGAGGCGGCGCTCGACAAGGACCGGAGACAACCATGACCACCCTCATGCAACGCAACGCACGACCCATCCAGCACGGAGCCCCGGCGCGCCTTTTTGACATCGGACAGGCGGTCCGGTTGAAGGGCGGTCTCGGCGTCGGTCCAAAGACCGGCGAAATCTACCATGTCACTCGTACCCTGCCTCCGAGGGGAAACTCGCCGCAATATCGCATCCGCAGCGACGCCGAACCGCACGAGCGGGTGGTCACGGAGGACAGGCTGGAACCGGTCGCCGAGGTATCGCACGGCGGCATAAGGCTCATCGAAAGGACATTCGACATGGCCAAGGGACAGAAACGCTCGAACAGAGAGATCAGGAAGCCGAAGCAGAAAAGCTTCCGCTGAAGCCTGAGAGCGCGTTCGGCCAAATCAAAGGCGCGAGCGGCATCCACACCCAAAGCAAGAGCAAGGGCTGACGGCAGGATGTTTGCGCGCGACGGGCTCGGATGAAGGTCGTGATGGAATTCTATCGCACGCGCGTTGCCGACGACGCGCACGCCGTCGTCGGCCGTGAGACCGTAGAGGCGGCCGACCTCGACGCGGCGATTGAGATCGCGCTGCTTCTGGCAAGGACGCTGAACATGCCGCAGTGGCCAGATGCGGTCGCAATTGCCGACGCCGACGGGACGACGATCTACTCCGGCGTCATTCCCGCGCAGGCGGGGACAGACAAAGGGCCGCCACCATGAAGGCGAGTAACCAGCGCACCGATGCCGCTCGCGAACCCTCGGCTCGTCCAGGCGAGGAAAATGCAGCCGGCGCGCAGGCATGCGCCTTTAGAGACCGCCAATATGGCCGCCGGGTCGAACCCGATCGTTCCTGGACGGTTTATCACGTCTTCACTGGCATCCCGGCATATGTGGACGGCGCCTTCATGATCGGGCTCAGCCGTTCGGAAGCGACCAAAAGCATGCTGTCCCTCAACCTTCGCAACAGCGAGCGCCGCAAGGCGAGGACCGCCGCGCGGTCATTCACCGCCGGCGCTCCCGAAACACCGGCAGGCCAGTCATGACGCTCGCCTTCCCGAACCCGAGCCGAAGCTTCGATGAAGCACGCAATGCCGTCTGCTTCATCGGCTATGACGGCATGTTTCAAGTCCGTTTCTTCATCGAGGCCGAGGCGCTGGCAAAATCCGGCGTTGCCCTGGGCGGAAACGGAAGCGCCGAGAAGGCCTGTCTTTCGGCATTTGACGCGTTGCGGCCCTCCATCCAGGACCTCGCCGGGAAAGTTTATGCCCGCAACCGCCGCGATTCCTATACTTTGACCGCCGCGGATTTCCGGTAGCAGCGTCCGGTGCGATCAAAGCGGGTAAACAATACGCCCCTGCCACGCTCGTCTTTGCATGCAATCGGGCGTAGGGTGCACGATGGCAGCCAAGATTCCGGTTCCGTGGTTGTCTATGGCCGGTCCGATCGGCTTCACTCTCTTTGAGCCTGTCGCACAGGCATCCGATTTCCTGTTTGACCATTGGCCTGGAAACGACAGCCTAGCTTGGAGGGACGCGATGAAGTGCTGCGCCGGAGATGCTGCTGCCGAGGACGCGATTGTCGCATTTCTCACCGCGCTTGAGGCTGCGGGCCATTTTTGCCTAGGGAGACTACCATACCTGCATACGGAGAGTTCGAATGGCGATGAAGCCAAACTATCAATACGAGCGGAGTCAACGAGACAAGGCAAAGGCGGCCAAGAAAGAAGCTAAGCTTGCGGGTAAAGCTGCGAAGGAGAAACCTTCATCCAAAGAGCAGAAAGAAGCGCGAGAGCCCGCTGCTGACGAAAGCTGAGGCATGGCGATGACAAAGCGCGAGACGGATACCTTCGAAATCGACGTGGAGTGTCCCCGTTGCCATTATCAGGCAAAGACCCTCGTCGGCTGGATTCGTACTCACACCCAGATGGAATGCTCCAACTGCGGCGACATCATTGACATTGAGAGCAAAAACTTCAGGTCGCATGAACAGCGCTAGGGAAGCTCTATGATACCGTCCGAGCTGCGGTCGCCGCGCCTTGCCGTCCTGATCGATGCCGACAATGCGTCGGCCAAGATCGCCGATGGGCTGTTCGAGGAGATCGCCAAGATTGGCGAGGCCAGCGTGCGTCGCATCTACGGCGATTTTTCAAGCTCGCGCTCGAAAGCGTGGGCCGACGTTCTTTCGAAGCACGCAATCATACCCCAGCAGCAGTTCGCCTACACCACAGGCAAGAACGCCTCGGACATCACGCTCGTCATCGACGCGATGGACCTCCTCCATAGCGGTCGGTTTGACGGTTTCTGCCTGGTTTCCTCCGACAGTGATTTTACCCGGCTGGCCGCCCGCATCCGCGAGCAGGGCATCGACGTCTTCGGCTTCGGCGAACAGAAAACGCCCGAGAGTTTCCGACAGGCATGCAGGCGATTTGTCTATACCGAGAATCTGCTTCCGTCTGCGCCGGGCAACGAACCTGAGGCGGTATCGAGCGTGAAGCCATTGCAACCGCCCTCAGCGGCCGTGCCGATCATTCGGAAGATCATCGCGCAGATGGAAAGCGAGGATGGCTGGGTTCCGCTCGGTGCGGTCGGCACGCAGCTTGCCAATCTGGCCTCCGACTTCGATCCCCGCACCTTTGGTTTTCGCAAGCTGAGCGATCTCGTCCGCAAGACGAACGCGTTCGAAATCGACCGCCCGGAGGGCGGAACGTTGCGCATCAGAATCAAACCGCAGGCAGCGCGGAGGGGAGGGCGGAAGACGTGACCGGTACGGCGCAGCTATCCGAGTCCTTGCAGGTTGGCTATTTATCGACCGTCTGGCTTTTCCATGCTCGCCCGGTCCTGTTCGGTGCGCAGCTGGTCGAGCAGATCGATCAAGGCTTCGCCTTCGGGCGAGCCAGGCCCGCGGGCCATGAACGTCTCGATGTCAACCTCGGAGGGTTGACCGCCCGAGGCCCGGTTTGGCTCATGCCTCACGAAAATCTCATCGCGCTCGCCGACCTTAACGACCAGCCAGCGGTCGCCGTTGGAACTTGTGTAGAATGCCCGTGACGGGTTTGACATGGCGGACCTCCTTTGACCTGTCTGCAAACGGCATCACGCTGGTCGTCTGTTCATGTCGGTTGGCCAGGTAACTACCCTCGGCGTGCGGATAGATATATCCCGCGTGTCCCTCGGCAAGCCCGCTCCGTTATTGCCCCACCAGGATACCAGCCTCGCGCGCAGCCAAAGCGAACGCCCGCCGAACGCTCGATATGGGCTTTTTGTCCGCGCTGGCATCGTGGCAAGCCTGGAGCGCGGCGCGATGTGACGGTCCACGCTTGCCCGGCCACTTCCGAAGCAGAAATGACGAGCATTCGTAAACGTCAGTGATGATCGTCTCGGCGCCTTGAGCACTGGCCCGAACAGTCACCGGCTGAGTGAATTTGGGATTTTGCATCGCTGTCCTTAGGGCATCGACGCCTGGATAGCGAGGCAATTCCACGTTCCGCCCCAATTCGCGCGGGACCTCCCAGTTCGCCGTCAAGCCGTTTTCTTGACGCGAGGTGTTTCTCCTGGTCGAGGATCTGCTGAGCAGCTTATGCGTCTTATCGTGCTCGAGCTCCTGCGCCCATTCCCCAAAGAGCCGGCCGGGCAATGTCATGGGTGCTCAACCGCCTGGCAGGCCGCCAGCAAGCCGGACTTGAGAGCATGAGGCCGCCGACTTCCAAGCGAGGCCCTTCGATGAAGTGCATTTCCAAGTCTTCTTGCCGGTCGACTTGAACACCTGTTCGATTTTCCTGAGGTGACCCTTCCTTTCCTTAAGGTAGTCCTCCGCGGGGGAATTGGCATGGAGAACGAGCGGACGCAACGATTGGTTCTGTTCAACGCCTGGCGTCTATCCGCCACTCGCGGTGATCGTCCCGCCATCCAGGTCGGATGGTGGATTACGCAATCAGCTGCCGAGTGTCATTCCAGAACCGCCTCGCCAGTTGGAAGCTCGTCCGTCAGTGAAGAATTATTTCCGGCCGCGCCTTGCTTAGAAGACAGAGTGGGCCTATGTTGCAAATATCGATCTTGTCTGTCGAACTTTGTTTCTGACGCGATACGCGTCTTCGGCGATCTTCTCCTCTCAAAATCGATCTGAACTGTTTGCCGTGTGTCTTGCACGGCAGGCAATTTTCTATGGATGATTGAAAGGAAATCGCCATGAATACGGGAACCGTTAAGTTCTTCAACGCGACCAAAGGCTTCGGCTTCATCGAGCAGGGTGGCGGCCAGCCGGACGTCTTCGTCCACATCTCCGCTGTCGAGCGGGCGGGTATGCGCTCACTTGTCGAGGGCCAGAAACTCAGCTTCGATCTCGTGAAGGACAACCGCAACGGCAAACTCGCGGCCGAGAACCTGCAAGCCGCATAAATTGTTGCGCGGGCCGTTGACCACGGATGTACTGGCATTGGCCACAGAGCGCAGATGAGAGAGGTCGGGCAAGCCCGACCTTTTTTCTTTTCCTGGTTGGAGACCGCATCGTGCGACACCCTGAAATACCGCAAGGAATATTCAAACCCAAACCGACCGCGATCGAAACGAAGCAGGACGCCACAACCAGGGCAGCCCGCCAAATTGTCAACGGTGAAGCCGCCGCCCGAGAACAGAAGACCGAGCGGTTAAGGCTGGCGAGGCTTGCCAGTGAGGCAACAAATATATCCACGCCGACGGCGAAGAAGCGAACGAACGGGCGTAAGCACGGCTAAGCTGTATCAGCGAAACGATCCGGGCACCCTGGGACGAGCCGTTTGCCGGGGCAAAGTCTTAGAAATTTTCGCTACAAAGGCGGCGCAAAGTGCGCATCTGCCCTCTCGCTGAACGGGGTAAGAGGCCCGGCCTGATACGCCCAAGTCCCGCTGACTTCCCCGCCCAGGCCGGGTCGCCCCAGCTCCACTTGAAGGCGAGCTACGTGGCCTCGTCAGTCACCCAACCCATGGACTTTCGGGCGCCGGTCTCCAACGGCCCGGCCAGTCATCTTGGTAGCTGCGGCCTCCGGTCTGTCCTCGCTCGCGACCTTGTGAGAGGTCGCGGCTTCACCGGACATAGTTCAAACCCTACGGCTATCATTGCTTCCCGACCTTAGAGGGGATCTTCTCGCGCCTTTTTCGCGCGAACAACTGCACTGTCTGAGCGCGGCCATAAACGCCTCGGCTGCCAGGTCGCATTTGCGCTTGGACGGACCGTTGCTCTGGATCACAATTTCGGCCTGCCTGGTTGTCAGGCCGTGCTTTGCCGCAAACTCGTCTATGTCGGCTCCCGTCCAGCACGACCGCTTCAAACCTTGCATTTTATTTCCTGGTCCCGAAATCGTGAGGAGCCAACGCGGGACCGTCGATAAGGTTTCAGATCAACGTCGAGAGCCCTCAACTCGGCTGGTCGCCAGAGGCGCCTTCTCGTCGACGGCTTATGGAGCGTCACCACGCTCTCGTACTCTTTCCGTTCTGGCCGCTGAATGGCAGGCAACTTACATAGCCAGGGCTATGGCCTCGGCTGGAACCTGCCGCCACCACAGCCTTACTCGACGATTGCAACCGACTGGGCCGACGGGATGTCCTTCATCCCTAGGCTCGAGCAGTTCTGTTTGATGGTCGTGCTGCCGGACCACTGGATCTTGTCGGCAACGACCTGGGTGCAGCCGCCGCTCCCCGAGAAGTTGCCCAGGTAGTTGACCTGCTGCTTGGGGAAATAGATGGCACCGGTCAGAAGCGAGCTCGCGGTGCCGTTGAAGGTGCTTGATGTGCTGGTGCCAGTCCTGTCGCCATAGAACAGCACGCCCGAATAGGTGCCCGAGGTCGGCGCGCTCAGCGTCACCGTGGCGTTGCCGTTCATGCTGACGGTGTTGCTGCCGGACATGAACATTGTCACACCGGTTCCGGATACGACCGCGCCGGCGTTCACTTTCAGGCTACCCTGGACGACATAGGTGCCGGGCTGCAGCGTGACATTGCCCTTGAGGTCCATGCCGCTGCAGTAAGTTCCGGGCTGGAGTGTTTGCGACGACTTGCTGCCGTTGACGGTCTTGCACGGGTTGCCAGCCGCCGGTGCCGGCAGGCTGGAGAAGGGGTCCGACGCCGGCAGGGCCTGGGTGATCGGAGACTTGCAGACGGTGGTCACCGGGTTGCTGAGCGAAACGCCGCCGACCGCGATCAGGCAGTCGGCCTGAAGCGCCGCCGAACCCTGCACCTTGACGGCATCGGACTGAGCCGAATTCGACATGACCGAGCACCCAGTCAGCTTGACGCTGGTGTTGCCCGAGAAGAGCGCCGCCTGGTAGGCCGACGGATTGAGCGCCAGCACACAGGCCTTGGAGCGTCGGTGATGAGCGCTACCGCTCTGGCGCGCTCCGGCACTTTGCTCTCGGAGAAGATCGAAGTGAAGATGCGATCAAGGTTCTGGTTGAGGATGACCTCCACCGCCTTCTTGGCCGTGTTCGGCCCCGAGGTCGGCGGCGCGTGGACGGTGATAGTACCATTGCCGAGGCCGTTGTCGGTCGCCGACTGGGTAGCGGCAGCAGTGATCGTCGCCGTGTCGGATCCAGCGATCTTTTCCAGCGCGCCTGCATAGGCGGCGGCGTCCTCATCTGTGCCGGTTTCGAGCATGGGGTTCAGGAGGCTCGTGCATCGCCGCTTAAGAACAAGCGTTGAACGAATGCTTATTGGCCCAGGAGGGGTCCGAAGCCTGTGGGAACAAGCAAAAGGCCCGTCGCTTGGCAACGAGCCTTCTGACCTGCCGGGCGGGAGAGTGTTATACCGCCTAGCGGCTAGTTCACTTCCGTTTCGGCGTATGCCTTAGCGATGCGCGATCAGCTGACAGAGCTGTCGTAAGTCGCGGTCATAAGTATCCTGACTGCTGAGCACGTCCACGCAGCGTTTTTTCATCCGGACCAGTTGTGCGCCGGACATGTCGCCGACGACACTGACCATTCTCGCGTTGCTCGGATCAGGGGGATTGGTGGGATTGGACAGGCTGCTCAGACGCCTTGCGGTCCCGGCACCTGCTGTGACACCGCTTATTCCGACATCGGCTGCAGAGCCAAACACGTTCGCGTCACCGGTCGTCGCCGCGAGCCCTTGTGTTACGCCCTTTGTACCACCCAGCATTGCATCAGCTCCGGCCCTCAGGGTTTTAGGACCGTCCACCGTGGCACCCAGTCCGGTCGTGATCCCATCTGAACCTCCGACAGTTGCGGCAGCTCCGGGCCTCAAGGTATTAGGACCGCCCACCGTGGCACCCAGACCGGTCGTGATCCCATCTGAACCTCCGACAGTTGCGCCAGCTCCGGCCCTCAAGGTATTAGGACCGCCCACCGTGGCACCCAGACCGGTCGCGATCCCATCTGAGCCTCCGGCAGTTGCGGCAGCTCCGGCCCTCAAGGTATTAGGACCGCCTACCTTTGCACCAATCCTGGCCTTCAAAATCTTGGTCTTGCCTACCGTCGCGCCAGCGCCGGAGTCGATCACAGTCGGGTCGCCTACCGTGGCCCCGAGACCTGCGCTGCCACCGCTCGATCCGACCGAAGCTCCCAGCCCGGCGTTAATGCCGCCAGTTAGGATTTTAGTAGAATTCCGCTGAGGAAGCCGTCAGCAATTTGGCTCACCGGGCTTGAGCTAGCTGTGAGTTCTGACGATGCTTGCTTCAGCCATAGTGAAGACGGGGTTTTGGCAATGTCCCGGTGAATTGGACACCAACCCGGTCGTTCCTGCGCCACCGCAAAACGGACTGGTAGGCGACGCCGTCGGTCGGCACATATAAGACGAAACGTTCAGGCACACGCGCTTCGACGGCCACCTTAAGTTCAGCGCCGCCATTGTTCTGGTTTCGGATCGTGCAACTGATTTCGGAGTTCGTGATTCCGTTGATGATCGCCGCGCCTTTTAGGACGCGCTGTCGCCGTTCTCGGCGATTTTCCATTTCTCCGCACGATCACGCGTCGGACCGGCTGACGACCCAGATGAGAGCCAATTTTCCGCTCTCCCCTTGTCATTCGGAAAATCGTTCCTGTCTAATTCTATAAACTAAGTAGATTTTGAGCCGACGCTCAGATGGAGCGGGCAATCGAGGGGTGAACCCTCCGCTCAAAGGATCGATCTCATGCGAAAACTGATTTCCGCCGCCCTGGTCGCGCTCGCAGCGGCGGCCACTTCTGGAATGGCTCATGCCGACGAGAAGAAGGTCGTCATTGCCTACCAAACCGGGGCTAATCCCTATAACCTTGGCATCGCCAATGGCGACCTTGCCAGGAAGACCGGATGGAACATCGAATTCCGCCGCTTCAATTCCGGCGCCGACATCTTCGCCGCCATCGTATCCGGCGATGTCCAGATCGGCGATGTCGGATCGAGCCCGTTTTCGGCTGCCGTCAGCAAGGGCCTCGACGTGAAGGCGTTCTACATCTCGTCCGTCTCGCGCGACGGCGAGGCCCTGGTGGTGCGGCCGGAAATCAAGTCGCCGGCGGACCTGCGCGGCAAGAAGCTTGCTGCGGCGCCGGTCTCGACCGACCATTACCAGCTTCTCGCGGTGCTCAAGCAGGAAGGCATCTCCGAGAAGGAAACCCAGGTTATCGCTATTCCGCAGCCCGAGATCGTCGCGGCCTGGAAGCGCGGCGACATCGACGGCGGCTTCGTCTGGGATCCAGCGCTTTCCGAGCTGAAGAAGAACGGCAAGGTCCTGCTCACGGCCGGCCAAGTCGCTGATCGCGGCGCGCCCACCTTCAGCGCGCTGGTCGTCACCGGCGCATTCGCCAAGGCCAATCCGGAGTTCCTCGGCCAGTATGTCAGGCTGATCGACGGCTACAACCAGGCCTATCTGAGCAACCCGGCCGCCTGGGGGCCAGACTCCGAGAGCGCCAAGCTGATCGCGAAATTGCAGGGCGGCACAGCGGCCGAGAATTCGGAGCAGTTGAAGACGACGGTCGTCCCGCCGCTCGACGAACAGGTCTCAGACAAATGGCTGGGCGGCGGCGAGAAGAGCGCGGTGGCGAAAATCCTCAAGGACACCGCGGGCTTCCTGAAGGACCAGCACAAGATCACCTCGATCAAGGACAGCTACGCGGCCTTCGCCGATCCGCAATATGCGGCAGTGGCCAAGGCCTCGAACTAGCAATCCCTGAAGGAAACGCCGATCTGGCTGGCACGCCAGCCAGATCGCCTGGAGGCCACCATGCTTCGAATCCGCGATGCCAGCGTCACCTTTCCGGGTTCCGACGGCCAGCACGTACACGCGCTCGATCACGTGTCGCTCGATATCGCTCCCGCTTCCATTGTTGTCGCGGTCGGCGCTTCCGGGTGCGGCAAGTCGACATTGCTGAACGCGATCGCCGGCTTCCTGCCGCTCACCGAAGGCACGATCACGTTGGACGGACGCGAAATCGCGGCGCCGGGCGGCGATCGCGGCGTCGTGTTCCAGAAAGACACCCTGCTGCCCTGGGCTAATGTGCTGGACAACGTCGCGCTCGGCCTGAAGTACCGGAGCGTCTCGCGCGGCGAACGCCATGAGCGGTCGAGGCACCTTCTTGAACTGGTCGGGCTCGCCGATTTCGCCGAAAAGCCGCCCTACGAACTGTCGGGCGGCATGCGCCAGCGCGTCGGCATCGCCCGGGCGCTGGCCACCGATCCGAAAATCCTTTTGATGGACGAGCCATTCGGCGCCCTCGACAGCCTGACCCGCGAGACGATGCAGCAGCTTCTGGCTTCCGTCTGGGCCAAGACCGGCAAGCAGATCCTGTTCATCACCCATTCGATCGAGGAAGCCCTCACACTCGGCACGACCATCGTCGTGATGTCACCCCGGCCGGGCCGCATCATCGCGCGCTTCGATGCCGATTTCGTGCGCGATTTCGCCGAAAGCGGCGATATCGGGCCGATCCTGTCCCGCCCGCGCTTCATCGAGCTGCGGCAGGAAATCCGCTCGCTCATCCACCAGCCGGAAGGCGCCCGCAGAGGAACCTTGCAATGACGCTCGCCGCCAATTCCCGAACCCCGTTCCCTCCCGCCACGGCTCAGCTGAGGCCGTCTCCCCGGCCGCGCAGCTCAGCATCGGCAAGCACGTTCGGCATCAGCCTGGTGACGGTGGCGGGGCTGATCGCATTGTGGGCACTCGCAGCGCAACTCGGCTGGGCATCGTCGCTCTTCCTGCCATCGCCGGCCGACGTATTGACCCAGTTCAACGCCGTCGCGGCCGATGGCTATGCCAATGGCACGCTGCTCGACCACACGCTGGCAAGCCTTGGCCGCATTGCCGCGGCCCTCGGCATCGGCATTTTCGTCGGCATTCCGCTTGGCCTGCTCATGGGGCTCAATCGTTGGGTAAAGGGCATCTTCAGCGTGCCGATTGATCTCTACTGGGGTTTGCCGCCGCTGGCCTACCTGCCGCTGCTGATCATATGGCTCGGTATCGGCGAAACCTCCAAGATCGTTCTGCTCTCGCTGTCGACCTTCGCGCCGATCTGCTTCGCGGCACAGGCGGGTGTGCGGTCGGTGCCCGTCGAACGCATCAACGCCGCGCTGTCGCTCGGCGCCAGCCGGCTGCAACTCTTTACCAGCATCATCCTGCCGTCCGCTCTGCCGGAAATCCTGACCGGCCTGAAGATCGCCATCGGCGCCGGACTGTCGACGCTGGTCGCGGCCGAGCTGATCGCAGCCCAGTCCGGGCTCGGCTACATGATCATGTCGGCGGCCAATTTCCTGGCGACTGACGTCGTGTTCGTTGGCCTCATCGTCATCGCCGTGCTCGCCTTCGCCTTCACCAGCGGCATGCGCTGGCTGGAACATCGCCTCATCCCCTGGAAGGGCAAGCTCTGAGGCTTGCTCCCATAGATTCCGCAATCATTGAAGGAGACAATCCGATGTCCGGCAACAGCACCCGCCCGCTCGATATCTACTGGTACCTGCCGACCCATGGCGACGGCCCCTATCTCGGCACCGACGAGCGGCACCGGCCGGCAACCTTCGGCTATCTCAAGGAAATTGCGCAAGCCGCCGATCGGCTTGGCTTCCAGGGCGTGCTCCTGCCCACGGGTACACGGTGTGAGGACGCCTGGATCGTGGCCGCCGGGCTGATCCCGCTGACCGAACGGCTGAAGTTCCTGGTGGCGCTGCGGCCGGGCAGCGGGACGCCGGCCCTGTTCGCGCGCCATGCGGCCACGCTGGACCGCATCTCCGGCGGCCGGGTGCTGCTCAACGTCGTTACCGGGGCGGATCCTGCCGACCTTGCCGGCGACGGCAACAAGCTCGGTCATGACGAGCGCTATGCCCAGACTGATGAATTCCTCACGATCTGGCGCCGTATCCTGTCCGGAGAGCCGGCGGACTTCGAGGGCAAGTATCTATCTGCTCACGGCATCGACATATCTTTCCCGCCGGTCCAGCAACCCTATCCGCCACTTTGGTTCGGCGGGTCTTCGGAGGCGGGCATCGAGGTCGCCGCCAAACACACGGACGTCTATCTGAGTTGGGGTGAACCCGTCGAGCAGGTGAAGGAGAAGTTCGATAGAGTCAGGGCACGAGCGGCGGCTCAAGGTCGCAAAATCCGCTTCGGATTGCGCATAAACCTGATCGTGCGTGAAACGGAGGAGGAGGCCTGGGCGGCGGCGGATCGACTGATCAGCCGCGTCACCGACGACGTGATCGCTGAAGCCCAGCATCAATTCACCAAGGTTTCGGAGTCGGTCGGGCAAAAGCGCATCTCCGCTCTGCACCAGGGACGCCGCGACAAGCTGGTTATAGCTCCCAATCTATGGGCCGGATTGGGTCTCGTCCGAGGGGGTGCCGGCACCGCGCTTGTCGGGAGTGCGGAAAGCGTTGCTGCCCGCATTCGCGAATATCAAGAGATAGGGGTGGAGACGGTTATTGCCTCGGCCTATCCGCATCTGGAGGAAGCTTTCAATGTTGCCGAGCTGCTGTTTCCACGGCTCGGACTGCAGGGTGAATTGCCCCTTAAGGAGCGCGGCTGGGATCTGGAGTTTGGGCGCGGCCGGGGCGCGGGCGTCCGAGTAGCGGCGTCTTAGGCAGGTCGAGGAGAGAAGTGGTGCGCGCAGCATCGCTGGTGCCGTGCCAGGCCCGCTTACATCTGAGTTTGACCATCGGAGTTCGGCTTATGTCAAATCCATCAATCGTCGGTTTTTCGGGGAACTTCAGCCGACCCTCGAAGACCCGCGCTTTCGTCGACCTCGTCGTTCAGAACATCGCAGGCCGCCACCACCTTTCCCATCGAACCTATGATGTCGAGGATGTCGGTCCCTCGCTGGGGGCCGCCAAATCGCAGCGCGACCTCGACGCGCAAGCCCAAACCGTAGTTGCAGATGTTGTCGCCGCGGACATGCTCGTCGTCGGCTCTCCGACATACAAGGGTAGCTATACCGGGCTGTTCAAGCATTTTTTCGACTTGCTCGATCCAACGGCCTTGAGAGGTAAGCCCGTGCTTCTCACAGCCACCGGGGGCGGCGAGCGCCATGCCCTTGTCGTTGAGCATCAACTCAGGCCGCTATTTGGCTTCTTCGAGGCCTTCGCGCTGCCCACAGCCGTGTACGCGACCGACAAAGACTTCACCGATGGTGTGCTTCGGTCCGAACTGATCCTGAAGCGAGCGGCGCAGGCGGTTGATGAAACCGCGGTTCTGCTAGCCACCAAATCCGGTCTCAGAATAGCCGCCGAATAGATCCATGCCGCGGTGCTTCAGCGGGAAGTGTAGCGTCTCGCCTTCCGGGTCGCGGCAAGCGGGCGCGGCGGCGCGGGCTTCTCCCGAGACTGCGCTCGCCCAGGGGCGCTAATCGGGCCTTGGCTCTACCAGACCGGCATCGACGTGATCAGGTAGACGCGCGTGCGTTGGCCTCGCGACTGACGCGGTCGTCATGGCGTCCGGCGGCAGGAGGATTACCATCTTCGCCCCTTCATCAGGCCAGAGAGGCTTGCCTGCCAGCAGGAACACAGTGGCGACAAGGCACATCAGGAGGATGGCGGCGCAGAGGTTGGCAATCATCTCGCCCAGTTGCACAGCGGTTTCTCCCAATGAAACACCCGCCGCTTCGCAGGTCGCGGCGGGTGGTTGATCACAACAACTGACTGACGATGAAGGGACATGTTACTCGCCAGTCCCGACTCCAATGGCATAGCTGGCAATATGTTTCGTCGATGCGACCTTTGAGTTGGAAGGTTGGACGTTGGTCTTACACGGCGGAGCTAAACCTCTAAGCCCCACGGGGCGCGCACCAGCAACTCATTGGCGCCTGGAGACCAAGTGAGCGCGTAGGCGCATCGCGCGGCTATCGCCAGAGCTATCGCCACGGCGAAAGAAGACAGGTTGTTCCTCGCCAGCACTATTTAGGATCACCAGCCCTCGAACCGCCGTGGGCTCCGCCGCCGTAGCTGTGCCGTGCAAGGCTGGAACCTTCCAACGTCGATCAGACGAGTTGCGGCCCGGTAGCCTTTGGGTGCGGCGTTTGGGTGCGGCCACCGGGCCTTGGCCGGCAGGAGACATAGATGGCCGGCGCGCGAATACATGCGCATCTGCTAATACATGGAAATTCAGCCGAAAGGTCGAACCTGCCTTGAACCACCAACATGACGGCCGGACGCTGCAAGGACGCATCGACGTGGGCATGGCTGTTACCGGTGGCTGCCTCGATTGCCATCGCCATCAGAGGCTCGATCCGCCGGCGCTGCGCGACCGCTTCGGCCCTGACGCTCCCGCAATGACGTGGGACTTGAGGCCGAAAATGAAATGCGCGGTCTGCGGCGGCAAGCGGATCACGCTGACCTATTCGCCCGGCCCCAGCCCGAAAAAACCTCAACAAATGACCTCAGACGCCTACGCCGTCGGCGAGGGCAGGTCGGCTGACGAGCGGGCAACGAGACGGAGCTGGGCAGTTTGTAGCTCAGGGCTGCGGGGAATTGAGCCAGCTTGAGTAGCCCGCCGGCTCCGGTCGGCGGGCATCTTGTCGACCCATGGAATTGAGCAATGCGGCGATGACCTCGGCCGGAGGTTGAACGCCTATGAAGCTGCGGACAAGCCCATTTGCACGGCTTTCCCAGTCTTGTCTCGGAAGACAATCCTCTACGACCGAACGCCGGAAGACTTCTCGGATGATCTCAAATTCAAAAGCGGAAATGAAATTAGCAGAGCGCCTGGTCATGGCTCTCTCCCTGTGGAGTTGAATTGACTTCAGCGCCCGTGTCCGGTCGATACTGCGGGCGACAACAGAAGCCTTATATCCGCTCCCATGCCCTCGTCGCTCACAATTGTTGCAATGCTCTTAAAGATGAGGACGAACGCGAGCGGGGCAGTCCGAGCCGGATACGGTGCGGTCGCCCGACTCGGAGCCCTTCTTGCCTATAGCGGGTTCCCGCTGACGGCAGCACGCGATCGCCTCACGCGCTCAGCCGGTCGACCAGCTGCCGGTGGTCCTCATCGCCGGAGCCGTCAGGCAGCGGGGCAGCCGCGTCGAGCCGGCGCAGCGCATCCATGATGTCGTCGAAGGAGACCGGCCGCTCGGTGCCCGGCGGCTGGCGCAGCGCCGGCATGGATTCCACGGCGCAAGCGTCGGATGCCCACGACGACAGGATCGCCCGCTTTTCCCATATATCTAGTGAGCCGTCCTCCAGCACATCCTGCGGGTGCTGAAAATGCCTGGCCGGCGACAGCAACCGGTCGAGCGAAAGGTCTGATATTTCGGGAGCAAGGGAAGGAATGATCGGCGAAAGTGTCTGTCGGTCCATTTCTGTCCTCCGTATCAAAAACTCCTTGTTTCGGGTGCCAATTTCTCAACTGTCCCGGCGGCGCCGACAGCCGTTAATTTTGTTAAGCTCAATCGCGAATTCAAGGCCCTCGCGATCGAATTACCGCATGTTTTCAGCGCACTAGCACTCTACGATCGAGAGCGCCAAAATTTGCGGCACCCTCTTGAAATTGGAAGAAGGCAAAATTAGCTCGAGATGCGCAAGATCGCGAGCCCCGCTCCGGGAGTGGGTCTCAGGAAAGATTGGGAGGCCATCATGGATGTGATGAGCGGCACCGGTCCAGTCCCGACGCCGACACATGTGCCGAGCGAGTTCCTCGCATATGAGGCGGAGTGCCGAGAAGCGCTGCAGCCGCTGCTTGCTGGACTGCTCGACGCGGCCGAAACCGCCGGCTGGAGACGCCGCACCGCCGCCTCAACACTGATGTTCCTGGCGGCGCAGCAGGTATCGGCAGCGGCTACGCCGGCCAAGGGCTGAACCGAAAGCTCGCCAAGCAGGCGAAATCATTTCAGATCCCGCGCTGCATCGACGAGCCGCCGATGCAGATGAGGGTCGTGTGATTGCGGGGCGATTGCGAGAATGCATGAAGGTGGTGGGATGCAGCCGACCTGGCTGAGGAACTCAGTCTTGCCCCGGCCGATGTGGCGCACTGGCTCAACGGTCGCGCCCCGGTGCCGCTTGCCGTTGCCGCCTGGAGGCGTTGGTCAAAGCCCACAAGGCGCTTCCGCCGGCGAGCCTGAGCCGGACCGAAGTGTCAGCGCCGACCGGTTCCGCGCCGCCCGCGGCTCGCCCCGAGGCCGTTGCCGCCGCGACAACTGGCCAACAGCATGATCGAGGAGAAAAGCAGCGCCGCGTTGCAGCGCTATCGGCGGCCTGCTTGCAGCCTGATTCTCGCAGAGCTCAAGCTTGTGCGCTGGTTTCATAGGAAGCGGGCAAAAGGCTATTCGGCTTCCCTGGACGGGAGCAAACGGTGGCCCCAAAGCGACCGAGCCGCGCAGGCTACGACCTCACCATACGCGGAAAGCCAAACCGGAAAGGCGCGTCTCCTATTGATGTCGGCGCCCCTCCGGATTGGCACCTTCTGCCAGGCCTCTTGAACACGGACACCGCCGAACTAAATCGTACTCCGCCGGAGGCCCATCTTGGGGGCCGGCGTGTCGGGCGGATGCAACAGCATCCGCCGACGTCAGTCTTGTACCCATGTTGCTCAGAGGAGGATGTGGCTATGAGAACCACTCTCGATTTCACCCCACTTTTCCGGTCGGGCATCGGCTTCGACCGAATGCTGAACGCGCTTGAGGCCGCGAGCCGCGGCGAAACCATCGACAGCTGGCCTCCATATGACATCGCCAAGCTCGGCGAGGACGATTACCGCATCACCATGGCGGTAGCTGGCTTCAGCCAGGACGATCTGACCCCAACCCAGGAGCAGAACACGCTCATGGCGTCCGGTCACAAGGCGGGCGAGGAGAATGGCCAGTATCTTCATCGAGGCATTGCCAGTCGCGCGTTCCAGCGCCGTTTCGAGCTGGCCGACCACGTGAAGGTGGTGAACGCCAGCCTGGTCAACGGTCTGCTGACGATCGATCTCAAGCGCGAAGTTCCTGAAGAGATGAAGCCGCGCCAGATCGAAATCGCGACGAGCGGCAAGGCGACGCCGAACTCCTCGCCGAAGCAGATCGAGGCTGAGAAGCCGGCCGCCTAAGGCATTCCGCGAGCGCACTCGCGCGCGGGCGCCGGGTCATGAGCCCGGCGCCGAATGGTGCATTGTCACAACGAACGAAAGGAGAAGAAAAATGAGCGTTCGAGATCTGATCCCTTGGGGCCGCGACAACGGCAATCAGGCGACCTTATTCCGCGCTGGCGACCGTGATCCGTTGCTGGCGCTGCATCGTGAGGTGAACCGGCTGTTCGATGATGTCTTCCGCGGCTTCGGTTCGACCCTACCTGCCTTCAGTGGCGCTTCCGCCTTCGGCGGCGGTTGGCCAAGCGTCGAGATTTCCGACGGCGAGACGGAGGTCAAGGTGACGGCCGAGGTGCCCGGTCTTGAGGAGAAGGACATCGAAGTCCTGCTCGACGACGGCGTACTCACGCTGAAGGGCGAGAAGCGTTCCGAAACGGAGGACAGGGACAGGCAGTTCTCCGAGCGCTTCTATGGCCGCTTCGAGCGCCGTCTCCCGCTCGGCTACGAGGTCAAGAAAGACAAGGTCGATGCCCGCTTCAGCAATGGTGTGCTGACCGTGACCTTGCCCAAGAGCGAGAAGGCGCAGTCGCAGGGAAAGCGCATCGCCATCAAGAGCTGACGCGTGGCAGGCGCCGGCGGCCGGCTGTAGGGCCCCGCCGGCAGCATCCATGCCAGACAGGGAGGATGAACGATGGAGAGACAGGTTGACAGATCCACCAGAGCACCAATCCCGCGGGGGTGGTCGTCGAACGACAACCGGCAGAAGCCCCTTTCGATGGGACGCTCGACCTTCCCGGGCGACGCCGTCGCACGGATCTACAAGCCGTCCCGCGCGGCGACGACTTCCGGCACGGCCCGCACGCGCGGCTGGCGTCTCGTTTTCGAGCGGCGCACCGCGCCCTTTGTCGAGCCGCTAATGGGCTACACCGGGAGCCGCGATACGCTGACCCAGGTCGAGTTGAACTTCCCGACGCTGGAGTCGGCCGTTCGCTACGCCGAGCGACAGGGGTTGTCCTATGTCGTTCAGAATGCGACGGAGCAGGCTGATGATGGGGCGACCAGGCCTGCCAAGCCCGGAAGGTCGACCTACGGCTTTTCCAACATGACACTCGACCGGCTCGGACTTGGCGCGCTTCAGGAGAGCTACGGGTGCGCCCTCGACGGCGCTGCAAACCGCAACGATCCATCCGGTCCGGAAAGCTGGACGTCGCCGATGGGCGTGGCCCGCGATCCGAAGCTGACGCTGGAGGCCAAGCGCTCGATCCTGATGAACTGGGCTTGGACGGAGTATCTGATCGATCTGGCGACCAATGAGGGCATGCCTGAAAACGACCGCCCCTCGCGCCTCGACGAGGTCCAGCAGGCGCTGCTCGCGCTCGAACGGGAGGTTGCGGCTGACCAAGCCAATTCAGGCATGCGCAAGGCGGCATGAGGTGTGCCTACGAGCGGGTCTGGAGCAAGTTCCGGGCCCGCTTTTTCAACCCCGCGGGCGTAGCCCCGCAGACAGGAGTGACAACACCAGGTCAGGGAGGCAAACAATGCTCGCTCTCACATCGAACCTCCGCGTCGTCGCCGTTGCGATGGGGGCCATTTTCTTCAGCCTCGCTCCCGTTGCTGCGCAAACGGCGGCACCGGCTGAAGCATCCAGCCTGCCGACGCTTGCGCCCATGCTGGAGCGCGTCACACCGGCCGTCGTCAATATCGCGGTCGTTTCCAAAGCCCCCAAGGAAGACAATCCGCTTTACAGCGACCCTAATTACCGGCGCTTCTTCGGGCCGGAGCAGCTGCCGCAGGCCAGGATGAGCGCCGGCTCTGGCGTGATCGTCGATCCGGCGAAGGGCTATGTCCTGACCAACAATCACGTCGCTGGGGACGGCAGCGAAATCTCGGTCACCCTCAAGGACGGCCGGCAATTCCCGGCGAAGCTGATCGGCAGCGACAAGGACACCGATATCGCGCTGCTTCAGATTGACGCTAAAAACCTCACGGCGATACAGACAGGCGATTCAGACGCCCTGAAGGTCGGCGACTATGTCGTGGCAATTGGCAATCCCTTCGGTCTCGGCCAGACCGTGACCTCCGGCATCGTCAGCGCGCTTGGCCGCAGTGGACTCAACATCGAGGGTTACGAGGATTTCATCCAGACCGACGCCTCGATCAATCCGGGCAATTCCGGCGGCGCCCTGGTTACTCTGGACGGCAAGCTGATCGGCATCAACACGGCTATCCTCAGTCCAGCCGGCGGCAATGTCGGCATCGGCTTCGCCGTGCCGAGTAACATGGTTGTTTCCGTGATGAAGCAGTTGATCGCCCACGGCGAGGTGCGGCGCGGAAAGGTGGGGATCGGCATCCAGGATTTGACGCCGGACCTCGCAAAGGCGCTGCAACTCGGAGACCTCCGCGGCGCGGTGATCGCCAATGTCGAACCCGGCTCGTCGGCAGAGAAGGCTGGATTGCAGGTCGGCGATGTCGTCACCGCGATCGACGGACATCCCGTGCAAGGCACGACCGACCTCAGAAACCGGATCGGCCTCACCCCTGCCGGAAGCACTGTCAAATTTGCCGTCAAACGCGCTAATGGCGAAGTCACGATCGACGTGACGATCGCTGCACAGGAAAGCGCGTCGGAGACGCTGGCAGGCACCCTCCTGCAGGGCGCCAAGATGAGTGACGCTTCGGCCGAGGAAGCCCAGCGGGCAGGCGCGGACGGGGTCGTCATCGAGAGCATCGAACCCGCTAGCCCGGCGGCGAGAGCGGGGTTGCGGACCGGCGACATGATCGTGGCGGTCAACCGCAAGCCGGTCTCTTCCGTGTCCGATTTGCGCAGTGCGATCGCTGGCCAGCGCGCAATACTGGCCTTGGAGCTGGTCCGTGACGGGGGGCGTCTTCTGCTGGTTGTGCGATAAACTCCGGAGCCCGCTCGACCTTCCCTCGAGAGCGGGCTCTTCCAATTTCTGGCCGTCGGGATGTTCGCTGCCTACATCACCGAGCATGGGGTGATGACGGACGGCGAGTCCCTTCGACCAACGCTCTCGCCATCAAGCGCGTTGGGAACCGGCAAGTAGGCGTTCGCCATCAGCGATCCCCCGCTAACGGAACGCTTGACGCCGTTCTCCTGCTCGATTCCCCTGATCGAGCGCAGCGATCATGTCGAAGGCAACCAAAAGAACGGCCCACCCCTGATGCCATGCAGGAGCGGGCCTGCGGAGGATAGGGGCTCCGCGCGGCAGCGCACGGCAAACAGCGGAGGGCATAGCGCCGCCGGGCCCCAAACTTACCCGAATGCGAGGTGTTCCTCGGCGTCGGAACATTTTCTTTGTGATCCGGTTTCTCGGGCAGGACCGCCCCCGTTTGAGGTCGCATGGCGTAGCGTGTGCTCGCCAACTTCACCTGGCCGGTAATGTCTCAGGCAGCACACATCATCGCGAAGACGCTCGGCACAGGCCGCCGGGCAGCGTTGGGAACGTCGTGCCGGCTATCCGCGCCATGATTGCTGCACCGGGCTTCCCGGGCTCTCGCTTGACGCCCAGCGGTTCGAGTCGCATTCCCAGCATGTAGTCTAGGCAGCGGCGGCGGCAAATAGCTTCTTCGTCACGCGATTGCGAATGGCGCCTTAGTTCGAGTATGCGATGGAATCCTTGTTTTTTACGGGGGCGGGCGCATGCTTACCGCCTCTTTCTCGACCGCCACGAAATGATTGGCGCCTCATCCTTTTCTACTCGCCGAGCTGCGCCCCGCATCAGACCTTGACGGCAGACCAGGCCAGGCAGCCCGCGGCGACCGGCGTTGTGCTGACGAGAACGGCTCCTTCCGCGTGAAGCGTTATGAGGCCGGCCCAAGAGACCTCGTCGACCACCCAGATTGTCCCACCTTTATCTGTCGATTTTAGGTTCGTCCGCGCCTCGAGTACGGCTCGCATCATTTGGGCCGGGCTTAGACCTTCCCGGAAGACGACGATCGTGTGGGTTGCACCCTCGAAGCGCTGGCCTGCGCCCGCAGTCAGCCCAGCTAGCATGGCAACGCTCATCAAAGCAGCCGCCGCGCCCCGTGCTGGTCCTCCCCGATTGGGCATCAGGAGAACGAGCACCAAAGGCAAGATGCCAAAAATAACCAGCCATCCGATGTCCCATGCCAGGGGCACTTCGCTCGCCATCCTGATCCGGTGAAGGCCGAGCAGCCAATGAATGATGACCGCGTCAACGATGTGCCAGATGCCGAACCCGGCCAAGGCGAGCCGTAGAATTTCGCTCGTCGTGCCGGGGCGCGCGCCAGATGCACGAGCCGCCACGAGCAACACCGTGCCCAAAATGCACAACAGATACATGAGCAGGTGAAAGAGGCCGTCCGCCAGAATTTGGAAGCGCAAGTCTGATCCTGCCGGTTCGCGAAGGCCGGACAGGAGGTGGTGCCACTGCAGGATCTGATGCAGAACGATGCCGTCGAAAAAGCCGGCCAGCGCAAAGCCAACGAGCAGCCACCCGACAACGGCCTTCCGATTGATTGCTGGCCAGTTCAAGCGCATGACTGGCGCCCTACCTCAAAGTGGCCGGACGAGGGGTGACCGGCAACCTCGGTCTGAGGTCGTCGACTGGCGCAGCCGGAATGTCTTCGGTCAGCCCGTGGACGCCATAGCTCGCCTCAATCCAGAACGCACAGATTAGGCCTCCGACCACAGCCAGGAGTACTAGCACTGCCGCAATAGTTTCGAGCATCAGACGTCGCTCCCTGTTCAGCCCGTTTGCCCGAACATCCCGGGGTTGGAGTTGTTCCCTTGGCTTGGAGATTACGGCTGATCATCAGGAACAATACCGTCAATGCGAGGTTGGGACGCGCTTGCCTGCTCAAAGGAGATCACTATGCCAGCCTCATCGGCGAAAGCCGATACTCCGGCTCCGGCGCACAAGCCGGCAGGAGTCACCCGATGGGTGTTCTCAACTAATCACAAGGACATCGGGACACTTTATCTGATTTTCGCGATCCTTGCGGGCATCATTGGCATGCTCCTGTCAGTCGCTATGCGCATCGAACTTCAGGAACCGGGTATACAGATCTTTCCTGGCTTGGCCTCGTTTGTATACGGCTTCGAGGGTGCCACGGCCATTGATGCAGGCAAGCAGCTCTACAACGTATTCACGACAGCACACGCCCTTATCATGATCTTCTTCGCGGTGATGCCCGGTCTGATCGGCGGCTTTGCCAACTGGATGATACCGCTCATGATCGGGGCTCCTGATATGGCTTTCCCGCGGATGAACAACATTTCTTTCTGGCTGCTGCCGCCTGCCTTCATTTTGCTCTTGATGTCGCTGTTCATGCCCAGCGTACCAGGAGGCTATGGTGCAGGAACGGGATGGTTCCTCTACCCAACGCTGTCGACGTCGGGCCATCCTGGGCCTGCCGTTGACCTGGTCATTCTGTCGCTGCACATTGCCGGGGCCTCATCCATCCTCGGGGCGATCAATTTCATCACCACGATCTTCAACATGCGTGCGCCCGGCATGACGCTCCACAAGATGCCTCTCTTCGCGTGGTCGGTTCTGATTACAGCATTCCTTCTTCTCCTCGCGCTCCCCGTTCTGGCAGGCGCGATCACGATGTTGCTGACTGACCGGAACTTCGGCACTGCCTTCTTCCTCCCGGACCAGGGCGGCGATTTGCTCCTCTACCAGCATCTTTTCTGGTTCTTCGGTCATCCGGAAGTCTACATCATGATCCTCCCGGCATTCGGCATTGTGAGCCAGGTAATATCCACCTTTTCGCGCAAACCGATCTTCGGCTATCTCGGCATGGTCTAGGCGATCGTGGCGATCGGCGCGATAGGGTTTGTCGTCTGGGCGCACCACATGTACACCAGCGGCATTGGCCTGGACACGCAGCGCTATTTTACCTTCGCGACAATGGTGATTGCGGTGCCGACAGGTATTAAGGTCTTCTCCTGGATCGCCACGATGTGGGGCGGATCGATTCGCCTGCAAACGCCCATGCTCTGGGCGTTGGGATTCATTTTTCTGTTCACAATCGGTGGGGTAACAGGCGTTCAGCTGGCCAATGCTGCGCTCGACCGTGAATTGCACGACACTTACTTCGTCGTCGCGCATTTCCACTACATACTCTCACTGGGAGCTCTCTTTGGGATCTTCGCGGGCTGGTATTACTGGTTCCCGAAGATGACCGGGTATATGTATAACACTCTACTGGCGGGAGTGCATTTCTGGACGACTTTTGTCGGCGTCAATCTGGTCTTCTTCCCGCATCACTTTCTAGGTTTGGCGGGCATGCCGCGCCGCTACATAGACTATCCCGATGCATTTGCAGGCTGGAATATGGTCTCTTCCTATGGGGCCTACATATCTGCCGCGAGCGTACTGTTCTTCCTGGCCGGAGTGGTCGACGCCTTCTACAGAGGAAGGGAGGCCGGCGATAATCCTTGGGGTCCGGGAGCCACGTCCCTGGAGTGGATGTTGCCTTCGCCACCGCCGTTCCATCAATGGGACAGGCTCCCGATCATTAAATAGCCCGGGTCGGCGATTTCGGCGCCCATGCGTGACGGTCCCTGCAGCCAATGCCCTGGCTCTCGTGGCCCTCAATCAGCATCCAACACGACGGGGTTGGTGTTGGCCCGGGAGAGTACCGGGCCCCTAGCGAGCCGTTCCTGATCCCCGGTCGGGCTCGCGGATAATTCATCGCCATGCACGAACTTGATAGCCAAACAGAACGACCAGCGCCAAGGAACATTTCTGATCCAAGGATGTTCGGGGAACCCCAACCCTGGAGAAACCTCATGTTCATGCACAATAAGCGACTGCAATACACCGTCCGTGTGTCGGAGCCGAATCCGAAACTGGCATGCATGATAATGGAGCAGTTCGGCGGAGCCGATGGCGAGTTGGCCGCCGCTATGCGCTATTTCGTCCAAGGGCTGGGCGAGGATGATGTCGGTCGAAAAGACATGTTGCTCGACATCGCAACCGAAGAACTAAGCCACCTCGAGGTGGTCGGGTCAATTGTCACAATGCTGAACAAGGGACTCAAGGCACACCTTGCCGAGGGACAGATGAAGGAAAGCTGAGCTGTATTTGATGGTTGGCGCCAGCGGCACAACGGCCAAGGAGTCAATCCTGTTTGGCGGCGGACCCGCATTGTGCGACTCGGCCGGAGTGCCTTGGACCGCCGCCTATATCGATTCTCGCGGCGAACCAACGGTGGACCTGCGCTCCAACATCGCGGCCGAAGCTCGTGCCAAGATCGTGTACGAGCGACTGATCAACATCACCGATGATCCCGGCGTCAAGGATGCCCTCGGTTTTCTGATGACGCGCGAAGTCGCCCACCAGAAGTCCTTCGAGAAAGCGCTGTACGCGATAGAGAACAACTTCCCGACGGGCAAACTCCCGGGCATCGAGAAATATGCCAGCATGTACGTCAACACCTCGCAGGGCGAAGGAGACGCCACGGGACCCTGGAACTCGGGAGGCGAATGGGACCGCATCGACAATCTCGAAGAGGTGATGCCCGCCGACGGGGGCGACGGGATGGCGACTGTCAAGCTAAATGCCAAGGACAAGAAGGTCGCGGCCAATCTGGCGGAGCGGACGCTCTCGGACCCGGCTTCCGATCCGATGACCGGCGCCGATCTTGGAGCAGGACCGGGGGCGGGCCGCACCAAGAACGGTGACATGGGCGGCGCCGCCAACATCCAGGAGGCGCCGGCGCAGGCAGCGGCCGCTACTCGCAAAACCAGGTAGTCTCTGCAGGTTTGGGCGCCCTCAAGACAGTATTCGCGTGCGCAAAGCGAAACTACCTGTCGCGACCGAACACGGCGGTTCCCTGCGCCGTCGGGGCGACGACTCTGAGACAAAGTGACAAGGCAACGCGGCCTAATGACAATTCAAATACCCCTCTCCAAGATCGATCGCGCCGGACGTGAGGACCGCGGCGATGGGGCCTGGAGTATCGCGCCCGATCTTGCCTACCTTCGCCTTTCGATCGTGAATGCGGTGTTCTTTGGTATGCCCGGCCCCGCGACTCCAGTTGGGTGCTGATTGATACCGGTCTGCCAACCTCTCGAGGCGCCATTGTCGCGGTCGCGGAGGCGCGTTTCGGCAAAAACGCCTGACCGGCGGCAATCCTCCTGACGCATGGTCAGTTCGACACGTGGGAACGGTCGTTGAACTGTCGCGGATGTGGGGGGCTCCGGTCTATGCGCACACGCTCGAACATCCCTATCTGAACGGAACAGCGTCCTACCCCCGCCTGACCCGTGGGCGGGCGGAGGTCTGATGGCGTTGCTCTCACCGCTTTTCCCATGCGGGCCGGTCGATCTCGGGGACCGTTTGAACGCGCTCCCTGACGATGGCTCGGTTCCGGGAATGCCAGATTGGCAGTGGCTCCACACTCCAGGGCACGCGCCGGGACATATTTCCCTTTGGCGCAAGACGGACCGCTCACTGATCGTAGGTGATGCGTTCATCACAACCGGGCAGGAGTCCGCCTATGAGGTAGCGACGCAGCAGCGAGTCCGCAACCGCGAAAAATGGTAGGGTTTATCGCGAGCGATAGAAAACCTGTCCGTCGGAGCGGGCAACAATTGTTGTACAGCACTGTCCTTCGAGTATTCGCGCTGTCGGCTGAAAGGATGCGTCGCCAGGTGGTGCTCGCGCTACCGTCCTAACGGCTTGTGAGACAGCTCAATCAACTGCCGCTCATCGGTGACGCCGGCCATGTAGCTGGCAATTATCCGCAAAGCGCGGCGCTCTCGCTCCGCGGCAGTTTCCTTTGCCACCGAACCGCGCTCGAGAATCTGGCAAAGAAATTCAACATCGACAGGTGTGAACGCGCCTTTCGCCAGTCTTGCTGAAGCCATGGCCTTCTCCTCCTCCCAAGCGGGCCGCCCGACCACGCCGGGCAGGCGGTGCCTTCGACACGACGGCACCTTGGAAGCAGAGGGGCCGCCGGGCTCCGAACCTGCGATCCTAAAAGCTGTTCCTTCGTTATCAGCAAAAATCATTCCAAGAGGTCGGACTCGGCCATGGCGTTGGGCCACGTTGGGGGCCACAGAACATGCACTATTTTCTTCGGAGCCCGAACCATTGACACATGTGTAAGGGCCTATCGCAACGCAGTTTGCTGACTCTATCGTCCCTCGCGATCCGACGACCATCGACCCACACCCCCGGCCCGTTGGGCGGTCGTCTTTTCGGGCTGGGAAGCCGACACAAAGGCGTCAACGGACCAGACTCCATCGGCGGCCCAGGGTCTTGAGGCGCAATAAACTTGGGGAACAAAGAGCCATGCTCACGCACGGGAACATTGGGGCCCGATAGAGGTTGGGGCTTATGTCGATCAGCTCAGTGTTGCCAGCTTCTTGCTCTGACCTGATTATTCGCAAGCTCCAGATCATCTCTGATCTTGCCTCAGCCGATATTGCTACTTTGAGAGATATCGCGGTTCAGGAGCGCGACTACCGGGCAGGAGACGATATCGTGCGCGAGGGCGACCGACCCTCTCATTCCTTCGCTGTTCTGGACGGCCTGGTGTCATCTGCGAAGTTCACCGGCGAGGGGAAGCGGCAGATCACATCGATCTTTGTTCCGGGAGACCTCCCGGATCTCCACGGAATTCATCTTTCGGTTATGGATTGCACCTTCGCGCCACTAACGCCGGCCCGAGTGGGGTTCATGCGCCACGATGCGCTGCGTGCCATCTGCACCAAACACCCGTCCATCGCCAACGTGTTCTGGCGCTCAACGCTGATCGATGCAGCGATATATAGAGAGTGGGTCACCAATGTCGGAAGGCGGGAGGCCTATGTTCGCATGGCTCACCTCCTGTGTGAGCTCATCGTCCGTCTCCATGCAGTCGGCCAAATTCAGGACCACGTGGCGGAATTTCCGGTCAGCCAGGCCGTGCTTGGCGACGCACTGGGTCTGTCCACCGTTCACGTCAACCGAGTGCTTCAGGAACTTCGCCGCGATGGCCTGATATCCACCTCGGGCTCAAGGCTCAAAGTTGTCGACTGGAATGAACTCGTGCGTGCAGGGGACTTTTACACCACCTACCTGCACGAAAAGAACGTGACGCCGCTATGAGTCCCCGCGAGGGGATTGACCGAGGTGCTAAGCATCTCGAGAGCATGGTGATCTTTGCGACGGAGAGCTGCCTCGAGGGGCTTATGGATTCTGTAGTCTACCTGGTTTCCCGTGAGAGCGCGGGCAACTTGACCGGCCGACCTTGGGGGCTAACGATCTACGTCCCCCAGTACTATGTCCAGAGAGCCCAGGATGGCGGTAACGTCAGCCAGCATATGGCCGCGGCAAAGCAGATCCATAGCCTGAAGATGCGCGAAGCTCGGGGCTCTCAGCTTGCACCGGTAAGGTTTGTTAGTCCCGTCAGATACCAGGTAGACGCCGAACTCTCCTTTCGGAGCTTCCACAGCAGCATACACTTCTCCGGTCGGGACCCGAAATCCCTCGGTGTAGAGCTTGAAATGGTGTATCAGCGCCTCCATCGACCGCTTCATGGCCGCACGTTTCGGCGGCACGATCTTACCGTCCGCGTTGGAAACCGGACCCGGCCCTAGCCAGCAGATCCACGCACTGGCGCATTATCCTCGCTGACTGACGCATCTCCTCCATGCGCACGAGGTATCGATCGTAGCAGTCGCCGTTCTTACCAATCGGAATATCGAAATCCATTTCGGAATAGCACTCGTAGGGCTGGGCCTTGCGCAGGTCCCAAGCAGCACCGGAGCCACGCACCATTACCCCGGAGAACCCCCAACCCCAAGCATCCGATTCCGAAATCTGCCCGATATCCACGTTGCGGAGCTTGAAGATCCGATTGTCCGTCAGCAGCCTGTCTAGGTCATCCACTGATTTCAGAAACGGATCGATCCACTTGCCGATATCCGAGATAAGCTCGTCGGGCAGATCCTGGTGTACGCCGCCTGGTCGGAAAAAAGCTGCATGCATCCGTGAGCCGCTTGCGCGCTCATAGAAGACCATCAGCTTCTCGCGCTCGATGAAGCCCCAGAGCGGCGGCGTAAGCGCCCCGACATCCATGGCTTGGGTGGTGACGTTGAGCAGATGCGAAAGGATGCGCGAAATTTCGCTATACAGGACCCGGATCAGTTGCCCACGCCTCGGCACCGTCAAACCCGTGAGCTTCTCGATCGCCAGACACCAGGCATGTTCCTGGTTCATCGGCGCCACGTAGTCGAGCCGGTCGAAATACGGCAGGGCCTGCAGGTAGGTCTTCGTCTCAATCAGCTTTTCGGTGCCACGATGAAGCAGTCCGATATGCGGATCAACCCGGTCGACTACTTCGCCGTCGAGCTCCAGCACTAGCCGCAGCACACCGTGAGCGGCCGGGTGCTGAGGGCCGAAATTGATATTGAAGCTTCGGACGGAATTCTCTGCCAAGCGGCCGTTCCTCAGCGCGGGAACGCACCCAACTGGGAGGCGAACCGGATGTTCCACCCACGCATTGCGTCACGAAGCAAATTCCGACTGCTTTGCATTGTGCACGCGTTCCTCCTGCAATTGGTTGTGTGCCGGCTATAGACGCGGGGGCGAGCGGGAACAAATAGGCTGTCACTTGGTTCCGGCTGCACGCAAACAAGGACTGCCCATGGACAGAGCGTCCCACATCAGCGAAGAAGCCGGCACGTCGCGTGCCGCTCCCGACCTTAGTCGGCTGCTGTTCGAACCAAACCTACGAGTCCATGGCCTGATAGACCAGACCGTCGTTTCGAATGTTCTCCATGACCTGAAAGCGGTTCGTGACGGCGGGAATGATCTGTACGTTGAAATTGATACGCCTGACGGCGACGCAGATGGCGCCCGACGAATTGCCCTAGAGATCAAGCTGTTCCTGAAACACTCTGGCCGCAACGGCTTCGTCCTTGGCAAGAACACGGTCTATTCTGCCGGGATCACCGTCCTCGCAGCTTTCCCGAAGAGTTCCCGGTTTTTATGTCCGCGGGCAGTCTTGCTGGTCCACGAACGTCGGCTCGAAAAGGAACTGGTCCTGAATGGGCCAATCCGCAGTTGCCTCCAGATCGTCCGGGAACAACTTGCCTTGCTGCAGACTGCTGAGCGGCTCGAAAACGAAGGCTTTGAGGATCTTGTGGAGGGTTCGAAGATATCTCTGGAGCAGCTTCGTGATCACGCCTTAAACAACTGCTACCTGATGGCCGAAAGAGCGTTGGAGTTGGGTCTTGTTGCGGACATCGCCCGATAGAATTAGGCCTCTGAACGGACTTGTCCGGCTTTGCCGAATAAAAACGGACGACGGCCATGACTGATAACGCAGACTTGGTAGCGCGAAGCGGCGGATGCCTTTGCGATGCCGTGAGTGACGTTGTCACCGGCGAGCCCTTGTACGTCGGTTTGTGCCATTGCCAGGGACTGCAAGCGAACCAGCGGCACCGCGTACAGCGTGTTTGCTTCGCTTAGCTCAAGCCGATCGCGATACGGCCCGCAACTTAGACGCGGCGAATAGGTTCTCAAGCCTTCTCTAATGGAACCTACCGACGGATAGTGGGTTCGGTCTCGCGGCGCGCGTTGCCAGGCGAGGCGCCGTTTGGGGATCTGTGCTGCATTCCCCGGAGCCCGTTCGGCCTCCCAGGCTAGCGGGCTCTTGCCGTCCGGGGTTGGCAAGGAGAACCAGCAAACGGGACGGCTGAATCCTGCTATGATCCGCCTGCAATCCCGCCGCGAAACCCCGTTGGAAATGGCGCAGCGCCACGTTCGGTAGCGCACGGAACGCGTAGCGCGCCAGCGGGCGTTGATCGCCAGAATGGAAGTGCGTGGCCAACCCATAGGTGAAGCCGAACACCTGTTGCGGGAGTTTGAGGCGGCCCAACGCCAACACACCGAACACCTGAGGCGTCTCCGCGATAGCTAGCCGCCGTATGGAACCTCTCGCCCGGATCCGGATTCACGGCCAGAGGGACCCTCCATGACCGAGAGCAAGAAAGAGCGCGACGAACGCATTCAGGCGGTGAAGGGATTTTCGAGTGCGGTTTCTCATGCGCGAAACCGGTATCACCGAGGCCCAGGCGCGCGAGCTCATCGACCTGATCGGCAACGACGCGAACTCTCGACTTCGAGAGGCGCGTCTTCTGGCGAGAAAGATAGACGCGCGACAACGCTAAGGCTCAAACCCATGTGCAACGACTACGAGCAGCATATCGCTTGGGCCGAATACTGCCGCATCATGGAGTCGCTCGCCTTGCAGATCTCCAGCCATCAGAGTGAACTTGACCTGCCGCAAGCTGACATCCGCATCAACGACCCGGCTCCGGTAATGCGCGCTGCCGGCGATGCAATCGAGCTAGCCTCGATGACATTCGGCTTCCCGCCCTCCGGTCCAAAGGGCGGGCCGGTGTTCAATTTTCGGTCGGAGGGGCGACAGTTCGCAAACAGCAGGCGCTGTCTTGTGCCGGTATCGGCCTTCTTCGAGTTCACCGGAACGAAGTACCCGAAGGCGAAGCACCGGTTCACGTCGACGGCGCCCCGTTCATGGCGATCGCGGGGCTCTGGCGCGAAGCGGCCGGCAACAAGCCGCCCACCTTCACCATGCTGACGACGGATCCCAGTCCCGACATTGCGCCCGTCAGGTCGTGGTCCTTGAGCCGGAGAACTGGTCCGCCTGGCTCAACCTGACGGAATCGGAGGGCGATCTGTTGCGACCGCTTCCAGCCGGGTCTTTGTCAGTTGAGACGGTTCGAGAGTGAAGAGGCTGAACAGCCCGGCTGGTCATGCATCATGGCATGACTCCCCCAAGCACGAACATTTCCAGCATGCGGCATCGTCGGCCAGTGTCATCAATCCGACAACGTCGAGGTTGCGAGCTGGTCCTTCCCAGCTCGGGCTCACTTGAGCGAATTTGTAGACTGTCCAGTCGGCTTGGTTGTCACGCGGATCCACAGCACATTCCTGGCGCCAATCATGAACCGCCCGACCCGTGACCGCAATAGCTGCTTTCGACGGTGTTTCTGCAACCGCAACTTAGTGGGATGTGACCACGTGACCGGACATTACTTCAACCATGTAGCTCTGCATGCAGCACTCGCTCCAACAGGACTTTCCAACTTGGCGCGGCCGGCCTTCTTCCGAACTGGCGGAATCCGGCGGCCGATGCATACTGTCGCGGAACTTGAAAACTTCGGCCGCCATCATTTTTGGCGGGCCCGCGTCATGTGCCTGCGTCCATAGGTTACGGGGGGAGTGCCTCAATTACGCTCCCCGTCCTACAGTGAACCGTCACTCTCGATACGGCACGTGGGTGCCCGGATCGTGATTGTACTGAGGCTCGCCGCCAGTGACTACCGGTTGGCAAAGCCCTCAGGGCGTTATGCTGGTGCCGGCGATGATCTCAGATCTCACTTCGGGGAGGTGCAGGACGAAGGGGCAAAACGGGTTCTAGCTCAATTAGGCACCTAACGTCTTTCGAGGAACAAATCGCATCAGCAGAGGTTCGGCTCGACCAACTACGGAGAAGAGCAATGTCTGAGTCGCGCGAATGGCTGATCCAATGGCTGAGGGATGCCCACGCCATGGAAGAACAAGCCGAAACGATGCTATCCGGCCAATTGAACCGGATCGAGAGCTACCCCGAACTCAGCGATAGAATCCGCATCCACCTGGAAGAGACAAGGGAACAGGCCAAGCGGTTGAAGACCTGCCTGGACGGCCTTGACGAGGGCTCTTCCATGCTGAAGGACGCAGGCGGCAAGCTGACCGCGACGGCGCAGTCGCTCAGCGGCGTATTTGCTGGCGACGAGGTCATGAAGGGGTCCCTGGCCAGCTACACCTTCGAGCACATGGAAATCGCATCTTACACCATCCTCATCGCCGCCGCGAATGCAGAGGGCGAAGCCGAGATCGCCCGCGTCTGTGAGCAGAATCTGCGGGAAGAGGAAGCGATGGCTGAGTGGTTGAAGAGCAACCTGTCACAAGTTACGGAAAAATTCCTAACGCGGGCAGAAGCCGATCGCGACAGTGCGAAACGCTGAGTGGACGGCGGTCAGGGACGCGAAAGCTGTTCGACCGCCAGCATCGAGCACAATCGGCATCCGACCGGGAGCTCGAGAAGGAACCTAAGCTGCTATGAGCACGCGTGGGAAAAATTTCCTCGATAAATGGATGGCGGAGCATGTGCCAAATGCGACGACCGACGATCCGCTCGCAATCATCTATCTGTCCGACGCGGCCATGGAAGCTGCAGGGCGCGAAGGCATCTCGCCCGAGGAGATTGAGGATGTCGGTAGCCTGTTGAGGGTGATCCTTACAGCCATGCAACACCGGAGGGGCGGTTTGGCCGACTGAGACCAAGAGGTGCCCGAGAACTGCGATCGGCATCAGAGATCTGCCGGCGCTCCGATCGGTTCGGCCCTGACGCTCCCGCACGGAGTAGGATCTGCAGCTGAAGATGAAACGCACGATGTGCGGCGGCAAGCCGATCACGCTGACCTATTCGCCCGACACCAGCCCGAAAGACCCTCCCCGCAAAGGACGTAGCCGGCCACCAAAAATGGAACCGCCGGACTTCTCCTGACCCTCAAATTTGAATGCGGGCTGGTCTGGCGCAGATCACGATAGGGTATGCCGCATTATCGGTTCGAAGTCGTTTGGAATGGGGAGAGCCTTGGAGACGCCTGGGTGGACCTGGCCACCATCAGCGATGCGCGGAAGGAAGCGCTAAGGGCGCTACACGACATTGCGGGCGAGGAAACGGTGGTCGCCGAGCAGGACCGCAGGCTAGTCGTGTCGGTACAGGACGAAGCTGGCTTGAGTGTCTATTCCGCAACTCTGACGCTGTCGCAGTCGCACTGATGTCTCTCAGAGCAGCAAGTGACGTTTCGCAGCGGTCAATCCAATCTAATCGACTCGTGCCCGACTTTTTCGGGGTGTATTGTCTTGCGGGTGTGGCGTCTCGGGGTAGAGGGTGAACGAATGTGTGAGAGCCTTCATAGTGCTGTCCCGCTCAGGAACGTGGGCATGCTGGCGTACGGCATAATTGAGCCTGCCGAAATCAACATTCTAGCGAAGGCAGTGAGCGACTACTGCTCAAGTCACAAGATCGAAAGCGTTGATGAGCGCGAGAACGTCGCGCTCAAGGTGATGAGCCTTTTCGGACGCGGGATAACCGATGCTGACCAGCTGTTGGAAGAACTTGAGAAGAACCTAAAGCGAGCCCGCAATGCGACGCCGGGAGAGCCTACTGGAAAAGGCAGAGCGCCACGTCCGCGAGGGCGAGGCGATAATCGCTCGCCAGCGTGAACTCATCGACAAGCTGGCGCGAGACGGTCACCCGATAGACGAGGCGCAAGAATTCTTGCGCAAGTTCATGCGGGTGCAGGCCGAGCACGTCGCCCACTGGGAGCGCTTGCTGGAAGAGACCTGGACGCGCTCTTCGAGCCCGCCGCGGGCCTACGAATGAACGTGGCAGGCTTCGGCCCGTCGCCACTCGGAGAGAGGGCTAAGGTCTTTTGGTATTTCGTGGGAACAGAACCGACATCGTGTATGTTAACCATTATCGTCGGCAACTACCAAAGGACGCCGGCGGCTGAGAGACAGCGACCTAGCGCTCCCGTCTGCATCAAGACCGGAGCGAGTCATGTCCGACCATTCCGTCAAGTATTTTTCACGCGCGCGCCTATCCGCGGATGACGTTAGGCTGATTGCTGAAGCGAGGAAGGCGATTGACCGCTCCCAGCAGAGATTGCGGGACACCAGGCCATTGACCGACCCCCACCGGCTAAGCCCGCATCTGACCCGGAACTTTGTGTCCATCGCCGAGACGGGGCACGAATGGCGCGTCATTGTCGAGGAGGCCGGTATAGGCACCGTCATTCGTTCCTTCAGGCATCGCCTGCCGGCCTTCAACTTTGCCCAATGTCAGGTGATGCGGCTTGGTCTCGACAAGATCAGCTCAGTCCACGGTGTCAGCGATGCGTCTTGCATTTCTGTTGGTCCCGAGGGGAACGTCAGGCCTGTCCCCCGCCGTTCCAGCTCATGACGCTCGCTGATGACATTGAGATGGTGCGAGGGCACGTCAGGCTCGGCAGACGGCACCTTGCCCTGCAGCGGGAACGGATAGCCAAACTACAACGCCTCGAACTGCCAGCTGCCAAGGCGATTGAATTCCTCGAACTCGTTGAAAGCAT
Organism: Mesorhizobium sp. WSM4983; assembly: GCF_029625765.1. NCBI lineage: Bacteria > Pseudomonadati > Pseudomonadota > Alphaproteobacteria > Hyphomicrobiales > Phyllobacteriaceae > Mesorhizobium > Mesorhizobium sp. WSM4983. The sequence goes on along the minus strand of NZ_JARTVM010000012.1, from coordinate 13,384 downwards.
GCAGGAGCTTCACGAACTGCACTTGTCGCGCTTGCTGGAAAAGGGAAAAGGCAGCGGGGCACGATGCAGCCTAGATATCGGGGGCCCGGCCTGCGAGGGTATCGAGGGGACCATGGGCGCACAGGCCGAGCCTTTGCCCGAGGGGCAAGTCTGGATTGTACGCCACCGTTCGGCGACCGACATCAGAACTTTAGGCGTAACTAATAAAAAGCCCGCCGCAGCCAATGAGCGTAAGCGACGGGCTTTTTAGGTTGCCACTGAGACGGCTGCATTCCCGAAGGAACCGACCGCCTTCTCGTTAATCACTGACCCGTGAATTCGTTCCACAATGGACCGTTCTGTGAGATAGTCGCAGATGCCGCGCTGAAGGGGCGGCGCTTATGTCGTTGTCGCGTAGCAGTCGCGTCTACGGGCCTGCTGATCTGGACATGCTCCAGCGGGTGTTTAACCGGTTGTGCGACGAGCGACGCCTAGCAAGGAAAGACCGGGAACAGCGGGACCATCTGGCTAAGGAAGTCCTCCAAGCTTTTGATGACGGCATCACCGATGAGATGGACCTATGGAGCGCGCTTTCGAAAAGACGGAGAGCGTAGCGGGGGGCATGTCAGGCGCTGAAAAGGCGGCGCATAATGCGTATCTGCCCCGGCTCGTAACGGGGTAAGAGGCCCGGCCTGTCCCGCTCAAGTCGCCCCCCGACTTTCCCCGCACGCAGGCCGGGCCGCCTCACCTTCACCTGCGTAAACTGCAAAACGGAGCGGCTCGCAGGGTCAACAGCCGGTTACAACAGGTCACTTGAACGCGTATCTGTTAACAACCCCGTCTGCCTCATTCGTGACCCGGATCCAGCGCTGTTCGTCACCGCGGAAATTGGTGACCTCACTGCTGGTGGCCGTTTCCGCTGCCACCCATGGAGTATTGGCGTTGATGGTATGACTAGTCACAACGCTGTCCCCATCCATCTCTTCTACCCGATAGACCTTCATGTGCGACCTTTGCTCTATTCATCCCGTATCTGAACAGAGATCGAGGAAGGTTGTTCCTACGCGCAATGGCTAGCTCCCCAGCAACTGGTCTCTGTCGTCGGCGGCTGAGCTTAGAACGGCGCGAACCGCCAGCAGCTGATCCGCTCGTCCTTTACGAACTGCACTTGTCGCGCTTGCGCGCAGCAATGCAGCGTCGCACGGAGAGCGTAGCAGCGAAAGGTGTATCAGATCTCTGACACGGCGGCGCGGGCTTCTCCCGAGGCTGCGCTCGCCAGGGGCGCTAATCAGGCCTTGGCTCTACCAGGCCGGCATCGACGTGATCGGGTAAACGTGGGTGGGTGGGCCTCGCGACTGATGCGGTTGTCATCGCGTCCGGCGGCAGAAGGATGACCATCTTCGCCTCTTGATCGGGCCAGAGAGGCTTTCCTGCCAGCACGAACACGGTGGCGACAAGGCACGTCAGGAGGATGGCGGCGCAGAGGTTGGCAATCATCTCGCCCAGTTGCACGACGCTTTCTCCCGGCAATGAGACACCCGCCGCTTCGCAGGTCGCGGCGGGTGGTCGATCACAACAACTGACTGACGATGAAGGGACACGTTACTCGCCAGTCCCGACTGCAATGGCATAGCTGGCAATATGTTTCGTCGATGCGACCTTTGAGTTGGAAGGCGGGACGTTAGTCTGACGGCAGAGCTAAAAAGCTCTGAGCACGACGGGGCGCCCATCAGTAACTCATTGGGGCCTGGCGGGAAGCTGTTTCCGACGAGAAAGGTGACGCGTCCTCGCCGACTTCATAAAATGCTCTGGCGAGGATTAGGTTGCAGCGTAGGAACCAAAGCGTCAGCCGGTCCGTCTTCTGGGCAGCATCCCGACTTGAATTTGACGGCTTGTCGTCGTTTGGAGGTGCCCAGATTGTTAGCAGAAAGCATTAGATCATGGCCGACAAACAAATAGGCAATGGAGGAAGCGGCTTTGAGATCGCTATGGTCGTCGTCATCGTTTGCGCTGCGATGGGCCTGATCGTGGTCGCCGCTACGGCGATGCAGTGAATGCCGGTTGGTCGGCGCCGCTGAAGTTCGGTTGCCGAAGGCAGGTTCCTGGGAGACGATCCGAGAGCGTCCCTGTCGGGTCGGAACCGACGTGAAGAGCGCGCTCGCGCAGGAGATGCGGCGGGCTCTTCTGCGGATGTGGCCGGCGGTCCACGATAAGCCGCGTTTTACCAAACCGTATGAAATGTGAGTGGACCTTCCTCGCATATGCGAGGTTATAGCCCGCTATGCCCAAATTTTTTTCGATGTATCCGACGGTGGCGAAGTCTACCACGATGCGCGTGGAGTGATCCTCCCGAACGAGGACGCGGCCAAGCTTCGAGGCTGCGAAATCGTGACCAGACTCGTTGTCGGGACGCACCATCCCAAGGACGAGAGCCGCGATCTGCTCTGCACAATCCGCGACGTCGGCGGGCATCCGATTATGAAGATCAGGGTTGAATCGGGCGCGCCGGTTGTCAGCGAAGAGAAACCCCAGCACTGACTGAATTAGCGACCGATGCGCAAGACGCGGACGGCGTTGCCGATCACATCGGCTGGGCGCTTCTGGCCTTAGGCCCGGTTGGTATCAGCACGTTTCTCCTGCGCGCTCTTGCAGAGATGATCTAATTTGTCGCGGATCCGATCATTATCAAGCAGTAGCTTGGCGCGCGGGAAACCTTTGCTACGAAGCTCCCGTTCAATGGCTTGCCACCCTTCACAGTCGCCCGATGCGGCAAGTTTCCCACATGCGCACGTCACTCTTTTGAGACACGCGTTTCGTTCTGCCGCCGCGGGGGGACCCATCGTTATTTAGAGCCGGGAGGACCGAGATGAACATGGTTCTTGTCACCCCATCCGTTGCCGGGGCGTGTTCCTCCCGATTTGGCAATCGCCTTGGAACTCAGGCTCGTGCCGAGCAAAACGGTTATGGCTGGCGGCGTCACCGCCGCAAAACGCCCCGCCTTCTTCAAAAAATCCCGGCGCGCCTCGCCCTCTGAAACAAGCTTTTCGGCGTTCGTTTCCGTTGGTCTTGTGCTCTCGTTTGGCACGTTAGCACTCCTTCCCAGAGATGACTTAGTCGCTGCATGCACAACAAGTAGTCCCCCAAAAGGCGTATACATCGCGCCCAGGAAAAAACACCCGCTGCATGCAGACGGCAGCGGGTGTCGAATTTGGCAACAATGACTGGCGAGAAAGGGAGTAACGATCGCCAGTCCGGAAGCCAATGCGACAGCGGGGCTATTGTTTCACGGTATGGACCAATGCGCGCAGCGACGGGACTTCAGTCGCAGCAGATGCACCAGAGACCGGGCAGCATCTGTGTCGGGTACGCCCAGATCGCGGACGCTGCTCATATGGTTCACGCTCGCGAGACTCATTCGTGAAACAACCAGTCCTTGGTTTTTCAGATGCTCCGCAAAAGCCGCAGCCTGGCTATGGAAAGGCGGGGTTTCATCCGCTCCGACCGAGATCTGGACTGTCACCGACGGATCGAAACGATGGTCGATCGGCGAAAACCGCTCAACCTCTTCATCGGTGATGGCGATTTCAGGCGCGAGGAACGACTCTTGCAACGGCCTTAAATCGTAGATGCCACCGAGCAGGAGCGCTCCTTTGATACCCGATGGTCGGCTGTCGTCGTCGAAAAGCATCGTCGCGAGGTGCGCGCCGGCGGAATGCCCGCTCACGGTCAACTTGCCGGGGTCGCGGCCGTGGCTTTCGATGTGTTCATCCACCCACCGCTTGGCGCGGCGTATCTGGTCGACGATCGGGGCCATCCTCACCGCCGGCATCAGCGCATAGCCCAGGATGACGCGATCGCTCCTGCTTTGATTACACACCCCGCGACATAGGAAAAATCTGTCTTGGAGAACATGCGCCAGTAGCCGCCATGGATGAAGATATGCACCGGCAGTCGATCGCGTCTGCCTTCCGGGAAAAAGAGGTCCAGAGTTTCAGCGTGGCCGGCTCCATAAGCGACATCAGCGATCATGGGGATTTTCGCCCTGGTCTCCGCACTTCTGCGGCGGATCCCGGCGACGATGTCGTCGAACTCGGGGGATCGCGCGTGCGGAATGGGTCTTTCGCCATCTCTCTCATCAGATCATCACGGCGAGTATTTCGCCTCCATGAACTCGGCTTGTAATGCTTCTGGCCGCCCTCGCGCCCAAGCCCGCTCTGCTTGACGCTTGCGGAGGGTCGGCAGGGTCGGACATCAGATCGCGATTGAGAGCGATCATAACGGACTCGATCTTCGATGCCATGCGGGTGCCTTGCAAGACGCGTGCGTAGATATAGGCGGCAACGCCATACTCGGCGCTGGAGATCGCGGTTGCGGAAAAAGCGGCCAGAAAGGCACTGACGTTAACGCACCTTCGCTCGGCTGACCCGCCAGATGACATTACCAACATCGTCGGCGACGAGCAGCGCGCCGGCCCGATCGACAGCAACGCCGACCGGACGGCCCATCGCCTTGCCATCATGTCCGAGGAAGCCGGTGAGCACGTCCTTCGGGGGCCCGCTCGGTCTACCACCGCGGAACGGCACGAAGATCACCTTATAACCGCTGTGCACGCTTCTGTTCCATGAGCCGTGCTGGCCAACGAAAGCGCCGTTGCCATAGGCCGTGCCGAGCGACGCGCGTCTGGAGAAGGCAAGACCCAGAGAGGCGGTATGGGAGCCGACCGCATAGTCGGGCTTGACTGCCTCCGCCACAAGATCAGGGCGCTGCGGCTTGACGCGTTCGTCGACGTTCTGCCCATAATAGCTGTAGGGCCAGCCATAGAAAGCGCCGTTGCGAACTGAAGTGATGTAATCAGGCACGAGATCGTCCCCAATCTCGTCACGCTCGTTTACGGCGACCCAAAGCTCGCCGGTTTCAGGATTCCAGGAGAGCCCGTTTGGGTTGCGCAGCCCGGACGCGAAAACCCGGGTGCTGCGGCTGGACCGATCCACCTCAAGGACGGCGGCGCGGCTTTTCTCCGCAGCGATGCCATTTTCTCCAGCGTTGCTGTTGGAGCCAACCGTGACATAGAGTTTGCGTCCGTCCGGACTTGCGATCACGTCCTTGGTCCAATGATGGTTGATGTCTCCGGCCGGCAAGTCGACGATCTTTTCCGGCGGCGCGGTTATTCGGGTCTGGCCGTTGGAGTAGGGGAAAGCGACGAGCGCGTCGGTGTTGGCGACATAGAGCTTGCCTTTGGAAAGCGTCATGCCGAAGGGCGAATTGAGGCCTTCCACGAAAATTCTGCGCACATCCGCAACGCCGTCGCCATTGGTGTCGCGCAGGAGCGTGATGCGGTTAGCGCTGATGGTCGCAGCGCCGGCTCGCTTCATGGCCTGGTTCATGATCAGCTTTCTCAGGCTGAAGCCAGCGTCATGTTTGGCAGGGGCATTGGTTTCGGCCACAAGCACGTCGCCGTTCGGGAGCACATGCAGCCAACGCGGATGGTCGAGGCCGGCGGCGAACGCTGTCACCCTCAGTCCCTTCGCCGGGATTGGCATACCACCTTTCTGCCAGCCTGTTGCCTCCGCGATGTTGACGGTCGGGATCAGTGTGGGTGTCGGTTTCGGCAGGGTGGGGTTGGGGCCATAGCCGGTTACTGCCACCGTTTTCTGAGCTGGAACGCTAGCGCAGCTGACTATGAGGGCTCCCAATCCAGCTAGGATGAAGTTTTGTGGGAAGCCGGCATGCATCGAACGTCCTCCGTTCGGATTCGCCTCGTGCTCTTGGTTAAACGCTAGTCAGCGGCTTGGTATTCCGATTAAGTCAAAACAGCAGCTCGTGATCCGTTGCCGATCCGCTTGAGAGCCAGGAGTTCGCGACGCTCTGCTCTCTGCCATAGATATGCCGCGAGGAGATTCCGGCAACGCCGGCGGCCCAAACTCGAGCGAGCTGGTTGGAGGACACCTCGCCTGGTTGGCCTGTCGCAAGCAAATACGCTCGCCGGCATGATCTATCTCGCCCAGATCAGCCCGGCGCCTTCGTTGGGAAGGTGGCAAGCGTGGGCACACCGCAAGAGCCAAAAATCAGAGAAGCCGAAGCGAGCGTTTAGCGGCTTCATGTTGTATCGATAAAACATCTCGTCTCGTTACGGCCTTTGGTCCGTGTCGACTCTCCGACTCCTCAGCGCGATACTTGGGGCTCGTGCTTCCAGGAGGGTGCCATGCGAGAATTGCCGCCCAACGTCGATGCGGATGTCGTGATTGAAGTGGGCCGATACCTGGATGATCATGCGAAGACCACAGCAGTTTCCATATCAGACGCGATACGTGTCGTCAGACGTCGCGCACCCGCTACTCGTGCCAGCGAGCTATGGCTGGAAGAACTGATTGTAGAAAGCGCCGGCACCAGACAGTTGGCCGTCTTGCTTGATAATCGCTAGCACCGCGAAATCTCGCCCCAGCACCACCTATGCAATTGGCGATCCTGTGCTCGTCGCGAAGGTAGGCGCTGCCCTGCCGGTGACCAACGGTAGGCGAGGCCTAGATCCGAAAGTTGGTCACGCCCGGGCCGCTATGCCTTCCGCGCTAAGCGGGCCTAGAACTCGATAGCCCGATGCCGCCTTGCTCTTTGCCGGTTTGACGGTTCCCGACGGCCTCTCTGCAATCGATGCAGGGCCGTCGAGCTTTGGGTGGCGCTCCGTTACTAAGGCGCCGTGAGGCTAACGGTCACGGCCGAAGCGGCCCGGTGGGGGATCGCAGAGCGTCTCAAAGACCACCTCTTGAAACGCAATTTGGCCCTCCCTAACTCGTTTTTGCCGGATGCCGCTATCGGGTCCTGGCACGGGAACAACGGTCCTATCAGGGACCGAGTTCGGTTCATGTCGCTCGCATGGAGGATATGTTCCGGCGTTTGCTCGAACTTCCCTCCTCGCGGTTGCGAGCTGGCTCCTGGCCGTCTCGGTCTCTGCCTGATCGCCGCCCGATTGCCTTCGATCCAGTTCGCTTCCGGCGCACGCGTGCTTCGCGCGTTGCGGCGTCTGGTCGTCAATCGAAGGAGGATCCCTATGCTGTTTTCGGATTTGGGCCGCGTCGGATTCGATCCGTTTCTGGAAATGCGGCGCATGCAACAGGAAGTGAATCAGCGTCTGGCCGGCGTGACGGCCAGTGCCGCCCAGGAGTTTCCCCCGGTCAATCTTTGGGTCGGCAACGATAGCGTAGCGCTGACCGCCGAACTGCCTGGGATCGCGCCCGACGAGGTCGAACTTACGGTGCGCGACAATACACTAACATTGAAGGGCGAATGCGAATCTCGAGCGGAGGACGAGAAATCCGTCTGGCATCGTCGCGAGCGCCCCTACGGAAGCTTCTCCCGGACGGTGCAACTGCCGTTCCGCGTCGATCCGGAACAGGTCGAGGCACGTTTCGGCAACGGGGTGCTCGAGGTCGAACTGCATCGACCGGAGGCGGATCGGCCGAAGAAGATCCAGATCAAGGGATGAGAGGAGGGAAACATGGCTCAGGAACTAAAGACCACCGATCGCCAGGTCATCAGCAAGCCTGACAGCGGCGAACGGACCCGCTCTCGGCCCGTATTCGTGCCGCGCGCCGATATCTATGAGACGCAGGACAATGTCGTCCTTCTCGTCGATATGCCCGGCGTCGTCCCGGATGGAGTGGATATCACGCTTGAGAAACGAACACTGGCGATCCGCGGCTACGCGGCCGATCAACAGCATGAAAATTATCGTCAGGTCTATGCCGAATACAGCGCCGGCGATTATGAGCGCGTCTTCACGCTATCCGAGGACATCGACCGCGACGGCATCGAGGCGTCCCAGAAGAACGGCGTCCTGCGTCTGGTGCTGCCCAAGGCGGCGCCGGCCAAGGCCCGCAAAATCCAACTCAAGATGGCTTAGCCCTTAGAGGCTAGATGAGGTTGACGATGCGAATCAGAGACCCGATCCCTTGAAGCAACCGATGCCCGTCACTCCACGCACGGAATGGCGGGCCATCTATTCACTCTCCATTGCCGACGATGAAGGGAACTCGCACGCTCGCCGGCTCTACCAAATGATGCAGCAGGGCGAAGGTTTCAGCATAGGGACCAAAGTGTGAGTCTCTACGACTTCTGTCCGAATAGAACATCTCAACGGGCATGCGATCATGGTCGCGGCGGCACGGGTCGTCCTCGCATTTACCCGTGACCGTCTGAAAGCACGGAGCCCGCTCGTCCCCCTCAAACGAGCGGGTTCTTGCATGCGACGATTTCGAGAAAGATCCTAAGCAGCGGCTAGGTTTTCCTTCGCATGAGCGCGCGGGCTTTGAAATTTCTGGACCGGTGGATGGCAGAACATCTGCAAAACGTGAGCACCGAAGACCCAGGGGCCATTGCCGATCTTGTCCTTGAACTCCTGGCTACTGCCGGGCGGCAGGGCATCGCGCCCAAAGAGATATACGAGGAGGTCGATAGCGTGTTTCAGTTCGTGAGCGAAGCGATGCAGCACCGTGGGGGCGGCTTGGCGGGTTGAGAGACAGGTACCGGTCACTCACGCACGCGCGAGGTGGCAGCTAGGGGTGGCCTAGGTGGCAACCAGCCGCCGCGGTTTCCTCGCCAGCATCAGGTTCGGCTTAAGGGGCGCTTTTGAACCGAAAGAGGGTGGGGTATCCCAATAGAATATCCCACTCCCTTCACCAGATGGTCTTCACATGTCCGCGGTTCCCCGCATGACAGGTCGTAATCAGTTACTATTCCCCGGTCCGGTCGTCGTGGTCGACGTTGAGCAGTTATTGCAGTCGGTCTTGCCGTTATTGATCTGCCCGCTCGGTCCGGTCGATGTCGTTGTCGTTGTCGTCCCATTATCGTTGTTGGGTGGGTTTCCGCTGTGTCCCTGTTCACTGGTGGTTGTCGTCGAGATGCCTTTAGGGTCAGCAAACGCGGGAGCGGAGACTGCGAATGCAAGCGCTGTCGTGACGATAAGGATCGTTTTCATTTCGTTCCTCCTGACATGCTACGCACGCCGCATCATTGGAACGCGGCACGGGCCTCCTAATGCCGCGCCGAAACGTTGAGTTTAGACATAACTAATATTCAAAGGCAATTCAGTCGCGGCATCCCTGCATCAGCATTTCGGGGGAGCGCGCGCGTCAAGTGACTCAGTCGCCGGATCTGTTCTACTTCAAGCGGCTTACTTCTCAATCGCGCCTACGGGGAGGCCGGGAACATTCTACCAGCCGTCCCGGTTGGGCTCGCGGCGATTGCAGAGACCCGCCTCGCTGGGTTGCACAGACCCGGAGCCCGCTCGTCCACTCAAGCCAGCGGGCTCTTGGCGGTCTCACATTTCGCGCCATATGACGGATGGGTGGCCCGGTAGCCTTTGGGTGTGGCTTGGGGGGCCGGCCCACCGGGCCTTAGCCGGCAGGGGTAAGAGCCGGCGAGCCACTATATGCGCATCTGCTAATATTTGGAAATTAAGCTAAAAGGTCGAACCCGCTTGAACCTCCAACATGGCGGGTGGACGTTACAACGGCACGTCAGCATCTCGGTCCCGGGCGGATGCCTCGACTGTCGCCGGCCGCTGATCTATTAGCCCGGTGAGCCAAAAGGCTGAGAAGTCAGATCAGGCGAGCAGCCAATCGTTCAAATGGAATTCATAGATCTTGCCGTCGTTCTCGGTCGGATTCGAGTCGTTGTCCACGCCACGATCGACGACATAGAGGCTCATTTGGTGGCTCGGATCGTCGCTGCTCGGCGCCAGCGCAAGTCCCGCCGGCTTTTTCGCGTTGGCGGCGGAGATGTCGAGTGTGCCCAGCAGATCCCCGGTTGGCGTCACCATTGCCACGGAGGTGCGTGACACGATGACATAAAGCAGGTCGTGGACCGGATCATACGCGAGGCCGCCGTCGGAGGGTGTGCCGAGCGATTGTGTAGAAAAACTCGTCACGACATCATCGCCGCCCGTGCTTGGGACGCCGTCGAATTTGCCGTTCGGGCCCGGAGCGATGGTGTAAATGCTATGGGTGGTGCCATCCTCGAGATAGAGCACTCCGCGGTTTGTGTCGTAGGCAAGACTCTCCGAATCCGTACTGCCGAACGCAGCGGTCCTGAATGAGGTCACGATATCGTCGGACGTGTTGTAAAGCCTATCGTTGCCCGGGTTCAACTCGTAGACGCTCTTCGTGCCGGTATCGTCCGAGAAGAAGAGATGGTGGTTCGCCGGATTGTAGGTGACCCCGGCCGGCTCATCGGAGAAATTGATGGTGGTGAGCGTGCCCGTCAGGGTGCCGTTGAGATTCATCTGGAAGAGATTCTTGCCAGTGAAAATCGACATCTCCTCCACCTCACTATCGGCCACCAGCAGCGTGCCGAGGTGGGAAATATAGACGATATCGGTTGGATCGGGACTCGGCGGCGACCACTGCGAAGTCAGAATGGTATGCGCCAAGGTCACCGATGTCGGCAACTGGCTGCCGCCGGTGACGTCAACGGTGAAGGTGTGCGTGGCGATGCTGCCGTCCGACGAGGTGGCTGTGACGTGGAGATCGATCGTCGGCTCGGACTGAGCGTTGAGCGTGCCGCTGCTCGATCGCGTGATGACGCCGGTGCTGGAATTGATGGCAAAGCGCGTGTCGTCGATTGTGTAGATGACCGTCGAACCGGCATCGGGATCCTTGGCCGAGGCGGTGATGCCGACGGCAGTACCGGCGGCAGCGTTCTGGCCGATCTGATTGGCCGCGGTGTTGGCATCGGGCGGCGCGTTGAACTTTACAGGCTCCGGGCTGTCGAGGACAGCGAGGGTGAAGCTCTTGGCGGCGGTGCTGCCGTCGGAGGAGGTTGCCGTCACCGTCAGGTTGATCGACGACTGGGTTTCGAAGTCGAGCGTGCCGAGGGCCGAACGCGTGATGACGCCGGTATTGGAGATAGCGAAGCGTGCATCGTTGAGGCTGTAGGTGACGGTCGAGCCCGCGTCGGGATCCGTGGCCGAAGCGGTGATCCCGGTGGGTGCTCCCGCCGCGGCGAGCTCGGCGATCTGGTTGGCGCCGGGGTTGGAGTCGGGCGGAGTGTTGAAGGCCACCGGACTTCCGGATCCGGGAAAAACATATTCGATGTGCAGCAGCGGCGCACTGGCGGGATTGTATTCGTAGGAATCGGCGGTGCGCGTGCCGGTGCCGGTGATCAGGAAGGCCATGTCGTTGAGCGCCGCCCAGCCCGAGCGGCTGACGATCTCCTGGACGATAGCCGTAAGGTCTGGCGTGTTCGCCCACCGTGGTCCACGGGGCCGGCGTCCAAGCCGTCGACGCGTCGGTCGTTGCCCGTGACGATACATTGAAGCTGGTGCTGGTGAAGACGCTTGCGTCGTCGGTGTCCTGGCCCTTGATCAGCAGCGAGGCCGCGCCTGTCTTCACTTCATTGGCCTGGAACTGGATGTAGGCGCTGGTGATGATCGCGCCTTGCGGGATATCGATACCGGTGAAGCGGAGACCGACCGTCTGGCGGGTGCTGCTGTCAAAACCCAACTCCAGATCGTTGATGTTGGTCGAAATCGAGCCGGAGCCTTTCTCCTCGACGTCGTCCCCTGCGGTCGCGATCCTCGTTTCGAACACCGGGTCGGCCCCAGGGCACTGGTGGCGGTCAATGCGCTCGCCGTTGCGGTGCCGGTCGTGGATGCGGCACCGGCACTGGTGTTTTCGTGGGTGGCATCTGGGAGGCCCGCACGATGCCATAAGCCCGAGGCATATCCTGTCGCGCTCTCAGGAAAGGTGCCGTCGAGATGAATACCAATTCTGGCTGCAGCTTCCGCAAGGCCGTTCAGGCCGGCATTGATCCCGCCTGTCGAAGTGCAGGCGGCAATGAGGGCATCGATCCTGGTCGCGGCTTGATCCGTCCCATCGCTGTAAACGCTTTTGTCGATTCCGATACCAAGGCTGCCGGGGCCGGGAGCTTCCTCAATCGCCGTGGCCCTTGGCGTGCTGTCATTATCGGCACTCGGAGCGCCAGTTCGGGCCGATGGGACCGGCCCGTCACCGATCGTCTGAAGGCCTTTGAGGGAGGACCAGGAGCCGAACCAAGTCATGTCGATTCCAAGGCTCCCGCCAATGCCCGGGGTCCAAAGTAGTTTGGACATATCTTGTCTCCTTCACCGCACCTGACGAAAACGCCTCTAGGCCAGCATCGCAGCAGCCTCGGACCGTCGTATTCGACCGCGCGCTGGCGCTTCACGATGACCCGAACAGAATGGTGCGGAAGCTATTTCTAATATTATTTCAGGCAATTCTGCCACATCACAACGGCCAACTTGTCAGACAAATGGCTTAAATTGCGGTCAAAGACGACTTCGAAAACGCTGTCGACCTCGTCGTGAAACTCTTTTGGCGAGATGCCTTCTGCGCCTCACGGACGCCATCAGTCCCGGCCGCCTTCGGTCGGGGCGAGCCGGCGCCTCGCCGAACTGGGCCAAAGCTGCTGATGTCGGCGCTAATCTGTGCTTCGAAAGCTGGGACCTCGAGAAAGCTTTCCGCGCAGGCGACGGCCGCCACTCGCTGGAATGGATGACCGCCCCGCCTATGCTCCAGGGCGACTACACGCTACGCGGCGACACCAATCGTGGTGGAGCGCTCTCACCGCATCCATACCGCTCGCGGTATCACCTCCGCCTCGGAGGGCGCGTTGCGTGTTCTTCGAGGGTCACCTCCCACCCAAGCCCCTTTAGACGCCGCAAAGTTCCGATCGAGGACGAATAGGCGGCAAGATAAGAGAGGTCCGGCCGCCAAAGCATCAGGGGGATGCCAGAGCGGCCGGGCCAAAGCTTGTGCGAAGCGAGGTGGTCGGCTAGCCCCGCACAGCTATCTAAATGAACCTCACGTCGCCAGGATGCAACCTGTTATGCTGTCTCGCGGCGTACAGGCAAGCGGGCTCCCCGGCGGGATAGTTCCGAGGCTTAATAGCCTCCTTAGTTCGACCGTGGTAAGCTAGCGGCTGGTGCGGTCACACACCCCGCGCCGTCGAGCGCCGGCTCTGCCTGTCCCCGTAGCTGGCCGACATGCACCCGGCGCTCCTCTTTCAGAAGCCGCCCCAAGCTGGCGGCTCCAAGAGCCAAGCCGACGTGAGAATACTCACGAAAATTGCGATTACTAGCAGGATGATGAGCATTGAGGATCGCGTCATGCGGCCTAGCAGTCGCTGGCGCGGAGCCTTTGGCATAGCGCAGCGCGAGCGACCGTCGCGGATTGAAGGTGATGGCGAACTCGGCCGGTGTCTGCCAGGCGATTTGGGAGTGCGGCCGCGCGGTGTTGTAGTCGGCGCGCCACAGGGCGATGGCTACGCGCGCCTGAGCCAGCGAGGTAAACAGTGTCTCGTTGAGCAGTTCATCGCGCAGTCGGCCGTTGAAGCTCTCGATGAAGCCATTCTGCATCGGCTTGCCGGGCGC
>NZ_JARTVM010000011.1:0-203375 GCF_029625765.1 Mesorhizobium sp. WSM4983 | reverse complement strand
TCCACATGGCAGCCTAAAGTCAAAAACGCCTATCAGTCGCCTCGCCCTGATCGAGGACAACCTGTTGAAGCTCCACACCTAGGTCACTATCGGGGGGCCTTAAACCTGAACAGCTCCATCGTCGCGGCTGCTGCGGAAGCAGGAGCTATCACTGGGACCCGTACTGGTGCTTGTCAGCCGCTGAGCCGCTACTTCGTCTTAGGAAGAGCATTGTCCTTGCCAAAAGCCGGCCAGTATTTCGAGATTGCCAGTGTGGCGCCGGCTGAAGAGAAATGACCATAGTCGAAATATAAAAACTCTCCTCTATCGAAATAGGCGCAGCGTCCTGCGCTGCACAGGAATTTCAGCGGATCGATGAATGTGGCGCCTTTGGTAAATGAGCGCACACGTTCGTTGACGTCGGGGTCCATCGCGATCGGCCAGGACGTATCGTCCAGATTTTGGCGCTTGGCGAAGAACGCAATTTTCCGGACGTCAGTTGGGAACTGCGGAGACTGGCCGATGACAAACACGCGCACGCCCAGGGCACGAAGCGTAGCGATTGTTTGCTGAAGACCGTCGAAACCTCTGACCTCATAGTCACTCCATCTACCGCTGAGGATAACCGTCTTGATGTCCGCTTCCAAGATGACGTCCAAGGCCTTGCGATTGAACCGGACACAATCAAGACGATCGTACGGGTAGTAATAGAGTATCGGCGCGCAGCTGGCGTACGTATATTCAACGATGTTCGCCTGCAATCGATTTATGTTAGCACCCAAGCCGGAAACATAGTGCGCGGCGAAGGAGTCGCCCCACAAAAAAACCGTTGTTGGAAAACCGCTGGTGCGCGTGCAATCCTCCATATTCCAGCTTTCGATCCGGCTGGTGCCCTCGTTGAAACAGATGCCATTCCTCCAGTCCCCGACGGAAATGCGCCGCTGGACATAGTCCGGAAACCGTTGCGGAAAGCCGTTGCCGAGCGCCCCCGCCGCTCCGCCGGCACAAAGGACAACGATCGCGAGCGCTGAAAAGGCGAAGATAGGCCCCGGGGAGGTGAAGGCCCTCTTCTGTCGAAACGGCTGCTCTACAAACTTCCAGGAGAATGCAGCCAATGCGAGGCTTGCCACCAACATCGCACCGGTCATCAACGGATCGAGTTTTTGGAACGAAAGATAGTGCGCGAACGCATTGAGAGGCCAGTGAACAAGATACAACGAATACGAGATGAGCCCAATCCAGACCAGCGGCCTGACTTCGAGCATGCGGGTGGCGACCGTCGAGGGGGTATTTTGGCCAACATAGATCAGAAGGGCCGTTCCGATGCATGGATACAAGGCGTTGTAGCCTGGGAACGGATCACTCGCCGAAATCGCGAAGAACCCGATGGCGAGAAGGCCAAATCCGGCCACCCCCACCGACTCCATCAGGAGTCGGTTGCCCAGCGGCGAGGGGCATTTGAGCATGAGCAGGGCGCCCAACATGAGTTCCCAGATTCGGGTCGGCAGCAGATAGAATCCGGCGGTGGGTGCCAGCGATGTCGCCATCACCGCCACTACGAAGCTGCAGAGAATTATCGGAAGAAGTGTCGTCAGCCAGCGCTTCCCGATGTAGCGATAGATTAGGAACATCAGGATTGGTGCGAAGATGTAGTACTGCTCCGCTACGGAAAGCGGCCAAGTGTGCAACAGTGGTAGAAGCGCGGCATCGATAGAGAAGTAACTTGACGTTTTCCAGAAGAAAACGTTCGACCAGAAGGTCGAGGTAGCTATGATGCTAAGACTGAATCCGCGCAGATCCGGTGGCAGAAGAATGAACAATGCCGCAATGCAGGTGAGAAGCATCACAAAGACGAGCGCCGGCAGAATGCGCCGGGCACGGCGCCAGTAGAAGTTGACGATGGAAAATTGGCCGCGTTCAAGGTCATCCAGGAGGCTTCCGCTGGTTAGGTAGCCGGAGATGACGAAGAAGATATCGACCCCGCTAAAGCCACCCGGGATCGCCGAAATTCCGAAATGAAAGAGTACGACCGGAAGTACAGCAACGGCCCTAAGGCCCTCGATATAGCGCCTATATTGCATCCAGCGGTTCCTTTTATTTTAGATCAGGACGCGATTGGAAGCTTTCAATCTCCGGTAGGAGTGCTGCCGAGATAAGGGCGGTATCAGCCACCTTTATCCGTCCCGAATGTTCTGTAAGTTGCAACTGGTACAGAAGCACGATCGCCATCGCCGGCCTTGACGGCCTGATTGTCGAGCAGATCGCGCGGATCGTTGACCATCACGGCCAGGTTATGTCCTGTCGAACAACCAAGCGGCTGTTTGAAGGATTCTTCATTGGGTAAGGCACCATATGAGGGACAGACCGGCGGACGGGCGTGATAGACAATCGCCTCAATTCGCACTGAGCCGGCGTCGTGTTGATCGCGCAATTGAATGTTGTCTTCTTCGATTGCCAACTGCCTGGCCTGATGGGCTACCCCTGCGCTGAGCTGGGGCGAACCGCTGATGAGGAGGTGGATGGCATCGAACCGGCCGCGACTGGCCTTGTCTAGGAAAACACGCAAACGCTGCCGTTCGGAAGCGCGCAGGCTTTGCAACGTCAGGACGGTGGTCTCCTCTCGGACAAGCATTGGTGCCGATGGTTCGACATCAACTGGCGTAGTGCTTGTGCAGCCACTTACGCTTGGTGCCAGAGCGACAAAGAGGATTATAAAACGCAACATCTTTGGATGACACTATTCGATGATGAAGCCGAGACCGCCCTGGGCGCTTGGCGCGCCCGCACGGATAGCAGCGCGGTCTCGCGGGGGACTTGTCACGGAATTCGTCGGAGCGCCCCCTCCGTTCAAAGCCGGTGCCGCCCGCTCGGTCGGTGCGCTCATCTGGTTTGGGTTGGAGCCTGGTCTTACAATGTAAGGCGTAACTAGAATGACCAGTTCTGACTCCTCTTTTTGAAACGAGGTCGAGCGAAAAAGCGGTCCCAGGATCGCCAGTTCTCCGAGCCAGGGAAAGGCCCTGACATCATTGTTGACGTTCCGCCTGATTAGACCGCCGATTGCGAAGCTCTGGCCGCTGGCGAGTTCGACGACCGTATCGGCTCGGCGCGTGGAAACTGCCGGCACGGAAATTCCGTTGATTTGCACGGCACCTTGCGTCGACAGTTCACTGACTTCGGGCGTTACGTGAATGTTGATTTGATTGTTGCTGAGAACTGTCGGCACAAATTCCAGACTGACGCCGAAGTGACGGAATTCAACCGATACCTGCCTGTTTTCCTGCAGGACAGGAATGGGAAATTCGCCGCCCGCGAGAAAGCTGGCCTTTTCACCCGACATAGCGGTGAGGTTCGGCTCAGCCAGGACGGAAGCTATATGCTCCTTGGCGAGCGCGTCGAGAACCGCGCTGACGTTGACGGCACCGTTGTCGAATCCGATTTCTGCTGTACCGCCACCCTGGGTTGAACCAGACCCAGCGCTTGCAGCGCTTCCGCTTAGAACGCCCACTTTGAAATTGCCGATTTGACCGAAGGCGGACAAGTTGACGCCGAGTGACTTCATGGCGCTGCGTGAGACTTCGGCTACGCGCACGCTGAGGTTAACTTGCAGGGATCCAGCGACCTTGATGTTGTTGACGACTTGCGCTCCGTCGCCCAGATATTGCTCAGTGACTCTTTTTGCGGTGTCGGCGACCTCTGCGTCGGGCGCCGTCCCGCTAAGGATTGCGCCGCGCGGCGTATAGTTGACGCGGATGGGATAGTCGCCGACCTGCTCCCGCAACATGGCGCGTAAATCCCCGATCGGTTGCGTGACAACGATACGCAATTCGGCGAGAGGCTCGCCATTGCCATCCAAGGCGAATAGGCTGGTCCGCCCCGATTTCTTGCCAAAGACGAAGATTGTTTTGCTCGATGGCGCCTGAAAATCCGCGATCGTGGGGTCAGCAACAAAGATGGTCGTGGCTGGCCCGGGCAGATGAACGGTCTCCCCGAGCGAAGAGGAAAGGGTCAGCGTGGCGTTGATGCTATTCGAAGCCGCATGCGGCGGGCCTTTGTCCTGCTTGTTTTGCGCCGCGACACCAAGTGGGAAAGTCACAATAAGCGCGCAGAGGAGATGGCCCAGGTAACGGGGCACTGCAGGTCTTGTAACCTTGTTGGCGATCGCCCGCCAATTGAGCGCAGCGCAAGGATGTTGAAGGATCAGCAAAATAGATCTTCTTTCGATTCGACAAACTATGCGGACGAGGCGTCAGTCAATTCTAGGATGTAACCAATGCCTCGGATGGTCTTGATCCGTGGCGTTGCACCTGATCTGGTCAGATGTCCCCGTAAACGATAAATTCCGACTTCAAGCGCGTTGGCAGACACGTCGTCGTTGAATGAATAGAGGTGATCTTCCAATTGCGCACGGGGCACGATGCGGCCTGCCCGGTTAAGCAGGTGCTCTAGAACACAGAGTTCGCGACGTGCGATCATCATTGGGTGCCCATCAACGAAAACCTGGCGGGCGACCGGATCAAAGTCGAGATTGCCAAATACGAGCCTCAGGTCGGTCATCTGTGTCGCCCGGCGCAGAATGGCTCTCATTCTGGCAATAAGCTCATCGGTAGAGATGGGTTTGAGCAGAAAGTCGTCCGCACCACCGTTGAAGATCGCAATTCGCTTATCGAGATCGTTAAGGCTGCTCATAATGACGGCAGGAACTGAATGCCCGTGGGTCCTCAACTGCCTCAGCCAACCCAAGCCATCGCCATCTGGCAGAGCCAATTCCAGCAGGAGAATTTCATAGCTGGCGCAAGAAAATGCACTCGAAGCCAGTTCCAGAGTACCAACGACATCAACGACGAAGCCGCCATCCCCGAGCGCAAGTCGCATGGCGCGCGCAAGATCCGCATGATGATCCACGAGCAGCGTTCGCATTTCATCTCCTCTCGAAGAGGGACGGCCCATCGAACGCGTCACCGGCGGCCATCTGATCGGAGCACACGGCGCGCAACTCGTCGCAGCTCTCGGAACTGGTCCGAGTCGGAGGGACATGCAAGTCGCTCGGTGGCAATAGGCGCGGGTGAGGACCAACTGACGGGCTCAAATACGCCGGTCGGCGAACCCACGAGGCCAGCAACCCGCGTGCGATTTCTCGTTGCATCATCTCTCCTACGTGCAGCCCCTGCGCTCGCAAGGCAGCGTCGCGGCTCAGAGCCCGATTCCCACAGAGGGTAGGGTTAGCTTTCGAGAAACTGATTGAACAAATCGATTATTTGGATCGAATGCATCCACGGTATGGATGCAGCGCACCATCTTCAACGACTGCGGCGTCCTGATGCACTGTTGTGTCTGTCGTGCTCTGCTTTTTTCGCTGTCCTTCAAGGCTGGCGAGCCTGGTGGAACCTGCGCGTCATTGGCTTGGTAGCTTGAATGCTCAACAACGGAGCGCCCTGCGCAAAGCCGCTCTCATTTCCAAAAAGCCTTGCAATCTGGTTGGAGCACTTCGCGCTCGACACCAAAATAGGCGAGGAAAACTGACGTCTGACAGGGATGTACATGCAACAGCCGATTTGCGGCACCAGCAAACGACCGCGTTCAGGCTGAAGATCGACGACCAACGGCTCCTCGATTTCCGCACTTTTACAAGCTCTTCCTGTGCGGGCGGATGCCGGCAAACAGCAGCACAGGGTCAGCGAAACCGGGAGCGGGCCTGCTTGATCGCCATGATCACATTGCCGCTGTCGCGCGTGCGGAGCGGAATGCAATCGGTCCAGCCGGCGGCAATCCGGTCAGCACCATCGTCTGCACGAAGCTCCCTGACGAAGACGTGCCCGAATGCGCTCAACAAAGCCGGGCGGCGGATCTTTCCAATCGCCGAAGGTGCGGGCTGGCACCGAGCGGCGAACTGCGAACTCATTCCTGCCCGGCGGCGCTGGCCGCCGCGAGCGTCGATGCGGACCCAGCCGCTCCGAATCCTCCCACAACACGATGAGCGCGTCGCGGACATCGCTGCCGTAACAGCGGCTGCGGCTCTTGCCCGCAGACGGCCTCTGCTCACGACGGTTCATAAGACGGATCGCGCGCTTGCGAATAATAGCCGGTTACCGCCTCGAACTCATCCAGAATGCGCCGCTTGTCAACGCCGCAATAAAGCTCCACGATCGCCGCTTCACCGTGTCGCCATGCTGAGCCGCGCCATCCTTCCCCCGAACCGGAATGGCACGACCTGTCCATCCCCTTTGGAACAGGACACTATTGGTAACATTTTGCTTGAGGCAATGCGGCTCGTTGCCTTCCTTTTCGCTGACCGGAAGGGTACCGGAAGTCGTCTATCGCATCTTACCCGCTGAAAGCGGCAACACCTCGACCTCAATCGCAGATCATAGGAAATAGACGATCGCGTCGGGGCCTCAGCATCGGTTCACCGGGTTTCCGTCATCGACTGAAGCGAATTGCCCCATCGACCGTCACCGGGTGGGCCGCGATACGTCGCCGTATATGATTAGCGAGCGCACGTAGCGGAGCCATAGCTCTCCACCCAGCCATGTTCCCCTAGTTGGAAAATGTCCGGCGGACCAGAGGTGCTGTCGTCAGCTTTTCCTGAATAGCGGCCAAGGCAATCCCTACCAGTCCATCACCACCTTGCCGGAACTGCCGCTCTTCATCGCATCGAAACCGATCTGAAAATCGTCGATGCCGATGCGGTGGGTGATCAGGCCGGAGACATCCAGCGGACCCTGCACAAGCGCGATCATCTTGTACCAGGTTTCGAACATCTCGCGGCCGTAGATGCCTTTGAGATGCAGCATCTTGAAGATGACCTTGTTCCAGTCGATCTCGAAGCCGGTCGGCGCGATGCCCAGAATGGCGATCTTGCCGCCATTGTTCATGGTGTCGATCATGTCGCGGAAAGCGGGGGCGGCGCCTGACATTTCGAGGCCGACGTCGAACCCCTCGGTCATGCCGAGCACCGGCATGACGTCGCGCAGCTTCTCCTTCGAGGCGTCGACGACATGCTGGACGCCGAGTTTCTTGGCTAGCGCCAGCCGCACCGGGTTGATGTCAGTGATGACCACTTTGCGCGCGCCGACGCATTGGGCGACGAGCGCGCCCATGATGCCGATCGGCCCGGCGCCAGTCACCAGCACGTCCTCGCCGACCAGATCGAAGGACAATGCGGTGTGGACGGCATTGCCCAAGGGATCGAAGATCGCGGCAATCTCATCGGGCACATCGTCGGGGATCGGCACGACATTGTGCTGCGGGATCGCCAGATACTCGCCGAAGGCGCCTGGACGGTTGACGCCGACGCCGAGCGTGTTGCGGCACAGATGCCCTCGCCCGGCGCGACAGTTGCGGCAATGGCCGCAGACGATGTGGCCTTCGCCCGATACACGCTGGCCGACCTTGTATTCGGTGACCGCTGCGCCGAAATCGGCAACGGTGCCGACGAATTCATGGCCCGTCACCATCGGCACCGGCACCGTCTTCTGCGCCCACTGGTCCCAATTGTAGATGTGCACGTCGGTGCCGCAGATCGCCGTCTTCTTGATCTTGATCAGCACGTCGTTGGGGCCGATTTCCGGCACCGGCACCTCTTCCATCCAGATGCCCGGTTCGGCCTTGGCCTTCACAAGCGCCTTCATCATGTTCGACATCAGGATTTCCCTATTCCGTGATTGCGCTTCTGGCGAGATAGCCTGCACAACGGGAAGGTAGGCCACTAACTCGTTTGAACGTCCGGAATGGTCAGCCCCGCCTGCTCAGCCTCGCGGCGCAAATTCTGACGGGGCCTGGGGCCGATCTGCTGGATCACCAATCCGGCTGCCAGTGAGCCAAGGTCGCCGCAAGTCTGCAGGTCGCGGCCTTGCGTGTAGCCATGCAGGAAGCCGGCGGCATAGAGATCGCCGGCGCCCGTCGTGTCGACCAGTTCCTTGATGGCGGTCGCCTTGATCACCACGGTCTCGTCGCCGCGCACGATCACCGAGCCTTTTTCCGAGCGGGTGACGGCGGCGATCCGGCAATCCTTGCGGATCTGGGCCAGCGCCTCGTCGAACGACGATGTCTGGTAGAGCGACTTGATCTCGTGGCTGTTGGCAAAGACGATGTCGACCGTGCCCGAGCGCACCAGGTCGAGGAATTCGTCGCGGTAGCGGTCGACGCAGAACGAATCCGACAGCGTCATCGACACTTCTCGGCCTGCCGCGTGCGCCAGCTTCGCCGTCTGGCGGATTGCCTCCTTGGCGCGCGGCGGGTCCCACAGATAGCCTTCGAAATAGGTGACCTTGGCGCCGGACGCCTTGTCGGCTTCGACATCCTCAGGGCCAAGCTCGACGCAGGCGCCGAGATAGGTGTTCATCGAGCGCTCGCCGTCGGGCGTGACGAAGATCATCGAGCGCGCCGTCGGCGGCTCACCCTTGAGCGGCGTGGTGCCGAAGGCGACGCCCTGCGCATGGATGTCGTGGGCGTAGATTTCGCCCAGCGCATCGTTGGAGACCTTGCCGAAGAAGGCCGCGCGGCCGCCAAAGCTGGCGACGCCGGCCGCCGTGTTGCCGGCGCTGCCGCCGGACGCTTCGATCGCCGGGCCCATGCGGCTGTAGAGCAGTTCGGCGCGTTGTGTGTCGATGAGGTTCATCGCGCCCTTGATGATGCCGTTGGTCTCGAGGAATTCCTCGTCGCACTGGGCGATGATGTCGACAATGGCATTGCCGATGCAAAGCACGTCATAATCCGGCATCAAAATCTCCGCCAAAACCCGAGCCGGCTTCTTGCCACGCCGGCCGGGCGTGGTCTCGCGAGTTGAAATGGGTTGCCGCATGCGCTTGATCCAGCCGCCCTCACGCAGCTGCCGGTCCGGCTTCACGCAGCAAATCGTCAGCTTTGTCCGTCTTCTCCCAAGTGAACTCAGGCTCTTCACGCCCGAAGTGTCCGTATGTCGCCGTCTTGCGGTATATCGGCCGTAAGAGATCAAGCATCTTGATGATGCCTTTCGGTCGGAGATTGAAAACCTCGAGAACAAGGCGCTCGATCCTTTTTTCCTCGATCCTTGCGGTTCCGAAGGTATTGACCATGACAGAAACCGGACTGGCCACGCCGATCGCGTAGGCAAGCTGAACCTCGCAGACCTCCGCAAGGCCGCTGGCAACGATGTTCTTCGCGACATACCGGGCGGCATAGGCCGCCGAGCGGTCAACCTTGGATGGGTCCTTGCCCGAAAAGGCACCGCCGCCGTGACGCCCGGTCCCACCGTAGGAATCGACGATGATCTTCCGTCCTGTGAGGCCGCAGTCGCCGGCAGGCCCACCGACCACGAACCGCCCTGTTGGGTTGACCAGAAATCTGATCCCCGAAGTATCCAGGTGGGCCGGCAGGACCGGTTTTATGATCTCCTCAATGACGCCTTCGCGGACCGTGGCTTGTGAGACCGCTTCGTCATGCTGCGTTGACAGGACTATGGTATCCAGCGCCACCGGGCGGAGCCCTTCGTAGCGTACCGACACTTGAGATTTCACGTCCGGACGCAGCCAGCCAAGCTGTCCCGCTTTCCGGACCTCGGCCTGTCTTTTCGTCAAATGGTGAGCGAGTTGGATCGGCAGGGGCATCAATGTATCCGTCTCGTTGCATGCGAATCCAAACATGATGCCCTGATCCCCTGCCCCTTGCCCGAGATCCTGCCCTCGTCCTTCATCAACGCCCTGGCTTATGTCGGGCGACTGCTCGGTGAGGGCCAGAACGACGGCGCAACGTCGACCATCAAAGCCAATCGCATCATCGTCGTAGCCAATATCGAGTATCGTATCGCGGGCGACTTGGCTGTAATCGATGTGGGCATGGCTGGTGATCTCGCCAGCCACAACGACCATCCCCGTCTTCACCAACACTTCACAGGCGACGCGCGCCTTCGGATCGGTGCGCAGGACCGCATCGAGAATGGCATCGGAGATGTTGTCTGCCATCTTATCGGGGTGTCCCGCGCCGACGGATTCGGAAGAGAACACGAACTGCCTGGTCATAAAAATGCCCTCGCTTCAAGTGCTGGAGTTAGTGAGGAGTTTCTGGATTGGGGTGGCTTATCGGTCGGGGATGCCGGGAACATCGAACGCAGTGCAGAAGTCGGCAACGTCTCTTCGTACGCTCGCATGAACTTCCTGGTCATCGGGCTGGCGGCAGACCGAGTCGATGAAAGCGGCGATCTGCACCATCTCCGTTTCGCGCATGCCCATGGACGTCACCGCTGGTGTCCCTAAGCGGATGCCGCTTGTCAGCGCCGGATGCCGCCGGTCGCCCGGGACCATATTGAAATTCGCAATGATGCCTGCACGCGATAAGCGCTCCGCATAGGCTTTGCCTGACAGCGACCGGTCCCGAAGATCAAGGATCAGCATGTGATTGTCAGTGCCCCCGGTGACGAGTTCATAACCTCGCTCCAGAAGTGCCTGGGCCAGAGCCTTGGCGTTGTGGACGATCTGCTGACCGTAGACACGAAAGGACGAGTTCGCTGCTTCCTGCAAAGCGACGGCAAGCGCGGCGATAGTATTCATATGCGGTCCGCCTTGCAGAAGAGGGAACACGGCGCGGTCTATACGTTTGGCCAGATTGTGTTTGCTCTTCGGATGATGGAGGGGCTGATAACGGTCTTCATTCCTTGATAAAATGAAGCCACCCCGGGGACCGCGGATCGACTTGTGAGAGGTGCTGGTGACCACATCGCAATGGGACACGGGGTTCGGATGCACTCCTGCGACAACCAGGCCGCAGATGTGGGCGATGTCAGCCACCAGATACGAGTTCACCTCCGAAGCAATTTCGGCCATTGCCGCGTAGTCAAAAATACGCGGATAAGCAGTTCCGCCGACCCAAATTAGCTTCGGGCGTTCCCGCTTGGCGGTCTCGCGCAAGTGGTCATAGTCAATTTGCTGTGTCTTTTCGTGCAGCCTGTACGGGACGCGCTGATAATCGCTGCCGGAAAAATTGACGGACCAACCGTGAGTCAGATGGCCGCCTTCGGGTAAAGGCAAGCCCATGACTTTGTCACGGGGGCTCAAAAGCGCGCGATAGACAGCCTGGTTGGCTGGCGAGCCTGAATAAGGCTGGACGTTGGCATGTTCACTGCCAAATAGCGCTTTCAGGCGCTCGATCGCGAGGGTCTCAAGCTCATCGACGATCTCGTTTCCGGCGTAGTAGCGCGCACCGGGGTATCCCTCGGCATACTTGTTGGTGAAAATCGACCCGGTCGCTTCCAACACCGCCGAGGAGGCAAAGTTCTCGGAGGCGATCAGTTTGAGAGTTGTCCGCTCCTGACGCTCCTGTCTTAGAAGCAGTTCGTGAACGCGGGAGTCGACGGCGGCTAAGTGAGGCCGCCCGTAAGTGTCGGGCTGCGCGATGGCGCCGCCGGCGGAGTTATCCATGGTAGTCGCGCTCCATTTGGACTGATCTATTTCACGATCAAGCAGGCGGTCCCTTCAACCGCGCGTCTTGTATTGCTTCCAGGCGTTGTAGGTCTCTTTTATGATGGCCATCATCGTGGGGCAGGAGATCGACCACCAATTGAGCCAGCTCGCCATCCTTGCCTCCTGCTTGCATATGGTACGAAGACTGCGGACGTTGTTCGTTGCAGCAAAGAAAGTTGGCTCTGACCAGCCGCCGAACGTGGCGTCGAACCTGCTCGCGAGGCAGACCGGTAATATCGGCCAGCTCGCCGACGGTTAGATCCGCATGCGCGCAAAGGCCCAGGATTCGAAGGCGATCAAGATGCGCTGCCGTCCTTAGGCGATTTACCAGTGTCAACATTGGTTAGCATCAACCCGGACGGGATGCAGCAAGCCGCTAGCCCTTCTATCCCCATCAATCCGCATGAGACCTCTCTCGTCATTTGCTGTAAATCCGCTGGTATGGATGCTAATGGAAGATAGATCACAGTCCTTTCTACGACTAAGACGCCAGATATTGGGGCTAATGTACCACCTGACAGGAGACTACACTCACGAACATTATGTGAATTTTTTTTAACGTTGCTGAGAATCAAGGGGGAGGTTTGGCGAATGTCTCGCCGTCGACTGTCGAATCCTGCCCGACGGGATTATAGGGTGCGTAGCCTGCTTGTCCTTTCCACATGACCAGCGACGATGGGGCGAAGGCGGCAGACATAGCTCTGGAGCATGCTGCGGTATCTTTGGCCTGAAGCCGAGGAAGGCGGACCGTGGCTTCCGCGCCGCTGCCGGGAGCCCGCGAACAGGCCAAGTGGATCAGCCGGGTGTTGCCGTCATAGAGCGTGAGACCCAAAGCTGGCCAGCCGCGCCCTGAGGCTGACGCACCGCTCAGCGTCCACCTTGCTCTCGAAGCCCATCGGCATAGCGCCGATAACGACTTGACCGCGTGCGTGTCGACGAGCGATCGGTGAGCGCAAGGATCGAGGGTGCAGTGCAGGATAATGCTGTTTTAAATCAGCGCTGTTTTCAGCCGACTGCCTTGAGCGTGGCACGAGGATATAGGCCCAAGGCAGGAGATCATCGTCTGCTGTTCGGGAGGCCGCCCTGGGCGCGCGACAGCCGTTCCTTCGGCTGCGCCGCTCCGCCACCATCCGCGCCGTGCCTTCCGGAGACCATTCCCGCTACCGGCCGGCGCCCGTGAAAACCTCGACCCGGCGCACCGGCTCGAGATGGCTGGGCTCAGCGTAACTCTGAAGTCGTCATATACCGAAGTCTTCACAGACTTCGGACATCCCCCTCACAGTCCGATCCAGATGGCGTCAGGAACACCGCTTGCGTTGATGCGGATGAACCCCTGCTTGTGCCACAATGACCCTTATGTCAGCGCGCGAGCCAAAGCTTCCGCGCAAGGCGACGGCTAGGATAAGGCAATGCCGACGAAGGGCACATTGCTTGCCACACTCTGGAATGATGGCATGCTCGGAAGGCCTAGGCTTTGCTCAGGGCCGCCTGCAAGGCGCGCTTTGAGGTTATTCACATAGCCTTCTGCGTAGTCCTGCGCCGTCGAGACCGAAAGATCAATGCCTGCCGCCAAGGCCTCTTCCATCAGGTGCTTTACGAGCCCATTTCGAATGGCCAGCTTGACCTCGGGGCCTGCGATAAGGCCGATCGCCTGCGCGGCCATATTGAGGCCAGCTTCCTCCAGCGCTCGCTTCATATCGCCTCCGTTAATGGCCGTACGCAGGAGATTGGCTGCTTGCGACTCAGCCTCGAGAACCATCGAGGCAAGATCGGCTACTTGTCCGAGGCCCGGAATGAAGCTGAGCAGTCCCACCGCCGTTGCCGCCAAGTCGAGCACTTTCGTCTCGATTTTGAGCACGGAGTCGACGACGTGCATGACGGCCCCGCCGTTCTTTTTGGCTGACTTAATGTCAGGCTGGTCCATCAGGCCCATCTTCATGTCCGCGACGGCATTCTGCTCTTCTGCGGTTTGGGCGCCGTGGGTGATTGGCTGCTGAACGTTGCGGTTCGCAGACGACATGTTTGTGCAAAAATGGGCAAAGTCTTTTTTGCTGATATTGCCGGAATCAACCGTATGCCCGCCGCCAAAGTCGAAGAATTTATGATGGGTCTTATAGCCCGTGATCGAATTGTTCAGGAGGCCAAACAAAAGAGGATCTGAAAGGAGCTGAGAGGCTGCTTCCCGCACTTTCGGATCAAGGCTCTTGTCGTCTTTCATTTTCGCCAGTTTGTCGCGAGTCAGAACACCGCTTCCAAAGAACGTGTCCTGATGGTCCTTGATCATCTC
This sequence comes from Mesorhizobium sp. WSM4983, assembly GCF_029625765.1. Classification (NCBI taxonomy): domain Bacteria; kingdom Pseudomonadati; phylum Pseudomonadota; class Alphaproteobacteria; order Hyphomicrobiales; family Phyllobacteriaceae; genus Mesorhizobium; species Mesorhizobium sp. WSM4983. Next base: position 189,677 of record NZ_JARTVM010000011.1, on the reverse strand, counting down.
GACCGTATTCAGCTCAGTTTGCGTGAGGCTCATCGACGATGAGGCGACTTGCAGGAAATCCTCTTTGTGCATCTTCCCTTTCGAGCCACCGCACAACTGGTTCCAAGCATCGGGGTGATCGAGGAAATATTGCGCCGCCGCAATGACCTGGGGCGGAAATTTGCCGTTTTTCGATTCGCCGCCGACCATTTTCTTGAACTCATCCAGACTCAGGTCCTTGGACAGATTTTCGGAGTACCGGTAAAACTCCCGCAAGGCATCGCTCAAGGTCATGACCGAAGGCTGCAAACCTCCGCTGCCGTCGGATGGTATGTAGTTCTGCTCGTAGCTTCGCGCTTGGGCTTCCTGAAATGCAGCAACTTGTGGGTGGTGGTTTGAAAATCCGGCCAAGTCCTTGGCGTTGATCTTGCCTCCACAGCGGCCGTCGCCCTGCGAGCCAATCGCATAAAAAAGTCCCGAATCCTGCTGCAGTCCCTGGATCGCCGCTTTCAGATCCGGTGGCGTAGAGGGATCATTGGCTTTGTCGGTCAACGACTTCCAAGTAAGCGGGCATTGGTCCTTGTGACGGTTGAGTACCGCAACAATCTGCAACTCAGCCGTGGTCAGCGACCCACCGTTCCACGTGATTCCGGGGCTCGGCCTGGGAGCCGGCTCGATCTTCGGAGTGACGCCGAGCAGATGTTGGGCTTCAGTCGCCTTGGAGCGTTGCGATTGGTCCTCCTTGAGAGCCGCCCTCATATTTGGCGGCAGCAGATCCAGTGGGTGTTGCTCCAAGCCATTCAATGTCAAGACATCCGGTGCCAGATGGCCCAAAGGGTCCTGCCGCAATTTATCCATTGTCGAATCAAGATTCGACGCTGGCAGATCCCCTTGCGCGAAAGAGCCGGGCTTGTCTGCCAGCACACAAGTGGACAGCATCGCTTCGAAGCACGATGCACTTTGCTGATGCTGGGTCGCAAAATGGGAAACTTTCAGGCCCGGCCAACCCCTTGCGGACTGTAGCGAATTTGAGCGGTAGAAAGTTGAAAGATTACTGGCCGACATTATGCATCCTCAGACGTGACGTTGAAATCCCCACAAGAGACCCCGACAGAAGATCCCTTGCGTTTCACAAAATTCGACAATTCCAAGCGTCGGCAGGTCACGAATGCGCCTGCCCTGCCTTCAATTGCTGTGTTCCGGGCCGGCTCCAAGGTTCGGTCCAACACAATGGCCGGAGTCACCGCGAGAGCTGCCGGGACTCATCATGAGCGGATTAGCTTTCGAGAAACTGACGAGTTTGCGAAGAGTTCACAAAGGGGTAGCCGCAGTCATGTTCTTCAGAGCTGCGGGAAATCCTCAATGTTCATTTCTTGCCCAGCTCAGGCTTCCCGCCAACGCTATCCTGTTGTGGGATGTCAGAAGAATAAGAAGCATCCGGTCGTCCGTCGCGAACGACCGTAGTGGAGGAGCCGCGAAACAAGATCAGCACTGATTCCTTTGGCGTTGCCGCTATGTGAGTCTGCGCCTGCGCCTGCGCCACCAAGCCGTTAAAGGTCTGCTCCACGAGTGCGACGAAGCGCGGTGGACCGGAAACGAAGACGAGGCCATTGCCTGGCACGGGTTTGACCACATAGCGCTCGTCGGAGATATCAAGCTTGTCGAGAGCCCCCTTGAACGCATCGAAGCGAATCGACGTCATCAAAAGCATTCGAGTTTGCGATTCTTGTGCAGCAGACACATAGAGCACAAGGCCGTCATAGTACCATTGTAGACCGTAAAGGTTCGTCAAGCGGTCGAGGAACGCGCGCGGTGGCAAATCAGGCATACGTCCGCGAATTCGCCCCTTCACCGCAGGACTGATGTTGACCCTGATATTCAGGTTGTTGCCGAATTCCTGCAACGCTGCAGCGAGCTCCTGATCCAGAACCGTGTATCTATAGGGTGTCGCCGGAAGGGACAGCGGGACTGCATGCGCCGGGTGAATCCCGGTGGACAGAAAAAACCCGGCACAAAGAAGTCTCAAAACATGCAGGGTGACGGGTTGGATAAGCGTTCTCGGCATGTCGCACTGATAAACCAAACGCTGAAATCATCACAAGTGACTAAATTGCCGAAGAGATTTTAGATTGTCGAAATGACGCCGCCGTTAGTCAGCTTGTTGTCAGCTTGCCCCCCTAGGAGTGTTGCGCCGACACCGGGTGATGAATGGGCGGGGCTCGCCCGGTCAGAGAGAGCAACCGAGTCCTTACATGATGATGCCTGTCACGTCGATCTCTGCCACTCTAACGGCTGGCCTCCCCAGGGTCGGATCACCGTCGATTGTCGAGCAGGCCCAGTTTGAGCGCGCCTTAGGGCATGCAGCCGACTCGCTGAAAAACGATGCCGCCGCGGGGCCAGCGAGTGCGGCGCCAGTTGCTGCGGCGATGGATGTTCAGCGCGCGGCTGCGCCGACGAGCGGCATGGGCGATCGCGTGTTGCAGACGATTTCCTCCCTATATCCACACAACACTGTTTCCTTCCCCGCGCTCGACCATGACATAGCCCTTTCGAAGGGCGCTCTACCGGGACCGGCGCAGAAGCTTCCCGTTCCAGGTGAGGCGGGAACCGGAATCTCGGGCATTCCCCAACAAGGGCAAGACTTCGAAACGATGATGGCTGGTCTTCGGGATGTTTACAACGGCGTCACCCAGGTGGCGCTTATCTCCAAAGGCGTCAGCGGCGTCACATCATCCGTGAATAAACTTTTGAAGGAAGGCTGAACCGCGCGCATGATTGGCTTGGCCGAGGGCGAAATCATGCGTGGCCTGTCAGGGTGGCGGTCGGTTAGACTTGTCATGCTGCCAGTTCTCGTCGCCCTCACTGCTTGCAAAGCCGACCTCTACACGCAATTGCAAGAGCGTGAGGCAAATGAAATGCTCGCACTTCTTGAAGACAACGGGGTCGCCGCGATCCGGGTGGTCGCCAAGGATGGAACCAGCACGATCCAGGTTGACGAAAAGCTGCTCGCCTTCTCAATCAACCTTCTGAACGCCAAGGGGCTGCCGCGCCAATCCTTCAAGAACCTCGGTGAGATATTCCAAGGATCAGGCCTGATTGCCTCGCCGACCGAAGAGCGTGCCCGTTACGTGTATGCCCTGAGCGAAGAGTTGTCGCGGACGATCAGCGATATCGATGGCGTTTTTTCTGTACGTGTTCACGTCGTGCTGCCGCATAACGACCTTGTGCGAGCCGGTGCCACGCCATCCTCGGCCTCGGTGTTTATCAGGCACGACGCAAAAACAAATGTCGCGGCTCTGCTGCCAAAGATAAAGATGCTTGTAGCCGACAGCATCGAAGGCCTGTCCTACGATAAGGTGGAAGTGGTTTTGGTGCCGGTAGAACGTTCCGCACACGAGCAACGGCCCGATCCGACTGCTGTTTTGCCACAAGCATCACTACCTCTTCCTGCGCCACTTCTGGCGACCGTAACAGGTTTTGCCGCAGCCGTATTCGCCGTGGCCTGTTATCTCTTGATCGGCGTTGTTACGCGTCGGCGCAAGCAATCAACCGGCGTTTCCAAGGTCGAGGGGCGCCGGGATGCTTCTGCTGTCGAGGCCATTCGCAAAAGAATGCCTGCAATTGGACGTGGGTGACATCTCATTGCCAATGCCTATACAGACCGCCCGACCTGATGGTCCGCACTTTCCGGGCGCGAGCGAGCTTGCGGCTTCGGCCCATCCAACCCGTCTTGCGGCGCGTCTTGATCCAGCGTTATCGGCCGAAACGTTAGTGAAGTTGCAGAAGTGTTCCAGACTGCATCCAAGGCTGGCAGAATTGCTGGGCAACGATGACGTGGATCTGAACCACATCGGCTGCAGGCCGGACCTTCTACGCGGGCATGATCCATATCGAGCGACCCTTCTTGCTGGTAGTATCTGGCATGCCCGTTCGCTGGTCGCGTTTGTCTCTCAGCCTGAGCTTGCCATCCTTGTTAAACGCATCGGCGTGGATGCACACGCATTCGGAATCCGACACCTGCTGCATGCTGTTGACAAAAGACTGATCTCGGACCCAGAAAAACTCGCTCAGCAAATCGAATACGATGGACACGCATGTCTTGGAGCTTGGCTCCAGGACAGTTCAGCGACCGAGCGTAACCGCGTGCTTCTTCGATTGCCCGAGGGGACTGCCGCGGAGACTCCAGCACATGAGCATTGGACCGCCGCCGGCCAATTGCTTTCACTTGTAGTAGCTCATTTTGAGACAGAGACCCCGGTGAAATGACAGTCGAACTTTCCGAGGGGCCAATAGCGCCGCAGATGCGTCCAGTCGGACCACTGATACCCGCGAGCGAGCTCGAAACCTGGCACAGCGCCGCGCAAGCCCTTGCCGCGGCAGAACGGCATCGGCAGCGCGTTCGAAACTGGGCACGCGCGGTTTACCAGCGGGCGTGGGCGCGCGGCCACATGGAGGGCTCGAATGCAGGCACCGAGGAGATGGCAGGGTTGATTGCGGAGACAATCTCCGAAATCGCGCGACGAAAGGCGGCTCTGGAGCAGGAATTGCCGCAGCTCGTGATGGAAATATTGAGCGATCTTATCGGCGCTTTCGATCCGGGCGAGCTATTGGTGAGGGCTGTTCGTCACGCCATAGAGTGTCAATACAGCGGCGCCGACGTTTGCCTTCATGTTTCTCCCATGCAAGTCGACATGCTTGCACGAGAGTTTGCTCGATGCGACGGCCAGGATGGTCGACCAAGGGTGCGGATCGAGCCCGACCCGACATTGTCGCCGCAACGCTGCGTGCTGTGGAGCGAGTACGGCAATGTTGACCTTGGACTTGACGCCCAGATGCGCGCGCTGCGCCTTGGTTTCGGGACGCTCTGTGAGAAAGGCGAGCTATGAGAAAGCCCGTCCCAGAACATAACGCTGACGCCCACACTCGAGCTCTCGTTCCAGCAATCTCGTCTTTGAGGGCTGCGGCCAAGCGAATTGACACGCGTGCGGTGCGCGGTCGGATCACGCGGGCTATCGGCACACTGGTTCATGCCGTCTTGCCAGACACTCGTATTGGGGAACTTTGCCTCCTAGAGGACCCGCGAACCGGGCTGTCGCTCGAGGCCGAGGTGATCGGCCTGTCGGGTGATGGTGTATTGCTGACACCGATCGGGGACTTGGTGGGCCTATCCAGCCGCGCAGAGGTCGTGGCCACTGGCCGAATGCGTGAGGTGCCCGTCGGCGGCGATTTGCTCGGTCGCGTGATCGACAGTCGTTGCCGCCCATTGGACGGCAAAGGCGAAATCAAGACCGTCGAAACTCGGCCCCTGCATGGCAGAGCCCCCAATCCGATGACGAGGCGCATGATTGAGCGGCCATTCCCGCTTGGGGTCCGTGTCCTCGATGGTCTGCTGACGTGCGGCGAGGGCCAGCGGATCGGGATTTATGGCGAGCCAGGTGGTGGCAAGTCGACGCTGTTGTCACAGATCGTAAAGGGTGCCGCCGCTGACGTCGTCATAGTGGCGCTCATAGGCGAACGTGGACGGGAAGTTCGTGAATTCATCGAAAGGAATCTTGGTGAAGAGGGCCTTCTCCGTACGGTCGTCGTGGTTGAAACATCCGACCGCTCGGCGGTAGAGCGTGCGCAATGCGCTCCAATGGCGACTGCGCTCGCGGAATATTTCCGCGATCAAGGCCTACGCGTTGCTCTCATGCTGGATTCGCTGACGCGCTTCTGCCGCGCTATGCGCGAAATAGGCCTTGCTGCGGGTGAGCCGCCGACGCGACGGGGCTTTCCTCCTTCCGTTTTTGGCATGCTGCCAGGCCTGCTCGAGCGCGCCGGCATGGGTGAGCGGGGCTCAATCACGGCCTTCTATACGGTGCTTGTAGAGGGTGATGGCACGGGTGATCCAATCGCCGAGGAATCGCGTGGTATTCTCGATGGCCATGTCATCCTCTCACGCGCTATTGCGGCGCGATCGCATTTCCCCGCTATTGATGTGCTGCAGAGTCGCAGCCGCGTCATGGATGCAGTCGTTTCGGGGACACATCGCAAGGCAGCATCCATTTTCCGCGAGCTCCTGTCGCGCTATGCCGAGACCGAGTTCTTGATCAATGTTGGCGAATACAAGCCAGGTGGAGATCCCCTGACTGACCGGGCTGTCGCGTCAATCGACGAACTGAGGGAGTTTCTGCGCCAGAGCGAAGATGACGCGTCAGATTTCGAGGAGACGGTCGCATGGATGTCGCGTCTGACCGCGTAAACTGGATTCAGTCTTCGAGTATACGGCTTCTGAAGGAAATGCAAGAGCGTCGTGCCCTTGGCGAGCTGTCCAAGAAGGAAGCCCAGCGCGATGTGGCCGCCTCAGCCGTACAAAATGCCTCTAGGGAGCTTGCAATGATACAGCAACATTGTTCAAGAAAAGAAGCAGCGCTCTATCAGCATCTGATGTCACTCGACAACTTGTCTAGCGCAGCGCTCGACCGTCACCGCCTTCACACTGAACAACTTGCCGCTGAGATCAATTCCAGACGGCAGATGCTTGATGATACCCAAATCGCTCAAGAGGAGGCTGAGATGGCGGCGTCCAGGACGAGGGAGCTATGGGTCATATGTTCGGCGGCAAGGGACAAATGGCAACAAATCGAGGACGACGTGCGGCGCGCCGTCGAGACTCATTCGGAGGCCGCAGCCGAGATCGAGGCCGACGATGAGATACTGCTGAAATATGCGAGGGGGTCGCTTGCCTAAATGCCGCGCAACCGGATCCGACGGTCGCAAGAGGTCGTCCGAATGACACGACCGTGCAGTCTTTGATAGGCGCTGCGGTCACACCCGCCATGTTCGAACCAGTTCTGAAACTGTCCCACACGGTTGTCTCGTGGCTCAATGATACAGCAGCGCCGCGCACGCCGTTTCAAAGCCGGATCAACGAGGTGCCGCTATCGGTGCGAACGGCAGGGCTTGTCTGGCAGCAGGAACCTGCTGCCATTCCGATGCTTGACTGCGTCTGGAGAGTGGGAGCCGAAACGGTCATCTTGTCACTGTCGCGCCCGCTCGTAGAGGAGTTCATCACGACAGTGCAGAACGGCTTGGCCTTCCCTTCCGAGCCAACTGCTTCGCTAATTCTCGAACTCGCTCTGGAGCCGCTTGTCACTCGACTGGAGGAGACGACGCGTCTGAACGTGCAACTCGTGCGGGTATGCGAAGCCACGATGCTGGCTCCTCATCTTGAACTCGACATCATTTTCGGCGCGGTCAAGGGCAAGGGCCGTCTATTCCTGTTCACGCCACTTGACGGCTTAGTACCGCCTGCGTTTCGCGCGCTAGGCGAACTGCTTGCCCAGTTGCCGCGGCAGCTGGGCGGGCTGCCTCCAGAGCTCCCGCTCATTGTTGCAGGAGAGGTCGGCACGCTTCGCCTTCCTGCGGCGCTTCTTCGAAGCGCATGTGTCGGTGATGCATTGTTGCCCGATATTGCGCCGTTCGGCCGCGGCCAGATCACCCTAGCTGTCGGCCAGTTGTGCGCCGAGGCGGATCTTGACGGCGATGAATTAATCTTGCGGGGGCCTTTCCGCCCGCGACCGTGTCCTTTGGAGAGTGCGCATATGACACAACCCGGATCGCAACTGGAGCTTACTAAGGATCTCGACGATGTCGAGATCGTGCTTGTCTTTGAATGCGGCCGCTGGCCTATTTCTCTTGGGGAATTAAGAAGTGCCGGCGAAGGGCATATTTTTGAACTTGGATGGCCGATCGACGGCCCGGTCGACATAGTGGCCAATGGTCAGCGTATCGGGCGTGGCGACATTGTCCGCATCGGAGAAGAGCTGGGCATCAGGCTCCGTGGCGGGTTTGCATGCAATGAGTGAAGCTCAGCCGACAATCCTGGCGCTTCTTGCGGTTACCGCCGGACTCGGTCTGCTGGTTTTAGCAGTTGCCACGACAACGGCCTTTGTAAAGGTATCAATTGTTCTTTTCCTCGTCCGCAATGCGCTCGGGACCCAGACCATACCACCCAATGTGGTGCTGTACGCCGCGGCGATGATCCTCACTATGTTCGTTAGTGCGCCCGTTGCTGAGCAGACCTATGACCGCATGTCGGATCCCAAGCTCCACTATCAGACATTCGACGACTGGGTAAGCGCCGCTAAAGCCGGAAGTGAGCCCTTGCGCGAGCATCTCAAGAAATTCACAAATGAAGAGCAGCGGCGATTTTTCCTATCTTCGACAGAAAAGGTCTGGCCAGAGGAAATGCACGCTGCAGCCACGCCTGATGACTTTGCAATACTTGTACCATCTTTCTTGCTATCAGAATTGAAGCGCGGATTTGAGATAGGATTTCTACTTTATCTGCCTTTTATTGTTATAGATCTGATAGTGACAACTATCTTGATGGCAATGGGTATGTCGATGGTCTCACCAACTGTTATATCTGTTCCGTTCAAGATCTTCTTGTTTGTTGCCATTGATGGTTGGTCAAAATTGATGCATGGGCTTGTGCTGAGTTATACGTTACCGGGAGGCTGATCATCACTGAATCCAGCATCATTACTCTTATGAGCCAATCACTGGTGGTTTTCATGATCTGGATTCTACCGCCGCTCATTGCATCAGTGGTTGTCGGCCTCGTCATCGGCATCCTCCAGGCGGCGACGCAGATCCAGGATGAAAGCTTGCCGCTCACCGTGAAGCTTCTGGTCGTTGTCGCGGTGATTGGGCTGTTTGCTCCTGTGCTAAGCGCCCCGCTCATAGAGCTAGCCGATCAGATCTTCACCGAGTTTCCCGCAATGACACTTAGCTACTAGTCCGCCCCATGGACGCGCCATCGGCCGATATTCAAATTCTGATCCAGACGGCTTTCGAACTCGTCGTTGCGGCAGGTCTTGGGGCAGCCCGCGCGATGGGCATCATGCTGATCTTTCCCGTATTCACACGCTCGCAGATCAGTGGGCTGATCCGGGGCTGTTTGGCTGTTGGCTTCGCACTACCATGCCTGGCACACGTCAGCGGCGGATTGCCGGCGCTGGATCCTGATACGCGCCTGATCCAGCTAACCCTGCTCGGATTCAAGGAAGTTTTTGTCGGTGTACTCCTTGGCACTTTTCTTGGCATTCCGCTTTGGGGCCTTCAGGCTGCCGGGGAGCTTATCGACAACCAACGCGGCATCAGCAGCCCGACCGCTTCGGCCGATCCCGCGACGAACAGTCAGGCTTCCGCGATGGGCGTTTTTCTGGGGATCACTGCGATTGCCATATTCGTCGGATCAGGAGGCCTGGAAACTTTGATCAGTGTCCTGTACCGCAGCTACTTGATCTGGCCGGTGTATCAGTTTCACCCGACACTGAGCGGGCCAGGAGCAATGGAGTTGTTGGGGCTTCTCGACAGCATAATGCGCACGGCATTATTGGTTTCGGGGCCTGTCGTGTTCTTCCTGATACTGATTGATATATCGATGATGCTGCTGCGTCGCTTTGCCCCGCAATTTAAGGCGAGCCAACTGTCTCCGGCAATCAAGAACATTGTCTTTCCAGTTCTCATGGTCACCTACGCTGCCTATCTGGTGGAGAGCATGAAACTGGAGGTCACACGTGCCAACGGCGTGCTGGAGTGGTTCGACAAATTGCTGCCATGAGCGACACAAGTGAAGAGAAGACACACGCCGCCAGCCCGAAGAAGTTAAGTGAAGCGCGCAAAAAAGGACAGCTGCCACGTAGCTCCGATTTCGTCCGCGCGGTCGGGACTTGCGCTGGGCTCGGCTACCTTTGGCTAAGAGGCAGCGTGATCGAGGACAAATGCCGGGAAGCGCTCCTATTAGCCACCAAGTTGCAGAGCCTACCTTTCGATACCGCGGTGCCGCAGGCATTGGTTGTGCTCGTCCAACTCACAGTCGCGGCTGTTGGCCCGCTGCTTGGAACCCTTGTCGCCGCGGTGATTTTGGCCAGCCTGCTAGCCAATGGTGGATTTGTCTTCTCTCTGGAGCCGATGAAGCTCAGCTTTAAGAAAATTGACCCCTTTGAAGGGCTGAAGCGCTTGGGGTCTGCTCGTTCCATGGTCGAAGTCTGCAAGACCATGTTCAAGGTATTGGTTCTCAGCGCAACCTTTTCCATTGTCCTTCTCGGGATGTGGAAGACAATGGTCCCTCTGCCGATCTGCGGCATGGGCTGTGTTGGCCTCATCTTTATGGAGACAAAATTGCTGATGGGAATTGGCGCCGGCGCACTGCTGGTCGGCGGACTGATCGATCTTCTGCTCCAGCGCGCGTTGTATCTGCGCGAAATGCGCATGACCAATACCGAAGTGACGCGCGAGTCGAAGGATCAGCAAGGAGCGCCAGAGTTGAAAGGTGAACAGCGTCGCATCCGCGAGGAGGCGGCCGACGAGCCTGCGCTTGGCGTGCATCGCGCCACGCTGGTCTTAACAGGAAGGGCGGTCCTGATCGGTCTGCGTTACGTTCGCGGTGAAACCGGGGTGCCGTTCTTAGTTTGCCGTGCCGAAGGTGAGCGCGTTTCACATGTGTTGAGCGAGGCGCGGGCACTACGCCTGACGATCGTCCATGACCATGTCTTAGCGCGTCAGCTGATAGGCACTACAAAACTCGGCCACGCGGTTCCTATGCAATATTTCCAGCCTGTCGCGAAAGCATTCTTTGCCGCAGGCTTGGCCTAGTCATGGAAGTCCACGACTGCCCAGTTCAAAACTGACCTGGCTCCATGCTAGTGGCAAATGTCGGCTGGCCATCCGTGCCCCAGTGTCTCTGTCAGGCCAACCGCGCAACCGCGGGCCTGGGGCAATCACTCCCCTCGGATCTGCCACCCAGCAACTACGGCAAGTCCTCCGGGCATGACCTTGCAGCCTCTGCTGGCCGGTGCGTGGCGCAGTCCGAGGTTTTGAGGCCGGCAGTGCGGATTTGATTGGTGCAGCCGTTGGAATGCCCTCGTCAGCTAGTCGTCAACTAAGCGCCCTATGTTGAACAGCCGTGCTAACTTGAGCTCGGTTGCGAAACATAGGAGTACGAATCGTCATGTATGGTCGAATTGGTGGCTCATCCGATAGTTACCGCGCGCATAATGCCGGCGAGCAATCGGATGCAGGAAGCGAAGGGTTCGCGGACACATTTGCCCGAATGCACTTATCCGGATCGGAAGGTAGCGGCGCCTCATCATCGGCGGCTCCCCAAGCATACTCCCTCAATTCCCGACCTCCTGTGGTGGAGATCAACAGGACTTCCTTCAGGAGACAGGTGAGGCAATTTCATGGTGATGAAATCACGCACATCGCCGACAATCCTCAAGAGTATTCGGAGTTCGTATCGTCACGAGCCAGGCGCACCGCGGACGTTGCTCAGCAATATGGCATCCGTCGAGATACGGAGCACGCGCGATATTTCAGTTACCAATTGGGAGACCGGAGTGCCGGACTGCTGAGAATGGAAGGCGGATTCAGCATGAACGAGTTCGAATCGGAAAGTTGGCGGGAACAATTTCCTGGTCGAACTGAGGTCACTTCCATAGTGGATCTTCAAGTCGCCCATCCGCTCGTCGAAAATGCGGGCGATATTCTGCTGGAGCATCAACTTCGGATAGACGGCGACCGACCGTTGCTGAATTGGCGTGCGGCTAATCCGGAAGCACAAGCGCGCGCGCAGACGATGGGGTTTGTTGAAGTGGATCATGGCGACCTGGTGCTTGACCCTACGCAGCATCCCGACAAATGGACGAAGAACAGTGCCGGTGAGTGGCAGCGTGCAGGCAAACCTCCACTCTATCTCCACAAAACCGAGGATAGCGACAGCAGCGATAGCGGGTCCGACGACGATTTCATGTGATTTGTCGACCCGCCGCCGAGCCTTGCAACTGGTGACGGTTGCAAGGCTGTTGGCAGTGAATGCTAATTGTCCGGCGACAGCCCCGCCTTAGCGCCAGCGCCGCCGAGCAATCCAGCCCATCTCCCAGACAATAAACTGCGGATGCGCATCGTGGGTGCTTGCGAGCGGATTGTATTCGGGCCGGAACTCCGCCTCTTGGAACCGAGCTCTCCCGAATCCAATTTTCTCCACCACACCGTTGGGTCGTTGCGATGCGCCGATCCCGATCGGATCGGCTATGCCTGCTCCGCGCTCGCAGGAAGACCTTCCGCCTCGATCTTGGCGGCGCGATCTCGGCGATAAGTTGGATGGGAGGCAAGATACGCCGCCACGTCAACAGCCGGTAACGCGACATCGCAAATCGGCCCTGACGGTAGCCGATCGACTCCAATCGCCGGACCGCAACTCGCGCAGCGGCATTCGCGGTTTGGCCAGGAGAAATGCTCGCTGACTCACAGCGTGGCCGGCCGCATTCTGAGTGCCCTGTCATGCAGCCTGCGCCGACGGGAGCTCGGCACGCGAATGGCGTGGTTGGCGGCCAAGCCCTGAGGTCAACAAGGACTTACAGAAAGCGGGGGTGAGTTTGCCGCGATGAATTATGACCTTCTCGCGACCGGACCTAGCATCGGCTTCCTCTCGCTCTCGATTGTAGCCGCGCTGTTCGTTGGATTTAACGTGGCAAGCGGTGAATTCGGAATCAGCCAGCCCTTCCAAGTTTCTGGCCATGACGGGGCGACTCGTGTGGATGTGCACCCACATCGGGCTCGGCATCGCACCATTGACCAGCATCTTGGGCTGCAGCTTCATCTCAAACAGCTTTCCTGGCTCGCCACGCAGCGCGACCGGTGCCTCCGGCGGCATCAATTCGTCGGCATTGCACAAATGTTCCAGGTATTTTTGCGCCGGAAATGCGTAGGTCTTCATGCAATCAGTCGTAATGCCGGCTTTTCCTTCATTCAATGCGTTGGCCTGTCCCAGCACCATGTTCAGCAACCCTTTGAGCTGGTCTGTGCGTTCGTGCACTTTGGGTAGCTGGGTGGAGGTGAGTAGCAGGCGTACATTACGCCCCTGCAACCCGGCGAGACAGGTTTGCATCTCAATGGCCTGGGCTCGCAGGTACTGGGCCACATCGTCCACGACCTTACCGGCCTCCTCAGGCTTCATCTGGCGCACTTGGGAGACGACGCTTTGCTGACCGGCCAGATCGAACTGCAAAAGTTCGTCCAATCGTTTGAGCCGCTCCGTCAATACCTCCATTGACAACGCGGCGCCCCCGATTGTCGAGCCTGCCCCCGACGAACTCGCAGCCACCTCTTGCGCTCTCACCTGTGTACTCGCAACTTGATCCGAGCGCGCGAGAACCTTGGCTGCTGGCACTGTGCCGGCGTTCGCAGCGACTGGTGTTGATGGCTGCCCGGCGGCAGAAGTCCCGGCGCGAGCTGCCGACTTATGCTTTGACTTCCCTTTCCTTCGCGCTGTAGTGCCTTCTGACACTGCAGCCGTACCAGCAGTGTCAGCCGGTATCGCAGCGCCTGCCCTGGCCGGCATCGCAGCGCCCGCCTGGGCCTGTGGCGCCATGATGGCTGACGGCGGAGACTGCAGGTTCAACAAGTGCATGGCATCGTGCGCAGTGATCCATGCATCGTCCACGATCCGTTCGAACAGTTTCAATGGGAGGCCGGCATCTGGGTAGGTATGGCTTAGCTTGGTATGCACCTCGTGCAACGCCAATCCAAAATCCGAAAGCCGCTCCATGATTTTTTCTACAACCGCGCAATCATGAGCGTTGAGTGTTTTGCCATCATCCATTATGCCCTTCGCCAAAGAGAGGGCGCGAAGAGCTTCTTGAGCGGCGCTTGCCATCAGCTGCACCACTCCATTTCGACCGACGAGGAGTTCCTTCAAATCTGGCTCGAACCTGCTCGCCCGCAGTTCAATCTTGGCCCGCGCAAGACCGATCCGCTCACGGACCAGCCAGATCCTGACACTCAGTACCGAGCCGGCACGCAGCCGCAGTGCGCACCGCTCGGCTTCCCGCATCACGGGCGTTCCACTGGATAGGCTAGCGGTGGCAGCGCAGGCGGATCGCTGCCGTTCGGAGCGCCATGCCTTTTTTTCCCACCACTTAATTGCCGCCGTATGGTGGTTCTCCACATTTAAAATCAACAGCTCCTGCCGGTCCGCCTGGGAGTAGGAGTAGAGTTTATCGACCATACCTGCCGCTTTCTTGGTCTTTTTGTCCAATTTCGTGATCGTCGACAGGCCAAGTTTGTCTACTTCATTCGCGGCGTCGCACACGATCTGGCAACATCTACGCACCTTGTCGTCTGGCATAATTGTCTGCGCCTCAGCCGCAGGCAGGCTAGCGCGGTACTCCAGAATTGCTGAGGCTGCATCGACGACCCCACTGATCAGCTCCACCGCCTCCTCGGGGACGTCGGTTTTCCTGGCCGCAGCCTCGCAATCAGTCAGTTGTTGAACAAGACTGTTCATTCTGAGCTGTGTCGGACTGATATCTTTATTTGACGATGAGCTGGTGCCTTCCACCTGCGCGGTTGATAGTTGGCTACCGACCGGCGCCATGGCTTCGCCCTCAGACATGGAGGGAGAACCGCGCCGCCTTGCGGCTGCGCCACGTGGCGCTACGGTTCCGCGTGGTGGCGCAGCGGCTCCACGTGGCGGTGTGTTCAGGATTTGATCTTCGCCAATCGAGGCGCCTGGCAGACTTTCGCGGGCATCGCCTGGACCGCGCGCAACTGGAAGGGAGGAGGGCCTCCTATCGGCGTCCCCAGAGCGCATCTGCTCCACAACGGAATCGAATGACTGTCCACCTTCTCCCGCAGCAAGACTTGATTGCGAAAGGGAACTGCTCGCCCGCCCCGCGCGGCTGGCTCCAGTTTCAGCCTGCGATTTCCGTGGTCGGCCAATGCCCTTCATATTGCGTCTCCGTAGTAGGCGAGAATGTGCTGCTATTGTGCTGGCGGCTGACGAGACCAGCGGCATCTTTCGGTTAACGTCACGGTCAGCCAGACCCGCGACGGCGTAATGTTCCCGCCAAAGTGCTTCTCAGTAGCAGGCCAAGATTGGCCCGAGCTCACAGGACTTTCGCAACGTTGCCATCGATGTCCTGAGATTATCAGCGCTTCAGTCCGCCGATTTCCAGGAACAGCGAATGAAATCAGACCAACTCGGCTAGCTCCCCTTCCTAGACACGTGCCTGACGATTTTATTGATGCGTCACTCCTCTCGTTCGCCACCGACAAAGTCACACATTTGCTTCAGAGAAGCGTGTGCGTTGCGTATCACGCGGACCATTTCGATCTATAGTTACAAAAAGTGTCGAGACGGGACCTTTGGATCCGAAGGTCAGGCACGGCCGGCCTAGATAGACCGCTTGGCTGACGATTAGCTGACGATGGGAGTTCTCACGAACAGGGCAAGAAAATCCGACCGCTTCAAGCTTTCGATATGGTGAGAAGAGGATCCGCACCGGCCTCCCAAAGCCGGCAGACCATCCCATGTTCGTACGGTCGCCGACCTTCTCGAAGCCAATGAGCTCACCGCGCCGGGCCGTGATGTGCAGGCGAGAGAATGGTGATGCAAAGACCGAGTTCCTGCTCGTTGCGTGCGCCCGTGGAGCCAGCAAGAATACGGTCATTGCGGTCATGCAGCACGTGGACCGTGTCTCCTGTTCGACACCACAGCATCGAGGATGCAAACGAGCTGCTGCGGCTGCCATTCGGTCGCGGCATGCGTGGACGGCGGGATTGGCCGAACAGCCGAGATCGTGGTCGACTGTTCGATGCGAGAGCAACATCCTGCAGAGCATACGTTTTTGCGCTGGCCGGTTTTTGTCAAAAGCCGTCAGGTTCTCGAAAGCTCCCGCCCTTAGCTTGATCGAGGCTAACCTTTAACACGTCGCCGCCAATGGCAAATGCCGGAGTACCTGATGATAGCAGCAATTGGGAGTGGAGTTGGCAACCTCGGGACTTCCTTGATCCGAAAGGGCCATGGGGATTCGAAATCCGAGCATTCTGGTGATGGCAAGCCGGCTGATGGCAATGATGGCAAGCCAGCTGGTGGGAATGATGGCAAGGCAGCTGGCGGGAACGATCGGGCGGATAACCGGACCGTTTCAAATGATCAACTTCAAGACAACTCACAGTCTGCAGCACAAAGTGAAGCCTTCCAAAGTATCCTGCGATCGTTCGCGTTCCAATTCGCGAACGATGCGATGGCTGAGGCCGATGAAGCTTTGGATGACACAGAAGATGCCTGACGCGGGAAATCCGGCGTGAGGTCATACAGGCCGTTATTGACGGCACAACTCCAACAGAAAAAGGAATGATCATGGCTGCAGTTGATAATAATAAAAAATCAGGCAATACCAATACCAGTAGCGCCGGCAATACCGATAAAACTAACAGTGGCACTCCCGGCAATACAAGCGGAGCTGATGCTACTGCTTTTCAGGCGCAAGTGCAGGAACTAACCAATGTTAGCTTGGAGGCGACGAAAAGGAGTGTCCAGTTGCGCACTCTAACGACCAATCTCCAGACCATCAAGAAGGCCGCCGACGAACGCGTTTCGTAATGTCGGAAGCGGGTTTTAGACTGCCCCCTAGCGCGTCTCCTTATTGACGCGACGTAGTCCCGAAATGAGCCGCATGGCAATTGCCATGCGGCTTCTATCCTGTTTGAGAGATGCTCTGTGGATGACGCCGTTTCCCTCCGTTTCGAAGTGCGTTCGGGGCACTATTGCGGTCTGACCGGCAAGACGGATCTTCAAAAGTGTTTAATCGGCAGCGGCTTCGATGCCGATTTGGTCTTTGTCGAGCAGGGACTGGCACCGCATCACCTTCGTGTAACTCTTCTTGGCAAGTCGATCGAACTGGAGGCGCTTGCACCCGGACTCAGTATCGAGGGCAACCGGAATATCGCCGCAGGCCAGTCCGTTGTTGTGCCCCTTCCTGTCGTCCTGCTCGTAGGCGAGATGTCCATTGCTTTGTCCGTGCAGGATGCAGAGCCGCCTGGTTCGACCGGCATACCGCGCCTACCGATCGGTGTGCTCGCCATGGTCATAATCAGCTCACTCGGGATCGGCGCGCTTTCAGGCACGATCTCCTATCTTGGCAATGCAAGTGGATCGAGCCCCAATTCACTTCGGGCTGAAGTCGCGTCCAGAACGATCAGTCACCGCGCTGACAATGAACTTACGGAGGCAGCGGCCCAAGAGCTGCAGGAGGAAGTCGATCGAGCGGGTCTTCTCGACGTCAAGATTGGGTCGGCAAAGGGTGTTGTGACCGCCGAAGGCACCGTCACGTCTGAATCGGTCATCAGTTGGCAGAAGCTTCAGCAATCGTTCGATCGTCGCACCAAGGGTACTCTAACACTGGTGAACGGAGTGCTCATCAAAGAGGAGAAGGCGCCATCCGCAATCGCGGTCGAAGCTGTGTGGCATGGGGTCCAACCATATATTGTCATCGACAGCGAGAAGTATTTTGTCGGCGCCATTTTGGCTGATGGATGGGTGGTCGAACGTATTGAGGACAGCCGTGTGCTGCTGAGCAGGAATGGCCGCATTGCTGCTCTCCAATATTGAAAGCTCGCAGGCCCCATCAAGCAGCACTCTATGGCCAGCCAAACATCCTGTCGCGCTCGGTGCTGACAAGCTGGCTGCGTTGGAAACATTTGCTGCCCAGCCATTTCGCGCCTGCTTGTGGCTCTCATGCAGGGTCACGCGCTGGCCAAGGCTGAGGCGCCTTCGGAGTTCGAAAGCCACGTTTCATGGCGTAACAGCAGAGTAAGTCTCAACCGATTGCAAAGGTGTCTCGATGGCCAACGTCCTGCGTGACTTCATCAAGCGTGCGCCGGCCAGCCCGGATTTAATGGTTGCGTTGATGCTGCTTCTGGCTGTCGCGATGATGGTCATGCCTATCCCGGTCGTGGTGGTCGACGCCCTGATAGGATTCAATATGGGGTTGGCCATACTGCTGATGATGGTTGCCCTGTATGTCAGTACTCCACTTGATTTTTCCTCTTTGCCCGGCGTTATTTTGATTTCCACTGTATTCCGTCTCGCGCTCACGGTCGCAACGACGCGACTGATCCTGGCCGAGGGGGAGGCCGGCAGCATTATTCATACTTTTGGCGATTTCGTCATTTCAGGCAATATCGTGGTGGGTTTCGTCATATTTCTGGTCGTCACCATGGTGCAATTCATGGTCCTCGCGAAGGGTGCCGAACGGGTGGCAGAAGTGGCGGCGCGTTTCACGCTGGATGCTCTGCCGGGCAAGCAAATGGCGGTCGACGCAGAGCTACGCAACGGCCACATCGATGCCAACGAATCCCGCCGGCGGCGCGCCGAATTGGAGAAGGAAAGCCAACTCTATGGCGCGATGGACGGCGCGATGAAATTTGTGAAGGGCGATTCCATCGCCGGGCTGGTGGTTATCTGCATCAACATGCTGGGTGGAATTTCGATCGGCCTGCTCTCCAAGGGCATGTCCTTCGGCGAGGTACTGCATCACTACACTCTGCTGACGATAGGCGATGCATTGATATCGCAGATTCCGGCCCTTCTGCTCTCCATTACTGCGGCGACCATCGTCACCCGTGTGACTGGGACGGCGAGGATCAACCTCGGTACAGAAATGGTCAGTCAGCTCACGGCCAGCACTCGAGCCTTGCGACTGGCGGCCGGCGTCCTGGTTGTAATGGGGTTCGTTCCTGGGTTTCCCCTCCCCGTCTTTCTGATGCTGGCCGCAGTGTTCGCTGCGGTAAGCATTGTCAAGGCTGATGTGCTGGGCGCCGGCACTGCCGATGCGAAAGGTGGAACTGCAGCGGAGCCTAAGCAAGCCGCGCCTGCGAAGGAATTCCCGATCGCATTTTTTCTAGCGCCAGATCTTATGCAGGCGGTCGATCAAGCCGAATTGCAAAAACATATTGGGCGCGTTTCGCTCCTGGTCACAGCCGATCTGGGCATTATCGTTCCTCGCATCCCTGTCTTGGTTGACGAGCAGCTGCCTGAATCGCAATTCCGAATTGATGTCGAGGGCGTGCCAGTCGAACAGGACGCCTTAGATCCAAACCAGATGGCGCTCCGAGCCGATGTAGCGCACGTCGACTCGAGCGGTGTCCCCCTTAGACGTGAGCCGAAAACGGACAGACTCCCGGTTGAACATACCCCTGCAAAGGCCCTTACGGGCGCCGGCACGGAGCATAGGGCTCCCGGCGAACTCCTCGCCTTGCGCGTCCATGCAGCGTTGACCCGCTACGCACCGCGATTGGTGGGCATCCAAGAGACCCGACATTTCCTGGGCCGAATGGAGCAGGAATATTCTGAGCTTGTGAAAGAGGTGCTACGCACGACGCCGATTCCTCGGATTGCCGATGTTCTGCGCCGCCTCCTGGAGGAAGGTATCCCAATCCGCCACACCCGTCTCGTGTTGGAGGCATTGGCCGAATGGAGCGAGCGTGAGCAGAACGTTGCCCTGCTGACGGAATATGTCCGTTCTGGTTTGAAGCGACAGATCTGCCACCGCCATGCCAACACGGAGGGCATCGTGTCCGCCCTGGTCGTCGAGCGCGAGAGCGAGGATGTGATGCGTGGCGCGGTTCGAGATTCGGATGCAGGCCCCTATCTCGCACTGGAGGATCGGCAAAGCGAAGCGATGCTATCACAGATACGTCAGGTCCTTTCGAACGCAGAACCGGGTCAAACCCGCCCTATTCTGTTGACGTCGATGGATGTCCGACGTTTCGTCCGCGGCTTTCTGACGCGAAACGGGGTTGATCTCGCCGTGCTGTCTTATCAAGACCTCGCCTCCGACTTTACAATTCGCCCCGCAGGATCCGTCACACTCCCGCACGGATCGAACAGCGGATTGTTAGAGTAGTCCCACCTTTCCTAACTGAACGCCACGCGCCTCCCCGATAACTGAGAGATAACATGAATAGTAATACAGTTTCTCCATCGCCTATGTTTCTGCGCCGGAACTCACTTCTTTTTGCCGTACTCGCCATTCTGCCTTTGGGCGGTTGCGCCAGCTGGCAAAAGCCGGCTCTTTCCGTGCAGGAGACATCTTCCCCCGAGTTGCTCAGCGCCGATCAAATCGATCCGGCTATGCGCGAACGCATTTTGCGCGAAGTTGGTCAGGATGTTCAAGAGCGGGCTTTGCGGGATGAGGTGAAGCAGCACCCGGACAATGTTGATGCGGCGATACGACTTACAAATGCCTTGGTGGGCCAGAAGCGCCCGCACGAAGCGGTTGAGGTGCTCGACAGCGTCTTGGTTGCAGCCCCAGGAAACGTACGTGCATTGAATGCGAAGGGCGTGATTTTGGACATTGAGGGGCGGCATGACGCGGCACAGGCCCTGTATCGGCGAGCTCTCGAAAACGAGCCAGGCAATCAGATGGTGCAGCATAACTTCAATCTGTCGCTTGCCTTTAACGGCAAGTCCGAACAACCAAGGTTAGCACGATCGCAATAGGTGGGCACAGTGCATGCGCAGCCTGTTCCCCGGCTCGAACACGCGCTCGGCTCCCATCATAGATGGCCCCCTGAAGAGAGCCATATCTATGCAAAACAGTTGCTCCAGATCTGGCCGGCAGAGATCGGCAGGAGAGCCGGATGACATCACGCGGCCACCCGCAAGGCCACCCGCCTCGCTTCGTTGCCAGAGCGCCCTCTCCCTCGCCGGTCACCGTCTCGCAATGCGGCGACCTGGCTTAAGGCGGTCGACCGAGCGCCCGATGCAGTAGCCATGAATACGTAACGCAGCGATGGACCCGCCGGATCGTGTCGCGCTTGTGCTGGCCGTCCCTGCCATTACAGCACGGTGATTGTAGCTGGATCATATTCTAGAGGCATCGATGGTGTGGATGCCTTCGATCCAAACAATCGATTTGTTGAATTCGTCCGCCTGAGGAAATTAGCTGCGGCGATCCGACTTCCGACGCCTGCAGGCGCAAAACCAACAGCGTGAGCGCTGCGGGTCCGGAGGCAGGCTGCAAAGTGCAATCACCAGCGCTGATAAGCGGCAAGTGAAGAATGTATCGCTCGGGCAACTCCTGTGTTGTGCACGGTTGCCCCGCGAGGTGAACTGTAGCAGCTTGGCAGCTCAGCGTTCACGAAAGGAGAAAAGATTTGGGGCCAAGCAAAGACCGGCTTTTTTGATTGTCTTGCTGTATCGCTATGGTGGGGCGGGCGCGACCGCTCCCATAATTCAATACGCTGCCTTTAGCGATGGACGATGACGGGATGCGTCGCCGAGACTTCAATGGTGGAGGAGCAGCGCACCCGTCGATCCATTTGCTTTCAGCGGCAACCGCCACTATGAAGCGACACTTCGCCCAACTGTGTTTCAAGCTGCCCGGAGAAGTTTATGACAGAAGAACCCCACAAGACCGACATCCTCATCGAGCTCACTGCCGATGTTGTATCAGCCTACGTCTCCAACAACCCCGTCCCGGCGGGGGAGCTTCCTGCCCTGATCGCCCAAGTGCACGGGGCTCTAAACGGCACGGCTGGACTCATACCGGCAGAAGAGCCTGTGCCTGTAAAAAAACCTGCTGTCCCGATCAAAAAGTCGATCGAACCGGACTACATCATTAGCCTTGAAGACGGCAAGAAATTCAAATCGCTAAAGCGCCATCTGGCGACGCACTATGGTCTGACCCCAGACGAATATCGCGCCAAATGGGGTCTGCCGTCGGATTATCCCATGGTGGCGCCGAATTACGCCGCTGCGCGCTCCGCCTTGGCCAAGACCATGGGACTCGGCCGCAAACCGAAAGAGCCGGAAGCCCCAGCCACGGCGCCGGCGAAACGGACCCGCAAGAAGGTCGCAGCCTAAATCCGTATCAACAGTCGTTCGGACGCGCAGCAGCCGTTGGCCCAATCTGCGCGGAATCAAAGGGCGGGGATGAGCCCCGCCTTTCCCGTCCAAGAGCCTCATTTCCAGAGTAATTCATGATGGCTCCAGCAATCCCTGCCGCGGCATTAACTTGCATGCTCCGGCCCGGGTTTCGAGCCGTCAATGCGTTCCGGCGATGACGAACCTTGCCAAGGCTTTCCCGGACCGTTAGCCAGCCTTGCTGAGGCTGCCTGCAGAGGACTTTCCCGTGCGGCGATCCTGTTCCACCTCGTAGTTGATCTTCTGGCCCTCATTAAGGGTCGACAGGCCCGCTCGTTCAACAGCGGAAATGTGGACAAAGACATCCTGACCGCCGTTGTCAGGCTGA
This sequence comes from Mesorhizobium sp. WSM4983, assembly GCF_029625765.1. Lineage (NCBI taxonomy): Bacteria > Pseudomonadati > Pseudomonadota > Alphaproteobacteria > Hyphomicrobiales > Phyllobacteriaceae > Mesorhizobium > Mesorhizobium sp. WSM4983. The sequence continues at coordinate 167,610 of NZ_JARTVM010000011.1, read as the reverse complement.
ATAAAACCAAAACCCTTCGTGCTGTTGAACCACTTCACCGTTCCAGTCGCCATATCCATTCCTTTGTAATAAGTCGCAACTTAGGCAGGCCATTCACGCCAGCCTGATTTGTACACGAGACTTTAGGCGCATCAAAATCGGAAAATTGCAAGGCCCACTCGATCGCCTGATCTCCAGCAGCAACTGCAACATATGCGAGGCGCGTGCCAGACGAGGCGTATGCCAGACGTTTCGTCGTGCGCTGTCGCTCGAACGTTGACAGAAACAATGACACACCTTGCAAACTCGGCACATCTTGTGGACGTGCTCGGGTCGCTTCTCGACTGCGATACCCGCTCCTGACCGGGTATCGTCGGCCAAAATGAGAGTTTTTGTCATGTGCCGCCAGACCGAAAGATCAGGCGCGCAGCGACCTGCACATTCAAACCGGAACCCGCGAACCTCGATTAGCTTCTGCCTGCTCCGAAGGGCGGTAGCCTGCTCTGAGGCGGGCCACTGTCGGGTTGAAAACCAACTGTCGGGTTCGGAACCCCAGATTGTCGGCAAGGTACGCGCCGCCCACTGGTTGGCCAAAGGGGCACTGGCTCCTGATCCTGCCGCCATGCTCGCCCGATCTCAACCCGATCAAGACAGGTCTGCTCAAAACTCAAGGCGCGGCTGCGGAAGAAGGCGGCCAAAACTTTCGACGCTCTCTGCGGAACTCTCGGCGATATCTGCCAGCTGTAGGAGCCAAATCAAAAACCATTAATTGCGACAGGTGATTTTATGACATTCATTGCGAAGAGGCCAGAATGAACAGCGGAAGAGAGTAGCAGCTCTCTGGTCGCGGCGAGGTGGATCGTCGACACGATCGGCACCTGGCCCGTGCGGGGATCGCACCGCAGCCAGCACCAGAGCCAGACCTTGACCGCTTGCCTTGCTCAGGCGCCACAACAACGAGTGGCTGGAAGCAGATCCACGTGAACTCAGCGATATCGATCAGACGATGCTTACCCTCATGAAAGCCGATCCCGACGCTGTCCAGCGCCGCGAAATCCTGACCAGCATATGGCGCATCGGATGCCACCGCCTGCACACTCACCATCGACATGCCGGAACTCGGAACCAAAGGCCGCAAGCCTCGCCGGCCTCGGCAAAATGGAGCGGCCGCGCCTTCATCCGGGGCGGCCGGGCCAATGTTCGCCAGGCCCTCTACATGCCCGGCCCTTCGCCCTGCGCTTCAACCCCGACCTCAAGGCAAAATACCAGGCGCTAAAGGCGGCAGGCAAACCCGCAAAGGTCATCATCTTGTTGCGAAAGCTCCTCATCCTAGCAAACGCTCTCCTCAAGGCGCAGCGAAAATGGCCCCTAAAACCCTTGACCGAAACGGATACCTTAGCCTTTCAGGTGAGGCGGGCCGAGATAGACCAACCGCGGGTTTAACTTCGCGAGTTTAAGCTGATTATGCCGATGCAACTCTAGCGCCTGCGCGACCGTTTTAGCTTCCATCAACAAGGCGGCAGGCTGGGAGGAAGTACCCTCCCCTGCCGCGAACAAGCTTTGGACAAAGCCCCACCTTGTCCGTAATGTGATCGGGAGGCCGGGGCGCGGCGGTGCTCAGCGGATGTGACGCGCGAGATCTGCGACCCTACCCATCAGCACTTCCATCGGTCCTCGCTGGAAGATGCGCAGCCAAAGCACCGCAAAAGTGCTGATAACCACAACGAAGCCAAAGAGCGTGGACAGGCTCTCGTCTTTGAAAATGTTTATCTTCATAAGATAGGCTATTCCCGCAATGTGCAGCACATAGGCCGTCAAAGACATCGAGCCGACTGCGATTATTGGCCAGACCAGCTTTCGCAGACGCGGGAGCGCATCCACAGCGAGCATGCAAGCCGCCAAGATGATCATTGCGCAACCGGTGCTGCCCACGATCGAAAGCGTCGTTTCGCTATGAGGTGCGGCTATCCATGACGACTTGACTATAAATGACGACTTGGAAGGCTCAAAAGCGCCGTCAACGTCAGACCACCACAAGGAGGTTTCAGTCAAAGCGCGGGAACTCAGCGCGAGCAAGGATCCCCCATGGCCCAACACGGCCAGCGCGACCCCCGCCAGACCAAGGCGCCAATGCGCTGCTAGCGTATTAAGATTAAGGCGCGCGATGGCCATGCCAGCGATGAGGAAAGGAACCCAGGTCACCGCGGGATAGTAGCCGTTGACCATGAGGTTGAAGACCGGGTCGAGGAGGTTGGGGGCAACCGACAGAAGGGAGGAACGGACTTGCGGGAGAACTAATGCCGTAGCGGCAGCGATCAAGCCCAGCTGATATGCGCTGAGCCGATGGAGCGGCAATACCAACAAGAAGCAAATTCCGTAGTATTCTAGGATGACTTCGACCTGGGTACCGAGGCAGCCCAGGATTGAGCCAAGCGCGAGCAAAACAAGGGCACGAATTGCGACTCTGGCGATGGCCTGTCTACCGGCTATCCCCGACTTCGGCGCCTTGCGACCTGTAATCAGGAGGATTGAAAAACCGGCCAATACGGCAAACAGGGCCGACGGCCGCCCATGGGTTAGTTCCATCAGAAACCCGACTAGTCCTCCTTCGCCGGGGTCGGGACCGAGATGGGCGGCATACATCCCGAAGACAGCCAGGCCCCGAGCGAGGTCGATGCCGACCAGCCGATCTACTACCGACCCATTCCTAGCGTCGGCAACCGGTGCCTTCATTACCATGGTAGATTCCCTTGTTGGGTGTGTGGATCGCGGGAGCCGCGATAGGAGAGCCGGTCGGCTGCTGCCGTCGCCTCGTGAAAGGGTTCAAAACATCGCGCCATCTGGCGCATCGAGCCGGCGACAGAGCTGTTCAGCCATTAGCCTGGGGTAAGAACAACAGATCGGCTCACAAAGCCTGTGTCACGGACCTGAAAAGTGGTGTCGCGGAACCGTCGTTTTTTGCATGATGGCTAAGCCGAGAGATCCACTGCACCGACGAGAGACTCAGCGACGTTAGATATCCGATCAGTACGCCGCGGCTCCGCCGGTGACGATCACCCCGGGTGTCAAGGCCAGGGCGTAAACCTGCCATAATCTGTGGTAGTGCGCCCGCGACCAATCCGTTCGACAAAGCTCGGCGCATGGTCGAGCCAATCATATTCTTCCATGTGGCTGTTGCCTGAAAAACCGAAGACGCCGTTCGCTGGTCCAGCTCCAGACCTCGGCCTGCGTCGGTCATTAGAACCGGCGCGCCTGTTTCCCAAATCAATTTGCTGATGCAGCCGCCGGGGGTCACATTGAGCAAAAGTGCCGAGTTCAGGACGGGTTTCATAGGGGCTCTTCGTTTGGCTTTGTTAACGACCCCTTTCTTGCAAGTTGTAGCTGACAGCAGCCTGAAAGCTCCCCAAATAATTCGCTGCCGCCGGTTCAGCCTATTGTCAGCTTCGACCAATAAGATGGGAGCCTTGCCCTCATACCGGAGCTCGGCAGCATGATGCGAATACTGCTCACTGAAGACGATAAGGACCTTGGAAGTGCTATGCACGATCATTTGGTGGCTGGTGGCCACGCGGTCGACTGGGCCAAGAACCTGTCCGAAGCGCGCGATTATGCAGCTGTGGTCGGCTACGACCTTATTTTGCTCGACGTTCACCTGCCGGACGGCAATGGGATCGACTATCTGCGGGAGCTGATCAAGGAACTTGAATCGGCACCGGTCATCATTCTGACAGCCTGCGATCGGATTTCGCATCGCATCGAGGGCTTCAACGCTGGAGCCGACGACTATTTGGTCAAGCCGTTCGATCTGGGGGAACTCTCAGCGCGTATCCATGCAGTGGCACGTCGCCATGGGCATTTTCCGGAGCCGCAATTTTCGGTTGGGACGCTTTCCATACAGGCAGCCGAGCGACGCCTCTTCCGCGACGGGCAGGAGGTCTACCTGACTTGACGCGGATGGGCGGTGCTCGACTACCGTCTGCCCCAGCCCTGCACGGTCGTTTCAAAAGGGAAGATCGTGGACGCGCTTTTCGGCAGACGGCGCTGATTCATACTCTAAAAGAAAATTCGGCTTCCAGTTGCCTTGGCCATGACTTTCCTTCCCGAGAGATGGGTGACAGTTCATTCCGGATAGATGGGTTACACTTTCGGCCCTTTGCAAGGAGAGCAAGGTGCCTTGGAAGGAGTGTAACGTCATGGAAGAGCGGCTGAAGTTCGTCGCCCGGCTGCTGGACGCGAGAAGATGGCGGTGCTTTGCCGGGAGTTCGATATCTCGCGCAAGACCGGCTACAAGATCCTCACGCGCTACAACGACAGCGGCCTGGAGGGCTGACGGACCGATCGCGGCGGCCCTATCGCCACGCCAATCAGCTTCCGTTTCAAATCGAGAAGCTGATTGTGCGCCTCAAGCAAGACAAGCCGACATGGGGTGCGCCGAAGATACGCGAGCGGCTGGCCCGGCTGTATCCGGATGTGCACCGGCCCGCGATCTCGGCCGTGCATGCCGTGCTCGACCGCCACGGCATGGTCGAGCGCCGCAAGCGCAGGCGCAACAGGGCGACGGGGACACCACTTTCAAACGGCTGTCGCCCTAACGATCTTTGGTGTGCCGACTACAAGGGCGAGTTCGGCAGAGAACACGGCCGGGACAGGGGATCACAAACACTTGACCGTTCCAGACCCTGGCAGTGGCGCATCGATTGACCGTTGGCTCTGTTCGTGGGCACCGAAAATAGGGCCTTCTTGGTCCTCGGCAGAGAATATGGCCCGGACGGGGGATAACAAACACTTGACCGTTCCAGACTCTGGCAGTGGCGCATCGATTGACCGTCGACTCTGTTCGCGAGCGCCGAAAATACGGACGACCCCTATGGTCAAAGTGCACTTCTGACCTGCTAGGCACTGTTCGATAACTGGAGGCACCCGCTACGGTGCCCTCGTATTTAAGACACCTGTCAGTTTCAAGCCTGGACATTGACGCGTGGCGCGGCTGCCATTCGTTGACCGCCACGTCGAATTGCCCGCCAACCAGTGTACAGCCGCCGGTGGTCACATTGAGCAAAAGTGCCGAGATCAGGAGGGGTTTCATAAGGCCTCTTCGTTTGGCTTTGTTAACGACCCCTTTCTTGCAATTGTAGCTGACAGCAGCCTGAAAGCCCCCAGATATTCGCTGGCGCCGGTTCAGCCTACTGTCAGCTTCGATCAATAAGGCAGGAGCCTTGCCCTCATACCGGAGCTCGGCAGCCTGATGCGAATACTGCTCATTGAAGACGACGACGACCTTAGAAGTGCTGTGCACGATCATTTGGTGGCTGGTGGCCACGCGGTCGACTGGGCCGAGGGCCTGTCCGGAGCGCGCGGTCATGCAGCTGTGGCCGGCTACGACGTTATTTTGCTCGACGTTCACCTGCCGGACGGCAATGGCATCGACTATCTGCGGGAGCTGATCAAGGGGCTTGATACAACGCCGGTCATCATTCTGACAGCCCGCGATCGGATTTCGCATCGCATCGAGGGGCTCAACGCTGGCGCCGACGACTATTTGGTCAAGCCGTTCGATCTGGGGGAACTCTCGGCACGCATCCGTGCAGTGGCACGTCGCCAAGGGCATTTTCCGGAGCCGCAATTTTCGGTTGGGACGCTTTCCATACAGGCAGCCGAGCGACGCCTCTTCCGCGACGGGCAGGAGGTCCACCTGTCTGGACGCGAATGGGCGGTGCTCGACTGCCTTCTACGCCGGCCCGGTTCGGTCGTTTCAAAGGGGAGGATCGAGCACGCGCTTTATTCATTCAATTCGGAGTTCGAGAGCAACACAGTGGAGGTTTATGTCAGCCGGCTCCGCAAGAAGATCGGCGGGGATAGAATAGCAACCGTGCGTGGCTCCGGATACAGGCTCGTGGTCACATGACGAACTCGAACAGCATGACGAGAAAGCTGATATCGTGGTTAGGCGGGGCAACGCTCCTGGTTTGGATCGCCGCCCCAACCATTGCTGCGTTCATTTTTTGCAATAATGTAAACGAAAGTTCGGATGACTTGCTCCAGGGGAGCGCAGAGTACAGAGAACCAGAGCTGATCAAGGTCTTGAATGGAAAACACGTTGATCAATACAATAACCACTTGCCAACTTATGAAAAGTACTGGACCTATCGTGAGCAGGTTATTAATAAGTACGGGGTAGTGCTTATTTCTGAACCGGAAGAGGGTCAGCAGCCCTTCCCTGATGCTCCCCTGAGTAACGGCTTTTGGCGAAACGCTGATTACCGCGTCTACACAGAGGAGATCCAAGACGGCGTGTATCATCAGTTGGCCGAACCGCTTGATGGCCGCCGTACCACAATCGCGAAGGGCGCACTTTTTGTCTTCCTTCCGACACTCGTGCTCCTGCCCTTTAGCTTAGCTGTTTGGTGGATCGTGATCCGGCGCTCGCTGCGGCCAATCGAGGTACTGCGACAGCAGATCGGATCGCGCGACGGCGGCAATCTGTCACCAATGGACTTGGGCGATTTCCCGGCAGAGTTGGCTCCAATCGCGGCATCCGTCAATCGGCTTCTCGATCGTCTGCGGGCGGCTCTCGAGGCCGAACGCGAGTTCGCCGCAAACAGTGCGCATGAACTGCGCACGCCGATCGCAGGTTCAATCGCTCAGATGCAGAGATTAGTGGCCGAGCTTCCCAATGGGTCGGCCAAAATGCGTGCGCGCGGCATCGAGCAAGCGCTGTCGAGCCTTGGCCGCCTTGTCGAAAAAGTGCTTCAGCTCGCTCAAGCCGAATCGGGGGTTGGCATGGCGGATCACGCGATCGATCTTGTCCGATCGGTTCGGCTGGAAATCGATGACCTGAGGAAAAAGCCGCAATATGCCGGACGCCTGCATCTTAACGTCGACGGCTGCCCCACTTTGATGCGCAAAGTGGATGTCGATGCGTTTGGGATCCTCCTTCGTAACCTGATCGAGAATGCGCTGATACATGGACTGCCCACTGTTCCGACAACAGTTTCCGTCCAAACTGATGGAACCATCGCTATTGCAAACGCCGGACCGGTGGTGCCCCTCCCCGACCTCGAAGGGCTTACAAAGCGATTTAGTCGTGGTGCTACTCCTGCTGCGGGCTCAGGCCTTGGTCTACATATCGCTAACATGGTTATCCAGCGGATCGGTGGCAGTCTAGAGCTTGCGTCGCCCGCCCGCGGTCGCAATGATGGTTTCGAGGCGATCATACGAATTCCTCAATGACACCGGTGAATTCGACGACAGTTGGACACAGGGCGGATTGCTGGCAAGGCTGCTGACAGGGCGAACTGTACGGCAGTATGTATACGGCGTAGAAATCGTACTTCACACAACGCATTTCGGCCGCGGCAATCAATGCCGCTATCATCGTCTGAGCAGTTCGATCGAAGCGACACGACATGATCGGCAAAATCGAAGGCTCCGCCTCACCGCTCGCTCGATTTCGCCCGGGGAGAAAAAAGGCCATCCGAGAAAGTGCAAGCCGCCGCGCAAAGGCGACGTGTCCAATTGTCTGGGTGCCCCTGTGCGCCGGCCCGATCGGGTTGGCGCAGGTCCAGTAAGGACCCGGACCAACCATTCCATTTAGACGACCGGCAGGTTTTAATCGGCGTCCGGATCGCCGTCCCAAAATGCCCCAAGTATACGGCTAGAAAGGCTGCCAACGATCGAGCTTTGGTCGGAGGCGTGCTTGTCAGCGTCTTGGGTGCTTGACCGGCCTTTGCAATGGCCATCGCCATCGCAAGTATCGTGCGTGGCCAGTGAGACCGCAATTTCATCAGCCTGGAGCCGACCGTATCGGTGCTTTTTTATGATTTAGGGATTTTTCGTTTTCCTCTTGGATCATCACGGGTTTGGAGAGGATCTGGTGTTAAGTGCCATTCGGAGCGCCGGCGAACGGCCCGAAATTAATGTGGTCGAGTGATGAAGCCTCCCGAATGCGTTAAACGAGACCCTTTATGGCGGCCCTGGCTGACAACAGTCTGAAAGCTGCAAGCGGCATGCGAAAATGGGGCGATCCTGAATGACGACAGATGCTATCAACATGAAAGAGGCTCGCCCTGAAAGCTGAGCACGCTTTATGCTCAGGCTGCTGACAAGGCCAAAGCAGCGTAAGTGCGTAGTGAAATCCAAGGTCCACATGGGTCGTCGCGCGTCCCATGCGCCTGGGAAGGCGCCGGCCCGGCCAAGCTTTCCCAGCTCGTCCGCATGATGCTTCGCTGAGCGTCAATGGACGTTGGCGCGAGACCAAGGCGTCGTGCGTTGCAATCCGGACGGTCCAGGGTATCAGGAGTTTCACGGCCTCGGCCCGCTTGGCTGGCCACAGTTGAAGCTCCAACGTACCGGCTGGCACCGGGAAATTGGGCTCTGCGCTGCCTCAACGCTGATGGCACGGTCAATGCTTGCCTACCGATGGGGCCGCCCATGCCGTGATGCTGTCGGTCGACGTTCGCAAACCAGACCCTCGCGAGACCCAGCGAAGGGGCTCGCCGGTACGACGAGGGACCTTACCTCTTTATGCGCGGCATCATTATCGAGGATGACATGTTGCCTTACACGTCGTCCCTCGCGCTCGGGTCTTTGTGGGGCGGATGAAGTCCTGATCGCGGTGGCACTGCTGCATGTTTGCGTAAGACCCATCCAGTCACGATCGCGCTGTCCTTCGATGTCGCGGTGCTGATAGGCGGGCAGATCGGTGTGCGCGGCGCCCGCCAAAGGATCGTCGTCACGCCGGAGGAGGCGAGCGTCATAGCCGGCGCGCCGGCGAAAGGCGCTTTCTGTCGGATGCCCGACAATGTCGGATATCGCAAGTATCAAGGTTGGATCAAACCTTGCGAATCGGGGCTTTCTTACTTGGCACGGGGCATGCTCAGGTATCCGCAAACACCCAATGGATAACGAGCAGACTTCCCATGGCCTCACCATGCCGAAAGTTTCCCGGACGCATCCAAAGATGAGGCTCGCGTCAGGCCCAGCAACACGCTGACGGCTCATGTGGCTCGGCGTCGCGTGCCGATCCACTTTCTCCCAATAGGCGTTCGGGAGACATAGATCCTTCAAAATGAGGAACAGATCACTTTGCCAGGAACGCAGCCCATAACCCCACTCTCCCTACCAGAACTACCAAGCAAGCCCCGCACTCATGGGCTTCGCAGGACGTCCGTTGCGTCCGAGTTGGTCGGCGCGGGGCCGGCTCCGATCCCCGTCGCATGGGAGGACGGCAAGGCGAGGGATTTCGTGCTCGACAACGGCATGGAGGTGGTCGTCATTCCCAACCACCGGGCGCCGATCGTCACCCACATGGTGTGGTACAAGATCGGCAGCGCCGACGAGCCGCCGGGCAAATCCGGCATCGCCCATTTCTTCGAGCATCTGATGTTCAAGGCGACGACCAACCATGCGGGCGGCGAATTCGACCGCGCAGTGTTCGAGATCGGCGGCTCCAACAACGCCTTCACCTCCTCCGACTACACCGCCTTCTATCAGACAGTGGCGCCGTCGGCGCTCGAGCTGATGATGAGCTTCGAGGCCGACCGAATGCGAAACCTCATCCTGACCGACGATGTCGTCAAGACCGAGCGCGATGTGGTCATCGAGGAGCGCCGCTCAAGCACCGACACCAACCCGCAGGACGTTCTCCATGAGGAGATCGACGCGACGCTGTGGCAGAACCACCCCTATCGCATCCCGATCATCGGCTGGATGCAGGAGATCGAGCAGCTGAACCGCGTCGACGCCACCGTCTTCTATGAAAAGTACTACTGGCCCAACAACTCCGTGCTGATCGTGGCCGGCGATGTCGAACCGGACACGGTGCGGGCGCTGGCCGAAAAGACCTATGGCAAGGTGGCGCGCGGACCTGACCTGCCGCCGCGCATCCGGCCGGTTGAGCCCGAGCAGAACACCAGGCGCACCGTCACGCTCTCAGACGCCCGCGTCAGCGTGCCCAGTTTTTCGACGCAGTGGGTGGTGCCGTCCTACCACACCGCCAAGCCGGGCGAGGCCGAAGCGCTCGACCTGCTGGCCGAAATTCTCGGCGGCGGTAACCGCGGCCGGCTCTACCAGGCGCTCGCTGTCCAGCAAGGTATCGCTTCCAGCGCCCGCGTCTATTTCCAGGGCACTATGCTCGACGACACCAAGTTCGCCATCTATGGCGCACCGCGCGGCGATGCCAAGCTGGCTGATCTCGAAGCGGCGGCCGCTGCCGAAGTTGCCCGCATTGCCGAGGATGGTGTCAGCAACGAGGAACTAGGCAAGGCCAAGGACCACTATTTGCTCAATATGATCTTTGCGGAAGACAACCTGGACTGGCTCGCCAGCATCTACGGCTCGACGCTGGCCACCGGCGGTACCGTGAAGGATGTCGAGGAACGGCCGAATCGCATCCGCAAGGTTACCCCCGAGCAAATCAAAGCAGTTGCCGCCCGCTATCTCGCGTTCGACCGTTCGACCACGGGCTATCTCTTGCCCAAGACGGAGAATCAAGAGATGACGCTCGGCGCTCGGCCCCATGCTGCGATGAACATCCAGGAGGTGAAGTCCGAAAAGGGCATCATCGCCTGGCTGGTGGAGGACCACACAGTGGAAATCGTCAACATCGGCTTTGCCTTCAAGGGCGGCACCAAGCAGGACCCGGTCGGGAAGGAGGGGATGGCCAAACTGATGGCCGGCCTGTTCATCGAAGGCGCTGGCCATTACGACAGCGGTGCCTTCCAGGTGAAGCTCGACCATGCCGGCGCCGAAATGAGTTTGGACGCGCAAAGCGACGACATCTACGGATCGATGTGCATGCTTTCCAAAAAGCAGGACGCGGCGTTCGGCCTGCTTCGGCTCGCGCTGAACGCGCCGCGCTTCGAGCAGGGGCCGATCGATCGCGTCCGCGCCGAGATTGTCTCCCGCATCGTCGGCAGCGAGCGAGACCCTAACGCCATCGCTCAGCGCAAATGGCTGCGCGCGATCTATGGCGCGCATCCTTGTTCAAGGCTGGGAGAAGGCACAAAAGAGAGCCTGCCCGGCATCACGCCGTCCGACCTCCGCGCCTTCCACCAGGCCATTTTCGCTCGCGACGGGCTCCATATTGCCGTGGTGGGTGACATTGACGCGAACACGTTGAGGGAAAGGCTTGACCAGCTGTTTGGTGATTTGCCTGAGCAACAAACCCTCGTCCCCGTCTACGATGTCGCGCCGAAACTCGGTCAACTGGTGGAGGAGAACTACGACCTGCCGCAGACTTCGCTGACGTTGGCCTGGCCTGGCGTGAAGCCTAGCGCGCCGGATTTCTACGCGGCCGTGCTGCTGAACGACATCCTTGGCGGCTCATACTTGACTTCCCGCCTTTACGAGGAGGTACGTCAAAAACGCGGCCTTGCCTATCACGTCAGCTCTGAACTAACCCTTGACTCGCTTCTGGTTACGACAGAGACACGCTCGGACTGCGCTGCCCAAACACTGAGCATCGTGCGAGATGTGGTAAAGCAGATGGCGCAGCAAGGACCGACCGGGGCCGAGCTCAAGGCGTCGAAGAAGCACCTGATCGGCGCCTATGCCATCGACCAACTGGGCTCGACCCGCTCGATTGCAGACCGGCTCCTGGATTTGCAGATTCACAAGGCCGACGTCGACTACAACCAGCGTCGCGCCCGCAGCATCGGTCGGGTGACGCTCAAACAGGTCAAGGCGGCGGCCAAAAAGCTGCTTTCGGCCGAGCCCGCCATTTTGGTGGTCGGCCCGCCGCTGGGCGGCAAGGATGAGTAAAGAAACTCATCTCACCTTCCTTCTTCATCGGGGCTTCTCGTGGGAAGAGCGAATGTGGAGGCCCGTGGGCCAAGCAGATCATGCAGACGCGCGGAGTCGTTTTCGCCGACCTTGCGCGGCATTGGCGGTCCGGCGGCCTCTCGCCGAAATGGCGCTCCTCAGCATGTATGCCGCCTTTTTGCAGAATTCAGTCGCATGCCACCAGCAGGCATGGTGGATGAAGCAAACATCCGACTGCTTAATCCATCAATTGATGAACCGCGGGCACTCAAACTAACGAAACTGCTGTCTTTTCATCGGGCTAGCGTGGTCTACCAGCTGCTTTGCCGAGGCCCTACGACGAACCCACTGGTGCAGAATACACACTGACGGCCTGTCGACCTGGATGTTCGCTGCGTTGAGGAGGAATCCGGTATTGCCCCTGTGCCTGCCGATGATCCGCCGTCTGAAATCCCCGCACCTGTTTGGAGCCATCGACCGCCTGCCGGCACTCGGCAGACCAGTTGGCAATAAGACGTTCGAGGTCGTCAATCCGTCGACCGGCGAAGTTTTGGCAGAGCTTCCCGATATGGGCGTGGAGGAGACACGTGCTGCGGTAGACAAGGCCTATGTTGCGCAGTCGGGATGGGCCGCGTTGACGGCCCGAGAACGTAGCGACGTTCTTTGGCGATGGCATCAGCTGATCATCGACCATGCAGGCGATCTCGCCGCGATTCTGACTGCGGAAATGGGCAAGCCGCTTGCCGAAGCCATTTCAGAGGTATCGCATGCGGCGGCGTATCTGCAATGGTATGCCGAGGAGGCCAATCGCGTCTATGGCGAGACGATCTCGGCACCCTCGACAGACCGCCGAATGCTAGTGATCAAGCAGCCCATCGGCGTTGTTGGCACGATCACGCCATGGAATTTCCCGGCCTCCATGGTGGCGCGCAAAATCTCGCCGGCCTTGGCTGCGGGCTGCACAATCGTGCTCAAGCCCGCTGAACAGACGCCGCTCGTGGCTGGCGCAATGTTCGCCCTCGCCCATCAGGCCGGCTTTCCCGATGGCGTGGTCAACCTGATCTATGCGTCCGAAGGTGATCGCGTGGGCCGTGAACTCTGCACCAATTCCAAAGATCAGCTTTACCGGTTCGAACGAGGTCGGACGGCTGCTGATGCGTCAGTGCTCTGACCAGATCAAGAAGGTCAGCCTTGAAACCGGCGGCAATGCACCTTTCATCATCTTCGATGATGCCGACATTGACGGTGCTGTTGACGGTGCGGTCCAGGCGAAGTTCCGCAATGCCGGCCAGACCTGCGTTTCCGCGAACCGCATTTACGTCCAATCGAGCGTTCACGATGAGTTCGTCAAGAAATTCGTGGAAAGAATCCGGCACTTGTCGGTTGGCGACGGATTCGATGCCGGAGTGGACATCGGACCGCTCATCGACAAGCATGCTCTGGCCAAGATCGAGTCTCACGTCGCAGATGCCATTGCGAAAGGCGGCACAATACGATGCGGGGGCCAGCGTATCGGCAAGAATGGCACGTTTTTCGAACCCACGGTCCTCACCGAGATTTCCAGCGTCATGGCAGTCGCGCAAGAGGAGACATTCGGGCCGCTCGCGCCGATCATTCGCTTCAACGATGCGGATCAGGTCGTGCGCGAGGCCAATGACACGATATACGGCCTCGCCGCATACTTCTATGCCTCAAACCTGAAGCGGGTCTGGCGTGTGGCAGAGGCTCTGGAATATGGCATGGTTGGCATCAACACGGGACGCATGTCCTCGGAGGCGGCACCGTTTGGCGGGATCAAACAATCCGGCATCGGGCGGGAGGGTTCCCGTCATGGCCTCGAGGACTATCTGGAAATGAAATATCTTTGCATGGGCGGGATTTGAAACCTGCTGCACTGTCTCTCCGCCCCACCGGGGGGCGGCCTGCGGTCAATGCCGCCACCTAATTGGAAGTTCCAAACGCCGTTGACCTGAAACACGGATGCCCGGCAGGAGACTGAGCTCGCTGTCGGGCCGGACATGCCTTGGGAGGGCATAAGTCAGCGCTCCTAGGGCCGATGGGCCACTCAGTTCGTGCGCCTTTTGCCGATTGCGTTGCATGTGCCGTGCCAAGCCAAAAAGCATTGATAAACCGCCGATGGATCAGCTTTTGCCCTGTTGCGCATTCTACATTGTGGGATATGCGACAATGCCCAAGCGGTTGAATCGTCGTGTTGCAGAACCCCAGACGGGTCATGACTGCTATTCTTAGGACAGTGCGCAGCAAGCCGCTACTCGCTGCACTCCAGGCACACCATTTCCATAATCAAGCGGTGGGTGCTATGTTGACCGAGCTGTCGACCAGGGAACGGTGTGAGGCCTCAGATCCCTCCATATTGTTGCACCCGCCGGTCCAACAGGACTGCAGGTCCGGCCTCAAAGGATCTTGGCTGCTATGGCGACATTGCGGTGCACGCCGCTTTCCGACCAATGATGTGCGTCCAGGTCGAGGCCGGCCCTAATGAACCACCGCCTTGGCACCCTCGCCCATCTCATTTCGGCATCGACAAGCTAGACCAGAGCGCACTTGCAAGGCGCCATGCAGTCCTGTCGGCGGGCGAACTGTTGGTGACGGGTACAGCTGCGAGCGAACGTTCATCCACCGACGCACAGCGCGGACTGTCGCTTTTCAAATTAGGAAATCTCTGTAGCCACCATTCATGAGCGCGCGGCCACGCGAGACGGCCCGACGGATGCGGTCGCGCAGATGATCGCGAGGATCCGCCCAGTCGGCATGGACGCGCCGTTGACCGATGAGAACTTCGGCGAGCTCGCGATGAGGTGCTCCGGCGAGCGAACCGTCGAGCGCACGAAGAACGAAGGACAAACGAACGCCGCGCTTTTCCGGCGCAAACAAGCGGGGGGGCAACTGTTGCCCTAGACTGAGAGCATTGAGGCACTCCAGTCCCCTCAGTCGATGCTTTAAAAGCACCGCGGGCCAGATGGCTTGCGTATGCAGGCAAACAGGGTGGAGGATATTCGCGCCCGAGACGGCGAGCTGCAGCGCGTGGTCCGCATTGCGAAGAAGAACATGCTGGCTCTTGTCGGGCGCCAGCAGGACGATTGCACGACAGGGCAATGCCGAGAGTTCGAACGGCGGTGTCGGCGACGAGGCAGGCAACCGTTCCGCAATGACCGGCAGCACATGGACGCACCAGAGCGGACACCAGAATACGACCGAAGCGCGGCCACAAGACTCCGCGAAACAGAACACCCCAGCGTGACAGGTCGCCGGCCGACGCGACCATATCGAGAAAGGATTGGAGAGACCAAGTCTTGCAATGCTGGCGCGCAGCGGTCAGATCGCGCTGGAACGCTGGATTGCGGCGTAAGAACTCCCAAGCCCACTCCCGCAGCGTCAGGCCAGCGGTGTAGTCGTATGATCTTTCATCCCGCCAATCGGCCTGATCCGCGCCAGTCAGGAGATTCATGACTGACATCCCCTGCCCGCGCCTGCGTGCGTCGAAACATTATGCCACTTCGCAAAGCATCGGCGAAGGCAGCAGACGTCGAAGACCCCGTTTCGTTGAAGCGTCAGCCATCGCCACTGTCGGCGACAGAAGATGTGCCCAAATTGCCACCAGACCGTCGAACTGGCACAGCGACGGCCAGCGCGACCTGGAATTGATCCCGTAACGGTCATCGGCTCCTGCGTCGCGATCCAGACGTCCCTTGAAGGCGCAGTAGCGCGGCAGTGGATCGCACGCTGCTTGTCGGCAAGTTGTCGTAGCGGCGGCGCCATAGGCACGGTCATCGGAGGGTCTCCTGCGGCAAGCTTTCGCCATTGGAGGCCAATCTCCCCGCTAGGGCAGCCTGTGCAGTTGCACAGGTGAAGCGGATCAATCAGGGGGAGCCATGGCGGAAACTGGATGATGGCGGCTTGAGGAGAGCGGCGTATCGAGGCGGGTGATGAAGCCTGCCAGTACCTCTCAAGGAGAGTGATACGCCATGAACGAGACTATCAACACATTGTTCGCCTTCGTCAGCCCGACGAAATCGATGATACCCTGACGGATGTACTTCGCAGCGGCGCGCGCAAATTGCTTGCGCATGCGATCGAGATGGAGGCCGAGGCGTATGCCAAGGCGGTCGACTGCCTGACGAAAGATCATATTGCGTCGCTGGCGCTCTACGATTTCCCCGCCCAACACTGGGATCATCTGCGAACGTCCAATCCCATCGAAAGCGTCTTTGCAACCGTTCGCTATCGCACGGTGCGTACCAAGGGCTCGCTATCCTCGAAAACCGCCCAGCTGATGGTCTTCAAGCTGTTGGCCGCGGCCAGGAAGTGGCGACGATTGAAAGGACAAAATCAGTTGCCGAAACTCATCGCAGGTGCCAGGTTCCTGGACGGAATCCAGGTCATCGAAACGAAGCCGCAGAGCGCCGCTTGATCAGCCTCGTCACCCAAATTCCAGCATAGCTCCATCGGAACTGCCAGCCTTCCTTGCCGATCAGGCGCATATCAGCGCTGACGATACCGAGGACGGCGATGGCGGTCACCTCCAGGCCGCCGAGTAACGACCCTCAAAACACCGCACTGGTCGAGGCCAGCCTGAACCGGTATCTTGTGCCTGCCCTCGGGAGTCGCTCTATCCACCATGTGATCGACACCGACATTGCTAACATCACCAAGAAGATCGTCGCCGGGGGTCACCCGCAAGCGGCTAACACGGCCTTCTGGTGTATGCGGGCATTTTTCAACTGGTGTCGCAAACCGCCGCAACGGCTCATCCGCGGTTTCCCCGCGAGGGATTGGAAAATCCGGATCCGGCCCCGATCGTCAAGCGCAAGCGAGTGGTGAACGATGCCGAACTGGCGGCTATATGAACGGGCTGTGAGCCCGAACCGGGCGATATCGGCTATTCGTTCGGCTCCATCGTCAAGCTGCTCATTCTGACCGGACAGAGGCGTACGGAAGTTGCCGCGATGCGTTGGTCCTCAACCTTGAAGCCGGAACATGGAACTATCGGGTGACCGCACGAAGAACGAAGAGCCTACGCTTATTCCGCTGTCCACACTGGCGGTGTCGGTCCCCCAGACGGTACCGAAGACCAATGACACGTTTTTTTCCCTGCGAGGGGCAACGAAAGAAGCCACTTCTCAGGCTACGCGAAGGGCAAGAAGGCTCTAGACGGCAAGGTCAATACTGACGGGGTGGCTTTGGAGAACTGGACCCTTCACGATCTGCGCAGGACGCTCGCGACAAATCTCGGCAGGCGGCAGGTATTGCCACACGTCATCGAGCACATACTGAATCACAAGGCGGCGTCCTTGACAGACATTGGCGAAATCTACAATCTCTATAGCAACGTCAAGGAGAAGCGCGAGGTGTTGCAGATGTGGTCAAATCACATCGAATGGCTGATCAAGCAGGCTGCGGATGACGCTCTGGCGGCGTAGCTGCTGGCATGGGCGGAAGATGCGGCGCAACAATCGTCAGAGCCTCATCGAATTGGAGATCATGCTTGACCAGCAAATGCGCGGCCAATGCTTCGATGGCTGACCAGTGATCGAGTACTAGCCGGGCCGTGCGATCTTCGATCCGCCTCCAACGGGGGCGGCGCGGCATCAGGAACCGCAACTCACCATAGATTCGCTTGGCATCCGCGTAGTCGCTGCTCCCCTCATTCCCATCGGACGCATTCATCGCCATATCGCGCGGGTCCAGATAGCCTTCGAATGCGGATTCTGCAAAAGGACCTGCCAGACACGCAACTATCTCCCGGATCGCATCATCGCGTTCCAAACATCGATCCATATCGTCCTCGAAAATCGGCTTTCGCTTCGAGGTGAATCCTTGCGCTGAATAAAAACCCGCGCCTTCGACAACACCACCGCACTCTCCGTCACCGACGTCGGGGTAAATACTAACACTTGAGAAAGCAGGGAGTTCACGGTCGTCGTCGAACGTCTGACGGTGCAAAACGATGGCGGCCACCGCGTGCCCGGCTTCGTGATGCGCCACAAGCGGCAGATATTGGGAGGCTACATTCATGCGGTGCGGCTCTCAGGTCTAGTTTGCTTTTGCGCATAGGACCGCAATTGTCGTGCCAACTGGGAAAATCGTTTCGGGCAATGCGATCGCTCCGATAGCGTTGCGTCTCCTGTCTGACATTGTTGGGAAGTCGACACGCGCCCGTCGCAATGCGGTCGACCTTCCGCGCGAGTTGGGTGACCCGTGAAGGCGGCCGACCAGGACGATGTTGCGCTGATCGGCGACGAAGGCGCGGCCGGGCGAGATCGCGCATCAGGGGGTGACCGGCGTGTCGGCGAAGTCGAAGTCGTCGATGTCCTTGGCCAGCGGCAACTTGGCGACAGCGAACTGGTATTTGATGGAGCGGGCCTGCTTCTCCGATATCTCGGCCTGCAAGAGATCACCGACAATCCTGGGCGGCTCGTGCCGTCGCTTGATGGCGACGCGCCCATGATCTCGTCATAGGCTCTGCGCATTCCGTAGAGCTTCAGCGCTCCCATCAGTTCCAGTACCTCGGTGCGTTCCATGGCTGTTTGTCCTCCTGAGACTGTCATAGCGGGTGCAGTCGGCGACCGCTCGTGAGCTAGCTTCAGCGCTTGGGGAATGGAAAGGATCGTGCCCGGCGCCGGATCGCGGCTGCGGGCCAGGATGTTGAGGATCACCGGCGCCGACGATGCACCGTGCTCGATGGCTTCCTGACAGGCGGCCTCGACCGCGCTCAATCCGTCGGTCAGCACCCAGGTGAGGATCAACACCATCTGCCGGTCGACGTCATCAACCGCCTTGAGCTGCGCCGCACCTTCTCCATTGCCGACCGCACGACCCAGCCAAGGAACGGCGCGCGCCGTGTGCCAGGGATCGTAGGCGACCTCGTTGCGGCCAAAGGAGCGAACGTGTTCTCCCACGACCACGCCATCCTCTGGCGGATGCGATCCGATCGACATAAGCATGGATCTCGATGGGCCGACCGACGGCACTCGACAGCACCGAGTATTTGTTGTTGTCGAAGCGCACCGTGCAGGTCTTCGACACCGACGGGGGAATGCAATGGAAGCCGTCGAAGCGACCGGCAGCCGCTCCCGCTGCGGCTTGGCCGCATTCGCCGACAGCAGCCGGTCCCGCGTCTCACGCCGAGCTCCCATGCGGGGATAGGGCTGGTGCTTGCGCTCGTAGCGGAACTGCGTCTCCTCAGAACGCAGGACCTTGCGCACCACCTTGCGCGAGATCTTCAGCTCACGGCAGATCGCTTTGATCGACTTCCCCTGGACCAGCGACAGCCGACGTATCTTTGCAATCGTCTCTAAAACCAACATCCAAAACACAAATGCCTCCGATCAAGCCGGAGGCATCTTGATGACCCCATCGTTAAGGGGTCCCGTTTGGACGAAAATCACCCTTTAAACAGGGTCCCCATTCCACGAAAAATCAATGCACTACCTTCCAAAGCTGCGAGAGATCGCCACCGACCGCTTTGAAGGGGCTTTCGGCGGTCTCGTCAGCGAGGTTGTGGCATGAAGAAACATCAATCCACAGCATTGGGCCGAAGCATGCCACGGGCTCATGCCGCGGGAGAGCGGGAAGATATTCTTGAAAGAAGAAGCGGTCTCCGACATCAATACCGACAGGATGGGCAGCTTTCTCACATCACTTGAGGTCGAGCGTGGCAGTTGCGACCCGCAATGCAAGGCTGGCGGCGATGCATGCCTTTGCGCGGTTCCTGATTTCGGAGCACCCCGAATATTAGGATACGCTGCAACTGGTGGTGACACTTCCCTTCAAGAGGGCGCGTGGGTGGCACCTGTCGAATATCTCGATGAGCCCGGAAATCAAGAGCGTCCTGGCGCGTATCGTCCGCCGCACGCCTTCTGGACAGCGGGATTACGCTCTGTTTTCGCTGATGTTCAATACGGATGCACGAGTTCAGGGATCCTGAATCTTCGATTGTGACCTTCGTCTGGTATCGCCCTGTCCCGCCGAGCAAAGCAACGACCGCCCCACACTGCTCACCCGGTTCGGTGTTCCATACTTGCTGCGCACACATGGCTGCGGGCGAAGGAACCACCATGGCGGAAAAAAGCATCCATCATCGCCCTTTGCGGGACACGACGGCCATCCACCTCGTCAAGGCGGGTGTTGACATCGCCACCATCAGTCGATGGCCAGGCCACTCGGGCTGAACTAACGATGCGCTACGCCCAGGCCGGTATCGATATGAAGCGGCAAGCGCTCGAACAAGGCTTCCCCGACGTGATGTCATCGGCAAAAGATCAGACGATCATCGCTTTGATGGCTGGATGTTTGGCTGGCTGCACCGCTTGTAGACGCTCAGTTATGTGGAGTTGTATCGCGGGAAGTCGCGCGTCTTGGGCTTTTGCGGTGTCAGCTCCACATCTCTCCGCAGTGCACGTTGTCACTGTTGAAGAGCCGTTTGTTCAATCTTCGTCCTGGCACGGCAAGGGTTGTCGATATTGTGGGCGTCTTGCGCTTGCCGAGCTTGTCCGAAATCCAGCGCCGGATCAGGCGTGAACACTGTTGCGTAGTTCGTCAGCCAGAGCGCGGAGAACGTCGGCGCTTCCTTCCAGCGCCGTAAAAGCGTAGGGATTGAGGAACTGTCGGCCCCAGAACAGATTGCGATCTGTGCCGGATAGCGTAGCTTCCTCGCTGACACGCGGCCAATTCTCCGCAATGCATCGGAGCTGGCCTTCAACAATCGCAAGAGCTTCCGGCGCGCTGAGCAGGAAGTGATGCGCCGCTTCAAGGCAGGACGCTATCCGGCTCATGCGGTTATTGCCGCTGATGAGCATGGCCTGGCTGGCCTCCTGGCCACTGCGGGCCTGCGGACAAATATCGTACGCAGGCGTGAGGGTGAGCTTAGCGCCGTCCCAGAATGCCGCATGGTTGCGGGCATGATCGTCGGTGTTGCCGCAAAGTATGTTGAAGACAATGCGGCTGAACAACTCGCGCAGAGTTTCCGACGGCGCGGTGAATCGGTGGCGAATGATCTCCGCCAAATCCTGGTAGCTGGCGTAACGCGCCATCATCTCATCGAGCGCGAGCATCGTCAGCGCTGAGACCATGGATTTGCGTTGCCAGCCGCCCGTGACCTTGATCCGGTCGAATCGCTCGACGAGCAACACGTCGTTGCCTGCGGCGCGAACGAGCGAGACGGATGCCGCTCTGATGCCGCACAAGGCGGCAAGCCGCATGGCTATGAATTCTCCTTTGACGACGCTGTAAAGGTCGGCAGACGAGGAAAATTTCGCGACATGCTTGACGGCGTCACCCTCGATCAGCGCCTTTGGCCTTGCGCCGCCGATCGAGCTGCCGTGATGCAGCGCCTGATCTAATTCGGGGGTGAGCGGAATACCTTTCTCTACCCGCTCCGCCGATTGGACAAGCTCTTCGAGAGTGGCATTGGCCAGTGCGCGCGGCTCGTAATGCATTGGCGAAAACTGAAAATCGAGCGCGCCGATGCGGTCCGAGCCTGATTCCAGCAAGAACGTCAGTTCTGAAATATCGAGCCGCGCGATTTCATCGCCCTTCACACCGAATTTGCGGTTTAGGATAACCCGTCGTCCCCAGGCATCAGGGGCAGCATCGCGGATGCATCCCGGCATGGTTAGGCCAGGAAGCAAAGGCAATTCGCCTGCCTTCAGGGGCAGTTCCGGGAGATAAAGCGGGATCGCGCTTCCCAGTTCACGAAAGCTCCTGCCATAGTTGAAGCTGACGAGTCCGTCATGGGCATATAGCCGCCCGGCGACAACCGGCGCGGTCTCGCCCGGCAGCCAGACCCAGACATAGGCTTCGTCGTACTTGGGGACCTTAGAACTCATCGACGATCTGCTTGCCGGCCTTGTAGACGTGCTTCGGCAGCAGCGCGATGCGATCGTCCATGCGGCCTGTGAGGGCTGTGATGCCATTGCCGTCGGCATCGAACAGCTTCACACCGACAATGGCAGCAGCTTCGAACATCAGTCCGATTTCGACTTTGGGATCGCCCTTCTCGATGCGCTGCAGGGTGCTGCGTGAAACACCGATTCTCTCGGCTAACTCCTGTGCGGTTAACCGGTGCTGCATCCGGCCAAGCCGGATGGTCTTACCGAAAAGGCCAAGCGCTTCCATCGCGTAGCGCGAATAGGTGCGTTTATACGTTGCCTTCATTCGGGTCTCTGTGACCTATGCATGATCCATATCGCCTTCTTTCGAACTTTATATAGGTAATGTCACAGAGCGACTGCCAAAGTCAAGACTCCGTATCGCAAGCGTTACCCATCCGAACGAGGAAGGCGGATATTGCCGACGGCTCCTGCACAACCGGCCAGCTCTGCGCGTCTCGGGCGAGGCGGAGATCTGGCGCTGGATCGCGGACAGCCTTGAGACGCCTCGCATGAGTCATTCATGGGCGGTCCCTGGTGCGGGGCCGCGGCGCTCGACTGCTGGCCGACATTCTCGGCGGCGGGACCCGCATCCGGCTACACCAGCACTTTTCGACCGCATACGCGCCCAGCTTCTCTCCGAAATCATTGCCAATGAGCGCGAACCTCATGCGATCGCCGAGCTGGCCTGGCGGCGCGGAATCTACGCACGCATCCGTATTCGAGACCGCCCAAGGGAGGCTGACTAGCGTAACGCCCTCCGATCTAAGCGCCTTCCACAAAGCCGCTTTCGCACGCGACGGGCTGCATGTGGCGGTCGTAGGCGACATAGATGCCAAGCCCTGAGAGTAAGGCTCTACCAGCTGTTCGGCGATTTGCCTCAGAAACTGGCGCTTGCCGGCGCGAACCAGTGGTATCGCGAGGGCGAGCACGCCGAGCGCTTTTCCTCCGCCCTCCACTGACCACAGACCCGCACGCAACGAAGCCGCGCTCGATCTTATCGTGGCGTGGCTAGGTGCAATGTTTGCTCTCGCCATCAGGCCGGCTTTCCCGATGGCGTGGTCAACCTGATCTATGCGTCCGAAGGTGATCGCGTGGGCCGTGAACTCTGCACCAATTCCAAAGATCAGCTTTACCGGTTCGAACGAGGTCGGACGGCTGCTGATGCGTCAGTGCTCTGACCAGATCAAGAAGGTCAGCCTTGAAACCGGCGGCAATGCACCTTTCATCATCTTCGATGATGCCGACATTGACGGTGCTGTTGACGGTGCGGTCCAGGCGAAGTTCCGCAATGCCGGCCAGACCTGCGTTTCCGCGAACCGCATTTACGTCCAATCGAGCGTTCACGATGAGTCCGCCGAGAAATTGTGGAGAAGGTCCGGCACTTATCAGTGGTCCGACGTCTACTCCCGGAGCGAAGCCGTCGCCAACCCAAGATCGAGTCCCACATCGCAGATGATAATTCGATGCGGGGCCGAACGATAAATATGCATGCTTTGGCCACCCCGAGGCAGGGCTCATTGAGATGATCCGACCGCCTTGGAACAAAGATGGGGTAGAGCAGATGAAGCGTTGGCAGCGTGTCTCCATTCGACGCGAGCGCTTAGGATGGGATCACGATCATTCGCATCACGCGCAGCCGCAAGGGCGATGCCATGGCTACTTTGGAATCGTTGAAGTGGTTTGAGCCGGACAGTCACAAATACACCCGTTACGCCGCGGCTCAGGAAACGGGGCGGCGTCCGGCGGTGGAGGTGCTCGCTGACTTAAAAAGGGTGCGGGCAGTCGTTGCGCTTGAGAGCGACGACATTTGGGATCCGGCACGGGGTGACCTGCTGCCAATCGGCAGTTAACAGGGTCCGACAAAAGTGTGCACAACATGCTGCTGAAGTGGCCTCCGGAAGCGCTACCGGAAGTTACGCGTCTTGAACTTGATAGGGTCGATATGGTCATACTGCATCGACGATGTCGCGCCCCTTCGGCATGCCGCGCGGATCGATGCCCGATCCGCCGTGATGAGCCTCGTCCCTCGGCCGTGCGGCAACGGAAACGGCGTCTTGCGGTTTCCCACGCTGGCCAGCCCGGCCGACAGATCGGTCAGCTCGTGGGCGACGAGGTGCACCACCTCCTCTTCCGTCGGATGCGTCCGCGGACGCCGAGCATGGCCGAAGCAAGAAGCACGCGCCGGAATTTCTCGAGAGATCTTGACCCAGACGACGACGTTTGCCGCACCCGTCTCATCCTCCAGAGGAACATGAAGCCTTTGGCCGAGCCCGGCCGCTGCCGGACCAGCACCAGGCCGGCGGCCTCGAGCCAGCTTCTGCCTCGCGCCTGCATAGCATCCTGACAGGTCACGGTGCGGCGCCGGTTAGGCGGCACGCCGATTTTGGCAACGCTAGCCTGTGAACTGAAGAATGAAGGTCGGACTTGCGGCACATCGATTAGGTTCAAATGATAAGTTGCTGCCCGGCGAGGTCGTTTCAGCGCATCTCGACTGGTGGGTCGGCAAGACAATGCGGAACGGAAATGATCGCAGGCGTAAAGGACGGCTTTCGGGGCCGGAAGCTTCAGGCCTGGAACCGGACCCCAGTTTGGCGCAAGCATCGTGGCCTCCGCCCGGTCAGGCATTCACCGGCTCGCGAAATGCCAATTGATTCTGCTTAACCGGGCATACCTAAACGGCCACTTGCGTTCCGATCTCGACCACACGTCCGGTCGGGATCTGGAAATACTCCGTCGCGTCGGCGGCCGTGCGCGCCAAGCCGATGAACAGCTTGTCCTGCCACACCGGCATGCCGGAGTTGGGTGACGCCTTGAGCGAGCGACGCGACAGGAAGAAGGACGTCGTCATGATGTCGAACTTCCAACCCTGCTTGCGGCAGATCGCCAGCGCACGCGGGATGTTAGGCTGTTCCATGTAGCCGAAGGTCAGTGTCACCCGCATGAACAGCTCATTGATCGTTTCCATCTTGATCCGCTCGCTGTCGGGCACCACGGGCTGCTGCGCCGTCACCACAGAGAGGATGACGTTCTGTTCGTGCAGCGCCTTGTAGTGCTTCAGGCTGTGCATCAACGCGGTCGGCGCACTGGCGGGATCGCTGGTCAGGAACACGGCCGTACCGGACACCAGCTGCGGTTTCTTCTTCAACAGATTGCCCGCAAGGAAATCGAGCGGAATCTGGTTCCTGCGCGTCTTGTCAAATAGATACCTGCTGCCTCTTATCCAAGTCCACATGGTCATCACGATCACTGCGGCAATGGCAAGCGAGGCCCAGCCGCCTTCGAATACCTTGACGATGTTAGCTGCAAAGAAGCCGGTATCGATGAAGACGAACACCGCCATTAAGGCTATCGCGACGCCGAGCGGCCATTTCCAGATGCGCGTCATCACAACAAAAAGCAGTATGTTCGTCACCAGCATATTGCCGGTCACCGAAATACCGTAGGCCGAGGCCAGCCGGCTGGATTCGCCGAAGCCGACCACCAGCAGCATCACCACCAGCGCCAGCATCAGGTTGATGCGCGGCAGATAGATCTGGCCCGACTGTTTTTCCGACGTGTGCTGGATGACGAAACGCGGCAGCATGTTGAGCTGTACCGCTTGCCTGGTCAGCGAAAAGGCGCCGGAGATCACCGCCTGGCAGGCGATCACGGTCGCCGCCGTGGCAAGCACGACCATCGGAATAAGCGTCCAGCCCTGGTTCATCTCGAAGAACGGATGACCGACAACGCCGCCATTTGCCAGCACGAAGGCGCCTTGCCCGACATAATTGAGCAACAGACAAGGGAACACGATCGCCAGCCAGGCGAGCACGATCGGCTTGCGGCCGAAATGGCCGAGGTCGGCGTAGAGCGCCTCGGCTCCGGTGACGGCGAGGAAGACTGCACCAACCGTAACGAAGGCGACGTCAGGCGAGTTGACCAGGAACGACACGATGTAATGCGGGCTGATTGCCAGCAGGATTTCCGGGTCGTCCATGATGTGGTTGAGCCCGGAAAGGCCGATGGCCAGGAACCACAGCGCGGTAACGGGTCCGAACACCAATCCTACGCCGCCGGTGCCAAACCGCTGTACCGCAAACACGATCGCCAGGATGGCCAGTGTCAGCGGCACCACATAGGGCTGGAACGTCGGCGTGACGACATTCATACCTTCGACCGCCGACAGTACCGAGATTGCCGGCGTAATGACGGCGTCGCCAAAAAAAAGCGCCGCGCCGACGATGCCGATGCCGATGCCGATGCCGAGGATCACCGCAGAGCAGGTCGGGAAACTGTTGCGCGCCAGCGCCATAAGCGACAGCACTCCGCCCTCGCCTCGATTGTCGGCGCGGAGCACGAACATGATGTATTTGATCGTCACGGTGATCGTCAGGGACCAGATGATCAGCGAGAGTACGCCGAGGATGTCGCCACGGCTGGCGACGTTGCCACCCGCTGATGCATGCAACGCCTCGCGAAATGCATAGATCGGGCTGGTGCCTATATCGCCATAAACGACACCTAGTGCGCCCAACATCAGCGCCTTGGTGCTGTGCTGCTCGACCTCAGAATGGCTCGATTGTTCGACAGGTTCTGCCTCGTTACCAGCATTGGTAAGGGCCATGGACGACACTCCGATAAGCGCGCGGTGCTCTACGCTTGCTGCACTGCAATATCAAGTTCCGTCACGTAATGTCTGCCGTCTCGCCTGTCGTTGCTCGCCTTGGTAGACTCGCCAGCCCGCAGCCCTACCGAGCAGCAATAGCGCCCCGGCAGAACCCTCAATCGCCCAGATCAATGAATGGTTATCGCCCACAGTGCCCCCCCGCGATGCGGCCGATGGCGACCAGGGTGTCGTGGGCGCACAAGGATGGCGCTTTCCTGATGACGCCGTGCTCCAGGTGTGATCGCACCGTTGCTGCGCAAGCCATTTACTTGCTCGTCCCAGCGAGGACCGTGGCCAACTGGAACGCAGGGCCACGCCGCTCACCGGCCGCACTTTGCGGCGCAGATAACGATTCGATCTCCGCGGCGAGATTCTGGTTGAAGAAGCCACCAAGCTTGTCGAAGGACACACGGTCGTAATATCGACATGCCAGTATCCGCAACCCAGAAAAGCTCCTTGGGCTCCGCTGCGCGCGCCACGAACAACCCGATCTTCTCTGCGAAGAGGACGCCGTAATCCTTCAGGTTGAAGCCAAACCGGGGGGCGGCCGTGACGTATGGGCGAAGGGCTAGGAGGCGGGTTCGGTGAGGAACGGCATTGATGTCCACGCCGTCTCCTGGAAAGACAGAGGAATGCGGTGTCACCGACTGGCGCCGGAGGTTGATCCGGTGATTAGGAGGAGCACTCGTTGTCGGATTCTCGACGATGTCGGACATCTGACACAACGCTGCCAGAGCGATCACGTTGTTCCGAAACGATTTTCCCAGTTGGCACGACAATTGCGGTCCTATGCGCAAAAGCACTGCGATGCCGCACCGACTGGAAGAACTCATCAATGATCACGCTTTTCGAACATGTGGGCGCCGCTACCAACACTAAGCGTTCCCGATCAAACGGAAGCCTCTATCCCTTCTTTCTGAAGGCTGTCCGGACATGAACGCATTTGATGTCCGTCCAACGCTGGATGCTCCCGACGACGATCTCTATCTTTGGCTTGAAGATGTGGAAGGCGAGCGGGCACTTGCCTGGGCCGCCGGCCAGTCGGCAAAGACCCTGAAGCACTTCAGTGGAACGCAGTTCGAGCGCGACCGCGCGACTCTGAAGGCAGGCCTGTTCCCTAAGCGGCGTCGCATCTCCCCCGGCCGAGTCGCATGGCTTGAATCCGATATCAGGGCTTGGATGGAAACTAGATCTGAGAGCCGCACCGCATGAATGTAGCCTCCCAATATCTTCTCCCGTCTGTGGCGCATCACGAAGCCGGGCACGCGGTGGCCGCCATCGTTTTGCACCGTCAGATGTTCGACGACGACCGTGAACTCCCTGCTTTCTCAAGTGTTAGTATTTACCCCGACGCCGGTGACGGAGAGTGCGGTGGTTTTGTCGAAGGCACGGTTTTCTATTCAGCGCAAGGATTCACCTCGGAGCTAAAGCCGATTTTCGAGAACGATATGGATCGACATTTCCAACGCGATGAAGCGATCCAAGAGATAGTTGCGTGTCTGGCAGGTCCTTTTGCAGAATCCGCATTCGAAGGCTATCTGGACCCGCGCGATATGGCGATGAATGCGTCCGATGGGAATGAGGGGAGCAGCGACTACGCGGATGCCAAGCGAATCTATGGTGAGTTGCGGTTCCTGATGCCGCGCCGCCCCCGTTGGAGGCGGATCGAAGATCGCACGGCCCGGCTAGTACTCGATCACTGGTCAGCCATCGAAGCATTGGCCGCGCATTTGCTGGTCAAGCATGATCTCCAATTCGATGAGGCTCTGACGATTGTTGCGCCGCATCTTCCGCCCATGCCAGCAGCTACGCCGCCAGAGCGTCATCCGCAGCCTGCTTGATCAGCCATTCGATGTGATTTGACCACATCTGCAACACCTCGCGCTTCTCCTTGACGTTGCTATAGAGATCGTAGATTTCGCCAATGTCTCCGGTGCGGGCTCACAGCCCGTCCATATAGCCGCCAGTCTGCTGCCTTCGAGTGGCCCATGTTGGCCGCGGCCAGGAAGTGGCGACGATTGAAAGGACAAAATCAGTTGCCGAAACTCATCGCAGGTGACGGTCTGGTGGCAATTTGGGCACATCTTGTGTCTCGTCGCCAGTAAACACGGATGCCCGGCAGGAGCTGAGCTCGCTGCCGGCGGAAATCGTAGAGCGCCAGCGACGCATTCTGATCTTTCGTCAGGCAGTCGACCGCCTTGGCATACGCCTCGGCCTCCATCTCGATCGACCTGAACCGGTATCTTGTGCGCCATCCGGACGATCTGGGAAAGCTTGGCCGGGCCGGCGCCTTCCCAGGCGCACGGGAAGCGCGACGACCCATGTGGACCTTGGATTTCACTCCGCACTTACGCTGCTTTGGCCTTGTCAGCAGCCTGAGCATAAAGCGTGCTCAGCTTTCAGGCCGAGCACTCATCCATTGTTGACAGCACCTGTCGTCATTCAGGATCGCCCCATTCTCGCAGGCCGCTTGCAGCTTTCAGGCTGTTGTCAGCCAGGGCCGCCATAAAGGGTCTCGTTAAACAATTCAGGAGGCCGTTCCAATGAACAATCAGTTTGCGAGACTTTTTCGAGGACCAGGTATGCAGGCTTGTTTCAGGACAAAGAACTTTCTGGCGGCAACCACCGCGATGACGACGGTATTCCTGCCGGCTGTGTCTCTCGGGGTGGGTCTGGTAGCATTTCCAACTGGAGAAGCGTTGGCCGACGACCCGATTTCGATCCCGCTGGAGTATGTCGGGGAAGGCCATGACCGCCTGGGCATCTGGGCCAAGATCAACAATGGCAACGCGCAGCGATACGTATTCGACACGGGCTCGGACCAGCTCAACACGCAGATCGGGTCAGAGGTGACCGGGGTCCGCCCGATTGCCGACACGCCTTACGTATATACGTACGGGGACGGAACGTATGGTAATAAGCTTCAGAACGTGGAAATTGATAAATTTACATATGTCGATCCAGATCAAAAGATAACAATCGACGGGCCGTCTGTAAGCGATAAGAAATACCGGGCTGCTCGCATTCTCGATTTTGTCTATACCCATGCGTATTGCAAGGACAACAATCTTAAGTGCACGCCGGGATCCGTGACGGATGGACTTAAAGATATGTATGGTCAGGATCTCCAAGAACCTTATCACGCCGATAAGGAGCAGCGGGCGAAAATGACCGCTGGCAAGATGGCAGACGAAGGCGGCGATTTCGCAGGTACATTCGGGGCCGGCGATTTTCTTGGCAAGACAAGTGTCTGGGGCATGATGGGCAGTGTCACCAGGTCTGGCTACGTGGTCTCCGCCAATGTGAATCCGGATTCCGAGAGCGACCAAACGCCTGGCTGTTCCCCCTGCACGATTGTCAACCTCAATCCAAGCCTCCGGGCCCAATATACTAATGCCATGCCATGGGGAGAACCCGAGGAAAAAGATCAGGATTCTTATCAGAATTTTCCTGGCTCTGGCGCCAATGCCTCGACCGAATACGAAGGCAGCTACAATCTGCAGTACACGGTTAAGGATGGAGCCCCACCAATCACCGACCCCAACAAGACCGCGGTATTGCTCGACACCGGCACACCGGGCGGTGGCAGTCTGGAGATCAGTGATGCGATGCTGAAGCAATTTCAGGATGCGGGCGTCAAACTTAAAAATGTTCGGAGAAATGAGCAACGCGAGATCGTAAGCGCATCGGGCAACATCCCGAGCGTTACAATCGCAGGAACGGATGGCGATCCGGTAAGGCTGGACAATATCGACTTCACCTACACCAGCGGCACGACGGAACAACCCAATGACCAGACCAGTTTTGTTGCCGGTCTTGACTTCTTCAAAAACAGATCGGTCATTTTCGATCTGGAGAAGAAGTATACCGCTTATACGTCACATTTCGTCACTGCCAGCAACTTCTCTACCGATTCATCCGCACCCGAAGGGACCGGTCTGAGCAGGATCACGACGAGCATGGGGAATGAGGGCGGGTTCGGCATAGCGGGTGTCGTCTCCGGCTCCGGATCGCTGACGCTTGATACAAAGACGGTGGTCCGGATGACGAATGTCAACACCTACACCGGCGAGACGAATATTGCTCAGGATGCCTATCTCTCGCTTGCGGGGCTCGGCAACATCCAACGGTCAGCGAAAGTCGTTGCAGACGGCACGTTCGATATCTCCGAACATGGAAATGGCAGCGACTATTGGGGAATCTCCGACGCCTACAACGATGCCCGTATTCGTAGCCTGAGTGGCAGCGGAACGGTCGAACTGGGCAAGCGTACCCTGGTGCTAACGGATTCGAACGACACGTTCGCCGGCAGCATCAACGACCTCGACGTTGATAACAATAATATGGGCGGCAAACTATTCGTTGCCGGTGGCGTGCAAACGCTGAGCGGAAAGAACAATTTTTCCGGCATGACGACGGTCGGTTCCGGCGCGGGATTGCTGCTTGCCGATACAGGTGTGCTTTCCCATGATGCGACCACGTCCGGCTTTCTCGGGAATGACGGGCAGATCGGGGGCACGGCTATCGCAAACAGCGGCGGTGTCGTCGCAGGCGGCGGCACCTACGGTGCGGTCACCATTTCCGAGGGCGGCACGGTCGCTCCTGGCAGTGCGACCGATCCGAGCAGGATCGTCACCACACTGACTGTCACGGGCGATTTCGCGCAGCAGTCCGGATCGATCTATCAGGTCGACCTCGCAAGGTCGTCCGATCTCATCGATGTTGGCGGAGCAGCGGCGATCGACAGCGGCGCGCAGATCGAGCTGCTGCGGCAGGGAACGCTATCGGTCGATGCCCGATATACTCTGCTCTCCGCAGCAGGCGGCGTAAGCGGCACCTATGGCGGGCTGACGGGGGCTCTGGCGACAGACGCGACGCCCTTCGTCGATTTCCAGCTCGTCTACGATGCCAACAATGTCTATCTCGATATCAGCCGCACATCGACGGCGTTTGCCGATGTAGCCAGCACCTTCAATCAACGCTCGGTCGCCGCAGCGGCTCAGGCGCTTGGAAGCGGTAATCCGATCCAGGACAACATCCTGTTCCTGACGGCGCCGGAAGCCCGCAACGCTTTCGATATGCTATCAGGCGAGGTTCATGCTTCCATTCATAGCGGCCTCATCGAGGACAGTCATTCTGTACGCGATGCCGCGAGCGAACGGATCCGTGCGGCGTTCGACGGCGTCGGTGCCTCCAGCGTTCCGGTGATGACTTATGGGCTGGGTGGTCTGGAACTGGCCCCGGCAACGAGTGAGAATTTCGCCGTATGGGGCCGTGGCTTCGGCGCCTGGGGTCATCTCGACAGCGACGGCAA
This sequence comes from Mesorhizobium sp. WSM4983, assembly GCF_029625765.1. Lineage (NCBI taxonomy): Bacteria > Pseudomonadati > Pseudomonadota > Alphaproteobacteria > Hyphomicrobiales > Phyllobacteriaceae > Mesorhizobium > Mesorhizobium sp. WSM4983. Next base: position 136,019 of record NZ_JARTVM010000011.1, on the reverse strand, counting down.
TGCCGCCGGTCTCGATCACTCGACAGGCGGCTTTCTGGCTGGCGGTGACGCGGCTGTCGGCGAAAGCTGGCGGCTCGGCCTCATCAGCGGCTACAGCCATACCTCCTTGGAGGCGGACGATCGCGCGTCGTCGGGCTCGAGCGAGAATTACCATCTCGGTCTTTTTGCCGGCACGCAGAACGGCAATCTCGGTTTTCGTTCCGGCCTTGCCTATACCTGGCACAGCATCGAGACCGGCAGGTCCGTGGTCTTTCCAGGCTTCGCCGACAGCCTTTCGGCCGATTACGACGCCGGCACGTTCCAGGCCTTTGGCGAGCTCGGCTACCGTATCAATACGGCTTCGGCTTCCTTCGAGCCCTACGCTAATCTCGCTTATGTGAATTTTGACGCCGATGGCTTCACCGAGAATGGCGGCGCAGCCGCCTTGTCGAGCGGGGATCGCTCGAGCGACACGGCGTTTACCACGCTAGGTCTGCGTGCGTCGACGGTACTGACCCTCGGCACCGTGACTGCTACCGCGCGCGGCGGTCTTGGCTGGCGCCACGCCTTCGGCGACGTCAGGCCGGATACCGCTCTTGCCTTTGCTGGCGGTTCCTCCTTCGCCATCAAGGGCGTGCCGATCGCAAAGAACGCAGCTCTGCTCGAAGCTGGGCTTGACGTAAACATCACCGAGAACGCGACGTTCGGCATCGCCTATCAGGGACAGATCGCCTCGGATGCCCAGACACACGGGTTCAGCGCCAAGCTCGGCGTCCGTTTCTAAATCACCCGCAAAAGAGATTGGTTATGAAGTCAGTGAGTGCATTTTCTTTTACCGTCGTTCTCGGCTCAGCGACGGTGATGTCTGTGTCCGCCGCGCGAACGGACGATGCCTGCTACAACAAGGCACAAAGCCTATGATGACGCAATGTTCAATCGACGACCTGAAGCCAGTCGATGGCGAGCTTGACAAGCTCTACAAGGAGATGGAGACCCGGCTCAAAGAGTCCCGGCGCATGTCCAGGAACTGGTCGAGACCGCGAGGGGCTACAACGCCACCTCGGAGAACACGCGCGACGCCTACCCCAAGGATTGGCGGCATTTTTCCTCCTGGTGCCGGCGCGCTGGCTTCGATCCCCTGCCTCCGGGCTCGAAGGTGATCAGGCTCAATATCAGCGCCTGTGCCTCGGGCACCGCCGCCGGCGATCCGAAGCGTGGCGCCCCTGCCCTTTAGTTTGCGACCATCGAGCGGCGGCTTTCCGGCCTCGCCTGGAACTTTACCCAGCGCGGCCGGCCGTTGGACCGCGCGGAGCGGCATATCTATAAGGTTCTTGCCGGCATTCGCCGCAAGCACGCAAAGCCACCGCGGCAGAAAGAGGCGGTCCTGGCGACGATCTGCTGGCGATGATCGCCACGCTCGGCCACGACCTCAGGGCCTGCGCGACCGCGCTATTTTGCTCCTGGGCTGTGGCGGCGGCCTGCGGCGCTCCGAGATCGTCGGTCTCGACGTCATGCGCGACGACAACAGCGATGGCGCCAGCTGGATCGAGATTTTTGACGGCAAGGGCTGCTGGTCACCCTGCGCGGCAAGACCGGCTGGCGCGAGGTCGAGGTCGGCCGCGGCTCCAGCGACCACACCTACCCCGTAGTCGCGCTCGAGAGCTGGATCCGCTTTGGCCGCATCGCACGTGGACCCCTGTTCCGCCGCATCTTGTCGATCAGGTCGATATAATACGAAAAAGCCGCCGCCATTCGGGACGGGCGTCGGCTATCATGTCCAGCCATTATGCGGCGAGCGGATAGCTTTCGCCGGACCAGGCAGAGAACTTGGCGGCAAAAGCCTTCATCTCGTCGACCGCGAATGTGGTGCGCGGTTGCGAACTCGACTTGCTGGGCGAGAGGGACCTCGCCGAGAAAGGCGCTGACATGAGCGGGATGCTGCTTGGCCAAATCGAGATCCGCAAAGCAATCGGCCAGCGCCGCGTCGTCCAGCTGTACGCTGCAGGGCGCGTTCACGTCGTCAAGACGGATGCCAAATGCTTGCTCATAATGGCCGCAAGGTAATCGTTTCGGGTCGGAGACACAAGTTGCCGCCTCCTTCGCCGTAGAGTGGCCCGATACAATCACGATCGATATTGCCACCTCTTATCGATAGTGATCGCATAGTTCCCTGATTCGACTCTCAACCGCTCATATCAAGCGATTACTTCCATGTATCTGCTGCGCTAGCCCGTCCTGGCCTTGGAGTGTCGCTCCTCACCTCCTCCACCACTCACCAGCCCGATGGGAGTATCGCCCGCCAGCAGCTTCTCCTTGCTGAGCAGCGCGGCAACCTCAATCGCCTCGAAATCGGGCAAATCCCGCAGTGTGTCGAGGCCGAAGTGCAACAGGAAGGTCTTGGTCGTGACGTAGGTGTAAGGCGTGCCAAATTCAGCGGGCAGGCAGACGTTGACCCACAACAATCAAGGGGACGGTGCAGGCCAAGATTGCGGCAGGGCTTGGGCCCCCCACCCTTCTCCTCAGAACTCCGCTGCTTCCAGCTGGCGGCTGAAACTCACAGGCGCAGCCAGCTTGGTCTCTAACAGCATCGATCGCATCATGGTGTCTGCCATGAATCCGTGTGCGTGAAGCGCTCCAGAGCGAAGATGTTGGGCGTCAACCAGGTTCACTCCAATGAGCTTCACTTCTCGAGTTCTGCACAGTGTCCACGACTGGCGCCGGAGGTTGATCCGGTGATTAGGAGGAGCACTCGTTGTCGGATTCTCGACGATGTCGGACATGTGACACAACGCTTCCAGAGCGATCGCATTGTTCCGAAACGATTTTCCCAGTTGGCACGAAGGTTGCGGCCCTATGCGCAAAAGCACTGCGATGCCGCACCGACTGGAAGAACTCATCAATGATCACGCTTTTCGAACATGTGGGCGCCGCTACCGACACTGAGCGTTCCCGAGCCGACGGAAGCCTCTATCCCTTCTTTCTGAAGGCTGTCCGGACATGAACGCATTTGATGTCCGTCCAACGCTTGATGCTCCCGACGACGATCCCTATGTCTGGCTTGAAGATGTAGAGGGCGAGCGGGCACTTGCCTGGGCCGCCGGCCAATCGGCAAGGACTCTGAAGCACTTCGGTGGAACGCAGTTCGAGCGCGACCGCGCGGCTCTGACAGCCATTTTCGACAATCGCGACAATCTTCCCCTGATCGCGCGCCGTAGTCAGTACCTCTACAATTACTGGCGAGATGACGGTAATCCACGCGGACTGTGGCGCCGGACCACCCTTGCCGCCTACATGAAGGCGGATCCCCAATGGGAGCTACTGCTCGATCTGGATGCTCTCGCGGCTAGCGACGGAGAGGACTGGATCTGGGACGGCGCGTCCATCGAGCCGGAGAGACGGGAAAGAGCCGTTCTGCGCCTGTCGCGCGGCGGCAGCGACGCGGTCGTGCATCGCGAATTCGACCTGATTTCTCTGAGCTTTGTCGCCGACGGCTTCAACCTCCCCGAGGCCAAAGGCTACGTTAATTGGCTGGACCCTGACACGCTTCTGCTTTCCAGTGCGCTTGGTAATGGCATGGCCACCCGCTCCGGCTATGCGCGCACAGTTCGACTGTGGAAGCGTGACGCGGATCCCCTCACCACGCCGGCAATCTTCGAGGCCGGGTTCGAAAGCTTCCAAGTGTCTGGTCATTCGGACCGCACCGGCCGCAGCGAGCGCCTTTGGTTCATCGAGCAGCCGGCCTTCTTCGAGAAGATCAGCTGGATCGGCGATAGGAGCGGGCCGAGGAGGCAGATCGATCTTCCTCGCGACGCGTCGTGGCGGGTCTTCGGCGACTGGCTGGCGGTAAGGCCGCGCAAGCCCTGGACGGTGGGAGGCACCACCCATCCCGCCGACGCGCTGATCGTCATCTCGCTTTCCACTTTCCTCGCCGGCGGACGCCGTTTTGAGACCCTGTTTCAACCAGGGGAAAGGCGCTCCATGCAGTCATTCTTCTGGAATGACGGGAAGCTCATTATCTCTTACCTCGTCAATCTCGCACCGCGTTTCGAGATGTTCACTCCCGGCCACCAGGAATGGACGCGCCGAGTCCTGAACACCCTGCCCGCCGAAGGTACTGTCGACGTCTGGTCATTCGATGCGGCAGTTCACGAGACCAATGGAGAGGTCCTGATCTGTGCTCAGGATCCGATCACGCCGCCGCAGCTCTTGCTGTTCGATCTGAATGCCGCGCCGTCTCTCAGCGCTTCAGCAATCCTGAAGCGCAGCCCGGAGAATTTCGATGCATCCGGACTGGTGGTCACGCGCCACGAGGCAGTCTCTATCGATCATGAGCTGATCCCCTATACGCAGGTTGGTCCGGCGAACGGGAACGGAGATGCTCCGATTCACCTTTCCGCTTATGGCGGGTTCGGCGTATCATTCCTGCCCTACTACAACTCCCCGCTGGGCAAGCTGTGGCTCGAGCGCGGTGGCACGTGTGTCGAGGCGAACATCCGCGGCGGCGGCGAGTTCGGCACCCGCTGGCACGAAGCCGGGCGCAGGGAGGGCAAGCGTCTCGCCCACGACGATTTCGCCGCCGTTGCCTCCGACCTCGTGCGAAGGGGCATCACCCTGCCGAGGCGGATTGCCGCCGAGGGTGGCTCAAATGGCGGCCTGCTGATCGCAAACATGCTGACCCGCTATCCTGAGCATTTCGGGGCTCTGTTCTGCACAGCACCGCTTATCGACATGCGTCGCTACACCAAGCTCTTGGCGGGCGCGAGCTGGATCGACGAATATGGCGATCCGGACAAGGTTCACGATTGGGCTTTCCTGAAGGAAATCTCCGCCTATCACGCCGCAGCGCCGGGACAGCCCTATCCGCCTATCCTGATCGCCACCACGAAACGCGACGACCGCGTCCATCCGGGCCATGCGCGCAAGATGGCCGCAAAACTGCAGGCTCTTGGCTATCCCGCTTACTTCTACGAGGCCAGCGCAGGCGGGCACGGCTGCGGCGAGGACAATCGGGAGCAAGCCGCATTCATCAGTCTAGGCACCAATTTTCTCCGCAGCGCAATCGGCTTCAACGATCACCCTCCGGAGACGGCGGAACGCGTTGCAACGCAAGAGGGGCATTTGAGGTCCATCAACAATTCATTCGAGCAGGAGACGAAATAGTGCAGTGCATCCTTTCTGAACATCAAGGAGTGAATCTCATGGCGAGAACGCGAATGGGCGTAGCGCGGGCAACAGCAGCGGCGGTGGCCCTGATCATGGTGGGACAGCAGGCCGTCGCCGCGGAGCCTGCGCAAGCAGAGACCGTCCTGGCGGAGACGGGAGCCTCGGTCACCGAAGCGCCAATCCCTTGGCAGGTCCGCCTGCGGGCGTTGGGCGTCGTTACGAAAGATCTGGGCTACGTTGATACGCTTCCCGGCTCCGGTCTTTCGTATTCGGACACGGTGACGCCGGAACTCGATATCTCGTATTTCTTCACCGACAACATCGCCGCCGAACTCATACTCGGTACCACTTATGCCAACATCGCGGGCCAAGGGACGATCGGAGGGTTGGGCAACATCGGCAAAGTTTGGCTGCTGCCGCCGACACTCACGTTGCAGTACCATTTTACCGATCTCGGCGCGTTCAAGCCTTATGTCGGCGCCGGCGTGAACTACACGATCTTCTACAACCAGGACACTGGCAGCGCTGATGCTCTCAAGGTGAAGAACACGTTCGGCACGGCGCTGCAGGTCGGATTCGACTACATGGTGGACCAGCACTGGGGCCTCAACTTCGACGTGAAGAAGCTTTTCCTGAAGCCGGACTTCGACGTCACGGTGACCGGCGCGAAGCTGACGGGGAAGGCGGAGCTCGATCCCTGGCTGATAGGCGCAGGTGTCACCTACCGCTTTTGAATATCAGAGTGAAGTCTGCTTCCCGACTGCCGGTTTAAATGAAGGGCGCCTCGCGCGCCCTTTTTTACGGTCGACACTGCAGCGCAAGACCTCATGAAGCTATTGTCGGGCGGGGTTCTCTTCCGGCGGACCAAGAAGATGCACTGGCCAACCGGCCTTGCGCCTGAGGTGGAGTGCTTAGAAGCGCTTTGGATCGGGACGGGCTTTGGTATTGTGGGTGGAATGCTTCAGCCAGACCATTTGCCAGCATCGTCTCCCGGACGTCATGTGTGAGCTTCTTTGTCAGCGCAAGGCGAACACGGATCTCCTAGCAGGCCGTTGAAGAAGTGTCCCGTTTGGCCTTGAGGATTGCCTCGTCGCCGTTGTGATAGAAGGTGATGTCGATGGAGCCGTCGTCGAGCAGTTCAGCATGGCCGTCGCCTGTGACCTCGTCCATTTCGTCGAATCCGACCCATGTGAAGAAGACCGTCGACGGGCCGTAGCCGAGTTCGAGGGTTAGATGAGCCAAACGCCAGTGGGGCGTCCTGGGGACGACGCGCGCGAGATTCTGGTCGTGGTGGCCAGCCCAATACGATGTGAGAAGTTGCTGCCGGTGCGGGTACCGGAGGTCGCCGATAGTGACAGCCGATGTTCGACAGCGGCAAGGACATGCTCAGCCGTCAACGCGCCGAGGGCTTGGCCGGGAATGGTGGTGATGGAACCAATCCAGAAAGCGGCGGCTGCCCAGGAGAACGCCTTCGCGGGACTTTGACTCCAGTCCGCACACCCTGCTCAGATAGTCCGAAAAAGAGGTCAGAAGCGGAGCATCCGGATTATTATCTACACTGGGAACAGAAGCATGGAAGCGTTCTGGAGCCACTCGCCGCGCGTTTACCAGTGCCGACACTGCTCCAAGCTGACTATCTGCCATGACCACCTGCCGAACGTAGTCCGTTGATGCCACCGGTACCCTTCGCGGTCTGCTCCAGCGGGAAGATCGGGTCTGATCGACCCTGCTGACCTGTGCGGCGGCCTCTCTCGCTAGGGCGTCCCCCTTCCTGTCGTCCTCCTCCGCCGCTTTCGGCTGCTTTCGGCCCGCCGCCCTCGCCAAGGCGTCGTAGTCGGTAAGCGCGTCCTCCGTCTCCTTTAGGGGCTTCATCGCGTGACTAGAGTTTAGCGCGTGTTTGTAGGCGGCGGACCGAATGGTCGTCGAAATGCCACTCAGCGCCACCGCAAGATGCCCTAGGGCTTCCGCCTCATGATCTGACAGCGGCACGTCACGATTAGAGCCGATTGCCCTGCCTTCTTCCAGTTTCACAATGTTTGTAGTCATTTCCTGCTCCATCGCGTTGACTGAGATACGATGGAGACGGAAGTGGAGAACAAATTTTTACAAGCAACTAAGATGATATTCTCGTCAACGGGACAATAGTGGACGTTGAGGGCGGCGAACAGGGTGGTGGTGCCGTTGCGCTTGTAGTCGTGCCTCATCGTACCGAGCCGCCCCTTCTTCATCGGCAGGCCGGGTGGGTGCGGTCGAGCGCCGGATCTGGCTCTTTTCATCGACCGACAGAACGATGGCATGGGCCGGCGCATCGAGATAGAGGCCGACGACGGCGCGCAACTTGTCGACGAACTTCGGATCATTGGAGAGCTTGAACCTGGCGCCAGCGGTGGGGTGCGAGACCATGCGCCTTCCAGATGCGCCTGACGGCGCTGGCGCTGATTGCGGCGGCTTGCGCCATCATGTCGGCGGTCCAGTGGGTCCTCTCGCCCGGCGGATCGGCAAGCGTCAGTGCCACGACGCGCTCGCCGACATCGGGACCGAGCGGCGGAATGCGCCACTGTCGCGTCTTGTCGCGCAGCAGCCCGTCACAGCCTTCCGCGGCAAAGCGCTCCTGCCAGCGCCAGACGTCGGTCTTCGACTTGCCGATGCGGCGCATGACCTCGCCGGTGCCGACGCCGTCGGCGGGCAAAAGCACTATCTCGGCGCGCCAGACATGCTTTTGCGGGGCGTTGCGATCCCTGATCAGCGCCGTCAGACGGACGCGATCGGCCGACGAAACGGTGAACGATCTTCCTGTGCGCATGCGCCAGACTCGCACGCGCAGGCCAGAAAGGGAATCTCTGATTGGACTCCTATGTCAGGCGGGAACCACTAGACGCCGAGACCGCCGATGCAGACATGTTTGGTGTCGAGATAATCCACGATGCCCTGGAGGCCGCCTTCCTTGCCGAGGCCCGATTCCTTGACGCCGCGGAACGGCACCTCCGGCGTGGTGATCAGGCCTTCATTGACGCCGGTACTTCAGTCCTTCCATCACGCGGAAGGCGCGACCGAGATCGCCGGTGTAGAAGTAGGCCGCGAGGCCGAACTCGGTGTCGTTGGCGAGCGGCGTGCCCGACCTGAGACATGGGTGACGTTTTGTACCGGACACGGATGAAGTGCACCCCTCGGGTGAGCGTTTGCTCGATAATATCCACTGAAGTGAAGCAGTCGGTCTTAATGCTGGAACTCATGCCACCCGACCGACCCGGGAATTCGCAGCAGCGGCGCCGTCGAGTGCAGAACGAATGCCGTCAACCAAGGGGTCGATCTCGCTTTCGGTGATTATATAGGGCGGACAGATTCCAAGCACTTCTCCCATATTGCGGATCATGACGCCGTGCTCGCGGCACCGCCGCTCGACATCGCCGATCCTCAGCTCGGGCGCGAAGACGCGACGGGCGCACGATCCTCGACGATCTGAACCCCCGCGATGAAGCCGCGGCCGCGGGCTTCACCGACAAGCGGATGGTCGCCGAGCGCGTCCGCGAGGGCTCCATGCAAGTGATCGCCGAGACGACGCGCCTGGGTCACGAAATCGATCTCGCTGTAGATCCTGATCGCCTCGGCGGCGACGGCCGCTATCACCGGATGACCGGAGTAGGTGAAACCGTGACCGAACACGCCGACCTTGTGGGCCTCGTCAGCGGCGCATTGATAAATCTTGTCGAGATAATGACGCCGCCAATGGGCAGGTGACCGGATGAAAGCCCCCCGGCGATCGAGAGCATGTCCGGTTCCATCCCAAATGTCTGGCTACCAAACCAGTTCCCGGTGCCTCCGAAGCCGCAGACCACCTCGTCGGACAGCATGAGGATAATTTCTCACTTTCTTGCGAAGATCGGGGGTGTCCACGGTCATTCGTATTACGCGAGATCCGCGAGGCCAAAAACCATCATACCAGAGAGGCGAAACTGCTATCTAGGTGTTTAGATGCAAGAAATTAATCCTGCATTGTTCCCGCACCAGGAACACCCGAGAGGATACCAAGCAGTATTGAACCTTGTTGAAAATGCTCTCGGCGCGCTGGGCGTTATAATTTCTCGAAGGCGATCACAAGGACGTCGCGATAAGCGTACGGCATTTTCAGGTTTTCGGCCACAATCGACGATACATCGTGAAAGGTTTCGCGGTCGTTGCAGATCACAAAATCATTCGGGGAGTTCATTTCGACCTCGCCGAGGAACTCCTTTGAGGCGTCGGTGATCATGCTCATGCCGCCGGTGACGTTGACCCGCCCAATCATATAGCAAGCAATGAAGTCCACCCCGTCCTGGTGAAGGCCCTCGGGTGCCGGTTTGCCATTTACACCATCGCGCGCGACAATCCGGTAGGGATGGATCTTGATATTCCAACGATCATGTCGGGCGGCTTCACATAGAATTCTGCAGAAACCTGTCAGAATCTTTTCTAAGACGGGATGGTCTATAAAGGAGTTTTCAAGGGGCTCGAAGTGGCGCTTGAAGCCGCCATTCAGATGATTGACACTTTTTGATTGTTCGTAGGGGGCGTGGGGTAGGAGCCTAAAGATTCCGTCAGTCGCGTCATATTCAAAAGCGCTATAGCGCCGGTAACGATATGTTCCGCCGTCACGCATGTATTCATCGAGAAGAAGTCGATTCCAATGGTCAGCAAAGTTCTTCCAGGCTGCATCAATTTCGATGCCAAAGCAGGCTTCGGCGCGCTCGCCTTTTGAAAACCACCATCCATTTGTCACCAGACCGTCAGTGCATTGTTGACTGAGGTTGGCCGGCGCCTGGGGTGCGTTGTTTTCCACGGGTGTCTCCCTTTTGGTGACTTGGCGAGGACGGAACGCTTTGGACAACGCTATGTGGGTTGCGGCTTGGTATTCCCAAAGGTCGCGGTCCCTAATGTATCTCGGCGTCCTGGCTCGGATCGACCGAGGTAAAAAGCGTGTGTGATCGACTATGTAGCTGACGCTCCCGCTAACGCCCTCGAGGGCGGATGCAATGGCCCGTTCGCACATCTGGTGAATAGTACTGCCCCATGCACCTGAAACCGCCTCTTGGGACCAGGCTTGCTCAAGCCCTTGCTTCAAAACGATTGATGCCACGTCAAGAGAAGCGGTTTCGAGGTGACGCAGCGCGTCGAAGATAATGGCCGCGGCAGGGGCCTCGCGGACTTCGAGAACCTTTTGGCCGGTTGTGATGTGTTCAAGCCCGACAAAGCGGCCGTGCCCGAATTTGCCGACCGTGTTATTCAGGAACGGGATTGCGTCGACCAATGCAACATCACGGTCATCAATTGACACGAGACTTCCGTCTGCAAACCCGAGTTTGATCTCTACCGGCTGCTCTGCGGGAATGTGGCGCGTCCAAGCAAATGCCTCCTCGGGGATGGAAAAGTTCTCGGGATCTTCCAAAGGCCCCGACTCGAATTCCCGACACCAGAGGTTTTCGTCCGCGCTCCACGTGCGGTCCGCCACAAAAGTCGCTCCACACTTGGACAGGTCGGAGGTCTTCTGTTGTCGGGATATCACAGAGCATTCATACGGACTGCCGAAGTTGCCGGAAAATCCTGAGCGCTTAATGCTATTGTTAAGGCGCGGAAGACTGTTTTGAGAAAGGTTTGCTGTATGAAGAACCAGCCGTGAGTTGATTGACCTAGCATGATTAACAACCAAAGATGCGATTATGGGACGGCTCAACGAACTGCTCAACGGATAGATGCCAAGGTACTTGGCGTGGGCTCGAATGGCTGATTTCACGCCTTGTTCGACAAAGGCATCCCGCCCTTCGAGGCAGACAAAGCGCGCGCCGAACATGGCTGCCGTCCGTTCCAACAAAGGCTGATCGATGCGCGTTCCGACATCCGCTGCGACAGCTTCAATGTTCGCAAAGCCAAGGCTTTGCAGCTTGTAGAGAAGATAGGTGCTGTCGAGACCGCCGCTGAACATGGTTGCAACTGGTGCGGTTCGGTCCGGAAAAGCCTCCAGATCTTCAAAACTCGAAATGCCGCCGATGGCGGGTTTGGTGGAAGCCAAGATGGGGTTCATTTGGATGTCCTGCTCTCAAACCAGATGCCAGCAAACGTCGCAGCGAGGACGAGGCCTGCGCCTATCAAGCTCGGTACTGTCAAAGGCTCATTCAGAAGAAGGTGCGCTAGAACGAAACCAAAAAAAGGTTCTGTTCCCATCAAGAAGCCAACCCGTGTCGGTGTGGATTTTCTCACTGCGGCATTTTGAATGTAGAATGCAGCGAGGGTGCAGAAGAGTGCAAGGAAGGCAACAGCGCCCCAAAACTGAAGGGTGGCCCTCACAACAAGGCCTGAAATTCCGAACTGAGCGACGGCCAAAACGAAAGTAAGTGTTGCCACCGTCGATCCTTGGATGGCCGTCAGGGCTGCAGATGAAATCTGCCGGCCGGCCAGAAGGCGTTTGGTGGAAACGACCATAACCGCTCGCAGAATCGCGGCCCCCAAGACAAGCGCGTCACCCGGGCTGAACCTGCTGATCCCGCCAGTGAGAATGCCGACACCGATGCACGCTATGGCAGCACTTGCCAAAATGCCCGTAGGTGGAAGTCGCCGTGATAGCCCATAGTCGATGCTCGGCGTGAAAATCACACAAAGCGATATGATCAAGGCCGTGTTCATTGCGCTTGTCGATGCAACGCCGTAAGTTTCAGCAATAAAGATGCAAAAAAGTATTGTTCCCAATGCGAAGCCGCGGATGAAATCGCCCCAGGAGACCAATGCGATCTCATGTCTTGCAGCCACTGCCGTAATGATCGTAGTAATCAGGAAGCGATAAAGAACAAGTATCGAAACCGGCGCGTAGAACAGTGCGCCTTTCCCGACCGGATAGCTCGCCCCCCAAACGAATGCGACTCCCAGCAAGGCTAGATCCACCGAGAAAGATGGCGTCCGTGTTTTCCTGACAGGTATTGGAGAACTTTCGAAAACGTCCACCTTCAAAGTTTCCTTTGTGTTAGCCATCCACCCCTGCTGCGAGGGTCAAACAGATCAGGTCGTTCAGCCTCTTGGGCGATCCGTGCCGCGGCGTACTTGTTTTTGGTAACGCAAGTGCCGTGCCGATTCGGAAAACCATTGCTAGACAACAACCTGGTCGCCTTGATAGTTCGGCGGTTCATGTCCATTGTTGTCAGAATGCCGACAATGACTTCAACTGCAGGGATCCTACCGGCAGGGCCTCAAGGCGAACACGCGGCTCCAAGATGCCGACACGATGGCTGGTTCAGCCATGCTTCGACAGTTGCCTGTTTTTTCAGTTCCTTTGCTGTTCGTGCGCTAACCGCAACGCTCCATACTAGTCTCGCGTGGCTGTCCCCGTGGGGTGGGCGGCAGAAAGCGATTAGGCCCGCTGAAAGAGGCGAACCGCATCCGAAGGATCGTAACCAAGAGAAGGACCTGAAGCGAGAGCGAAGGTTGCGGGAGGCCGCGGCGGGCCTAAAAGGCAATGCCGACCGCCCCAGGAAAGGCTGACAAAAACCGCAGCGGCCGACTGTCCAATAGGGTGCGCCGGGCCAGGGCGAGCCAAATGGCAGGGGCTGCCGGGGGACCCTAAGAAAAGCCTGGGTTCACGAGCACCCGGCGCGCGCCATCAGGCGGCCAGCTACTTGGAGGGCGGGTGTATCATGCCTGTTTGTCGGGCCGAACCAGATCCATGTGGCTGACGCCGAGGGCCAATGCCAGTTCATAGATCGTGATAATTGTCGGATTTCTTCGGCCTTTCTCCAAGCCGCTGATGTACTGCTGACTGAACCCGGAAATCTCCGCAAGCTGCTCCTGCGTCAGGCGCTTCCTTTGCCTGATCCTCTGCACATTCCGTCCGACCAACTTGCGCATATCCATGCACGCAAGCCAGCGGATCAGGCGGCTTGAGTTTATCAACTATAATATGTAATCCACATTTAGCAGGCACAGGGCTTCGCGGGTCCATTGGCCGGAGATAGAATTAGCGATGTTGCAGCCCAGATCGAACACGCCGTTCGCCGACGAGGTCCCCTGGTCGGACCGCATTACAGCCTACGACAAGGACCACTTTACAACCTATATGAGGCTCCTGGACGCCTCGGCCGACAACGCCACTGAAGAGGAAATGGCCAAAGTGATCCTCGGCATTGATCCGGCACGCGAACCTGAGCGCGCACGCAACGTTCTTCGCAGTCATCTCGACCGTGCAAACTGGGTGGTGACGAGCGGCTACAAGGATTTGTTCGCCAGTTGACGAAATGGGCGGTGCGGTCGCTTCGCTTCAAGCAACGAAGTCGCGCAACCGCCATGCATCGACGTATCACCACAGCGCGGATGGCCCAGCGCTTCGCTGTCTCATCATTTTGTCCTCCGCTCGCCAATGGCTGCTTCCCAGGAATGGGTGCGGCGGCGAATCATGACAGGAACGGGTCCGCCGTCTGAGCCGCACCGCATCCGAAGGGCCGGATGGACAACCTACTGAAAGCTCACAGCTGGCTAAGGGTTGCGGGACGCCGCGGCGGGCCTAGAAGGATGCGGCGCCACCTGCTGAGAAAGGCACAAAACAGAGCGAATTGCGAGAGTCTAACGACGCGCTAGGAGGCGCAGCGGAATGGTCGAGACGCCAGAGCCAAGAAAATCGGGGCTCGACCCACCGGCACACGGCACGCGCGGTGATGGGCGCGGGCGCCCACTACGTGCGCAGGCTCAACAGAATCTCACACGGATCAGCATCGAGGGCCGCAGTTACGTCGAGAAACTCAATGACATCGAGACGCCGTTCGCCACCCTCATATTTCGCCACGAAAGATTGCGGACGACCAAGCTTCTCAGCCACCTGCGCCTGCGTCAGCCCTTTGACATTGCGCAGTGAGATCAACTGGGCCAGAAACCGCTGGTGGCGGGGAGATCGAAGAGATTTGGGCATTTAGGTGAACCGGCAGGTAGAGACCGGCTCAGCGACTAATCCCCGTTTCGGATTATCCCATTTTGGGATATTCTGCCTTGGATCCAGCGATCAACATGCGAGGTTCGCGGCAGACATGAATCAATCAACGGGAACAGATAGGACTCAAAGCTCAACACTGCTCGACGAAGTCCCTTGGTCTGACCGTCTTACCGCCTACGACAGGGCGCACTTTACCATCTATATGAGGCTCCTGGACGCCTCAGCCGATGAGGCGCCCGAAGAGGAAATGGCCCAACTGATCCTCGGCATTGATCCGGCACTTGAACCGGAGCGCGCCAGGAAGGCGCTTCGTAGTCATCTCGACCGTGCGAACTGGATGGTGACGAGCGGCTACAAGGAATTGTTCGCCAGCTGACAAATTCGCAGTGCTCGGTCATAGAAGCGTTCCTGTGCCATTGGTCAGGCTGATCGGGGCCTGCACCACAGACGCGCCGGCAAAATGGACCCGGTGGCGAGCACAATTCAGTTCCCAGGAAATCGGGGTTTGGCAACTGTCCGAGCGTCTGACGTGATAGAAGGTTCCGCTCTGTCTGGATGGGTATTAGCCCGGAGCAGCACTCCATATCGTACCGGCGCTCGACGAAGGGTCCACCTCTTCGCTTTCAAGCCGCATAACCGATAGCCATCGCCCTAAGTCAAGGGTTAGAGATTACCGGCAGGCAGGTATGCAAGCGGGCCATCCTCGGAAACTATATAACCGCACGACTAGCTGTGAGCTTTCGGGAGGTTGTCCATTCGGACCGGACCGGGGAGACTGGAGTTACCAAGCTTCAGCACTCACCGGAGGGTCCGAATGAACATCCATAAGAATGCCCGTCTCACACCGCTGCGTCGAGAGGAGATGGCGCTGTCGGTGATAGAAGGCGCTTTCTCCAAAGCCCATGCGGCGCGTGTCTACGGCGTGTCGGCCAAGATCGTGGCGCGCTGGGTCGAGCGCTACAAGTCCGAAGGGCGGGCCGGCATGATCGACCGTTCCTCGCGGCCCGCCAATATGCCGCAGGCCACCGCTGCGTTGATCGCCGAGCGCATCATGGCGCTGCGGCGGCAACGTTGGACCGGCAAGCACATCGCCCATGAGGTCGGCGTCTCGCCCGCCACCGTTAGCCGGGTTCTCAAGCGTGCCGGACTGTCGCGGTTGCGGGATATCGAACCGGCCGAGCCGATCCGACGCTACGAGCGCGAGCATCCTGGCGAGATGATCCATATCGATATCAAGAAGCTCGGTCGTTTCGAGCGCATCGGTCATCGCATTACCGGCAAGCGCACCGGCAATGCCAGCTCGCGCGGCAGCAGTTGGGAGTTCGTCCATGTCTGCATCGACGACGCCTCCCGCATCGCCTTCTCGCAGATCCTGCCCGACGAGAAAAAAGAAAGCGCCATCGCCTTCCTCAAGGCGGCGGTGGCCTACTACGCCAGCCTCGGCGTCACGATAGCCCGCGTCATGACCGACAACGGCTCCTGCTACAGATCAAAGGCCTTCGCCAAGGCCTGCCGCGATCTCGGCCTCAAGCACGTCAGGACAAGACCCTATACACCCAAGACCAATGGCAAGGCCGAGCGCTTCATCCAGACAGCACTGCGCGAATGGGCTTATGCCATCGCTTATCCGACTTCAGATCACCGCGCCGCAGAGTTGCCGGTCTGGCTGCACAGATACAATTGGCACCGTCCCCACGGGAGCCTAAAGTCCAAAACACCTATCAGTCGCCTCGCTCTAACCGAGGACAACCTGTTGAGGCTCCACAACTAGCTCGTCAGCGACGACACACCCGCTCGAGCACCCATAGACTATGATCACCGGCGCGGACTGGAAGAATACGGCTGCATCGCCCGAGCCGGCGGAACAGAAGATCTCGGCATCCAGTCAACGCTCGATACAAAGCGCGCGATCGAATGGCCCGAGCACAAGGGGATCAAAAAGCTTCTCAGACAATTGAGGACCCTTCGGACCCCAAAAGGGCTATAGCCTGATTTTGGGTTCGCACGCCTAGCTTCTTCTTGGCATTGTCCAAATGAAAAGCGATCGTGCGTGGCTTGATACCCAAGATGCGGCCGGTCACCCAGGCTGAATTACCCCGCGCTGCCCACCTCAGGCACTCATATTCGCGGGATGTCAGCGAAACCCCATCCACTGTTCGATCGCTCGGCAATTTGCGGCGAACGCAACGATGAAAGCAGGCCGCCATCAGTTGAAGAGCTTGTTCGTACCGCTCAGCGACCCGAAGAAATACTGGACGAGGCTCATCGGCGGCAAAAGTAACCGCAGCGATGCGGCCGCGGAGATCGACAATTGGGATCGTCAAACCGCAGCAGATGCTGAATTGAGCCGCCTCATCGAATAGCTGCTGTTGAGCCGGCGACATTTTATCGCCTCCCAAATTCGATCCCCAGTGAAACGGGCAGCCGCCATTTCGAGCACGCAAGACCACAGGATCGAGTTTCTCATACTGATTTTCCAGATACTGTCTGGTCCAGCGGGGTGGATAGTTTGAAATTAACCTCGGTTTGCCGGAAGGCCGTGCTGGCAAGGAGAGGTAGGCAAAGAAGATTAGGTCAAGTCGTCCGGCCGCCTCAGCCATGGCATCCCGGAAATCTGCCTCATCGATACTCTGTGACAGTCTTTCAAGGAATGTCTCGAAAACAAGTGGCATGTGCCTCGTCATCGTCGCGCTCGATTCTTCCTCTTTCTGCACGCCTTCCGGCTGCGTCGTGTATGTCCCGACAAACGTGATTGAATTCGCGGGCGTCGCTGGGCTGACCGGGCTCCAGAATGCTGCCACACTTTCGATCTTCGTCGGTCATCCCAATCATGCTGGGCTCACCCGATGGGCGTCTGGCAGACGCCTCATGATCTCAACAGCTCAATCAGAGAATCTCCATGCATTAAATCATGACCGCCCCTGCACCGACCAAATCAGGAGAAATCATCCTGCGCTGACCAAAAGCCATCATTGACCCCAGCTTTTGCAGGAATTTGGGTCGGCATTAGCATAACAATTCGGATAGCCGCTCATCCCCCACCCGGGGCGCCGTGATCCGCAAAGAAGTGTTGCGATGCTTTCTTTTCTTTGATAGGCAAATCGTCTCAACAATATTAAAATGCCTTTCCTTGTGAACGGGGTGGCGTGTGAGTATCGTCCTTCTATATACCTGACGTGATAAAATTCACCGCAATGATTATGGCCCGCTGCAATGATGTAAAGGGCACGTCTAAGCTCAATCTGCATCGGAACGTGCAGATGACCTTTACCAGACCCTCGATCCCGCACGGGCCATAATGATACTGATTACGTGGGTCAAAAAGGGCGCCCTGCCGGCGGGGAGGTACACCCGCAGGGCGCGCCGCACAGAGGTCCTGGTCGTTGGGCAACAGGACAGCGGCGGCAGAACTGATTCGGTTACAAATCGTGACTGAAATAGCCCGGAGCATGCTCAAGATCAGATATCTGGAATTCAACAGTTTTGGGTCTGCTCGGCGCAGTAGCGCGCAGGGACATGCCTGCCTCCGGACTCGCTCCTTCGCGATCGCAAAATCATACGGCACCCTCGGCCTTCAGCGCGCGATAGGTGGTATCGAC
This sequence comes from Mesorhizobium sp. WSM4983, assembly GCF_029625765.1. Lineage (NCBI taxonomy): Bacteria > Pseudomonadati > Pseudomonadota > Alphaproteobacteria > Hyphomicrobiales > Phyllobacteriaceae > Mesorhizobium > Mesorhizobium sp. WSM4983. The sequence continues at coordinate 118,337 of NZ_JARTVM010000011.1, read as the reverse complement.
CGACTTTACCGTCGCGTCGACAATGATGTCGATCTCTTTTCGGGTAATGATCAGGGGGGGGGCATAACCGAGGATGTCGCCATGCGGCATGGCCCGTCCGATGACACCATTCTCAAACAGAGCAGCTGCAGTGCGCACCCCGACCTGAAGGTCGGGTTCGAATGGTATCCTTTGTTTTGGGTCCCGCATCATCTCTACGGCCGACAGGATACCCACTCCGCGAACTTCACCAACGATGGGATGTCCCGCCAGCTCGGCCTTCATCCGGTCTTGCCAATACGGTCCAACATCGCGGACATGCTCCAGAATATTTTTTTCTTTAAGCAGTCGAATATTGGCGAGCGCGGCTGCGGCACAAAGCGTGTGCCCCGAATATGTCCAGCCGTGGCCGAGTGCGCCGTGCTTCTCAGTTCCTTGTTCCAAAACCGACCAGACACGGTCGCCAATGATTGACCCGGAGATGGGGAGGTAGGCGGAACTCAAACCCTTTGCGATGGTCACGAAATCCGGACGCATGTTATACAGGTGGGAACCGAACTTCTCGCCGGTTCGCGCGAAGCCACAGACCACTTCATCCGCGATTAGAAGGATATCGTATTTGTCGAGCACCGCTTGAATGGACGTCCAGTACCCTTTGGGGGGCGGCACAATACCTCCTGTCCCAAGTACCGGCTCTCCGATAAAAGCTGCAACCGTTTCCGGTCCTTCGGCCAGGATCAAGGCTTCAAGCTCATCGGCACAGCGCCGGGAGAACGCTTCCTCGCTCTCCTCGACACGCGCCTGGCGGTAATAGTGCGGCGTGGTTGTATGGCGCACCAAATCCAGAGGCAGGTCGAAGAAATTGTGAAAGAAGGGAAGGCCAGTTAGGCTACCCGTGACCAATCCAGACCCGTGATAGCCGCGATTTCGCGAGATGATCTTTTTCTTTTCGGGCCGGCCAAGAATGTTATTATAGTACCAGACCAGCTTGATGTTGGTTTCGTTGGCATCGGAACCGGAGAGGCCGAAATAGACCCTTCGCATGTTCTGACCGAAATACTCGACCACGGCCTCTGCCAACAGGGCGACCGGCTCCGTACCTTGGCTGGCATAGACGTGCGCGAACGGCAATTCGTGTGCTTGCCTGGCAATGGCCTCGGCGATCTCCGTGCATCCATATCCCATGTTGACGCAGTAGAGTCCTCCGAAACCGTCGAGGCTCCTTCGGCCTTCGGTGTCCCAGATATAGACGCCTTCCGCACCGGCCATAATCCTATTTGGCGTTTCGCCTCGGCTGTGCTTGGCCAGATGCGTAGAAGGATGGAAGACGAAGCTTCTATCCTTCTCCCGGAGTTGCTCGGTTCCCAGATTGCTCAAGCGCATGTCCCTCTCCTCGCGATAAATTGGCGGAGGGCACTCGGCCAGCCACCTGTTTAGCAAATAGCATACCGGAAACGTCCCTTGAGTTTCTCGGGAATGCAGGTTATTCGCCGTGAAATTCGCGGGATCGGCCCGAATTGCCGTGAAAACTAAGGCGTCACCTTCGCCTTAGCCGAGGGTCGGGGGCGCGTCCTGCAAACACGAACAGCTTACGACGCGCATGCGCCCAGCATAGTGCCCGATTAGCGGGCGATATTGACGGATGAATAGCGCTCGGGACGCTGTTCCCGCCGGCCGCGCGAGGCACGATAGAGCGCCGGCGGCCATGTTCCGCCGAACTGCCGGTCATCCCTTACATTCTGACGGTCCGGATCGGTCTTGCCCTTCCCAAGGGTGGTAATGAGGTGATCAGGGGCAAAGCACATTCGCCTCGATCAGCAGGCAGCGGGTTCCGTGCCGCGGCACAGGCTCCAACCTGGTTGGCCAGCGCTGAGAGGCTGAGGTCGTGCCCTCGCGCATATTGATAGCTTTGGCGGTGCGGCGGCTGGTGCTCGGCAGACTTCTCGAAGGAGCATAGCCAGAAGGTTCGGCCCGGCAAAGACGCGCGGCGAGAGCTCCTTGCCATTGACATCTTGATTCGCAGCCGACCAGCGCCGCCAAGTTCTATCGTCAGCGTGTTGCCTTTCTTGCGATCGCAAATTCGTGGTTGCTGCGCAGGGCGAGCCGAGCTGCGGCTCGCAGGAGGGGGCGAGCCGACAGAATTGCGCGGCCTGAAAAGCTGCCTCCATCAATGCTGGCCGCTCGTGCAGTCTCGAAACGCTGGATCAAGCCTCAAACATCGAACAGCCGCTCCTTTTCCTCGCGAAACCAGCGCCCTCGCGCGACATGATCTTGTCTGACGATCCGACGCTTCGAGCGGGGCTCCTCTAATAGGTTGCACATGACCTGCAGCTTTCAGCCAAACTCAGCAAATCGGACGTCGTGCTCTTCTTATCATCGCTCGGCAAGCTCGGAACACGCTGGCGGACGTTGCTAAGGCTAGTCGCCGCCAGCGGATGGCGAGGATGTTTGGGCGGCTAAGTGCTTTTAGGTGGCGATTATAAGCCGAGATCGCGATAGGTGCTTTCGCCATAGCTCCTGGCGCCATCGCCACGCTGAGCGTTTGAAAGCCGATGAAATTCGCTCGGCCAATTGGCTAGCGCGTGCTTGATGGCCTTCATCTTGAACGGCACGTGCACAACACATTTGTCCCTGATGATAGGCGGACAGCTCACATCTTGTTGCCGCGAGCCGTTAAGGTTTGCTGCGATTATCGGCAGACCTAGATCAAGAGCCAATTCCATTTCCCAGCGCACGAAGCGAAAAAGGTTTTTCGTCTTCTCACCGATCAGGACAAGTACCTGGCTCGATCCATTCATTCTGTTGCGAAGATTGCGTTTAACATAATCTTCGTCCTGTGCTCGGCTCGTCATATTGTCCAGATCGTGAGCGTTCGCGAATTCAAAACTCACATTCTCGCTGGCGTTCCACCCTTTCATAAAGCGGTATGCCCAAGCGTCTTCATCGCCGTCAAATATTACATAGGTCGGATCGCTGTATGCCATTGTTGTCTCTTAGTTGTTTTGACGAGCAACCCACTGGGTGTGCTCCCGTGAGAAAGCCAGTTCGGCTTCGTTCACCGCGGCGGAGAATGCCTCATCCGAGTTGGCGTCCGTAATAAGGTCGGCAGTCAAGCCGATCTCGTGAGCTGTCAACGTGTAAGCCGATGCCAATTCGTTAAATTTCTTGATCTGGGTCCACCCAATAAGGGAGGCGGCGATGACAATTAGCGGCTCGGTCGGCCAGCCTGGCATCGCGGGGTCAGCGATGCGTACTACGATGAACGAGAATCCCAGAGCGTATGCAAAAATACCAAGGCCCATCCAGACTTTCGCGGACCTCTTGTTCGAGCGCGCCTTCTTCTCGTACCACTTCCGTTGGTCGCAGATTCGTCTCTGCAGATATAGGTCTTTTCTTTCTTTTAGCGGGGAGTCCCTTATCGACATCATCTGGTCGGTTGTTTGGGGGGATGCTGAATCGGTGCCGCTCAACGCGCTACCAAGGTGACGATTGCTATCAAGGATACCTTCCATGAGCTTTCGAAAATCAGCTCTGGCGTCAGCGGCGCGCGCGTCATCGAACGGCTGTGCTCGCATCGCGAAGCGCCAAGTCAATGTCTTCACCGACTCTGCCAGAGCTCGAGCCTGATACCAGACCTGCTCGGGCTTTGTGACCGACCGGAAAATGAGGACTCCCATTGAGCAAAGAAATACCGCAGCATAGACACCGAAATAGGCTTTTGATGGCGACAAGTCCAAAGAGAGCACCGACGCTAAAAAAAGAAGAACGTACTCTGCCCGGATCAGGCGCAGAAACGTCGCCTGCTGCTCGTTGGATGCCACGTCGGCGCTATTATAGAGTCCAGGATATTTCATTTTTGAAGCACACCAGTCTATTTTGTGGCGGTAAATTCTTTAAGCCAGGATTTGGCAAACGTGAGGTTAGCAGTCGAGCTTACAGAGCCTATTCTTGAGCGAGGCGCGGTCCCTCTGTTCATAAACAGGAATGCAGGTCCTGTCCCATCAATGTAAGGGTATAGGCCCAAAAATTCTTGCCCGGAGAATGTTTCCGAAGAATTTTTTGCCACGGGCAGAACCGCTACCGCGGTCCGAAACCCATCGAAAAAGCCAAGCTCCCAAGGCATCCATCTGGATCCTGGAGAATTGTTTGAATGCACATAGATTAGCGTCTTTGACTGCCTCATACGGGTCCGCAGCAACTCGGCGGTGGCCGAGGAGACTTTTGTGCGGTCCAGTTGTGAATCTTCGACCCAATCTACGTAAGCAGTGAACCCAAGCTCCTCGAAAATTCGCTTCACACCGAGAACGATCTCTGCGTCCTTGAAAGAATGTGACAGAAAAACGTCGAATGACGATCTGGCTGTAGCTGCGGCCGTCTCTTCCTTTAGAACGATCGATGCGGCTCTATGTCCTCGACTGGCATTCGCAACTCTTTTCAGCTCTGCCTCGGTCAGTAGCACTATTCAAATCCCCCCATGATCTGTTCGCAATCTATGAACTTGACGCCCATTCGATTAAGCGACCCTTGTCTTGTGAAAACTGGCACCATGCTCTCCAGCCGGTAGCGCAACCTCCACCTTCTCAAAGACCACGTCGGGTGGCAGGAGTGACCGGCCTTGTCACCCACCTACGCGATCCCGGCACAGCCATGCTCCTCGCTTAGAAGGCTGCGGAGACCAGCAATGTCAAACAGGACAGACGATCTCCTAATCTCGAACAGCAACGAACTTAGGACGTAAAAACGCGATCTCCGAATGTCCGCAGGCGTCGAGGGCCGGGTTGGTCGCCAAGGCCGAGCGGGCCAGCTTGCACTCCCGCTACCCGTCGGCTTGCCAAACCCTCGCTGTAGATTTCGCCCCCTACACGGATGCGCTGACCGCGACTAAGCTCAATCGCCACTGATCGCCAATCCAGGGCGAAAGTTCCCCCCTTGAAGTAGCGGTAGAGGCATTTTTCGGCACTTCGCATCTTAGATATGGACGCCTCCTCAACCAGGCACGATCCGGTTTGGCTTCTCGCCGTAACCGTGCTGGGCAAGTGCGTCCGATGGCTGCTTCGATCCTCTCCTGGAATAGATCGGTTCCAGATTGCTCAAGCGCATCGTCCTTGCTCGCGATCAACTGGCGGATAGCGCTCGGCCACCTTTTTCCAGCAATTAGTATACCGCAAATGTCCCTTGAGTTTCGTCGGAATGGGTGCCTTTTGCCGACGAATCTACGGGATCCGTGCCAAACGCCGTTGAAACTTAGCTTTTGGGTTACCGTTGCCTCAGGGCGGACAAAGGTATCGGTGAATTGGACTTCACTGGTTTCGTGACGACAAGGCTATAGTATTGATCAATCCCCAAGCCTGCCTGCAGCAGTCCCTCCATGAAATCCTGATAGGCGGCCATAGAACGAGATGCGACCCGCATCAGATAATCCACGCGCCCCCCAATTGCCCAGCAGTCCAGGATTTCCGGAATGTCTTGGATAGCAGTTTCGAAGTGTCGTTGGTCCTCAAGACGATGACGATCCAGCACGACCTCCACCATCACAAAGATCATGCCGCCGATGAGGGCAGGACTCAGCCGCGCATAAAATCCCTCAATAATCCCCGCGGCCTTGAGTGCTCGGAGCCGCTCCGAACAGGCGGACGCCGAAAGATGAACTCGTTTTGCAAGCTCACTTTTTGAAATCCGACCGTCTGCCTGAATTTCGGAGAGGATCCGCAGGTCCCAACTGTCGAGTTGCACGGGATCGGGTTTCGACTTCATAACCTATGCTCTCAGCGATGACATCGCGTTGTGTGCCGATCAATTCTATCATCAATTGAAACGAGCGAATGTAGCAGTGGAAGGCATCCGTTCCAGGCCCGAGATGTGCCAGAATGGGGTACGAAAATCAGCTGAGGGTGAGCGATCCGCTGAGAAAAGCTGCAGAAGTAATTTGGCTATCGCCCCAACGCCCAACGGGGCAATGGTGCAGCTGGAGAGAATAGTCGGCGGCGGCGGAGACCATGATAAATAGATAACCGATTTTCTTGAATCTCGCTGCCGTACTTGATAGACGCGCGACTGCATTCGACCCTCGATCGCATGGACGGCATACTCAATGCAGTATTCACTCGCACATTCAACTATTAGGGTGAATTGAAGGCCTTGCTTGGCCGGCTCGCCGAGGCGCAGGGCACCGCAAATGCCGCTCGTCTTATGGCTTGCCCGATAATTTGGCGCTCGGGTCTGGCCGAAATCGCCCAACCGGAAAGACTCAAACACCGATGTTGCGTGCGATGCTGTCGGCTGCCATACGCTTACGCCACTCAAGAGGCCCGGAATTGTGAATGGAGTTTCCCTCAACATCGACAGCCATGACGACGGGCATGTCCTGCACATCGAATTCATAGATGGCTTCCATGCCCAGGTCTTCAAAGGCGACAATCCGCGCCGCCTTAATCGACTTTGAAATCAGGTACGCAGCGCCACCCACTGCAGCAAGGTATGGCGTTCTGTGTCTTACAATCGACGCGATGGCCGCCGGTCCCCTCTCCGCTTTGCCCACCATCGCGAAAAGGCCGGTTTCGGCGAGCACCTTGTCCGTAAAATCGTCCAAGCGGCTGGAGGTTGTTGGACCGGCGGGTCCAACGACTTCATTCCTCACTGCCCGGACGGGACCGACGTAGTAGATCACGCGGCCCCTCAGATCGACTGGGAGCGGCTTGCCGGCATCAATCAGTTCGACCATTCGTTTGTGGGCAGCGTCACGGCCCGTCAGCATCTTTCCAGAAAGCAGGAGCGTTTCACCGCAGCGCCACGATGCCGTCTCTTCCTTCGTAAGCGTATCTAAATTGACCCGCCGGACGCCGGCTGGGTTCAATTCGTCGGCTCCGATGTCGGGCCATTCGCGCAAATCGGGCGGCTGGAGGCTGATGGGTCCAGAGCCGTCCAAAGTAAACTTCAGGTGCCGGTTGGCGGCGCATTGCGGGATGAGCGCCACAGGCTTGGACGCTGCATGAGTAGGATAGGTCGCAACCTTGACGTCAACGACTGTCGTCAGACCACCAAGGCCTTGGGCGCCGATACCAAGCGCGTTGATCCGCTCATAAAGCTCAATCCGCAGCCCCTCTTCTGCGCTTGACGCCCCCCTTGCGATCAGTTCCGCCATATCTATGGGCTCGTTCATGGCCTCCTTGGCCAGCAGCATCGCCTTTTCAGCGCTACCACCGATGCCGACAGAGATCAGTCCAGGTGGACACCACCCGCTGCCAAGGGTCGAAACGGTATTGACCACCCAGTCGGAAACGGAGGCGGTGGGATTGAGGGTGGTAAAACGTGCCTTGTTCTCCGACCCGCCGCCTTTCGCGGCGATGGTGATCTCAATCTGGTTACCTTGCACCAGGTCGACATGGACAACTGCCGGTGTGTTGTCGCGGGTGTTGACCCGTCTAGCGAGGGGATCCGCAACGATCGATGCCCGAAGGGGATTGTCCGGATCGAGATAGGCTTGACGTACGCCCTCATTCACAAGATCCGCGAAACTGGCTGTTGACTTAATGCGGGCATCCATGCCGACCTTTGCGAAGACAACCACAAGTCCGGTGTCCTGACAAATCGGGCGCCGCCCAAAGGCCGCCATGCGGGAGTTCAGCAGAATCTGACCTATGGCATTCTTCGCCGACGGGCTCTGTTCTCGCGTGTATGCGTGAGAAAGAGACCGGATATAATCTGGAGGATGATAGTACGAGATGTACTGAAGGGCGTCGGCGACGCTCCTTGTGATGTCGCTACCGGCCATGGTCCGTGTTCTGTTTCCCACCGGATTTTATCCAAATGAACCGAGGCCATTGACCATTTTCAGAATCTGGAAGCTTCGCACCCCCTGCTCGCCGCCTTCATATCCATAGCCGCTTTGTTTGACTCCTCCATAAGGGGCATCAGCGGAAACCCCTTTCAGGTAATTCACACTAACAGCGCCCGCAGAAAGACCGCCCACAAGCCTCTGTTGCGTATCGGCCGCGCCAGTAAACAAGTAGGCGGCCAGACCGTACTCCGTGGCGTTGGCTTCATCGATCGCCTCTTCGATCGTATCGAAAGGAGCCACGGTGAGAATTGGTCCGAACGGCTCTTCATGAAGCACTCTCGCTTCCTTCGGTACGCCAGTCAGGATGGTTGGCGGCCAGTAAAACCCCGGTCGGTCAAGGGGGATGCCACCGGTCTCGATTTGGGCGCCGCCCTCTACCGCATCTTTGGTCAGGCGTTGCATGGCCTCGATTCGCCGCGCGTTTGCCATGGGACCCATCTGCGTTGCAGGGTCATCCGGTGGACCGATCCTGATTTTTCGGACCGCCTCCGTCATCCGGAACAGGAATTCCTCATAGCGGGATCGGGCGACAAGAATCCTGCTGGGCGCATTACAACTCTGGCCCGCGCACTCGAATTTGTATTCCGAAATAGCCGGTATCGCCGTTGCCAGGTCGGCATCTTCGCACACAATAACCGGGGAATGTCCACCGAGCTCAAGGATGCAGCGCTGCAGATTATTCGCGGCCAGTGTGGCCAGCTGTTTCCCAACAGCGGTCGACCCCGTGAACGTCAAGACTTTGACAATTGGCGAACTGAGCAGATGCCGTGATATATGCACAGGAACACCGAACACCAGGTTGACCACGCCTTCCGGTATCCCTGCTTGACGCAAAGATTCCACGACATGGACAGCCACGCTTGGCGTCTCTTCGGCCCCTTTGAGGATCACCGGGCAGCCTGCCGCCAGCGCGGGGGCGAGCTTGCGGGCGATGAGAACGGCTGGATAGTTCCACGGCGTAAAGGCAGCGACGACACCGAGGGCCTCCGGGACGATCATCCTGTTCGGACCCAACGGAATCGGGGTCGACAACTCATCGGCATGCCGGCCATTCCATTCCAGCGTTTCGACTGCGCGCGCGTACTCTCCTGTTGCTTCGGCAATCGTCTTTCCCTGTTCGGACGACAGGTCCCTGGCTGCGGCGCCAGCTTTCTCAGCCAGATTGCTGGCGGCAGAGACGAGGATCTCGCCACGCTCTTTGGCGGGGCGTGAGGACCACGCCTTGCGGCTGCGTTCTGCCGAAGCAAGAGCTTCATCCAAGTCTGGAACCGTAGCCGAGGCCACTGAGGCAAATACCTTCTCCGTCGCCGGGTTGATCACCGGCAAAGTGGCTCGGCTACCACCGGCTCGCCATTTGCCATTAATGAAGAGCTCGTAGCTCCTGGCGTGGGACATCGCGGGCTCCACTTGTGATTCTGGCCATGCGAGCGCCGTTTCAATTTTCGAAGCCGCTGAGCTCGCTTGAGCCAGTTTCATCGCGATGGTCGCAGCGGGTCAAATATCGATTAGTGCCTAAATCCATCTGGAATCCAGATCGATCTGTTCCGACAGGAAGGAAGTCATGCCGTTGTTTACAGATCGATGGTTCTCAGGTCGCGTCAGGAGCCGATGCTACCCAGCCCCGGCTCTCAATCAATTCTCTGGCGACCTTCGGAATGAGCTTGCGGACCGCAGAAACGGCCGCAGAACGCTCATCTTTGGGATTTACAGCAAGCACCACGGAGCGGGTAATTACCGGATCGACTATCTTGACCGTCCGGACCAGCCCTTGAGAGGCTTCTTTCTGAACGGCAGACGGGGCGAGAATAGAATGCGCTTTTCCCTCTACGACCATGTTGATGATCGTTGAGAGCGAGTCCACTTCAAACTTGACGTCCATCGCGCAACCGTGTTGTGCGACGACATCAGCCACCGAACGCCTGACATTGTTGTTGCGCATGGGAACCGCCAGGGGGAATGCATGCAGGTCGGCCAGAGATATCGCATCTTCAAACGGTGGCTCGCCGGACGGAACCACCAGACAAAGGTCTTCGCGCGCTAGCACAGTCATTCGCCCCACACTGTCCGCAGTGCGGTACAGAACCGCCAGATTGAAGCGTCCAGCCGCCATCCATTCCTCTAGCGGTCCCGTCATACCCTCGACCATCTTGAGGGACACCTTGGGCAGTTCGTGTCTTACCGTCTCAAGCAGCGGACCGCTCAGGACGCGAGCAGCTCCAGACGGAATGCCAATAGTCACCTCCCCGGCGGGGGAAGCGGCTGTGTTGGTCAATTCCACCTCGGTAATTCGAATTTCTTTGAGAATCGCCCGCGCCCGCTCCAGGAGTTTGGCTCCTGACGCCGTCACGCTCACGCCGGTCCTGTCGCGTATCAGCAGCTGAGTGCCGAAGCCTTCCTCCAATTGGCGCACATGCAGACTCAGCGCACTCTGGGCGACATTCAGAAAGCCAGCGGCCTTCGTGAAACTGCCTGCTTCGACCACGCCAACAAAGTATCTTAACTGCCTGATTTCCACGGGTACTCTTCCGAGGGCGGACTGCAATGATGTAATCTATCTCGAAATGTGATGGCGCGACAGCAATAATTGCAGAGCGACATGACGCCTAACTGTCGTGTCATCTCAGTGTGGTTTGACCAAAACCGTAACCTATGTGTCCAGAATGGACCCAACCCGCCGAGGCTTCAACCGGCCAACTCGGCGCCCTGATCCATGGAGATGATTTCTCGGACCCTTCGAATAACCGGTAGATCGACCATCTTCCCGTCCAATGTGAACGCGCCTTTGCCTTGCGCCGTCGCATCTTTTTCGCCGCGAGGACACGACGGGTCCCTCGAGTTCTTGTGCGCTTGGTGAAAAGCCCCATCGATGTTTAAATGGATCGCCTGCGGCCCCACGAAGTTATCATTGTCTAAGAATCGCCGATGCTTCCTATCGAGCCGAGACTGCCGCATGGGGAACAGAACGGAAAGGTTCGGCGTCAAAAGCAGGTCGAGTTCTGGGGCACCGCCAACAGCTGCACTGAAGTCTTCAGTACCAAGCGCCATTGCAACCAGCGGCGCTAACAAGATGGGAAAGGAGGTCATTGCTATTGCCGCTGGCGGACTTCGGCCGGCCACCCCATTTCCTCTTCCGAGAGGTGAATTGTCCAACCAACCCTGCTGACTAATGACGAGCATGATCGTATCGTCAACGTGTCACAGAATTGCTTGCAAGCTCACGGCCTCAGCTGGGCCAACGAACATTGAACTCCGTGGACGAAGCCTGGACCCGTCGTCATCCAAGTCAATCCGCGCCTCGATGAGGGGACAGATCCTCAATTGGTTCAGCTGGCTTGCAGTATTGCACCTAGCAGTCACGGCGAGGACTGGGATTTGCGAAGAAGGCATTCTCGCAGTGCGGCCGTACGGTACCTCATTCCTGGCACACTGGATTAGATCGCTGGCGACATTAAGATCAGGTGTGACCGAGGTGAAATTTTATGTCGAAAACCTGAAGGCAGGGCGTCAGGCAGGGCGATTACAGAGATCCTATCGGACATGTCATCGCAGTTTCATCCACCATTGCTCGACCGAGGCGACACTCATCGTCCCATCAACCTAATCCATTGGTCGATCACGCCGTTCACGACCCTTGGCGAAGAAGGAATCAGCAGCCCCTAGGCTCAATTGGAAAGCGGGGCGGGGTCCATACGTATCTTCGTTTCCGGGCACCTCATGCTAATGAAGCCGCGACAACAGGTTGGTTATGCACCCAGGTGCTGGCCAATCCGGCTTGACTGGAAAGTTTCATACCCAGGCCTGGCACAGGCGAGCGTGATGCCGCTCTCGCTATGTTGGACCGCAGACGCCGCGACGGCGCATCGACTGGCGCTGGCGAAGCCTAGGACGCGCCAGTCAAGGACCTGCAAAGAGCAAGATCACGCCGCGCGTTGCCTTCAACGCCCATTTGAGCAGAAAGCAACAAGCCTCGCGTATAGCGATCGATGACCGCACGAAGCGCCATCCGGGCTATGATCTCAGTCAGCACTGCCCTAAGGGGTCAGAGGAGGGTTCGGTCAGTCAAGACCTCAGACGGCATGGCCAAGGTCAAGCTGCGAGGATGTGCCACCGCGGGCGCGGCATAACTTGGCGGGCTACAATTTGGTTCGCTTGCCCAGGCTGCTGGCAGCGCCGGTAGTCGGCCGCGCCGGACTGGCACCTACGTCTGGTCCATGAACGGTTGCTTTAGCAAAACCGAAGTCCTCGCCAAAACTCTTCGCCGACGTGCGACGACCGCGCCGGTGCTCGTTCCGGGGTCGGCAAGACGAAGACAGGCCTACTCTGGATTTATGCCCGCGATGACTGATTAGGGAGGGAGCGGACCGCCGGGCGTCTTATGTCTATGCGCCGGACCGAAAAGGCCCAGCGTGCGATCGCTCATCTCGCAGGCTCTCTACCGGAACTTGCAGGTCGACGGCTATAGCGGGCCATCGCTTGCTGGCCGACGAAAAGCGGCTTCACGCTCGCCTTCTGCCATGCCGCGCCCGATCGAGGCGCTAAGAAGGATCCGCGAACTCTAAAAGATCGAGGATGACATCCGTAGCCGAGGCCAACGAGGCCTTGCTGCACGCAGGCAAAAAGTGCTCAACCATCACGGCACTGGACCCAGGGCGGCTAGAGAAGCTCGGCCAAATCAGTCAGAAGACCAAGCTCACAGCGGCGATCCCCTACACGCTCTCGCGCTGGGAAGCGCCTCTCGCGCATCCTGGACGAGGCCATATCAAGATCGACAGCAACGTGGTCGAACGCTCAATCATACGCAACTCTTTTTGCAGCTCCGGCGGTGGCGCTGAGCACTGGTCAGTCATCGTGTCGCTGGGTGATCGCCGGGATTGGCCGGATAGCCTGAAGCTAAGGCCGTCGAGCCAGACCCTCTGACCTGCCACTGAACTTTCAACCAGTGGCGATTAGCCTCGGCCGTTTCTGTTATGGCGCGGTTTGAGCAACGGGCGGAGGCGCGAAGCCTTCATTGAGTGCAGCGTCGGAGCCGGTTGCGGCGAGGGTTCCGGCGAAGACCGCCGGGGTCAAATAGCGAGCGAGGAATGCGGCCTCACGGTGTTGAACAACACCAGGAAAGAACACCCACAGGACCGAGGAACGCAAGTTTCTTTATCCGTGGCATCCTTGGGCCGGGCGTTGTGTTCACGTTCATGAGGTGATCGAGAACGCCGACCGGGAGGTTTTCCGCTGCAGTCTCTCCCGCCACGCCTCCGATCGGTGGCTGGAAGTTCCGGCCTGGATGTTTGATCGCGGTCTGCACCGCGTGGCGCATTGCCCTGCCCCACATATCGATCCCAGAACGCTTGGCGTCTTGGTGACACTGCTGCAGGACCCGACGGCCAATTCCCACACCCCATCGCAATTGGAGGATTCGGGCGCAGCATCGGGTCCTCACGAAGCGAACCGGGGAGAGGTCCATACCGCGCCAGCCTACGACATATCAGTTCGATCTTCTCCAACCCGCACGACGCGCAGACCGCGCAGATGCCGCCATTCGCTCGCGCAGCCGCCGTAAGGCGCGAGATGCTGGCGCTGATTCCGGGTGCACACGAAGGCTACGTCGGCTGGGAAAGGCGGAAGCGATCCGCAAGATGGTGAGCGACCACGTGCCCACGAGCCGGCATCACGGGGCGCCCAAGCATGGCGACGCTCTGCTCGCCGACCTTGTCCGCTGCCGGCGCTGCGGCCGCGAGCTGACGGTCCGCTACACGGGAACCAAGCACAACATTCCGCGCTATTCCTGCTGGCGTGGTCTGCTTGACAATGGCGAGCCGCGTTGCATCGCCTTCGGTGGACTCGCGTCGATCGAAGGCGTTCATCCTCTGCCGGACGGTCCATGGGTCTTCAGCCGATCAACGCTTGACGAACCGGCGGCTCAGCGCATCGTTCATCGCGCGCGGCAAAACCCAAAATACCCCATGGGATCGCATCCAGATCAGCAAAACCTATTCACTCAAATGACATAGACAGATGAGTGTTATGAACAGGATTTAGGTCCTGCCTCCATTCGGCAGTGGCACTGCGGGCGTGGTCGAGGCCGAAGAACAGGCCATCGTTCAACAGCTCGTCTCGCATTCGGCCGTTGAGGGAATCGCGTAGCCATTTTGCATCGGCTTGCCCGGCGCGGTGTAGTGCCATTCGCTCCTGTTCAGCCGCTGATAACAGGCCAGTCAGTTGTTGCCCACAAGAATCAGGATCTCGTGGGCGCGCCGCACCACTGGCGGATCTATCATTTTGCCATTCAACGAGAATGCGGACAGTCCACGCGTGGCGGCATCATTTGCCGCCGCGACAACTTTATGGGCCCACTCGAGCTCCTGGGCGCTTGGCGAGAAAGCCTCATTGAATATGGCCACCTGTGTCGGATGGATCGCCAAAGCTCCGGCAAAGCCAAGCCGCCGCGCCCGCACCGCGGCCTCACGAAGTTTATGCGTGTCCGAGAACTCGCCGATGCTTCCTATGAAGCCCAGCGGGAGCAAGCCGGCCGCGCGGGCGGCAAACAGAACAGAAAGGTTCGGCGTCAAAAGAAGGTCGAATCCTGGGGCGCCGCCAACAGCGGCGCTGAAGTCTTCAGGGCCAAGCGCCATTGCGACCATCCTTGGATGCGCCGACGCAATGGCCGCAAGCCTTTGCAAGGCGCCCGGGGTCTCAATCTGGGCAAGGAACCGGATGCCTCCCTGCGGAAGATTTCTTTCACGTTCTAGTTCCGAAACCGCATTCGCGATCTCTATAACCCACTCTGCCGAATCCGTCTTCGGAAGAACCAGTGCGTCAACACCCGCCATCACGGCTGCATCGAGATCGGCCGCCAAGGCGCGCAGACCATGATTCACGCGGACCAAAACAGATGCGCCTTTCCGGCCCACCTCTGCCACGCATTCAGGAAGCTGCTGCCGTGACTCTCCTTTCCGATCCTGGGGCACGGAATCCTCCAGGTCGAGAATGACGCCATCTGCGCCCCGCTCATGGGCCGTCTCTACAAAGCGCGGAACGTGAACAGGAACGAAGAGCAGGGATCTCCAGCGCGGTACAGACATCGCGCCTTCAACGGCCGCAAAGGTGTCCTTGATCATGGAGACGCCTTTGCGGCCGATTTTAGCGCGGGCGCTGCCAGTGAGCTTTCTAGGCGGCCGGTGCGCTGAAATGATCCGAGGTACACAGGCATTTTGTAAACCGCGAGCAGTCTCACCTTACTGAAACGCGCGCTCACGCTGACGCGGCTCTTTCGCGCAAAAGCGCCCGCACCTCCTCGCGGACAGCCTCGGTATGAGAGCCAAGAGCCGGGACTGGGCGAAGCGAGGGGAGCTCCGAGTTGAAAATCGCCGCCGGCGCTATCGTCTCGACGGCTCCATCGGGTGTTCCAACCTGCACCCTGCGAATGTGTGGATGCTTTGAAACATCCACCACTTCGTTCAGTCGGCCATATGCCAGGCCGGCCGCCTCGAGCTCCTGCATCGCATCGTGGCAGGATAGTTCAAAAAACCGCTGTTCAATGATCTCATCAAGTTGCGCACGATGAGCGAGGCGCTCCATATTGTCAGCAAAACCAGGTGCGCGTGTGAGCCCGGACTGCTTCAGGAATTTCTCGCAGAAATTCACCCATTCGCGGTCATTCTGAACCGAAAAGATGACCTCTTTGCCGTCGGCACAGCGATAGGCACCATACGGCGCGAGCGACGGGTGTTTCACGCCTGCGCGTACCGTCTGGTAGCCGCTGTAATCATTTTGCAAAACCGGCACGTTCATCCAGTCGGCGACGGCATCAAACAGTGACACCTGGATGCTGGTCCCTTCGCCGGTGACCTCGCGGTGGTACAGTGCCTGAAGAATGGCGCTGTGCGCTGTCATGCCCGCCGAGATATCGCAAACCGAGACCCCTACACGCGCAGGCCCCTGTTGGTTGCCGGTGATAGCGCATAGACCTGTTTCGGCCTGGACGATCAGATCGTAGGCCTTCAAATGGGAATACGGCCCTGACTCCCCGAAACCAGAAATGTCGCAGGTGATCAGCCGCGGATATCGTCGACGCAGATCAGCGGACGCGAACCCCAGTTTTTCTATGCTGCCCGGCTTTAGATTCTGGATGAAGACATCAGCACTGGCAATGAGCGTGTCGAGGACGGCGCGATCCGCCTCCAACCTCAGGTCTAGACAGACCGACTCCTTACCCCGGTTGAGCCAGACGAAGTACGCGCTCTGCCCCCGCACCAGCTTGTCGTAGTTTCGGGCAAAGTCCCCTTCGGGCCTTTCGACCTTGATCACCCGGGCGCCTGCGTCAGCAAGGCGAGACGATGCGTAGGGAGCTGCAACGGCCTGTTCGACCGCCACAACCGTGATGTCCTTGAGACTGTTTAGCATCAGGGCGCTTCCTACGCGGCTTTCAGGTTTTGTGCCCGACGCCGATCAAGCATGGCGAGCAACCGATTTTGTTCGTTGCCTACAATGGAAAGACCTTCGTCGATGCCCATGCCAGGCTTCGCGAGCATCATGTCCGCCTGTGTTGCCACCGAAATGTGAACCGTCGCTCGCGCGGAGAGATCCGTCTCGCTGCAGCTGCCTCCCACATAGGCGTCCACGTTGTTCTCTTTGCACAGAAGCACCGCACGGGCGCTGTCGGCGATCGAGCCCACGTCCGGCGTCTTGATCTGCACGAGATGGGTCGCCTTAGCCTCCGCAAACAGACGCACATCCTCTAAGGTGTTGCAGCGTTCATCGACAACGATGCGCGCACGTGACGCGCGCGCATTCAGAATGCCGACGATCTGCCCGTAATTTTCGACCTGCGCCGGCGTAGACCCGAAGTCGGCTGGCGATTCGATATTCACCGTGAACTCCGGAACCGCGTCAGCAACCTTACTGATGAAGTCGGCGATGCGCTGGACGTCGAGCCCGATCTCCATACCGATCCAGCCGTACACATCGAAATGCAGCACCGGAGAATAGTCTGGTTGGCCGATTTGCTTGACGCGGTGCGCCACCCATTTGACGAAATCCAGAAAGGTTTCTCCCCCAACGCCGAATTTGCTACGCGAGTTGATGAGGCCATGCGGGATCACATCCACCCCCTTCAGGATCATTTTATCGACATTGATTTCGCGCGCATCACCGCTCTGGCAATAAATTGGGACACGACGATGCGGCATGGATAGGCAAAATTCCGAACAAACCACCTCCGCCATGGTACGACGCGCAGCATGGGCAGCAGCGCTTAAAAGGGCTTGGCTGACCCCATATTCGATGCATAGTGGGAGTCGTTTCCCAGTATGGAGATCGAAGACACTGGAGCAGGCTGTCAAAAAGCTGGACGCATCAATGTTTAAGAGCCGCGGGACAACAACACGTGACGTGAGATCCATGATGGCTCCGACGTCAAACAGGGGGTCACGCCCGCCAGCCCCTGAGTATTGCACTCCCATCATATCGCCCCAGGCGACCATATCGTCTTCCAGGACAAGCCCGACGCTTAAGCAAGCTGCCGGAACACGGATATCACGGAAGCCGGGCGTCAATGGCTCGCCGACGTAAACAAAACCGTCCTGGCCAACCCCTGCCCTAATGGCAGCTTGATCGTCATAAAAGAAGGCGCCGTTGCCGGGCGTGAGAATGACGTCTTTGATCTGCACTGAATTATACTCGAGTTTGGCCAAGCTATGAGCTGCGGCCGGATTTGCGCGCTCTGTCCTAAGTTATGCCCCGTTCGGAATCGGTTTTGCCAATATAAAGCCCCGAACGTGCCCATCTCGTTTTAAGATACGATAAAGTTGTTTTACGGGCGTCAGCGGGGACGGCACCGTCCGCCTCCCCTCTTGGTCGCGGTGCGCCGGATCGTCGCCCCTGCTTCCATAACAGAAGCTAGGCGATCAATCCGTCCGGCCAGCTCCCATCTCGGACCGCCACTTTCAACCATGGTTAGTATAAACCAAGCGATCAAGGATCAAGCAATCTTTTTGGCATGATTTTGGAAGACAGGATCAGCCGCTGATCGATCCGAGGAGCTGGCCTATAAGCTCCAGTCGAGGCCAGTGCCTTCATACCGGAGTTACTACAGCTGGCCAAGGCGCGGCTAATCTGTACCTCTAGTTATGCAGCGGCCGCGCAAGGATGGCTACCCCTTCATTGCGGTCGACATGCGCGCCCGATCCTATGGCTAGGACGATTGATGGCCCAGGCGCTCGGATGTCAATGGACGGAGCGGAAACAGAATCCATAGAGTGTAGGATACCTATAAGATCTCCCGACCTCACTTCATCCAACACAGAGCAGCGAGGTTCGAAGATACCCTGCGCGGGCGATTTCAACTCGTCTGATATCAGCGTCTCAAGGGTCTGACTGGACCTTTTGTTACGGAAAGACACGTCCTCGACTTTTCCTTCGACGAGTCCAAGCATAACGAGCGCGTTGCGAACTCCAGCTTCATAAATCGCTAGAGCTTCTGCGCTAAC
This sequence comes from Mesorhizobium sp. WSM4983, assembly GCF_029625765.1. Lineage (NCBI taxonomy): Bacteria > Pseudomonadati > Pseudomonadota > Alphaproteobacteria > Hyphomicrobiales > Phyllobacteriaceae > Mesorhizobium > Mesorhizobium sp. WSM4983. The sequence continues at coordinate 100,040 of NZ_JARTVM010000011.1, read as the reverse complement.
CGTACCACCGCCGAATTCCGCGCAAACGAATACCTTCCCTAGGCTATGTGCCCAACTGTCGAACATCCCAGCCGTGTCGTCATGTTGCCAGAGCAATGTTACGGGCAGCTTAAATGCCGCTGCCATTGCGAGCGTCTTAGCCATGAGATCCGCATCAGCAATTGGATGCGTGATGACCGCCGGGGGAAAATCCCACGTTGGGCCGAAGCTGTGCAGATCGAAAACGATGTCGGCATTTGGCAACAATACGCGTGAAACCGCATCCGCGATTCGTTCCGTAACAGACCCGTCGGCACGGCCCGGAAACACGCGGTTCAGATTCAAACCATCAAGCGGAGTATTGCGGCTCCATGCTTGAACTGCCAATGGATTAAGCACTGGCAGCACGATGATCCTACCACTGGTTTGCGCTTGTGGCAGCCACTCGATAAGCCGCCGCGCGACTAATGGCCCCTCCATTTCATTGCCATGATTCCCACCGGTGATAAGAAGGCGCGGTCCATCGCCCTTATTAAGACTAAAAACCGGAAGCGAGAACTCTTCATGGTCGGCGCCTCCCGGCACAACGAGGTGTCCTCTGCTCACGCCATGCGCATCGAGATCAAACGTAAGATGTGGTGCTTCGTTCATTGCTTAACCTATTGCGGGTGATCTGGCGACTTTGACCGGGCATATGGTCTTGTACACGGCTATTTTTTTCGCCTGGAACTATGCACACGCGGTCACCACTTCGCCAATATAATGTCCGAGACGGCACCATCGCGTTTTCAGATGACCAGGGCTCGCTCTGCTGACCTGTCCCTTGGTTCGTCACCTTGATCCCGGTGCACTAAGGGAGGAGGAAGGTCAAAGTCGCGGTGGGTAGCCGATTTCAGAAATCGCGCGATCAGCCGGTTGACGTTGGCTAGCTGTTCGTTGTTCAGACGGGCGAAGGATCTGTGCGATCCGGTCAGCGCCGTTGACCTCGAATTCCATCCTGGCGCGCAGCAAGAGGATCGGCAGGTCTGAGCTTGCTGGCGAGCAAGGCCGGCCGATCCCAGACATAGTCCGAATCCTTGATCCGCATGTGCCAGATGATAATTGCAAGAGCTTTACTGGTTTCCGTTTTGGACCAGGTGGCCATTTTATCCGCCCGTTGAAGCCCCGAACAGATGCTTGTCGCCAGTCCGTAGGAATAGGTCGGACGCATCATCAGGAAGTGGATCTGCCACGCCAGTTAGGCAGCGGCTTCCTGTAATGTTCGCTGCATGCTCGGTCGAGAACGCCACCAGACGGCATAGAGGACAAGCATCCAGATTAAAGGCAGAAGCATCAAAAGAGAAGCGACTGCAGCAATCGTCGGGTCGATTTGGTGGCGGATATTCTCCAGCATCTTCAAGGGCAACGTCCGCACCGACAGACCGCCGACCAAAGACGTTATGACCGCTTCATCGAATGACTGGAGGAATGCGAACATGGCGCCGCCGATCACTCCCGGCCTGATTAACGGCAGTGTTACGCGAAAAAACGTTTGCAGTGGTCCGGCACGCATACTCTTGGCCGCCTGCTCTAACGTCCGATCGAAGTTGGCCAACGTCGCAGAAACGATCACCACCACAATTCCAACAGCGCCGATACTGTGAGCGAGGGCGATACCACCCTTTGTGCCGATTAGACCAATCTGGATGAGACCCAGATAAGTCGCGATACCGACCACGATAACTGGAAAGGTGATAGGCGTGATTATGATCATTGTCAGCACGCCGCGAAGTCTTGCGCTTATTCGGCTCAATCCGAAAGCAGCAAGTGTTCCCAATAGAGTAGAAATAACAGCTACCTCGACACCAATCTCGACGCTGGTCCAAGCTGCTCCGCTCCAAGATGCATCGCCGAAAAACGAGCGATACCATTGAAGCGACAGGCCCGAAGGCGGAAATTGCAAAAATGCCCCGGAACTGAACGACATGATGACAACGATTATCCCTGGGAATAAAAGAAAGGCCATCACCAAAACGATAAAAACGATCGCGACGACTTTAGGCCATCGCCTTTCCGCCCCAGGCACGTAGCGCCGTCCCGTCCACCGTTTGACACGATAGGGACGCAGAATTTCGCTGAAGTTTCGTTTGATAACAAGAACAATGGGTAGTCGGGACATCGAGCCCTTCGGAGCTCGAGTTTGGCTTTGCTCTTGTTTGCCGGAGAGGTCAAGCCCGACCATGGAAAGCACCACAATGGCAAACCCGAGAAGGATGAAGGACGCAGCGGCAATGCGCGGAATATCGAACGAGCTATTCACCTCGGCCGCAATGAAGGTTGAAAGCATGGCATCGCGCAATCCCCCAAGTGCCGCCGGCGTGATATAGAATCCTAGGCAGAACACAAAAACTAGGAGCGAGCCACTCCGTGCGCCTGGAATGCTAAGGGGGAGAAATACACGCCTGAAAGCGGTGAAAGGTCCCGCTCCCATACTGCGTGCAGCAGCCATCAAGGACCGATCGATCCCCATCATCGCACTAACCAAGGGAAGTATCATCATCGGCAGCATGATGTGGACCATGCCAATATAGACCGCGGTTCGGTTATAGATGAGTTGCAGAGGTCGATCGATCAATCCGACGTCCAGCAAGATGTTGTTGATGACCCCGCGATCCCCAAGAATAACAATCCATGCGTAGGTACGCGCCAGCCCACTGGTCAAATAGGGGATGATCACGAGAGCGATGAGCGTCATGCGCAGAGTCTTGGATGCCGTGACGATCAGATACGCGGTTGGATAGCCTACGATTAAGCAGATGGCAGTTGCGACCAGACTTATTTCTATCGTTTGAAAGAGCACCCGCACATTAGCTGGCTGGGCGAAAAACGCTCCGTAGTATTGGAACGAGAAATCGGGGGCATTGACACTGCTTAGGAAAAGCAAGGTTATAGGGGCACCGAAAACCACAAGCAAAAGCGCGAACGCGGGCGCGGTTAACCCAAGTGGCACCTTGGCCATTCTGCGCAAAAGCTTCATGGATATCCCTTATCAATCGCTTATGGCGAAACGAAGCGAATGTCTGACCGCAGCCACGTGAGGCAAACCTCCTCGCCTGGCTGGAAAACAGGTTGGTCTGCCGCGACATGTTCCCGGACGATGAGAACATTGTTGCCAACGCGAACATGGTATTTTCGCAGAGGGCCGGCAAAAATCATATCGTCGACCGCACCGGCAACATATTGCCGCTGGTCCGTTTGAGCCCACTCCGCAGTCTTCGGAAGTACACTGATGCGCTCTGGCCTTATCATCGCAACGGTGCCGATTTGCGGCGCGTTGCCCCCTCTGGCCAGCAACAAGGCATCCTCGAGAATGTTCGCCTCACCCAGAAATTTAGCGACAAAGCACGATGATGGCCGATCATAGAGGGCCTCTGGTGTATCGATTTGCTCGACACGTCCTGCGCGCATTACAACAATCCGGTCTGACAGAGTAAGCGCCTCCTCCTGGTCATGCGTAACGCACACCGTCGTGATACCGAACTCCTTGTGCAAGCTCTTCATCTCGATCTGCATCTGCTCACGCAGGTTACGGTCGAGTGCGCCAAGCGGTTCATCAAGTAATAGGAAGGGTGGATCGGCAATCAGCGCGCGGGCTAGCGCCACGCGCTGCTGCTGACCGCCACTCAATTGGGATGGCATGCGACCGCCGAATTCCCCTAGATGCACGCGCTCAAGCATACGGGCTACCCGAACCTTCCTCTGATCGGGAGCCATGCCCCGCATTTCGAGAGGGAATTCCAGGTTTCGAGCCACTGTGAGATGCGGGAACAGCGCATAGCTCTGGAACACAATTCCTTGATCGCGCCGGTAGGACGGGACCGAAGCCACTGAATGGCCGGCGATCATAATATCACCCGAACTCGGGGCCTCAAAGCCGGCCAAGAGCATCAGGGTAGTGGTCTTACCCGAGCCGCTCGGGCCGAGAATCGTCAAGAACTCGCCGCGACGCACGGTCAGCGACAGATCCCTGACCGCCGGAACACTCCCGTACATCTTGGTAACACTGCTGAACTGAATTTGTGGCACCGATTGGTTCACATCTGCAGCGTCAACTTCCGAACGGGGGGCGGTATTCATTGCGTGCATGTTCACTGTGGCTCCTCCACCATCGCTGGCGTGCATTAGCAGGCATTTGCCGTACCTTCTGCCGTCGTACCCGATGCCGTGAGCGGAGAGGCTAGTGGGCTACCCCGCTCCCCGTCACATTTTCAGCATCAGTTTCGACTTTAGCCCGGTATGGAGTTACCCCGACCGGACTTTCGCACTTCAACCAACCCTACTGCAGGATCCACTCATTCCACCGCTGGATAAGCATCTCAGTGTTGGAAACACCGCTGGGGCCTACCTCATTGTACCATTTGCCGTTGATGGAAACGCTGCTCTTGATGTAATCTGGGTGGGTAGGGAGCTTGCGCGCAACTTTCTCGGGAAGAAGTTTGAACGCATTGCCGTTGCTTGGTCCCTCAGGAAACAATTGGCAAAATGCTGCCTGACGTTCCGCGCGAGTGGCGAATTCGATAAACTTCTGCGCAGCCTTCGCGTTGGGTGAACCCTTTGGAATGACCCAATAATCCCACTGCAGCTTCGCCTGGTTTCGATTGATCTCCGTCGCGGCGCCCTGATCGATCAACAGTAGAGCTCTTCCGTCATACGATTGAGCGATGTCAACGACCTTATCATGCAACATCTGTTGAATCTCTGATCCGCTGCTCCACCACTTACGGATGTGCGGCTTTATTTTGTCCAAACTGGCAAACACCCGGTCGATATCCATCGGGTAGAGCTTATCGGGAGATACACCGTCCGCTAACAGGGCCTCTTCCCAGGGTCCTTCTGAACCAAACTGGCCGGACACCAAGGTGCGAACGCCGGGAAACTTATCAGCATCCCAGAATTCAGCCCAGTTTGTCGGCCGGGGTTTATCAGCTGGGAATACGTCTGTGCTATATACCATATTATATGAGTAAATCAAATTTGCCACGCCAAACGGTTGCTTGGCAAATTCATAAATTCCGTCTAGCTCTTCTTTCCTGAACAAGGAGTAATCAATTTCTTCAAGAATTCCTTTCTTAGCTGCGACCAAGCCGGACCCTTGCGTAAGCGCCCCGACATCTACCGTGACATTGCCCGATTTTACCATCAACTCGACCTGTCCCATACCCATGTCGTCGGTGATTGGGTTGACCTTGATACCGGTCTCAGCTTCAAATGGCTTAGCGTAAGCCTCAATGTTAGCCTTTCCCCAATCGCCGCCGCCTAGCACTACGTTGATCTGGTTGGGTGTTTGGGCCGCAACGCGGCCCGCAATTGAAGACAGAGCGCCAGCCGCCATGGCGGTCGATGTCGCCTGCAGCAATCGTCGGCGATTTATTTCGTATTTCATGTCGTTACCCTCTTCTTGTGATCTCAGCCTTGATTAGCCAAGGTTGTTTTGCTTGGACAATGTCATGGTGCTAGAGCAGCCTCGGCCAAGTTGACCCAGTATCCAATGCCGTATGGCAGTGCTTCATCGTTAAAGTCGTAGGTTGGATTATGGAGAGCAGCAGTCGATCCATTTCCAAGCAGTATACATGCCCCCGGCCGCGCCTCTAGCATGTACGCGAAGTCCTCTGACCCCAAACTAGGTTTGACTTTGGGGTTCACCGATGAATGGCCGACCAGAGCACGCGCCACCTCTGTTGCCCGACGCGTTTGATCGGGATGATTGACAGTGAGGGGCTCCAGGCGGCGATGCTGAAACTCGACCTTCGCCCCGGAAGCGCGTGCAATATTTTCCGCGCACGCCTCAATCTGTTTTTCAGCGAAGTCGCGCAAAATCGGTGACAGTGTCCTGACTGTTCCGGCAATCTCCGCGCGTTCGGGAATGATGTTGTAAGCTTGTCCGGCGTTCAGCTTTGTGACGGAGATCACCAGGGACTCGGTGGGGTCCGTGTTGCGTGAGACTAGTGTCTGCAAGCCTAAAATGATCTGAGCTGCAACAACGACGGGGTCAATTGTCAGATGGGGAGCGGCCGCGTGACCCCCTCTGCCTTTGACCACAATATCGAACTCGTCGAGCGCGGCAAAAATCGAACCTTCGCAAATGCCGAACGCACCAACCTCCATGCCTGGCCAATTGTGCATGCCAAAGACCTGAGATATCCCGAAACGGTCCATGATCCCCTCCTGGACCATTCTTTGGCCGCCGCGGCCATCTTCCTCGGCAGGTTGGAAGATCAGGGCAACGGACCCTTTGAAGTTCCGGGTCGCGGCGAGGTATTTCGCGGCGCCAAGGAGCATTGCAGTATGCCCGTCGTGACCACACGCGTGCATCTGTCCGGACCTTTTCGACGTCCAAGGTTTGCCTGAAGCTTCGAGTATAGGCAGAGCGTCCATGTCGGCCCGCAACCCGATAGTGGGCCCATCTCCGAGTTGACCTTGGATCAACGCAACCACGCCGGTTTCAGCTATCCTGCACTCGATGTGGTTAATCCCGAAGGAAGCCAGCTTTTCCGCCACAAATGCCGCTGTGTCATTCACCCGATAGTCAAGCTCCGGATTCTCGTGCAGGTACCGGCGCCAAGTCATCGCTTCGATCTCGATCTCCTTGAACCTGTCAACGCCAACCATAGGCACGTTCCCGCATTTGAGTAATTTGGATCAGGCGCCGGTGCGTAATTAATGATCGATGCCACCGGTGTTTTCGTCAAATGCAGTTTGGATATCGTAACCATCTAGAACCGAGATAGCCCCGCGTTCAGGCCTCGGTGTTGGCGCCGGCGACTGCGACCCGATAACAAGCCGTTTGCCCTCAAATGGATAAGCTTCGGCCTTAGAGGACCAGCTGCGAAGTGCTGGCAATCATAAACTCTGGCTCTGCTGGCAACGGCCAATGGCAAAGGTCTGAGTAGGAAGAGCTGTCACCATCGCGACACTCCTCCCCCTCCCACGACCTACTTTCCAGGACTGCATGCGCTTTGCCACTCAATCCGCAAACCGCAGACCCTAGGCGGCGTGGACAAATTCGATGTTAGCAGGGTCGCTTTCCTGCGATCGGGTTGTTAGCATTGGGAATGACACTGGAAGAAGAGAGCGAACGAGCTACGTCGATGCTGATTGGCAAGGTTGTTCGCCGTGTCATGCGCCACCGCGATGGAGAGGTGGTGATCGAGTTTGAGGATGGCAGCCGATTTTTCGCGGATAGCGACAGCCCTCTCGAACTGTCCATCACCTTGGCGGAATAGTATATCCGCCTTACGGAATTTCGGACGTCGATGCGATTGACGTAGCCCAAGAGGATTGATTCAAGGCTGCTTTTTGGAGGCAGGTTTGAGCAGGGGCGATCTCACCGAAGCAGAATGGCGTGTTCTCAAGGGCTTGCTGCCCATCGACCCTGACAAACGCGGCCGAGGTAGACCTCCCAAGCAGAATCGTTCGATCATCAACGGCATTCTCTGGCGGCTCCGCTGCGGCGCTCCATGGCGGGATGTCCCGCCCAAATACGGCAGTTGGAACACCATCTATCGTCGGTTCCGACGCTGGAGCGAGGCCGGGGTCTGGGAGACCGTGGCGGTAATGCTCGCCGAGGTCATGGCGGACAGCGGCCACTACAGCATCGACAGCACCACAGTTCGCGCCCATGTCTCGGCAGCGGGCGGAAAAGGGGGACTCGTGCACCGGACGCCTTCCTTGCGGACAAGGGCTACGATGCCGATACCATTCGCGCCGATCTCGCCGAGCGGAAGATTAAACCCGTCATACCCGGCCGATCAAACCGCCGCGTGAAGATCGAGTATGACCGGGCGCTCTACAAGCAGCGGAACCGAATCGAGCGCATGTTCGGCCACCTCAAAATCAACCGGGCCATTGCCACCCGCTACGATCAATTGGCCAATAGCTTCCTCGGAATGGTCTACCTAGCCACCGCCAGATACTGGCTCAAATTTGTCCACGCCGCCTAGCATCACGCCCGATAAAGTGTTGGCGGGATTTCGCTCAGGAGTTCCGCGCCGCGCTCTGTCACGAGCACGTGTGCGCCGGCACCAAATAGGTAGCCACTTTCGCTGCACAAAATGTTTGGCATGTGCAGGGTCATGCCAGCTCGGAGTGGTTCATTTACATCGGGCTCCAGGCTTAGGTCGCCGCGCTCAGTCCAATTGATGCCAGTTTGGTATCCTGTTCGTTGGCGGAAGACGCCCTTGCGTCCAGATCGCTTCAACACCTCGCCCCCAGCAGCGTGAACGTCCGCCGGCGTAGCACCTGGTCGAATCGAGGAGACAAGGGCCGCAATGACCTCTTCAGCCAAGCCGTGCAAAGATTCGGTTTCGGGATGTTTGCCAAGGACTGCGCATCGAACCATTCCCACTGTATACCCGTGTTTCGAAGCCCCTATCTCCAGAAAGGCAGGTTCGTTGTTGCTGAGAGGATGATGGGTCGCTGGCGCATGGGGCAACTTCACTCGCTCTCCAAACAAAATGGTACCCGGCGCAAGCCCGATATCCCCAGCGGCGTTGCTGGGGTCGTTTGTTACCGCCGCAGCTAGGGCCGCTGCCATTTCGATCTCCGTAATGCCGGGACGAAGCGATTGCTGAAAGGTTCGAATTGCCACGTCAGTGAGTCGAACAGCATCGCGCATACACGCCAACTCAAGTTCTCCTTTCACTGCTGACACTGACGAGACCAGTCGGGTGACGTCAGTAATCTTCAGATCCGGGAGCTGGTCTTGGACTGCGCGCACGTCGGCGGGCGCGAGATTCCAGCAGCCAAGCTCGAAACCGACTCGCTTATTGTCCAGTCCGAGTCGACGCAATACATCGGCGCAGACCCTGCCAAAATCAGGCTGATGTGTATAGGTTTCAATTTCCTCGATGCAGCTATATGAACGTACTGCCTGCTCGTCATATTCTCGGACAACAAATATCGGGACCCGACCCGGCATCAGAATAAGAGGGAAAGGCGCGAAATATCCACCGCTCCCATCGTAGCCGCTGAGATACTTCAAGTGGCCGTGCGCCGTTACTACGATTGCGTCCAAGCCTGCCGTAGCAACCGCATCCAGCACATTGTTTTGCCGGCGCTCATACTCTGATATCGGAAACGGTACACCAGTCAGAGGAATTGCGGAGCGTGTCGTCGCCATATCTCACCTCAATCAGTGTGTCGTGGTTTGGTTGCGCAAAACGCGCGATCGCGTCCATGTTCGAAATTGAACAAAAGCTTCGCCGGCTCATGCGGGGTGACAATCCCCTTTCCTGGCGGCTAGCGTCAAATGCTGTTTTTATATCGGCTGCATCTCGCAGCGAGATGCGCATAGTGCCTTCATCGGCCGCTCAATGCAGGCAACGCTGGTCTCCGACAGCTTTGTTCTCGCCAGAGGATCGCCGACAAAGGCGCCGAGTTGCTCGGCAAGCTCGTCAGCCTCGGCCAGAAGAACCATGCTGACGACCTTGAGCTTGGCAGCGAGTCGGCGCGCCTTCGCATTCTTGCCGGCGAAGCCGCCGACGCCGGGGGAACTGTGCCGGCGCCACGCAACAGCATGTTTGCACTGATGTAAGGCCGCTGCGACACCAGCGACGGCTCTCCGCCGCCACCTCCGCATCTCGCTACCAGATGACACTAATACAAAGACTGCATTTGGCGCATCCGACGTGTAAGAGGATCGTGTCGCGCGAAGTGGTTAAGCTTGGCGGAACCGAATCGGTCGGAGCAATGAGCAAAGCGGCGGGCGCAGATGCGGATGTAGTTTCGCCGAAGACGTTTGCGCCGCTCAGGAATACGACATTTCGCTCAATCTGGTTTAGCCTCTCAAGTCTCTTCCCTTGGCTGGCTGATGCAGACCGTTGCTATCAGCTGGCTAATGGCAACGGTTCCGACCTCCGATCTGATGGTTGCGCTCGAGCAGGCTTCGTCTAACCTGCCCGCTTTCATTTTGTCCATTTTCGCTAGGGGTTCTCGCCGACAACTTCAGCCGTCGAAGAGTCATGTTCGCCGGCCGATGCCTAATGGTAATAGCATCCGCGATGCTACGGCTTCAGTGGTGCTGGGCTTTATCGCCCCGTGGATGATCTTCGGCTTCAGCTTCTTGATCGCAAGTGGTGCCGCGCTCAACGATACCGCCTGGCAGGCTTCTGTTGGCGATATTGTGGACCGACGCGAAGTTCCCGCTGCCGTCACCCTCCTCTCCATTGGCTTCAACACTGCACGGACCGTGGGACCGGCGCTCGCGGCATCATGATTGCGTCGTTCGGACTTATGACGGCTTTCGCTATGTTTACACTCACCTATATGATCCCTTTGGTCACCATATGGCGATGCAAATGGAAGGTTCGCTCCTCACTTCTCCCACGTGAGTCAATGAGGACGGCCATCTATGACAGGCTGCGCTTCACAGCGATGTCATCGGAAATCAAGACGGCGATCGCCCGCGGAACCTTCTTTGGCCTGTCGGGCATCGCCATACTCGCACTGCTGCCATTGGTTGTCCGCGATCAGCTGGGCGAAGGACCGCTCGCCTATGGCACCATCATCGCCGGCTTCGGCACAGGCGCCGTCATGGCTGGCGTCGCCAACAGCCTATTAAGACGGAGCTTGTCAGAAGAGCAACTAATGACGCTGGCATGCGTCGCCTGTGCGGCGTGCTCCCTTTTTCTGGCACTGCCTCTTCCATTGCGAGCGGCGTCCTGTTTCCCCTTCGCGAGGGTCGCGAGGCCGAGCCCGACCCTTTGGAGGAATTCGACGCGCCGGCAGTCGCCCTCAGTCTCAAGCCGAGAAGCGGCCCCATCGTGGTCAAAGTCGAGTACCTCATACTCGTGGAAAATCTAGAAGAATTCCTCGCCATGCGCGGGTGCCGGCATGTACAGAGTCGCGTTGGTGCTCGGCACTGGACTCTCCAGCGCAACCTTCAGGAGCCTGTGCTATGGACGGAGACATTCCGTACGCCGACCTGGACCGACTACCTTCGCCTGAATCATCGCCTTACCGAGGCCGACAAGGAACTGGACGAGAGAATCATCCTCCTCCACAAAGGAAAGCATTCTCCACGAATAACATTGTCAATCGAGCGCCCCACGAGTGCTCCACGCAAGCCTGAGTCATCAACGCCTTTTTTCCCCCGCCATTCAACGAAACGGCCAGCGTGCCACCGCAGGCTGAATGAAGATACATAAGAAGGCACGTCAACTGCTAACCACATCGGGCGGGCAACAAGCATCGCCGCCTTCGGGTATATGACAGACAGAATGTAGCGGACTTGAAAAATGAAAGGCGCTCACCCACCGCCAACATTTCTCGGCTGGTTCCCGGCATTCAAGGTCCTGCGGCTATACGCGAAGGCGGCAAGCCGCGTTGAAGTCGTCGATATTCAGTCGCATCGAAGGACAATGACGTGTTGCCCTGATGCCACTCTCTGCGAGGTTAGCTTGTTTCTCGGATGAGGAGACAGACAATGGTCTGCCCCCTGAAAGGTCCTCCCTGAGGTATGTGTCCATTCTTGAACTCGGCTCGACAATGATAGCGAACCCTGTTGACCGTCGCACTGTCAGTCTCGAATCAAGTGCTCTCCTACAGCAGATGCGATTATCGCCAATGCGTACTGGTAGCGCCCGAAGCGCGCGTTATCGGCAGCCGCCGAGGGCCGTGATGCGGCCGCGATCGAGCCTTGTAGTAACAGACGCGCTCTCCGGTGGTCGGGCCAGCACCTTACCCCTCTTCCCTATGGCCCCAAGGCAGAGCAATTGCCAATGCGGGACATCCCGCTTCTAAGTCTCCTGCAACATTATTGGAGGCCGCGACGGCCCTGCTCGTGACGATCAGGGGTGGTCGCCGCACACCAGCGGGATCATTGCCCCACAAGCGCATCCAGATTCCGGCCGGGCGTTCCGCTGTCAATATCAAAGTCGGCCGGCGGGCGCTAAAGTGTCGATCCTCACCTTGCCGCCAGGTGAGTTCGACCGATATGTTCCTGCTACAATGGTAAGCGGCCTATACTGTCGCATCCTCAACAGTCAGCGGGAGACAGGACGACCCTATGTTCGAGCTCCCTCCGTATGGACTCCTCTGAATATAACAAGGGCTTGTATTCGCCCCGTTGCCAATCGTGATTGAGGTCACGATAATGACTTGAGATCGGAACACCCGACTGACCTGGATTGTTAATAAAGAGACTGTCATCCCATGACCCAACGTCCATGATTATCCGCACTGACGGTCCTTCTGAAACAGAGAATTGGCCGCTTCGGTAACTCGAAAAATTGAGCGTTGAGCTACTTCCGCCGAGGGCTATGGCGCCCAACGACCATTGTTCAGACGTCAGTGCCTGCAGAGGGTGGCGCAAATCAAGCTTATGTATACTGCCCCATGCCCATGAGGCAGAATCGTCGCCAAATCGACATATGCATTCACTCCAGGCAGAAGTTAGGGATTCCATTATGGAATGCTTCAACTTTTCACTAGGCTCTGCCTGTTCGAGCCAAGAGGCTATGGCCGAAGGCTGTAAAGGCACGAGCAGTGCCAACACTTCATCGTCAGCGCTTTCTAAGCGAGCTACTGTCGGGCCAAGGTGTTTGCTAAGCCAAATCTCAAAGAACGCGGCGGCTGGCGAACTCGCATCCAAATGCCGGTCCCAGTTAGAAAATAAGTGCAACGCAGGCATGTTTGCAACCGAACCGAGAAGAGTGTCTAGTTTCGCAAGAATACGAACTGCTATCGGCGAATACACCGAACATTGCAGCGACATGCAGTCCCGCAACGAGATCTTCTCTGATCGTGAGAGAGTTGTATGAAGGGTATCATGTCTGCTGCTGTCAGACCACTCGTAGCCAAAAGCAGGATGCGATCTACTCCATTCCTCCGGAACATTCATTGCGTTGGCAGTGGCGACAAAACCTTTGGCGGGGTTCATCTCGAACGGCCCATCGTCCGGTGACAAATACCCTTCCCATTCGAACCGACCGTCTCCTGGAACCGGAAGCAGGCCGTCCCAATTTCTTCGGACCGGAGCCGCACCTGACGGTTTCCACGCAATTACATTCGACGTGTCCGCATAGATGTGATTAACTGAAGGACAACCCCAGTTTGCTAGACTGGAGGTGTATTCTGAAAATGTCTTAGAGCGCATTACGGCCAAGCTGGCCATGTAAGGTGCCATGCCGGGATCCATCCATACGGTTCTCAGTGCGAAGGCGCGGTCTTTTTCAGCATTTTGGTTTAAAATGGGTCCATGGCGTGTGAACTGAAGCTTTACCTCCTGGTCGGTGTGGGCGCGAACTGGAATTTTCTCGTGTATAGTCTTCACCTGCTCCCAGGCCCCTTTATATAAGTATTTATTTCCCTCACTCTTGGTTTCGTAAACATAAATATCTTCTTGGTCAGCGCCGAAAATAGTCAGACCAAAGGCGGCTGTCCCGTTGTGACCCATGGAGATTCCTGGGATCATAGGCTCTCCAGCGCCAATTACATCGAGCCCGGGCATACTCAGGTGTACAAGATACCTGATGGACGGAAGGACGTGCTTGCGATGCGGGTCTAGAGCAAGGATTGGTCGCTCCGTTGTGGTTTTTGTTGCGGATATGGCCCAGTTGTTTGAGCCCTCTTGGAACACCGTCTGCATGATCTCATCACTCGGTGTTACGCGGGTCCAACGGTCAGCTTCCTGAAGACTTGCTGCAAGTCTTTCCCTCGAGAATGAGACGGGACAGATTGCCAAGCGAAAATCCTGCAGTACTCGATCTGTCATAAAGGCGAGGTCAAGGCCCTCCGCTGGTCGTGGCGCTATCGGAGGTGACAATTCTTGTCTCAACCTGTCGAGGCGGGTACCTCGTTCCACACCTGCCAATGCCATCACCCTGCAGCGCAGAAGCTCCGAAATCGCATTTCGGGTTAGTGAGTGCGTTCGCACGCGAACGACGTCTTCGGGTTTCCAATAGTCGGGAGTGTGACCGAGGAGGCCAAACTCGGGTGGCAAGGCAATCAAACCGTCATGGCAACTGTCTACGTAGGAATTGATCCCCTCGGCAAACGCTGAGCATATCTCTTCGGAATCCGGGCCGTACGCCTGCCATTCTGCACTCATGGCTCCGCGAAATAAAAAGAGACGCGCCGCCCGATCCTGCTCCAAATATCCGGGGCCAAAGTCTCGTGACAGGAGACCGAGACCTCGTTTGCGCGCAATATCAATTTGCCAGAGGCGGTCTCGAGCTGCATTCCAACCCTGCGCGAAAAATAGGTCGTGCAAGTTCTGAGCCTTGATATGAGGAACCCCCCATTTATCAATGTCGATCGTGACCTCACTCTTAAGCTTGTCGGAGCTGTGGCGGTCGAAGGTTATGTTCTTTAACATGTGTTGATCCGTTTGGTTCACCCAAAGATGGTCGGGAATCTGCCAGAGGACGACGTCTGCAGATTGTGGTCGGTTGCGGGCAGAGGGTTGAGGCCGCACTCTTGCAACCTGATCATGTGTGGCGAGCCAATCCTCAGCGCGCCTGGACGCGAACTGGCACGGTGGGCTGCGCACAAGCTCAGCGGGATCCTACTCTCGCGCTTCCGGGAACGAGGCGCTTGCCGAGAACGCTCTGATGTATGTCAGCCAATACGTACGAATACAATATCCGCACATGTTGTCTCGCTGGCCTGAGGCAACGCATTCGATACACAGTAACTCGGTCGAACGGCCTCGTTGAAGGATGGCTCCCTCAATGCGACAAGATCTGGCTGAGAAACAATTTCGTTCTTTCGTGCTGCGGGTTTCTGAAGAAGTCGTGCGGTGTACCCTCTTCGACGATCTCACCTCGATCCATGAAGATTACTCGATCGGCCACGGCGCGCGCAAAGCCCATCTCGTGGGTGACGCATACCATGGTCATGCCGTCGCGTGCGAGTCCGGTCACAGTCTCGAGCACTTCAGCGACCATCTCTGGATCGAGCGAGGAGGTCGGCTCATCGAAGAGCATGACTGCAGGCTCCATACAGAGGGACCGGGCAATTGCGACGCGCTGCTGCTGTCCCCCGGAGAGCTGAGCCGGATATTTGTTCGCCTGTTCGGGAATGCGCACGCGCTCTAGGAATTTAAGCGCGATCTTTCTAGCCTCACCCTCTGGAACGCCCTTTATCCACATCGGCGCCGCCATACAGTTCATCAGCACGGTCATGTGCGGGAAAAGATTAAAGTGCTGAAAAACCATGCCGACGCTTTTGCGAACTTCAGCTACGTTGCGCATTTTGTTATGTAACCTAATCCCAGTGACGGTAATCTCGCCATCCTGGTGCGCTTCGAGCCGATTGACGCAACGGATCAGCGTCGACTTTCCCGAGCCTGAGGGCCCACAGATGACGATACGTTCGCCCTTGCGGACGGTTAGGTTGATGTCAGTTAGTGCTCTGAAGGCACCATACCATTTGGATACATTCTTAGCTTCGATGACTTCGTCGCTCAATATTGCATCTCTCTTGTTCATTGGCGCATCTGTAAGTGCCTTGAAAATGGCCGAACCAACTTAGACGTCTTTTTTAGCTTGACCAATGAATTCACGATCATCGCTTCTTACTTCTGGCAAAATGGTCCTCGATCCGGGATTGGACCAGTTCCAGGCAGGCGGATAAAATCCAATAAATCATTGCCGCTGTTACTAGCATCTCCATAGTATGGAAGGTTGGCTGGCCGAGTGAGTGAGCTAGATACGTCAGCTCCCAAACGCCAAGAACCGAAACGAGAGAGCTGTCTTTGAGCATTGAGATGAACGTGTTTCCCATCGGGGGAATGATAACCGGAAGCGCTTGCGGCAGAATGATTCTGCGCATTGTGAGCGCAAAGCCGAAACCTAATGACCGGGATGCCTCCCACTGGCCGCGATCGATGCTGGCTATGCCCGAACGGAAGATCTCCGTCATGTAGGCACCACTGCATAGCGAAAGCGCCAACACGCCTGCAGGCACGGCATTAATAACGTAACCTACCTGGGGCAAGCCCATGTAGATCAGATAAACCTGCATGAGAAGCGGCAGACCCCGGAAGCATGAAGTGTAGAAGCTGACTATCGCGTAAGCCATGCCGTTGCTTGACAGTTTCGCAATCGCGCCGATTATTGCGATAGCCGACGCAAATAGCAGTGACATCGCTGATACGTAAACTGTAGTAACTACCCCCTGCGTAATTAGAAATGGCAGGTTTGCCCAAATAAATGGCATGCTTAAGTCAAATGCCGCGAAGAGCGAAAGGAACAGTAGCACCAACTCAAACCATACGATCCCGATTTGGATTTTGAGCGGGACAAAACCAATCAGCACGAGGTTGAGGCAGAACATTGCGGCAATTACAAAAGCGATCGCAATGCGACTGTAAAACTTCACTTGTGCGTGATCGCCAATCACGGGCCGTAGGAGTTCGCCCATCGTGGTGCCCGCTACGTTGAAGATAAGAAAAACCGCGAGCACAATTGCAAATATGCAGCCGATAAACCATGGCTTGTGGACGAGCACCTCAGATTCAACTGTATCGTGGTAAAGCATAAGCATTTTCTTCCTAAGAAGAGGCGCCCCCGGGAAGGGGACGCCCACGATTGTGTCATGTTATTTATCGACGCTGAAATCCCCCCCGAACCACTTGACCGAGAGTTTAGCAAGAGTGCCGTCATCCTTCATCTTCTTGACCGCGGCAGCGACCTTGTCGATAAACTCCTTATCGCCACGCTCGATTGTGACAGCGCCCGGGGCGTAGAATAAGGGATCGCCAATAACCTTCAATGGATAGCCAGATTTGATTGCCGCAGCCGCCGTCGTTCCTTCAGTAATGACGCCATCGAGACGAACACCATCGCCGAGGCGCAGGTCGTCAAGCGTAAGAGAGTTAGCACTTGGATAAGCCTTCACTTGGCCCGCTGTAAATTGATATTGTATTGGCTTAGCGCCGATCCATGCCGGTGTGAGCTTGTGATTGGCATACAAATCGCCAAGAGTTCCCGCTCGGACGCCGACGATCTTGCCCTCCAGGTCGGAAGGCTTCGTCGCTTTGCTATCCTTGTGAACGACAGCGACTTCGCCTTCGTAGAAGTACATGGCCGGGAAGGCGAATTTTTTGGCGCGATCGTTGGTCGGCGTCATTTGACCCATGGCCATGTCCCAACGCCCCCCCCACTGGCCTGCCTGAATGATATCCCAGCCCGGGGTCACGAATTTGATCTTCACGCCCAAGTAGTCCGCAATGCCCTTCGCGACCTCTACATCATCACCGTCGAGTTCATGTTGGTCGTTCAAGTGAGACAAGGCTCCCCAGTCGGACCCGACCGCTACCGTCAATGTCTGTGCCGCGAGCACACGATCAAGGACTTCGCCGGCGCAAGCCTTGGCTGACAAAGACATCGACGCAACCGCCATGGAGACTGCAACTACGACCGTCGTTACATGATTGTTCATCTATAGTTCCCTTTTTTCTCGTTCTTATTTTCTTGAAAGCTACCTTCGTCGCCACCGAGAGGAGTGTCTTAGCGGTGCGCCATTGCTCCCTGCTGATTGGACCCATCCCGGTCCGTCATTTAACGAACGACACCTTATCGCTCTGCATTGTTGGCATTCAGCGAAATCGAGTTCGATGATGCAGGTTTCCTGCGAACTACCCTTGGCTTTCGCCGGATCGCTCTGGCGATTTCACAAAGCACGGATACCCTGGCCTCAGAGAGGTCGGCGAACTCGCCAACTCGCTGGACTCCGAAGGCTGCAGATTGCATCGCCACAAGACGTCTTGTTTGGAAGGATCTAAACTGGACTGGCGCGTTGAATTACACCTTGCAGGGCTGACTCTGGTCACGTGGGAACTGCGGTCCAAGCCCCTCTCTCTCCCTAATCTCGACCTCCCTAATCTCGACCTCCCTAATCTCGACGACCTCTTCGCCGGCCGTGTGCGCACCCGCTACTCAACCGTCGGGGCGCTCGAGGAAGAATGCTTCTCTGCCGACATCGTGGTCGGGGCCGTGCTGATCGCCGGTGCTGCCGCGCCAAAGCTCGTCACCCGCGAAATGATGTCCGGCATGAAGAAGGGCTCGGAGCTGGTCGACGTCGCTATTGACCAGGGCGGTTGCTTCGAGACGTCGCATGCGACGACTCAAGCCGAGCCCACCTACGAAGGCGACGGCGTTATCCACTATCGCGTCGCCAACATGCAGAGTCGCCCATGCCATTTCGCGATTTCTTGCCTTGCGAGTTCGCACGTATCCCTCTGGGTCAACATCGTTGATAGACCAGAGAATTTTTGACTCATCGTAGCTCGGACAGCGGAGACGCGTTACAATTGTCAACCCGTTCGGACCCGGTTTAATCGAGATGTACTCGGCATACTGCGCATGATGGCTCATGCCTCTTGTAGCTGGAAGCGTTCGGCAAGTTAGGTCCTACTTGCCACGCGAGAGCGGGGCCGCAAGTATGCGCCGGCCGCAATACAACGCTGATTTGCTGCGTTGTCGAGGACATTTCGCATAGAATGCGCGCCTGCCGCTGCTATGATCATAACATGTTGTGATTTAGTCCAGTCCGAACTCCCGAGGTTGGGTCGCAACTCTCGATAGCCAGCTGGCGCCGGGGGCGCCTAGGCATGAAATTGGATCCCATGTATGACAGAATTCAAACAACGGCAAACCGTCGGTAACGCGTCGGAGAGCGTACTCGAATTCGACGGACAGCAATACCTGGACGGCCGTGCATCGGATCCTCGCGAATTTGGCTGGATGCGCGGTGCGCCGCCGCCGCCAGACAAGCGTGTAACATTCGAGAATGAAACTGTTTGGACCTTTCCTCAGCTTCGCTGGTCGCTATCGCATATGCGTGAGCTGCGGCCCACAGTCCAAGTGTGGCGAGGGCGGGGCGGACCGTCGCAGCTTGAGTGCAGCAACAGGTCTACCGAAATCGATGGGCTCACGTTCGTCGACATGGACGACCGCACCAACCGGTTCGAGGAGGCGCTATTCGACACCTACACCGACGGCATTTTGGTCCTGCATCGGGGGCGGATCATATACGAACGATACTTCGGCGCACTCGCGCCGCACGTACAACATTCGTGTCAGTCAATCACCAAATCGTATGCGGGCACCCTAGCCGCGGCGTTGGTGCATGAGGGCATTCTCGACGACAGGAAGACAATATCGCAGTTTGTGCCGGAATTACGAGGTACAGGGTGGGAAGATGCAACGCTCCGCCAAGTCATGGACATGCAAACTAACGTTGCTTTTACTGAAGATTACACAAGTGTAGACAAGTCATATAGATGCGAATACCTGCGTACCATACGAAAGGAAGGGGCGCACGGCAAATTTGTCTACAAAGGCGTCGATACCAATGTTATGGCTTGGGTTATGTCGCGCGCAACGGGCCGGTCGTTCGCACAACTGTTGGAGGAGCGCTTATGGTTGCCACTGGGCTGCGAAGAAGACGCCTATGTCGAGATCGACCCGACAAACGGTATGCCGAGGGCGCATAGCGGACTCAATGTGACGTTGCGCGACTTGGCGCGTTTCGGCGAGCTGATGCGATGTGAAGGCTCGTGTAATGGCAAGCAACTGGTTCCCGCGAGTGTTGTCTACGACCTTCAAGATCTCGACCACCCCGCCAAGCCGGACCTCCCATTCGGCTATACATACCGAAGCCAATGGTGGGTATCACACGACGAGCTTGATGCTATTGAAGGTCGGGGCCTTTACGGCCAGAACCTGTACATAGCGCCAAAGGCGGAGATGGTGATTGCGCGCTTCGGGTCGCACCCCGCTTGCGACCACATTGATCGGATTAGAAGGCCGCAGATGCAGGCATTGGGGAGGATGCTCCGCGCGTAACTTGATGCACTAGACGGTCACCGCGCTTGTTTAGGAATTTCCTGCAAATTCGCGGTTGAAGAACTGGGGCGCCTACGCCGAATTCCTGCGTTCGGCTAGGGGGCAATTGGCGCAAAAGGCCTGTAGACGCTGCTACGCTTATGAAGTAAATACCAGAAGCCTCGCTTCCCATATGCATAATGCAGACCGATCTGGCTCGCTTTTGCTGAGGAAACAATGATCACCGAACATTGCATATTGATTGGGGCCGTCGCGACTTTGTATTGCGAGAATGGAACCGGTGGACCTATTGTATTCTTGCATGGTGCCGCTTTCGGGCTTATCCGTCAGCTTGACCTGAAACAAAACCCAACCCAAACATCAACGAGACCCAGGATCAGACCGAAAAATGGCCGCCTTCAAATCGGAATGCTGGCCGGAATGAAATCGGAATGACTGGCCGGCTTCAAATCGGAATCGGTGGCCGGCTTCATCGGAATACGCAGGCAATGGTATCGGCATCAGTGGCAGCGCTCTTGCGCTGCTTCTGGACGGTGAGATCGGCGGTTACCTGGGAAAGCCGGGCGACCAGCGCCTTGAGCCGCTGCTGGGCCGCGCTCGGCGGCAGCGTCGGCTGCAGCCGTTTGACCTCGCTATAGCGGGCGATGACGGCGGCGTCGATCCTGTCGGTCTTCTCCAGGAAGCCCATCGCCTCGGCGAATCAGCGTACGCTCCTCGCATTGGCCATGCCGCAGGCTACTCCCAACTCCCACGACAGCAGGAAGGGAAGCCGTTCGTAGCCGCCACTGGCCTCCATGACGACGAGCTCGACACCATTGACCTAACACCAGGCAGCAAGCTCGGCTATGCCTGCCGCATCGTTGCGAAAGCGGCCCGCCGCTCCGCTCGGCACGACATGGGTATCGAGCCAGTCTTTCGAAACATCCACTCCACAGATAGTCTTGTTCACGGTAACCTGCCTTGTGCGTGCGATTGGAGCCAAGCGACTATTCGGTCGTACGTGACGAAGGCGAAGATCCCAGGCTCACCCACGGTTGTGGCCGGAGGGGTGTCGGGCGACTTCGCCTTGCTTCGAACCGGATGGCCATCCGGTTCGAGGCTCAGTCGCTTCCATCGCACAAAGTCCTCTGCGTGCAGATACAAGGGGTTAACCTCGAAGAGTCAGTGTCGGAGAAAATAACGTGCTGATTCATCGGACTTTAGGGCCGAGCTTGTTGGTCGCTCGATAAAAAGCATGATTTTAGGCGGAAGCTGTCCTGCATGCAATTTCAGCACTTGTTTACCCAATTCCTTGTCTGCTTCCGTGAGACGATGGTTCAGGCGAAGGTAGTCGGTCCAGGTCGGCGTGCGGAATGTCTCTATCCATTGCATAGGCTCCTGAAGGTTGCGCTGGAGAGTCCAATGACGAGCGCCGACGCGACTGTGCACATGCCGGCGCGCCCGCATGAGTTCCAGGAATGCTTCGCGATTTTCCTCGGGCACTAGGTACTCGACTTTGACCACGATGGGACCGCTTCTTGGCTTGAGATTGAGGGCGACTGCCGGTGCGTCGAAGTCCTCCAAAGCATCTGGATCGGATTCGCGGCGCTCGCGAAGGGGAAACAGGAGGCCCGTGGCGGCGACCAGCAGAAGGGCTCCAGCGGAGCCCTCCAGTGCCAAGGTCAGTGAATGGTTCTGGGCCACCGTGCCCCACACCCAACTGCCCGCTGCGATGCCGCCATCGATCAATGCATAGTAAATCGAGATGGTGCGCCCCACGACCCAGCGCGGGCTTGCCAGTTGCACGGTCACGCCGACCCCGGACCAGGCGGTGACCCAGCCCGCGCCACCCATGGCGAGTGCAATTGCCGCCACTGCAATCGAAGAAGTCAGCGCAAGCGAAAGGGAGCATGCCGCGCAGGCGACGCATGCGAGCGTCATCAGCCGCTCTTGTGACAAGCTCCGTCTGAACACGCTGTTCGAGATGCCGGCGAAGACGGCGCCTGTCCCGAATCCGGCCATGAGCGTGCCATAGGCGAGCGGTCCGCCTCCCAGCTGGTCGCGGACAACCAGCGGCAGCAGCGCGAGAATGGCGATGCTCGCCAGACCAAAGAGGGTTCCGCGAGTGATCGCCGTCTTAATCTCCGACGACATCGCCGTGAAGCGTAGCCCGTCATAGATCGCCGTCCTCATCGACTCACGTGGGAGAGGTGATGAGCGAACCATCCACTTGCAGCGCCATATGGTTACCAAAGGGACCAGATAGGTAAGACTGGTTACGGCGAAAGCCGTCATCAGCCCAAAAGAGGCAACTACTATGCCACCGAGCGCCGGGCCTACGGTCCGAACAGTGTTGAAGCCAACGGAGAGGAGCGTGACGGCGGCGGGAACGTCGCGTCGGTTCACCATATCGCCAACCGAGGCCTGCCAGGCTGGATCGTGGAGAGCGCCGCCGCATGCGATCAAGAAGCTGAAGCCGAGGATCATCCACGGATCGACAAAGCCCAGCACCACAAAAGCCGTCAGCATCGCAGATGCCAATACCATAAGGCACCGGCCGGCGAACATGACCCGGCGCCGGCTGAAATTATCAGCCAAGGCCCCGGCGAAGACGGATAAGATGAACGCTGGCAGGTTTGAAGAAGCCTGAACCAGCGCGACCATCAGATCGGAAGTCGAAATCGTAGCCATCAGCCAGCTGATGGCAACAGTCTGCATCAACCAGCCGAGCGAGCTGACCTGCGTGGCGAACCAGATTGAACGAAAGCTCGGATTTCTGAGGGGCGCAAATGCTCCTGGCGAATTTGGATCGGCGACTTGGTCCGCAAGACTGCTCATCAATCTAACTCTTGCCTATGAGCCAGTTTTACATTGCTCCGACAGCCAGCAGCCGCCCAACCCGTTGAAGGTCCGAATCGGCCAATGTGCGCAAATAGTTACAACGCCCGGCAGGAGATTGAACTCGCTGCCGGGCCGATGCGCCTTGGGAGGAGGCGTAGTTGGAACCTTTGTGAAGACTTGGAACCAGCCGCATCAGGCCAGCCTACACTTACAATATGAGGATCAGACCACTCCAGGATTTTAGTGCATTGAATGGGTACTCTTCCAGCAATCCTCGCCAACAAATGCAGGAGATCGGCGTCGAGCTCCTAAATCTGCATAATATCGGTGATTCGCGGGCGAGCAGTGCAGTGGGCACATTCTCCAAGCTAAACGCTGAACGGGCTTTTTGCTTCTCAAATCGCCATAACAGGGAGAGATGGGCAAATACTACTTCAATATGCTCCCAAGGACGCTGAGTTGACTGCAGCCTCAGCAGAGCTCTCCGCGTGCCTTTTTGCGGCTCCCCGCGGTGCTCGCGCCCGCCGCGCCTGCAAAGGCTTTCCTCAACAGTCGTTCAGTTCGAGCAGCCTTTGCCAACTCTGACTCAAAAGCTGCCCGACTGGATTGACGGCCTCAGCTTCTTCGGCGGGTCACTGAGGCGATCCGTCTGCTACAACCTGGTGTGGCCAAGGCGCTGTGGTTCGCGCCGACGCTGAACGCGACCGTTGCGACAATGACCGAGCAGTACGACACTGCCATATTGATCGCTGGGAAGCGCGCGAAGGGTAAATTCAACTTGCCCACCACCGCGATCAAATGTGCGCCGGGTAATGGCGCCGCTAACAGGATCGACCACCGGAACCGGTTACCGGCAGAGTCGGTCTGCATCCGGGAATTGCAGGGCCATCCTGTGTATAGGCTTAAATTGCGCTATTCTTCTCTACTGTGACAGGCGGGAGCCGCCGTCGACGGGGATCACTGCGCCCGAGACGTAGAACGCGTCGTCCGAAGCAGGAAGGCGATCACCGCCGCCTGCTCCTCCGGCGAGGAGACGCGCTCGAGCGGATTGGCGCGACCATCAGGCGTTGGTAGCTGCGTACGTGCAGCGCTCGAGTCATGTCGGTGGGGACCACGCCGGGCGCCACCGCATTCACGGTTATACCCTACAGGCCCTGCTCGCCGGCCTGCTGGAGCGTGAGATACGCGATCCCGGCCTTGGCCACCGAATAGCCTACCGTTCCGGGATAGCCCGTAAGCCCGAGGATCGAGCTGACATTAATGATCCGCCCGCCCGGCTGGCGCATCCGCGGCCGCAACTCGCGGGTCAGGCTGATGACTGCACGCAAGTTGATATCGATCAGCGGGAACAAAAGGCATCGTCAGTATCGGCGAGCGACTTCGAACCGCCAATGCCGGCATTGTTCACGAGGACGTCGAGCGTCTCGATCCTTGCGGCATCCAAGGCGGCCAGAACCCGCCCTGCGGCGTCGGGCATGGCCAGATCGCAGACGAGCGCCGTCTGGCCAAGGCCCGCAGCTGTGTCGTGCACTTTATCCAGAACATCCACTAGCAACACCCACGCCTCTTCCGAGCCAAGCCACGCCGCTGTTGCGGCACCGATCCCGCGCGCCGCGCCGGTGACGACGACAGTGTTTCTGACCGGAGCTTAGGCAAGGCTGCCTCCGTCGACCGTAAGCGCGGCGCCGATGGTGAAGCCCGCCGCATCGTCCAGCAGATAGCCGACAGCTGTCGCCACCTCGGACGGCAACCCCATTCGGCCCATCGGATGCGCAGCGATGATCTTCGTCCGGCGCTCGACCTGTGCCGCTTCTCCCCGGGCGAAGGCGACGCCGGCCTCGGCCAACGGCTGGCGATGGTTCCGGGGCAGACACAGTTTGCGCGGATATTTCTGCCGCGTGGTTCAGCGCCAGCGTGCGAGTCATCATCACAACCGCCGCCTTGGTCACCGAATAGATCGGCACGTCCTTCGAGGCCTGCAGACCAGCAGTCGAGCTGAAGAGCACCACCGATCCGCGGCCAAGCTCGCGCATCTGCGGGATGCAGCTTGCAGATTCGCCAAATGGCCCCGACGTTGAAGCTGAACATGGCTTCGTACCCTTCACGTCTATCAGCCGCTTCATCGCACCGTAATGCCAGCGGCCGCGACCAAGCCCTCAACCGGCCGGCCAAAGCTCTCGCGGGCGAGGTCGACCAGCCCTTCCAGCATCGCCGGATCGGTCACGTCGCAGACAACTCAACGGGCACCAGGACAGGCGGCCAGAGTTTGGTCCAGAGCCTCTTGCGACAGGTCAGCCAACACCAAATCCGCTCCACCCGCCGCCAGCAGTTTGGCACTGGCCGGGCCAAGCGCGCCACCCGCCGGTAATCAGCACCGTTTTTCCGGCAAAGGTCGTGTCAATCAAGATTGTAGTCCTCCTCCAAGATAAGAACTCCCACTGTACCCGCTCTGAAAGCGAATACCGGACAGCGGATGATCCGCGTCATTCCAAATCCATTGGTGACCGCCGCAACGGTCGAGGCGCAGGACGGCTTGCGCCGCCCCAAGAACACCGCACTCTACCGGCGTTCCTGTCTGAGAGTTTTCAGAGACATGAGGACGCACGCTCGGCGACCTGATGATGTGTGGCGAACCAAACGTCACCCTTTGCTTTGGCGCGTCGAATTAATTCTTCTACGATCCAGATCCGTGAGCGATATCCAATGACGTGTGGATGCAGAGTCAGCTGAAATAAATCGGCATCTTGATAGGCCCCTTCGAACTCCCGAATAAATACAGAAAGCACGTCGTCGACTGATAAATCTGGCCGTGAAGACCCATCGGGACTCATCCAAAGATAAGTGGCATCGTCTCGAATCCATTCGACCGGTATTTCAATCACTCCCGTGGGTTCCTCGTCTTCCAGCAGCTCATAGCAACTATCATCGGCCATAAGGGATGAGTCGTATGTCAATCCGGTTTCACGTATGATCCGTAGAGTTGCGTCGGAAAAATCCCAGGAAGGCGTTCGAATTCCCGTCGGGCGTTTGGAAGTGATTTTTTCAAGAGTGTCGGCACTCCTCATCATTAAAGAGCGCTCGCTCTCTGCGCTCAGTTCCGAGTTTAGCTCGTGTATCCAGCCGTGCATGCCAATTTCATGGCCTTCATCGACAACTGCGCGTTGCTCGTCTGGATACAACTGAGCGATCACAGCGGGAACGAAAAAACTCGCCGGAACGTCGTACTTTCTCAAGAGTTCCAAAGCCCGAGGCATCCCTCGTCGGCTCCCGTACTGACCCCAGGATAATCTGCTTAGCGATCGCCCTCCCCTGCGCAATTCGTTCGACTCATGATCGACGTCGAACGAGATGGCGAAGGCACAGCGTTTACCGCCGGGCCACATTGGTCTTAGTGCCTTGCCCGCTCTGACTTTGTTGATGCGCCGCCGCCAATGGCTTTCAGGCCATTCCCAGGGATTGAGTGCGGTCGAATTGGCCACCAGTTCCTCCTGAGCAGTGTCTGCATTGAATTCCGCCGAAAACTCAATGAGCGGAACGCGGCACCAGCTCAGCTGGCAGCCCCGCAAGCCGATCAGGCCGTCGCTTGAGTTTGCGCCTTGATTACGACAAGATGGCCCAACTCATTCAGATTTTCTCACTCTCGCGAACAAGCTCATCCATAACCGAGCGCACGGCGCTTTCTGCGATTGCAACAATCTCCTCCGCCTCAGCTTTGGTTGTAACCAGCGGCGGAGCAAAGCCCAAAATGTCCCCGTGCGGCATGGCCCGAGCGATAAGACCACGGTCACGGGCGGCCTTCGAGATTCGCGCACCTACCTTGAGCGCCGGATCGAAACGCTTCCGATTGTCGCGATCGGCAACGAACTCGATTGCGCCCATAAGACCGACGCCCCGCACTTCGCCGACGATCGGCAACTGCGCGAACCTCTCCTGCAACTGCGCCTGGAAAAACGCGCCGACGTCACGCGCATTGCCGGGGAGGTCTTCTTTCTCGACAATATCGAGGACCGCGTTGGCCGCGGCGGCGCCGATCGGATGACCAGAGTAGGTGTAGCCGTGCGAGAATGCCCCGACCTTGTCGGCTCCATCCTCCAGGACTTTATACACCTTCTCACCGACGATTGCCGCTGAAAGCGGGAAGTAGGCCGACGTCAAACCTTTAGCGATCGTGATGAGGTCTGGCTCGATGCCATAGTGCTGTGAGCCGAACATGGAACCGGTGCGGCCGAACCCTGTGATCACTTCATCGGCAATCAGCAGCACATCATGTTTTTTGAGGACCGTCTGTACCGCTTCCCAATAGCCTTCCGGCGGAGGCGTGATACCACCTGTGCCGAGGACGGGCTCGCCAATGAAGGCGCCGACGTTGTCCGGGCCGAGCCGCTCGATCAACTGATCAAGCTCGGCGGCGCGGCGAGCGGAGAATTCGCGCTCGGTTTCGCCCGGGGTTGCGCCCCAGTAATGATGTGGAACACCCGTGTGAACAATCTGCGGAAGTGGCAGGTCCATGTGGTCGTGATAAAAGCTCATGCCCGTCATCGAGCCCGACACGACGCTGCAGCCGTGATAGCCGCGTTCACGGGAGATGATCTTCTTTTTGGTCGGCTTGCCACGCAGGTTGTTGTAGTACCAAACAAGCTTGGCCTGGGTCTCGTTCGCATCCGAGCCGGACATGCCATAGAACACCTTGCTCATCTTGCCCGGCGCCATCTTCACAAGGCGATCGGAGAGGATCGCAAGCTCGTCGGTCGTGTGCGCCGCATAGGAGTGGTAATACGCCAAGCGATAGGCCTGACGCGAGATCGCATCGGCGACTTCCGTGCGGCCATACCCGACATTGACGCAGTATAGGCCGGCAAAGCCATCGATAAATTGGTTGCCATGCGCGTCCTGGATGCGGATCCCCTTCCCTGTCACCACGATCGTTGGGTCGCCGAGCTTGCCAGTGGCGAAATCTTTAAGCTGAGTGAAAGGATGCAAGACCGAGTTGCGGTCCTTTTCGGTGATCTCTTTGATGTTGATGGTCATTGAATGCTTCCTTTCAGGCCGCGATGTTGCCGATGCAGAGGTATTTGGGTTCGAGATATTCGATAAGACCGTGCCTTGAGCCCTCGCGACCAAGGCCGGATTGTTTCCAGCCGCCGAACGGAATGCCCGGCCCCGTAAATTTTGGAGTATTCACGGCAACCATGCCATATTCGAGCCGGTCGGAGAGCCGCATGGCTCGGTTGAGATCTTGGGTATAGACGTAGGCCGCAAGTCCCATCTCGGAATTGTTGGCTCGCGCGACCACCTCCCGTTCGTCGTCGAAGGGCAGGATTGCAGCGACAGGTCCAAACGTTTCGTCCTTCGCAATCACCATGTCATCGGTCACATTAGCAAGCACGGCCGGCGTGACGAAGTTCCCGCCAAGCGAATTGTGCTGTGCGCCTGCTACCATTCGAGCCCCGGCTGCTAGAGCCTCAGAAACCTGGTGCCTGCATTTGTCAGCACCAGACGTCTTTGTCATCGGACCGATGTCGACACCTGGCTCCAATCCGTGCCCGACCTTTAGTTTACTGGTGGCCTCGGCAAATTTTTCCGTAAAATGCTCGTAAATCTCTCGCTGCACATAAATCCGGTTTGCCGCGAGACAGTCCTGACCGGATGTCGCGAACTTGGCTGCCATGCAACCGGCGACCGCAGCGTTGATCGGCGCATCGCCGAAAAGGATGAAAGGAGCATTGCCGCCAAGTTCGAGCGAGACTTTCTTCACTGTCTTCGCGGATTGCTCGAGAAGGATTCTGCCGACCTCGGTGGAGCCCGTAAAAGAGAACGCACGCACGTGGGTATGCAACAACAGCCGTTTGGCAAGTGGCGGAGCTTCGCCCGTGATCACCTGAAACACGCCGGGCGGAATGCCAGCATCCCCGGCAAGGCGGGCAAGCGCGAGGGCCGACAGTGGCGTTTCGGGTGCCGGCTTTACAATCATTGTGCAGCCAGCGGCCAGTGCAGCTCCAGCCTTTCTGGTGATCATTGCCGCTGGGAAGTTCCATGGCGTAATGGCGACAGTCACCCCGATCGGCTGCAAATGCACGGCCAGCCTGCTTGCGGGGAGATGGCTGGGAATCGTTTCGCCGTAAGCCCGCTCCCCTTCCCCTGCAAACCAATCTAAAAAGCCGGCAGCGTATGAAACTTCGCCGCGGGCTTCAGCAATCGGTTTTCCTTGCTCGGCCGTTATGATGACAGCCAGGTCTTCGGCGCTCTCCCGCATGCCTGCCGCCCATTTCCGCAGATATGCACCACGCTGTAACGGAAGCATGTCGCGCCACTTGAGGAACGCTGCTCTTGCGCAATGGACCGCGTCGTCAACGTCGGCGTCTGCGCAAGCCGCAACTTGAGCGATCTCGTCACCGCTGGCAGGATCAAACACGGCAAGAGTATCTGATTTGGAGAGCCAGGCGCCGTTCAGATACGCATCACCACGCAAAAGGTCTGGCCGTTTGAGCCTGCGTAATGCCGTGATTGACGTACCCCTCATCTAAGACTCCAATGGTATGCTGATGCCTTTAGGTTATTGCTGCCACAGCGCCGATCGGCAGCGCAGTTGATGCCCCTTTAGCTGCATTCCTGCAAACAGCAGCCAATTCGCGTAGAATTGGACACGGCTCACAACTTCACTTGCCAGGAGGCTTAGCGACCGCGAGCGAAGGTCGCGCTGGTCGCCGGCGGCGCGGAAAGTAGTTGGTTCCAGCGCCGATCTCCCGATCCCGAGTTCCCGATCTGGCCTCGTGGCATTAAGTTCTCGACCGACACCGATCAGGCGCACTGACGCAGGCGCAACCGCCTCGAATCTTAGACGGAACTCGCCGCAAGGCTACTTTCGTCCGGCACTGTGCAGGGTGACCGCGACCGCTTCAGACACGATGGCATCGCGGACGACTTCATTCGGAAGGAGGTCTTGGGGTCCCGAAATTGAGGTCCCCGCGATAACCCAGACATTCACTTGGTGAAGTGGTGAAGTCGCACGAAACAGCAGAAAAGGATGAAGCGAGCCCCGGGCAAAAGGCGAGCTTCGCTGCCGAGCCATCTATCGGGAACAACGTGTGCTGATGTCGCGACGTGTTGCACGGACGGGGCGGACCATACTCGCGTTCCCACCGGCGCGCAGGGTTGGCAAGAGCCCGCTTCAGGCGCGCGTAAACTCGTCCTCAATGCTCCTCAAAAGCTAAGTCCTCTTGCGTCATCCGCGCATTTGTAGAATGGGGCAACGTTCACGCCGCGCTCGCGTCACAGGTGGCTCATTTCGGCCTACGGATCTTAATCTCCGCTGATGCAGAGAACTCATGTGCTAGGCGAGATTCTCCTGTCCCAGAGGTTGGGCATGCCGCACCTCTCAGACAGCGCCGTCCTTAAGCTAGATCCGTTCATCCGCTCGCCGCAGAAACAAATTTCAACCGGCTTCGAACGGACCCAGTGAGATCGCAAAACGATTTGGGTCACATCCAAATCACCTAGTCCACGACGATCAAGCGGCGATCAACATCTGCCAATCGCTCACCGCCCCTTTCGGTTACAATAAATGATTCAGAGATGGCGGCGCCGAACCCTTCGAGCCTAACCCCCGACTGAAAATGGAAGCACATTCCTGGTTGTAGGATGGTCTTGTCGCCCGCGCGAATACTAACCGTGCGTTCGCCCCATTCCGGCGGGAAGTTGAGTCCGATTGAATAGCCGGAGCGGCCTATCTTGATATACCCGTTCCGCTTGAGGATATCTTGCCACACCGCATTAAGCTCCTCAACGACGGTACCAGGCTTTGCCATCTCGAGCACAGCATCCCCGCCTTCCACTATAACCTCAGCAAGACGCGAGACCTCTGCGGGTGGCTTTCCGATGTGGACGGTGCGGCACAGCGGCGCACAGTAGCGGCGTCGGGTGGCGCCGAACTCCATGAGAACCAGGCCAGAGGTCGGCAAGGGCTCCTCGGTCCAACTGAGGTGCGGAGCGTTCGTTTGTTCGCTAGTCTGGATAAGAGGAGGACCGCTAGAGTCGCCATATTTACCGTCCACCCCTCGTGTCTGGGCCCGGTACACCTCCGCGACGACCTCATGTTGCGGCACTCCAGGCCTTAGGTTAGCGATTGCCGTCTGCATCGTATGCGTTGCAAGGTGGCCCGCTTCTCTCATGTAGACTAGTTCAAGGTCAGATTTTATAAGCCGTGCCCAATTGACTAATTCGCGGCTATCAGAGAATTTTGCATTCGGAAGGCCTTTGACGAGATGTTGATGTGCTCGGGCAGTATAGAAGTGGGCGTTAAGCTCGACACCGATTCGATCAGATCCCCAGCCGCGCGAATTGATAAGCTCGCAAAGATCGTCAAATGGATGTAATTCTGGATGTTGAAGTCTATGATCGGAAAATGAGCTTATATTTTCTCTAGGCAGATCCGTCGTTATATAAGCGGAATTTACATCGACGAAACGTCCGAACCAGAGGGGCATGTCCGACTGGAGATGCACTAAGACCACCTGAGGCACGTAGAACGAATAGCCGTCAAAGCCGGTAAGCCAATACATATTCGCGGGATCCTGGCAGATCAGCAAGTCCAGCCCCGCTCGCTCCATCCGCTGCTTCACGTCATGAACACGACGCCGAAACTCCTCGGGCGGAAATGGCTTCTCATATTTCATCTCGTCGAGTCCTTCAAAACAGGCATTCCTCGAACGGATCAGGCATTCGTCCTGTCCGCATACTTTCTCTTCGTATCACGTCACAAGAGGCTGTTTTCCCCGAGGATTTCTTCTTGTCGCGGAAAATCTGCATTTCCTAGGCACTTGCCGTACGTTATCCGCATATGAGCGCCAAATTTTCGGTGGCTCTGCGTCTCCGGTGGAAGATCATGCCCTCCCTATGGTGAAGACGCACTCTGCCTGTCGCAACAGAATTTCAAGCACGGGCGGCAAGATCTACGTGGGAAGCGCCGACGAGACCAGCGAAGATCGGGACGTTGCGGCCGCCACGCTCATGCAGCATCCGGGGCGTCCGCGGCCCAATGGACGGGGTTTGAGCACCCCCATCAGGCCGGCCACTCCTAATATGTGAGCATGATTCTCTGGTACAAATCAGCAGCCTTGGTCAGTTGATCGATTTCAACGAACTCGTTGTTCGTATGGGCTTGGGCAGTACGCCCGGGTCCGATAATCACACACGGGATCCCAGCCAATGACAGCTGATTTGCATCCGAGCCGCCGGTGGCTCCCTTCTGCTCTCCGGTCCCCGCGACGTGGGCACAAGCCGCTCCTGCGACTGCTGCAATTTTGCTCGACCCGGAACTGATTGGAGGCGGGTCTTCCAATGCGGGAAGCAATGACCGAACATTGATCTTGTCTTCGCCCTGGCGAAGGCCTTCCAGTATGCTTTCTACCTCCGCCAACGCGTCCTGCGGCCGCTCCCCGGGTATGAGACGCCGATCGACCCAGATACGGCATACCGGCGGTACAGTGGTAAGTTCCAAACCTCCTTCGATGAGGCTCACGGTCAGCTGTGATGACCCTACCAATGGGTGCTGCGCCCGAGACACAAGGGATCGATGGTGCTCATCAAGTGCCAATACCACCTTGGCCATGCCCGTGATCGCGTTCACTCCGAGATGAGGCTTCGACGTATGAGCCGGTACACCCTGAACCTCGATTTGCCAGCGGACAGAACCCATGTGAGCTACAACGAGCTCTAATTCGGTGGGTTCACCGACTACCGCACCCTCATAAGCGACACCGGAATCGGCTATAGCGCGGGCGCCAAGTTTGCGGTACTCTTCGTCAATGCTGGCTGCCACAACAACCGTGGCCCGGGGCTGCCGTTCACCAAGTGAGCTAAGCGCAATCAACATAGCTGCAAGTGAGCCTTTTGTGTCGCAGCTACCTCGCCCATATATTCGCCCGTCCCGTTGCTCACCCGAGAATGGATCTGATTCCCACCTATCGATAGGAACGGTATCCATATGAGCAATGAATAGAATACGCCTATCGGGTTCTTTCCCAGGTACCCAGGTCAGGAAATTCGAGCGACCATCGGCCACCTCCTGTATCCCGTAAGCCAGCTTCCGCTCCTTGCAAAAACCCTCGAGGAACTTGGCTACACCTTGCTCTCCACTACCTTTTGGCGACAGCGATGGATTGATGCTCTCGATCTTTATAAGATCTTGGAGAAGTCCGATAGTCTCGGCGCTCTGGGTCGACATGTACTCTCCTGTGTGCATGAACTAGCCGTGTCGCTCTTACTTCGACCAGCTCTTGGCCAGATTGATTACGCGATCGACTTCATCGGCGGTGTTGTAAAGATGCAGGGAAAACCGGAGCATGCCTCTGCGTATTGAGACGATTACCCCGTTCTTCGTGAAATGCTCGTGAAGCGACCGAATGCGGGCGTCGACTGGGCGCCCTTCAACAAGATCGCTGGAATCGCCAACGGCTACGATACTTCCAGTGTGAGCGCCTGGTGGCCCGCCGCAGACCGGAAGCCCGATATCTAAGAGACCAGTGGCCATACGTTTTGCGAGTGAGGTAACGCTCTGGTCGATCGCCTCGGTTCCGATATCAAGTAGCTGGCCCATTGATGCATATGCAGCCAACATGCCAGGGAAGTTGTAATGCCCGATATCAAAGCGGGGCGCGCCAGAGCGCAACTTTACAAAACTAGGTACCGGAGCTGATTCTGGCGCGTTTCCGAAATCTACGCTGAAGCGCGCAAGATAGGCCGGGCTCAGCCGATCGGCCCATTCTTTACGGCAATATAAAAAACCCGATCCATAAAGACCCATCAAACCCTTCACAGTGGACACTGCTACACCGTCTACGCCAAGTCGATTGACGTCGGTGTGGAGTATCCCAACAGATTGCGTCGCGTCCGCCAAAAGAAATGCACCGTAGTGCCTACAGGCTTCGGATATCTGCTCCATGACGGTCCGAAACCCCGGAACCATCGTCACCGTCGCCAAGGCAACAACGCGGGTATGAGAATCAATCGCCTTTACGAATGCATCAGGGGGAATTGAGCCGTTATCCGGCTCTACGACTCGCAACTCGACATTGTAGCGGTCTCTGATCTGAATCCATGGCAAGATATTATTTGCGTGTTCCAATTTTGGGCATAGAACGACGTTGTCTCCATCTCTCCAATCGATCGCATTAGCGATGATGTTGATGCCTTCCGATGCATTCTTGGTAATTGCAATTTCATCGTGATCTGAATTGATAAATTGTGCGAACCTAGCGCGAGTACGCTCGACGTGTTCGAGCATTCTTTCTTCGTCGTTTAGGCCATGCAGCCGATTGTTCAAATGAGGCTCGATTGAAGCCAATGTTGTGCTTGATATGAGGCCCTGGTTCGCGACATCCATGTAGATGGCGTTTGCTGTGGCTGGAAACTCCTTTCGGAGGATGTCCAAGGGAAGCATATGGCTTTCTCTCCTGGGAGTGCGGACGGCGGTTGAGCTACCTTGTTCAGGCGATCGTTCCGGCAAGGGTAAGAATGCCGCCAGACTGGTCTGCGCTGACCTGCCCATTTTACACGGTGCTCGTGCCGACTTTGGTCTAACATTCGGTCTCCCACGCCGCATTCCTGCGCCAAACCGCGATTCACGCAGAGATCGCGAGCCATTCTCGCGGATCACTGAAGCGTCTCGACGGAATGCAGCTGCAACAACTGCCTCACGAGAGATCAATTTGGGTAATTCTCAGACCGCGGATAGGGCTTCTTACCAGTGCTTGGAGCGACGTTAGCCTGACTGAGCCGACGACCTTCTCCTCCAGCCCCACACCCATGCGGATCATAGTTCACTCGCGGCCGACGCGCGAGGGCCGTAAGGCATCCGAAAGCCGGGGCCGGTTCATAGCCTGACTCTCATGGTCTCCGATTTATGCTGCAACGCCGACACCCTTGGTGATGTCGCTCCCTAACACGCTTGCCTCGAACTGATGCGAGCGTGCTGCAACTCATGTTTTCTGCGCCTGAGCAACGAGATCGGTAGGATCTTTTCGACCGGGGATCGCCCCCACCCGATCGAATCTGCCGTTCTTGCGCTGGCCCGCAACTGCTCACCAGCAACGCCCATCGATTCAGCGGCACCCCTCAGATAGTTATACTATGCCGGTATTGTGCGCAGATGGCGAAAGAAACGCCGATTTTCTGCGACTTGGACCGACTTTAGCGCCGAGAGGGCGTTTGGCACTTGCTACATTTTGGACGTACGGACTGGCGGCCTTGGCATTGGCCGATATCATCATGAGCAGAGATTGTGAATGGATCTGGATCGAATTGACCGGAAGATTCTCAACGTCGTGCAGCGCAACAATCGCCTTACGACAGAGGAATTGGGCGAACTTGCCGGACTATCGGCTACCGCTTGTCAGCGGAGATTAAAGCGACTTCGAGACGCTGGCGTCATCGAAGCGGACGTTGCCATAGTTTCACCGGAAGCCGTCGGTCGGCCCCTGCTCCTGCTGGTATCCATCACTCTCGAGCGCGATCGCGCCGATATCATCGATCGTTTCAAGCAGGCAATTCGGCGGACGCCTGAGATCATGAACGCTTACTACGTTACGGGTGAAGCGGATTTTATTATTACGGTCTCTGCTCAGGACATGGCCGAGTACGAGGCGTTTACCCGTCGTTTTTTTTACGAACATCTTGAAGTAAAGGGGTTCAAGACAATCGTTGTAATGGATCGGATCAAGGCGTCGTTTGCTCTGCCAATTGCTGAAGAGTAGCCTTCAAAAGAGCCCGCCCAGGCAACCACCACGCGCCTTCCGCGGGTCGCAGTTGTCCCGCACTTCTGAATGTCGGCTGTCCTATTTTGAATGGTCCCGCATATATACCAGGGCACCTCCTCTCAGCCTGCAGGTGTTATGCGCCAATGACCAAAAAACGATGATATTCTGCGGGACCAAGGCGCCCTTCGCGCAACCAAGCTCTTTGGCACTTGCTACATTCTGGGCGGAGCGGAATTCAGGATTGTCGGTCCCCGGCTAATTGGAGCGGCTTCAGTCGGCGGAATAGCTGGGGTGCCTACGTCGCACAGAGGATGCTGTGCTCCCGGCAGCGCGGAAACGGGTCTCCCGGCTCTCGCAAGGACAAAGCGTGAAATTCGCCTGCAACCGGCAAGAAAGGAAAGTCCCCGTGGCAATTCTCAATAGCGTCGCAGAGTTTCTCCCCGAGATAGTGGCTTGGCGCCGGGACATCCATGCACATCCCGAACTGGGCTTCGACATCCCCCGTACTTCGGCATTTGTCGCCGAGCGCCTGCGCGAATTCGGCTGCGACGCCGTCGCGACCGGCATCGGCAAAACCGGCGTCGTTGGCGTCATCAAGGGCAACGGCGTCGTGAGCGACGGTAACCCAAAGGTTATCGGATTGCGCGCTGACATGGATGCGCTGCCGATCAACGAAGCGACCGATCTGCCCTATGCGTCCAAGAACAAGGGCTTGATGCATGCGTGTGGGCATGACGGCCACACCGCGATGCTGTTGGGTGCCGCGCGCTATCTTGCCGATACTCGGAATTTCGCTGGAACGGCGGTCATGATCTTCCAACCTGCCGAGGAGATCGGTACCGGCGCCGTTGCCATGCTAGATGACGGTTTGATGGAGCGGTTCGGCATCGAGCACATCTACGGAATGCACAATCGTCCGGGCTTGCCGGTAGGTGTCTTCGGAATCCGGCAAGGTCCAGTGATGGCGGCAACTGATAGCATAGAAATTAGCATTGAAGGGCGAGGGGGGCACCCTGGAAGGCCTCATGAATGCATCGATCCGATTCTGGTCGGCGCTCAGCTTGTGACGGCCCTGCAGCATATCCTGGCTCAGAACATTGACCCTGTCGACTCGGCAGGAATTTCGTTCCACCAGTTCCAGTCCGGGCAGAGACTAGTCCCCGTCGTTCCGCAAACAGCGGAGTTGGTGGGCACCATGCGGACGCTAAAGCCGGAGGTGCGCAAGTTCGTGAAGGAGCGGGTGGGCGAAGTGGTCGCCGGCATCGCCCAGATAACCGGCGCGAAGATAGATATTAAATTTCAGAGCTTCGACGCAATTCTCTTCAATGAGGTCCAGCAGACCGACCTTGCGAGAAGCGCGGCCAAGGGCGTGGCCGGTGAAAACAATGTGCTCGAGACGCCACCGGTAATGGGGGGGGAAGATTTCTCCTTCCTGGCGCAGGCGCGGCCGGGTGCTTTCGTCTGGTGCGGGAACGGTGACAGCGCCGGCCTGCATCACCCTGCCTACAATTTCAACGACGAGGCGATTCCTTATGGAACATCGTACTGGATCAAGCTCGTAGAGAACACGTTGGGATCCCGTCCGACGTCTTGATGATCGGTCTGACAAGGGCCGCAGAACGAATGAATAACTGCCGTCTTATGCCAGGCTTGAATGTAGCGGACCTCGTAAAATGAAAACTCGTTCATCCGTGCCAACATCTCTTGAGGGTCTGTCGGCGTGCGAATGCCTGGAACTCTACCGAAGGCGGCAGCTCTCGCCTGTTGAAGTCGTCGATGACTGTCTCAGCCGCATCGACGCCAACAACCCGGCGCTGAACGCATTTTGCCTCGTCGACCACGAAGGGGCCAGGTCTGCTGCCCGGGCCTCGGAGGGTCGATGGATGAAGGGGGAACCAGCCGGAGTACTAGATGGCATTCCGGCCACCATCAAAGACCTCACCTTGACACGAGGCTGGCCGACAAGACGTGGCTCATTGTCCGGCAGCACCGAGGGACCCTGGACTGAAGACGCCCCTGTTCCAGCCCGTATCCGTGAGACCGGTGGCGTTATCCTGGGCAAGACAACCACTCCAGAATTTGGCTGGAAAGGGGTAACAGACAGCCCGGTCTACGGGATCACCCGCAATCCCTGGAATCCTGACCTGACACCAGGCGGGTCGTCGGGAGGGGCGGCAGTTGCGGCTGCGCTCAACCTTGGCTTTCTTCATCAGGGTAGCGACGGCGGGGGATCAATCCGGATACCGGCGAGCTTCACGGGGACCTTCGGCTTCAAGCCAACCTTCGGCATCGTTCCGCAATGGCCAGCTAGCGCCATGACAACGCTGTCTCATTTGGGGCCGGTGACCCGCACCGTTGCGGATGCGATCCTGATGATGAATGTGATTGCACGAAAGGACGCTCGCGATGGCTATGCGGGTCCGGCGTACCTAGGTCTCGACCCCGATCCAGCAAAGACCACCATCAGGGGCCTGCGGATCGGCTACAGTCGGAACCTCGGCTATGTCAAGGTGGCGCGAGATATCCAAAACGTTACCGATAATGCGATCGACCAGCTTCGAGCTCTTGGGGCCGAGGTGGCCGAAGTCAATCCGGGATTTGCGGATCCGGTGGAGGTGTTTTCTACATTCTGGTTCGCTGGCGCCGCCCGTATTGTGTCACGAATGAACAAACAGCAAAGACAATTACTAGATCCTGGCTTTCTGGAAGGTGCCGAACGCGGGCTGAAGATCACCCTTACCGAATTTCAGGAAGCTGAGGCGATGCGGTTCGAGCTCTCCGCTCTGATGGCGAAGTTCCACGAAAATTACGATCTCTTGGTCACACCGACGATGCCTATCGCGCCGTTCCCCGTCGGGCGAAATGTGCCGGATGATAGTTACAAGGGGTGGGTGGACTGGACGCCCTTCACCTACCCTTTCAACTTGACCCAGCAACCAGCAGCATCGATTCCATCGGGCCTGGATGATCAAGGGCTGCCCGTCGGGCTACAACTGGTCGGCGCGCGCTATTCCGACACCTCCGTCCTAGCCGCGGCATATACGATCGAAAGTCGCCTGGGGCTTCCTTCTTTCGCGAGGAGCAGATTCCACGCTGCCACCCCTTAAAACTTGAGACTGCCGCGCTCAAGCACCTGACGGCCTCCAAGCGGTCAAGCCACGGACGCGAATGTCATTCGATAAAGGGGCGCGGCGTCATAGATGGGCAGTCCTGTCCTACGACGGATTGCTGACGTCACCATCGGGGACAATGTACATTCAAATAGGAGTGCGTCAATCTTGGGATGTGCGGCGCGAAGTCGCGACACAGACTGCAACCCGGGGACTCCATTTCGGTAACACTAGCCGGCCGCGTATTACCTTCGATGCCGCCGATGGCTACTCTTGCCCCTGCGGATGAATCCATGCCCAGCAGCTCTTCGCCGCAGTGTCTTGAGTCTGCGGCCAGACGGCGAGCTTTGCGCCGGCCGGAAGCTGCCGGAGGAGCGTGGGCGCCAGTAGCAGGCTCGACATGGCCACGGGAAGTTTGACAGACGTGGCCAGTGCAGCCTGGCACCAGATACTGAAGCCGCAGTCCCTGGTTATCGCGACGGCTCCGCGCTCAACCAACCGCCTGGCAGCTGCAATGTAGGCCGGCTCGAGAGAGGCATCGCCAGGACTGACCCTCTCCGCCAAAGCCCCGGCCGCGGTCTCTATTATAATTGGGAAGTCGAAGTTGCCGGGTTGAAGACCGACCCCGATGCGGTGGCGGAAATTCACCAGGGCGCAAGTCCGATCTCCAGCCTGTGATTTTTGCAACACTGGCCATCCAATGAGGATCCAACTGCCGTCTGATCGTGACAATTCAGCTGCGTCAAATGCCTTTGCCGCCAAGATGGCGCGTATCGTCAGGTTGTGCTGACCAAGCTGGGACGCTCTACGAGCGCAGGAATCCTGCATTCGCCTGACGCTTCCGGCTCGGTTGCAAGGCTCGGGAATAGTAATGACGAAACAGTGGATCAGCACGCCGTAAGCCCAGTGCAAAAAATGCGGGCTTCGTGCCGAACCTTTTTTTGGAACGGCGGGCGCGGATCTCATCATTGAGATTACCGGAAAGCCTGTCCGGACTTTTCCGAAGCCGCACTGTTATCCTGTTCGAGAGCGACGCATCGATGGTTCCTTTCCCCGCCTCATCGACAAGCTCACCCGTGTCCACTTGGCTCATCCACGACGACTTCGGCAACCATGCTCTCTCCGATCAGCAGCGCTTCCACCTCTTCGAAAATCGTCGAGGAGCGCTATCAGAGAAAATCCACCCTGATCACCGCCCAGGTCCCCGTGGCAAGCTGGCACGACCTTATTAACGACAGCACGGTCGCCGACGCTATACACGACCGCTCGTGCACAATGCACACCGCATCGCCCTTCAGGGCGAGAGCATCCGAAGAAAAAAGCCT
This sequence comes from Mesorhizobium sp. WSM4983, assembly GCF_029625765.1. Classification (NCBI taxonomy): domain Bacteria; kingdom Pseudomonadati; phylum Pseudomonadota; class Alphaproteobacteria; order Hyphomicrobiales; family Phyllobacteriaceae; genus Mesorhizobium; species Mesorhizobium sp. WSM4983. The sequence goes on along the minus strand of NZ_JARTVM010000011.1, from coordinate 60,225 downwards.
CGGCCCTCTTGACCGACTCCGAGAACACCGAAATCAATCAGCCCTACAGCAACCAGGCTGCCGAGGACCAACCTCGACGAACTGTCGGACTTTTGTGAAAACGCTGTCCGGGAATTAGCGGAATCGCTGTCCAGCTTTTGAAGCGCGCAATAACACTATGGCCGTCATCGAAATGAGCAAGGCGAAGTGCTGATTGCCGCGTTTGTTCCGGGATTAAGCGCCAGCCTCTCAAGAAGATTTATGCCGACTCGCCATCATTGTTGAAACTGCTGCAGCGCTCGCACGTTGAAGCCGGCCAGGCCGGGCATACGATTATGCGGATCGCCTTCGCCCAACTTCAATTCTGGACGCCAGGGCTCGATGTAAGGGACCGGCGAGCGTCAAAAGACTGCGGATGGGTCGCCGCTCGTCCCCTGGGATACGATCTCTGTCGGATTTTGTCGCGCCTGCGACATAGTGGTTGTGCGGGCCAGTTTAGTACCTGATATGACCGTAAGTTTGATATCAAACTCAAAGCACTGGCCGACGTGCATTTTGCGAGGTTGGCACGGTTTTTGAAGCGATCATTTCGCGTCGGAGCGCTCTCATCCGCCGGTTATCATCTGTTTTGGCATAAACCCTGCATAAGGCTTTATTGATGGTACCGCAACCCAACTCGCCGTCTTTCGAGCTACTTGGGCAAAAAGAGCACCGCCAGCGGAAAGGGTCGGGAACCGGAGAGGGAACCGGGTGGTGGACCTATGTTTGTGGAGGGGGTTGTGAAAAGGGTCAGCCATGGTGCTTCGAGCCTCTTGTACTCGTGCAGGTCGTCAATGTTGATATAGCGGTTGGCCTCCATCCAGTTTTCATTGGTTTCGTGACAGCAGACAAACGTCAAAGGAGATAGCTCATGCGAGTAGCCATCGTAACGAACAGTGATTTCAACGGTGTGATTAACCGGTTCGGTCAGCCTTGTCCGCAGCCGCCGCAGCCTTGGCCGCATAGCGGCACGTTGGAAGATGTGGTGGCGGCACTTCAAGAGGGCGGCCACGAGACGGTAGTGTGTGAAGGCGATAAAGGACTGCTCGCCAGTCTCGAGCGGTTCATGCCACCTGATCCGCAAGGTCGCCCCTCGGGAATGGTCTTCAACTTGGCGGAGGGAATTCAGGGCGAAAAGCGTTACACTCATGTTCCTGCCATGCTTGAGATGGCCGGTGTTCCATACACTGGATGTAGCCCCTTCGGGATTGGGCTGACGGGAGACAAAGTCATTACCAAAATGCTCATCCGCGATCAGGGCGTGCCGACTCCGAACTTTCGCGTGATGCGTCGCGGCACCGAGAACACCGGCGACCTGAGATTCCCAGTGGTAGTGAAGCCGCGGGAGGAGGACTGCAGCTTCGGATTGCAGATCATACATGAACACTCTAAGTTGCGGCAGGCCGTCGAAGTGATCGTCACGCAGCATGCTCAGGATGCGCTAGTGGAGGAATACATCGAGGGGCGGGAAATCTGCGTTGCGTTGCTCGGAAACGGGGAGCCCGAAGTTTTGCCTCTAGTGGAGCAGGACTTCGGTGACCGCGAAACGCGTGTTATGAATTGGGATGCGAAGTACGTGGCGGCCGCAGCGGTGCCCAAGATTTGCCCGGCGAAAATCGAGAGCGGGCTTGAGACGATGTTACGGGATATTTCGGTTGCGACCTTCCGTGCCTGCCACTGCCGGGACTATGCCCGCGTCGATTTCCGGATCGATCGCTCAGGCCAACCGTTTGTCCTAGAGATGAACTCGGTGCCGGCCCTTGGTATACACTCCAGTTATGGCACAGCTGCAACGGCCGGCGGACACAGCTTCGTAAGCTTGATCAATCGCATCCTCAATGTCGCCCACACCCGCTATTTCGGAATCGGCGTCTCATAGTGGATTGATCGGATCAAAAGAGTCCGATTTCGGGATTCCGTTTTGCGGTTTGGCGTGCGAGTTAGATGCATGCGCAATAGCATCCCCCTTCACCGTTTTGGCCAGCGACCGTCAGCGCCTGCAAGCGCTCGTCGCGGCGCCAGGAAGCCCGCAAGCACGTTCGGGGGCCGCATCGTCGCGCTGTGCTTCGAACCACGAAGCCAAAGCATACTTGGACCACCGGCTAGGTCGAGCGAATGAACCGCACCATCAAGGACGCGACGGGCAAGCGTTTCCACTACGACGATCATGACCAACTGCGTCGGCATCTTGCCGACTTTGTTGCGGCCTACAAATTTCGGCCGCAGGCTGAAGGCCCTCAAAGGTCTCACCCTACGAGTTCATCTGCAAGGCATGGGCTTCCCAGCCCGAGCGCTTCACTCTCAATCCGCTCCACCAAATGCCTGGACTTGTCTATTCGGCGTGTTGAAGTCAATCCCATTCAAGCTTCCTAGGCTGACCTGCCGACGCGATTATCCTAGCCTGATTGATGTAACCGCGGCGTCAAACCGAGATACGGCCCCACGTCCTTCGAATTCCTGAAGGGGGCAGGAATATCGACCGTGGCGTTGAAACCCAGTGCAACGATAGGGCCGACGCCCAGCACGGTCATCAACCGCCTGCAAACCGTGTCACCCCTCACGATCGACAACAGTCTTTCGTGTAGCACCGTGAACTGCTCGCAAAGTTTCCGACGGGCGGTGAGCAACGTCTCCATGATGTCTCGAGTTCCGGAATGTCACCGGAAGGGTCCCGGATGCGATCCGCGAATTTGCCGGCCGTCGACAATGCCAACTTTGAGACCGAAGTTACGAAACAGGCCACGGATGTCGTTCTCGATGGCGATGGCCTTTTCCTGAAGCGACTTGAGGGCCGTCAGCAGCGCCCGGCGATTCTGGGTCGTCAGCGTCTTGACAGTAAGACCGTATGTCCGCCTCTGCCGATGAGGTGGCTCGCCCTACACTGCGCGTCCGAGGGTTGCTCGGACGGGCCGAGCCGATCCTCACCACAGGAGGACGAGCCGTGGCGGATTATAGAGAAGCATTTGTCGGAATCGATGTTGCGAAGCTTAAGAACGCTATTGCGATTGCGGAGGCAGGCCGGGAAGGAGAGGTTCGGTTCTTCGGTGAGGTCGACGCGTCGGCGACCAGCATGCGGCGGGTCATAGGCCGGATCGCCAGCCGCTTTGATTACGTGCATTTCTGCTATGAGGCTGGGCCGACCGGGTACGGCCTTTATCGCCTGATCCGGTCGCTCGGGCACGAGTGCACCGTGGTTGCACCATCATTGATACCAAGGAAGCCCGGCGATCGGGTGAAGACGAACCGTCGAGACGCCATTTCCCTTGCCCGACTATTGCGCGCCGGCGAGCTGACCGCGGTGTGGGTTCCCGATGAAGGGCACGAGTCCATACGGGATCTTGTTCGCGCGCGGGCGGGCGCGGTCGAGACGCTGCGGGTCCATCGCCAGCAGGTGAGCGCATTCATGCTCAAGCACGGCCGTAGCTATCCGCGAAAGAAGAGCTGGACGATGCGCTATCTACGCTGGCTTCAGGAACAAGGTTCGATCATCCCGCGCATCAGATCGCACTCCAGGAGATGGTCGAGGCGGTGCGCGTCTCGAAAGAGCGGGTCGAGCGGCTGGAGCGTGTGATCGAAGAGTTCGTCCCGGCCTGGTCGCTGGCACCGATCGTGTGGGCGCTTCAGACATTGCGTGGGGTAGACCTAATTGTCGCCGTGACGTTCGTCACCGAAGTCGGCGACGCCAGCCGGTTCGAAAGCCCACGCCAGCTCATGGGATATCTCGGTCGGGTCCCCGGCGAGCGCTCAACCGGGGAGACAGTCCGGCGCGGCGGCATCACAAAGGCAGGCAACGGTCGGGTTCGCCACATGTTGGTCGAGAGCGCCTGGACCTATCGACATCCGCCCAAGGTCGGGAAGGCGAAGCTATACCGGTTGGAGCAGGCGTCACCGAAGGTGCGTGAGATCGCCTGGAAGGCGCAGTCCCGCCTGACAGCCCGCTACCGCATGCTGAGCGCTCGGGGCAAACGGACAACGGTCGTCTGCACCGCGATCGCCCGTGAACTGGTCGGCTTTATGTGGGCAGTCGCAAGGGAGGCGCGCGTCACCTGATCGCTCGCCGCGATGGCGCACATATCGCGCATGGGCGGAGGCGGGACCACGGCAGGGGAATGCCCGTCAGACGCTTTGTGGCCGGCAAATCGACCGACGCCCGCAGTAAGATAGGAACAGCCCCGGACGCACAATCGGGAATGCGGTAGCCAACCCGCGCATCAGAGCTTGATCACCGACGTCCTTCAGTTCCGCCTCCCCACCCATGCGCGATCATCAGAATGAGCAGCCGTTCCTCGGATCGGGCGACCTCATGCGTTCCAAACCTTGACAGCGGACATCAGAGCGGTGTTTCCGGACCACCTTTCGGGAGTGGTCGCGATCTGTGAGGTTGCCGATCCTGTATTGGGATCGGAGATCGGCTTGTGTCTGGACTTGACCTTACGCTTGACCCGGAGCGGCAGCTTCGGCGTTTCGAGGTGATCAACGGTGCCGGCGGTCGGCGTCACTGGTCGGTGGATGACAAGGCGCGGATCATCGCAGAGACGCTGGAGCCGAATGCGATCATTTCCGAGGTCGCCCGCCGTTATGGTCTCAGGCCGCAGCAGGTCTTCGCCTGGCGCCGCGAAGCGCGCAAACAGGCCGCTTCGGTGCAGCAAGATTCTCCTGCCTTTGTGCCGGCGGTTGTGGCGGCGGCGGAACCTGCAGCCAGCCGTTCACCGAAGCAGCGGAAACGGCAAGCCACCCGAGATGCCGGCATGATCGAGCTTGAGATCGACGGCATCGCGATGCGCGTCGGCCGGGGCGCCGATACCAAGACGGTGGCCGCAGTGATCCGCGCGCTGAAGGCGACGTCGTGATCGGGCCGACGGGTGCGGTCAAGGTCATGGTGGCGACGAAGCCCGTCGACTTCCGCAAGGGTGCGGAGGGATTGGCGGCGCTGGTGCGAGAGACAATGGGGGCCGATCCGTTCAGCGGGGCCGTCTACGTCTTCCGGGCGAAGCGGACTGACCGGATCAAGCTGATCTTCTGGGATGGCACCGGGGTTTGCCTGCTAAGCGTTTGGAGGATGGGGAGTTCCGCTGGCCGAAAGTGCATGACGGCATGATGCGGCTGACGGCCGCGCAGCTCTCGGCGCTACTCGAAGGTCTCGACTGGCGGCGAGTCCATGAGGCGCGCCGGACCCGCGTGCCAGCCCAGGCGGGCTGACCCGCGACGAAGTGAATCAGCCTAGATTCCGCTGTCGCGGGCTGTCGGCGAATATGGTCTGATCCGTTCATGGCGATGACGGCTGACCAGCTTCCCGACGATCCGGACGCGCTGAAGGCGATGGTCCTGGCGCACGACGTCGAGAATGCCCGTCTGATTCAGATCATCAAGGAATTGCAGCGTCACCGCTTCGGCCGGCGTGCCGAGACGCTCCCCGAGGATCAATTGCTGCTGGGGCTCGAAGAGGCGGAGCAGATCGAGGCCGCCGGTGAGGAAGAGAAGGAGCAATCTGCTCCCGCCGAGCGGCAAGCAAAGGCCACGAGGCGCCGGGCCAACCGGGGCGCGCTGCCACCCCATCTGCCGCGCGTGGAGATGGTCGTCGACATCGAGGACCATGCCTGCCCATGCTGCCGCAATGGCTTGCATCGGATCGGCGAGGACGTGAGCGAGCGGCTCGACATCGTTCCGGCGCAGCTGCGTGTAATCGTCGTGCGCCGGCCCAAATATGCCTGCCGCGCCTGCGAGGACGTCGTGGTTCAGGCTTCCGGCGCCGGCCCGGCTGATCGAGGGTGGTCTTCCGACCGAGGCAACGGTCGCCCAGGTGCTGGTCTCAAAATATGCCGATCACCTTCCGCTCTATCGTCAGGCGCAAATCTACGCCCGGCAGGGTATCAATCTCGATCGCTCTACGCTCGCCGACTGGGTCGGCCGCGCCGCCTGGCACCTGCGTCCGGTGCATGAGCGGCTGCTTGGCAAGCTGAAGTCCTCGGCAAAACTCTTCGCCGACGAGACGACCGCGCCGGTGCTCGATCCCGGCCGCGGCAAGACTAAGACAGGTCAACTCTGGGCCTATGCCCGCGATGACCGACGATGGGAGGGGAGCGACCCGCCGGGCGTCGCCTATGTCTATGCGCCGGACCGAAAGGCCGAGCGTCCGATCGCTCATCTCGCAGGCTTCACCGGAATCTTGCAGGTCGACGGCTATGGCGGCTATCGCGTGCTGGCCGACAAAAGCGGCGTCACGCTCGCCTTCTGCTGGGCGCATGTCCGTCGGCGCTTTTATGAACTGGCAGCAGCCGGTCCCGCGCCGATCGCCAGTGACGCGCTGAGACGGATCGCCGAACTCTACAAGATCGAGGATGACATCCGTGGCCGATCGGCCAACGAGCGCCGCGCGATGCGTCAGGACAAAAGCCGCGCCATCGTCGCCGATCTCGAACCCTGGCTGCGTGAGAAGCTCGGCCTGATCAGTCAGAAGACCAAGCTCGCAGAGGCAATCCGCTACACGCTCTCACGCTGGGAAGGCCTCTCGCACTTCCTTGACGACGGCCGCATCGAGATCGACAGCAACACCGTCGAACGCTCGATCCGTCCGATCGCAATCTCGGGGTCATTCTGCCCATGTTGGGCAGGAGGTCGAAGTCCCGTGCGCAGCAATGGATCTGGGCTCCCCGCGCGCGTCGCTTGCTGCACTGCTTGAACTGAACAAGCTCTTGATCCAGCGCCGTTTCCGGCGAGGCTCTCCGGATGGTTTCATCATCGGGGAGACTCAAAATGAGAACCTTGCCGCCACCGACACGATCTCTCGTGATCGTTCGCCAGCTCAGCATGCGCTCGACTCGCACAAGCTAGTCGGGCTGAGCGCAGCGCAACGAACGATCGTGATCGCCCGGCTCGCCAATGTGCTGATGGCCGCCGCCGGTATCGTGACGGAGGAGAGCCGCGATGACGAGCCGTAATCTGATTCCGGCCACCATCCTCAAGCGCAAGGCCGTTGTCTATGTACGTCAGTCCACGCAGGCGCAAGTGCAGCTCAATCTTGAGAGCCAGCGTCGGCAATATGAGCTGGTCGACGTCGCGCGGCGCTGGGGATTCCGCAAGGTTGAGGTGATCGACGAGGACTTGGGACGCACCGCAAGTGGAGCTGTGGAACGTCCCGGTTTCGAACGCCTGGTCGACGATCTGTGCACCGGTCATGTGGGCGCTGTGCTTTGCCTGGAGGCGTCCCGCCTGTCTCGCAACGGACCGGACTGGCATCGGCTGCTCGAGTTGTGCGGCGAAGTCGATGCACGGGTGATCGATCTGGACGGAGTCTACGATCCGGGACTGCCGAACGATCGCCTGCTGCTCGGCATGAAGGGGAGCATAAGCGAGTTCGAACTCGGGGTGCTGCGTGCTCGCATGTACGAAGCTGACCGCGCCAAGGCACAGCGCGGCGAACTGCGCATCTCTGTGCCCTTCGGCTACGTCTGGCACCGGGATTACGGTCTCGGGTTCGATCCCGATATACGCCTGCAGGAGACCATTCGCCTGATATTCGCGCGTTTCCGCGAACTCGGCAGTGCCCGCCAGGTCCTGATCTCGATGATCGACGATGGCGTGCATTTCCCCAGACCCTCCGACGGCAAGAAGATGGTGTCCTTCGCCTGGGTTCCGGTCCGCTACCGCAACGTGATCTCCGTCCTGAAGAACCCGTTCTACGCCGGCGCTTATGTCTATGGTAAGAGCGAGAAGCGCACCGAGATCGTGGATGGCCGCGTCCGCAAGAGCTATGGTCATTACAAGCCGGCCAGCGATTGGGCGGTGGTGCTCAAGGAGCATCACGAAGGCTATATCGGATGGAGCGAGTACGAACGGAACCAGGAACTTCTCGCCGCCAACGCCTATGGCAAAGCCGGCGGCGTCAAGTCGGGCCGCGGCGGTCGCGCGTTGCTCCCGGGTCTTCTCTCCTGTGGTCGATGCGGGCGAAGACTGGTTGTCACGTATGCCGGACGTGGCCAAGGTTACCCGGTCTATCGTTGCGAGAACACCATGATGGCGCAGGCGCGATGCATGTCGTTCAACGGCTTTCGCACCGATGCGGCGGTGGCCCGCGAAGCCTTGGAGGCGGTTGCGCCGATGGCGATCGAGGCGGCGTTGGAGGCTGAACAGATGCAGCTGGAGAGCGAAGCCAGGCGGCGGCAGATGATCGAGATGGACCTGCAGCAGGCACGCTATGAGGCATCGCTCGCCGAGCGCCGCTACGCCGCCTGCGACCCGGAGAACCGGCTTATAGCGGCCCAGCTCGAGAGGAACTGGGAAGCTAGGCTCAGGCGCGTGGAGACCTGCGAGGCCCGGCTCAGTGAAGTCCAGCGTATGGAGCCTGTCGACGCGATCCCTGACTTCACCGGCCTCGCCCAGGATCTCGAAGCCGCCTGGAATGCGCCGGGTGTCGATATGCGGTTCCGTCAGCAACTGCTGCGCGCGCTCATCAAGGACATTGTGGCGGACGTCGATGACGACGCGCGCGATGTGATCCTGACCATCCATTGGCATGGGGGCCAGCATTCCCAGGTAAGGGTTCGCAAGTCCAAATCCGGAGAGCATGGCCAGAGTACGCCTGAGGAGGCTCTGGCGGTCATGCGATCCATGGCAACGCGATGGTCGGATGCCGAAATCGCCGCCACACTCAACCGCATGGGCATGAAGACGGGTCAGGGAAAGACCTGGACGGCGCGACGCGTCCAATCCCTGCGCACGGTGCACAAGATCAGCGGCTATCGGTCTTCCGACAAGAACGGCGAGTGGCTTACCATGTCGGACGCGGCCGCGAAGCTTGGCGTGTCGCACGTCAAAATCCGCCGGTTCGTCAGGGACGGCATATTACCAGCCGAGCAGGTCATGCGCGGCGCGCCCTACCAGATCCGCGCCAGCGACCTTGAAGATGAACGGATCAAGGCCGATTTGGCGCGCAAATCTCCGCGTATCATCAACGACGATAATCAGAAATCGCTGTTTCCCGCCATTTGAAGAGGGGGTGCATAATGAATCAGTCTTCGCGCTCAACCGCAAGAACGCGCTCTTCGCAGGCTCTGACGGCGGCGCCGAACACTGGGCAGTCATCGCCTCGCTGATCGAAACCTGCAAGCTCAATGGTGTCGAACCGCTCGGCTTATCTCGCCGATGTCCTCACCAGGATCGTCAACGGCCACCCCAACAGCCAGATCGACGATCTCCTGCCTTGGGTCTACATCAACAAGCTCGAGCTCAAGGCCGTGGCCCGAGAATACCGCTTACTCTTGACATGCACGGGCCGGAACAGGTTAACCCGCATATCTGCGCGATGCCGCGAGCATGGTTGCGGTCGGTCTTGTTGACCTGTGCCTTGAGAACGCCTTGGAATGACGGGGCTCGATACAGGTCACGTAGTCCGGCTGCCGCCAGACCAACCATTGGGATAAGGGGCCGGCTTCAAGCCTGATCCGGGCGAGATTCCATGCGGGGTTCTTCAATGCGTCAGCAAGATCGTCCGGATGACTAGCAACCTTCATCTCTCGGCAAATTCGGCGCCCTTCTCACGATGCAAACGGTGGTCTCTTTCACGGAGACGTCCAGTCCGGCATAATTTTTCATGCTGCGCTTCCTTTCCTGATGCTTGTGGCTGTTCACACAGACCACGTTTTGTCATCATCTCGAAGCGCAGCACTTCAAAACAACCCGTTCAAGGCGGGGGGCAAAGCCGAATACCACAATCTAAACACCTAGCGATGCTGTTCAAATTCGCCTTGCCGGCATGGGACCCCATCGCTGTCATCACAGGAAGCAGTACGTGGGAGGGGAACTGCTCGCAGTGATGAATCGTGTTCCGAGCCACTACCCATTCAGTTTCGTCCCAGTTGTTACCTCCCGTATTCAGGTTGCGGTCGAACCGCGGGAAGGCCGAACTAGTGATTTCCAGGCGAATTTGATGGCCGGCCGGAAACCAATTACTTGTGGCGTCGAGATCAATCTCGATTTTGCATATAACGCTCGGTTCCATGAAAACAGCCCGATCAAAGCCCTCGCGATAGCGGACGCGCAGTATCCCGTCCACCACGTCAATCGCACGGCCATCGGGATGTACGTCCAACAGTCTGGCCACGAAGTCCGTGTCCGGGGCCGAAGAAGAGACGAAGAGGACCGCCCGGACAAATCCGGTAACCTCCATGCCCTCTGTGAGGGGCGGTGAAGTGAAGCAGAGGACGTCTGGACGAAGCTGGACGTCCTGGTAATCGCGGGGTCCTATAGTAGTTCCACTTGACTTCCCGCCGTCCATCCCCAAGAACGGCGCCGGATCCCCAGGGTCGTAGGTAAACGTGTCAGCCGGCTCGTCGGCACTCGGAGGCTCTACATCAAGAGTCCCGTCGCCTAGACGGGTCGCGGCATTCCCGCCGCTGCGGAGGAACCAGTGCTGCAGTTCCACACCAAGAGGGGGCCATTCTGACGCGGCACGCCACTCGTTGCGACCCATCACGTAGTACTGGACGCGGGGCATTCCCTCGATCCGGTCGGGCTTGTCGTTCAGCCAGCAGTCGAACCAGTCCAGGTAGATCTGCCAGCAATCCAGGCGCGCGTCGCCCAGCTCGCGCTCGCCGATAACCGTCGGGGCTTTGAGACTCTCGGTGCCACAATGCGTGGCTGGCGACAGAATGATATGTTGGTGATCGCGTGCCGCCGGGCTCAATCCGCGAGCACTAAAAACGCGCTGCTGGTGAAGCGCGTCGGCAGCCCCCACGTCGTACCACGAGTTCACGAACAGGGCTGGGACGTCGATGGTCGAGTCCTCGCTAAGCATCCCATTCCGATCCCCCCAGGGATCGCCTGGGTCACGCGAGACCCAGTCCTCCCAGTCAGTCGGCGGTCCCCCAAGGCTCTTAAGCATGTTGACGAGCGGCAGCGACGCGAAAGCCCGCTGATACTCCTCATCGCTTTTCGGTTGCACTCGGGACCGGTCCTTCGCTGCGGTTTGGTGGAACCAGGGGACAAACGCGGCAACCTCCACCGCACCGCCGAGACGGAGATCCCCGTTGCGATATCGCCCTCCGGCAGAGCCGTTCGCGCCGCCCGATCCCTGCGCAATTGCGCATCGGTGGGCTGGATGGCACAACTGCGCCAGCAAAACCTGCGCGATACCAAGCGCCGAGCACCCATATGTGCCCACGCGTCCATTCGACCATGGCTGCTGCGAAATCCAGGACAGCGTGTCATAACCGTCGTCCCCTATATGTTCCCTAGCGTATACGCCGCCGGAATCGAAGACGCCACGACGCTCCTGCACAAGTACAGCGAACCCTTGTCCAGCAAACATTCTTGCCACTTTGTGGCGAGGCTCAACCGGACAGCGATAGGGCGTCTTACCGTATGGAGTTCGGATAAGGATTGACCCGAGTTCCCCAGTGTAACCAATAGGCCGATACAGGTCCGTGGCGAGCTCAACGCCGTCCCGCATTGGAACGCGCAAGCCGGTCTGCAAAACCACTTCGTATCGCGGCGTTGGCGGTTTAATCGGGCCTAGTTCATTACACACTTCAGAGTGCCTCCCAGACATTGAGACTGATTCAAGATGGAGTGGCCAATTTCGACGGGTCTCAGCATTCTATCTGCACGGTGGTGTGTTCGTCGCATTCACAGTACAACGATGAACTCTGTGCCGTTGCTAAGTTGTTTGAAAAGAAACTCAACCGTGCTTCTCTAGCAGGTCCGGCACTCAATGATGGCGCGTTGCCACCCCAATTTCCCTATTGCTTAAATCAATGTGACAGCGCGCCTACGCCGCTGTGCAAAACATCAATTGTGAGTCTCACCGCCATTATGTGCCGATCCATGGACCCCCATTCCATGCTGATTGACGCGGGCCGATGGGGCAAGCTGCTTGATGTGAGAAGCGACGGGCTCCCCGACCGATCGCAGCTTGTTATCACCGTTTGTTTGAAATAGTGGAGGTAGGCTAGCCAGGCGGCAAGCTGTTCAAATTCGCCTTGCCGGCATGGGACCCCATCGCTGTCATCACAGGAAGCAGTACGTGGGAGGGGAACTGCTCGCAGTGATGAATCGTGTTCCGAGCCACTACCCATTCAGTTTCGTCCCAGTTGTTACCTCCCGTATTCAGGTTGCGGTCGAACCGCGGGAAGGCCGAACTAGTGATTTCCAGGCGAATTTGATGGCCGGCCGGAAACCAATTACTTGTGGCGTCGAGATCAATCTCGATTTTGCATATAACGCTCGGTTCCATGAAAACAGCCCGATCAAAGCCCTCGCGATAGCGGACGCGCAGTATCCCGTCCACCACGTCAATCGCACGGCCATCGGGATGTACGTCCAACAGTCTGGCCACGAAGTCCGTGTCCGGGGCCGAAGAAGAGACGAAGAGGACCGCCCGGACAAATCCGGTAACCTCCATGCCCTCTGTGAGGGGCGGTGAAGTGAAGCAGAGGACGTCTGGACGAAGCTGGACGTCCTGGTAATCGCGGGGTCCTATAGTAGTTCCACTTGACTTCCCGCCGTCCATCCCCAAGAACGGCGCCGGATCCCCAGGGTCGTAGGTAAACGTGTCAGCCGGCTCGTCGGCACTCGGAGGCTCTACATCAAGAGTCCCGTCGCCTAGACGGGTCGCGGCATTCCCGCCGCTGCGGAGGAACCAGTGCTGCAGTTCCACACCAAGAGGGGGCCATTCTGACGCGGCACGCCACTCGTTGCGACCCATCACGTAGTACTGGACGCGGGGCATTCCCTCGATCCGGTCGGGCTTGTCGTTCAGCCAGCAGTCGAACCAGTCCAGGTAGATCTGCCAGCAATCCAGGCGCGCGTCGCCCAGCTCGCGCTCGCCGATAACCGTCGGGGCTTTGAGACTCTCGGTGCCACAATGCGTGGCTGGCGACAGAATGATATGTTGGTGATCGCGTGCCGCCGGGCTCAATCCGCGAGCACTAAAAACGCGCTGCTGGTGAAGCGCGTCGGCAGCCCCCACGTCGTACCACGAGTTCACGAACAGGGCTGGGACGTCGATGGTCGAGTCCTCGCTAAGCATCCCATTCCGATCCCCCCAGGGATCGCCTGGGTCACGCGAGACCCAGTCCTCCCAGTCAGTCGGCGGTCCCCCAAGGCTCTTAAGCATGTTGACGAGCGGCAGCGACGCGAAAGCCCGCTGATACTCCTCATCGCTTTTCGGTTGCACTCGGGACCGGTCCTTCGCTGCGGTTTGGTGGAACCAGGGGACAAACGCGGCAACCTCCACCGCACCGCCGAGACGGAGATCCCCGTTGCGATATCGCCCTCCGGCAGAGCCGTTCGCGCCGCCCGATCCCTGCGCAATTGCGCATCGGTGGGCTGGATGGCACAACTGCGCCAGCAAAACCTGCGCGATACCAAGCGCCGAGCACCCATATGTGCCCACGCGTCCATTCGACCATGGCTGCTGCGAAATCCAGGACAGCGTGTCATAACCGTCGTCCCCTATATGTTCCCTAGCGTATACGCCGCCGGAATCGAAGACGCCACGACGCTCCTGCACAAGTACAGCGAACCCTTGTCCAGCAAACATTCTTGCCACTTTGTGGCGAGGCTCAACCGGACAGCGATAGGGCGTCTTACCGTATGGAGTTCGGATAAGGATTGACCCGAGTTCCCCAGTGTAACCAATAGGCCGATACAGGTCCGTGGCGAGCTCAACGCCGTCCCGCATTGGAACGCGCAAGCCGGTCTGCAAAACCACTTCGTATCGCGGCGTTGGCGGTTTAATCGGGCCTAGTTCATTACACACTTCAGAGTGCCTCCCAGACATTGAGACTGATTCAAGATGGAGTGGCCAATTTCGACGGGTCTCAGCATTCTATCTGCATGGTGGTGTTCCAGCCCACCTGCCTGTGCAATACCAGATGGAATACGCTCATTGGGGTGGCGCTGATTGCATGCCTTTCACTTAGCGAGCCAGCAGGCTGACAGGTGCTGTGGTCCAACTTCGATCGCCGGCGGCTCCTCAGCTTTGCAACGGTCGAAGGCAAGCGGGCAACGAGGATGGAAACGGCAGCCCTTCGGCACGCGCGCGGCACTTGGAACCTCGCCCTGCAGGGCCGGCAACTCGGCGCGACCTGCGTTGCCGCCAATCTGCGGTGTGGCGTTGCGCAAGGCGACGGTATACGGATGGCGAGGGTTGAATGTGATCTCGTCGGCGCTACCAATCTCGACCAATTTTCCAAGATACAAGACCGCAATCCGGTCGGCGATCAGCCAGGCAAGGGGCAAATCGTGGGTGATGAACAGCAGCGCCATGTTGTGCCTGTCGCGCAAGTCAACCAGGACCTGAAGAATCTGAGCGCGTATCGAGACATCGAGCATCGATACAGGTTCATCAGCAACGATGAGTTCCGGCCGGACGGCAAGCGCTCCTGCAATCACGACGCGCTGGCGCTGCCCGCCGGATAGCTCGTGCGGGAAGCGGGCGAAGAAATCGCCGGGAGGATTGAGCCCAGCGGCCGCAAGCGCTTCACTCACCCGGTCGGCGAGTTGAGTGGCGTTACCGACCAGCCGCAGGGACTGCAACGGCTCCGCCACGATGTCGAACACGGTGTGTCGCGGATTGAGGGCCTGATAAGCGTCCTGGAAGATCATTTGCACGCGACGCCGGTACGGACGTAGAGCCGAGAAGCCCTCTACCGACCTCATGTCGCGGCCTTCGAACAGCATTCTGCCGCCAGTCGGCTTGGCAAGCTTGGTGATGACGCGGCCCACAGTGGTCTTGCCGCTTCCCGATTCGCCGACCAGGGCGACGATCTCGCCCCGCCCGACGTTGAGGTCGATCCCGTCTACCGCGCGCATGGCGCCGACAGATCGGCCCAGGACACGGTCGAACAGACCGCCCTGGATAGGAAAATGAACTTGCAGGCTCTCGAGACGCAGGATGCCGGCAGTGTCAGGCATGAACAGCGACCTTGTCTTCTTGCGTCAAGGACCGGTGAAGGTGACAGGCGACACGTCCCCGCCCGAACTTATTGAGGCTGGGGACTTCGGTCGCGCACCCCCCCATGACCGACGGGCAACGCGGATGGAAAGCGCAGCCCGAGGGTCGATTCACCAAGTTGGGAGGATCACCCGGTATTGGCCGGATCATCTTTTTGCCGCTCGCTGGGTTCGGGATCGATTCGATCAGCTGTCGGGTGTAGGGATGTTTGGGCTGGGCGAAAATCTCGGCGACAGTGCCATCCTCGACGATGCGGCCCGCGTACATGATCATTACGCGATCACAACACTTAGCCACCACAGAAAGGTCGTGGGTGATCAAAATCAGGGCGAGGCTCAACTGCGATCGCAAGTCGCCTAGCAGGTTAAGGATCTGAGCCTGAGTGATGACGTCGAGCGCTGTGGTGGGCTCGTCACCAATGATAATCGAAGGTCGACACGCGAGCGCCATGGCAATCATCACCCTTTGTCGCATTCCGCCCGACAACTCGTGAGGGTAGGCGGAACCACGATCCGCCGGGATGCCGACCAGTTGAAGCAACTCACTTCCCCGCTTGGTCGCCTCGCCCCGCGACATGCCGAGCTTCAGCATGCATGGCTCGGCGATCTGCTTGATAATGCGGTGAACAGGATTAAGTGCGTTCATCGCGCCCTGGAAGACAACGGACGTTTCGCTCCAGCGATGTGGCCGCATCGCCGCATCATCGTCGATCGGCAGTCGGTTGCCACGATAGCGCACTTGGCCGCCGCTGACCCGCGCGTTGGGTGATAGTAGACCAGCGATCGCCATCGCGGTCGTGGTCTTGCCACTGCCCGATTCTCCGACGAGGCCCACGGCCTCTCCGGCTCGGAGCGCGAAGCTTACGCCGTCGATTGCTCGCAATGAAACGCCCTTGAGCCCATAATCGACAGAGAGCCGGTCTATTTCCAGAAGCGGTGTTTTGTCCTGGGAGGAGCTGGTCATGGGATCACCCTCCGCCGTGGATTGAACGTGTCGTCAAGGGCACTGCCAATCAGGACGAAGCTAAGCGAAACCGTGAGTACGCACAGTCCTGGGGCGCCGAGGTACCACCAGGCTCCAGCACTGGCCGCGCCGGCGCGCTGAGCGAGCGAAAGCAAAGTGCCCCATGAAGGCTGCAACGGGTCCCCGAGTCCAAGGAATGAGAGCGATGTCTCGACATAGATTGCGCTGGCGACCACCAGCGCACCATTGGCTGCGATTTGCGGCACGAGATTGGGGAGGATGTGCCGCACCATGATGCCGAAATTACTGCTACCCGCAACGCGCGCACGATCAATGAATGGTCGCTCCTTAAGCGACAGTGTCTGACTCCGGACGATACGTGCAACAAAGGACCAGCTTGTCATGCCTATAACGACAATGATCACGAAAAGAGAAGGACGGAAGCCCAGGATTTCTCCACCGCGCCCCATCACCTCGAGAACCACGGGTGTAATGACCAGCGCCAGCACGAAGGACGGCATGACAAAAAAGAAGTCTGTCAAGCGCATCAGCCAGACGTCGACCCTGCCACCATAGTAGCCAGCGGTCGTACCGATTGTAGTCCCAACGACGAGGCTGATCACAGTCGCGAGTAGCGCAATCGTAAGCGAGATCCGGGCACCATGGAGGACCAGATTGAGCACGTCCCGCCCGATTTCGTCCGTGCCGAGCAGATGCTCGCCTGATGGGGGTGCGAGGAAATCGCCAGTTGCATTGATCGCAGTCTGGAGCGGTCCCGCCAGAATATTGGGGACCGCTCCCACAACAAGAAAGAATACCAGACATACGAGGCCCACCTGAGCACCGCCATAGCTGAGAAATTGACGCAGAAAGCCTTTTATTGCGCGCGCCCGGCCTCGCGGGCAATATCGAACAATATTGTCGCTCATTGTCGGACCCTCGGATCTAGAAGGCTGTAGGCAAGATCGGCTACGAGGTTTGCGAGAACAATTGAAACGCCAAGCAACAGGAATATGCCTTGAAGGACTGGGTAGTCCCGTGCGTTGAGTGCTTCCACCGTCAGCCCGCCGATACCCGGCCAGGCGAAAACGGCTTCGACAGTGATGGCCCCGGCGACCACATAGCCAATATTGAGGGTGATCAAGGTCACGACCGGTAGCATTGCATTGCGAAATGCATGACGCATCAGCATTTGACCGTTGGTCAGCCCTTTCGCCCGTGCGGTTACCATGTAATCCTCGGTGAGTACGTCACTCATTGCGGCACGAGCGACGACGACGTACTGGCCGATTAGCCCAAGCGCCACCGCAGTGGCGGGAAGCGTGAGATGTTGCAGGTAGTCGAGGAACGAACCAAGAGAGCCCGTGATCAGGCCGGGCGAGTATGCACCATAGCCCGGGAGCCAACCCAATGCCGTGCTGAAGATTACCACCAGGATCATGCCGAGCCAGAAAGCCGGCGTAGAATAGAGCGCCAGAGAGGCTCCGGTTGCGATACGGTCGCCGGCTCCTCCCCGGCGCCAGCCTGCGTAGATCCCAAGCATCACCCCAATAACGATTGCCATTATCTGAGCAACCCCGACTAGGACTATGGTGTCCGGCAGGCGTTCCGCTATCAGGTCTGCGACATGCCTGCCCCTGAACTTGAAGCTGTAGCCGAAATCGCCGCGGAGTGTTGCCGACAGGTAGTCGACCGCCTGGTCCGGGAACAGCGGCCGGTCAAGGCCCCAACGTTGGTTCTGCGCCTCAATCTGCTCGGCGGTGACGCTGACGCGCGCCCCGCCAAGCAAAAGAGATGCAGGGTCACCTGGAATAACTCGGAATAGGATGAAGTTCAGGACTGCCACCATCAGGAGGGTTATAGAGGCCCTGACGATGATGCGCAGGATGTGACGGCTCCCTCCCCCTCCGTTCACGGCGCGGGCACCGGCTTCAAGCGATCGAATGGGAAGTAGCTGTCCATCGACATGATGCCTTGCTTTCCCCAACCCTCGAAGCAATCCCTCCGGTGGGCTTCGAGCAGGGTGGGGTAACATAGTACGATGTAAGGCGCTTCAGTATAAATTAGTCGCGCTGCCTGGTCGACCAGCTTTTGGTTTTTCTTGAGGTCAACGGTGACCTGCACCTCCGCGAACAGTTTGTCGAACTCCGCATTCGTCCAGTACGCCTTGTTCTTGATGCCGATGGAATTGCTGCTGCCGAAGATGAGCAGGTCTTTAGGTGTTGGGCCTTGCCAGGTATCGGAAATGAGCAGATCCCACCCTCCGCCGCCTTTCGCCGGAGCTGCGGCGCGGGCGCTCAGCGCACCGGAGTCGAGCCGAGTCACCGATACAGGGATACCGATTTGCTCCAACCAGCCAGCGATAAACTGCACTGCCGCGACCGGCATCTCTATATTTGCTGAAGGTCCAGACACCAGCTCTAGCTGGAAACTCTTCCCGTCCTTGTCCTCCCGAATGCCATCGCCGTTCGTGTCCCGGTACCCTGCGGCGTCAAGCCGGCGGTTGGCTTCGGCGAGATCGAAGTGGCGCCTGATGTCGTTCAGATCTGAATAGTAATCGGCCGCCACCGGCATTGCGAGTCCGACACCAGGGTCGGCGTGTCCGCGCATGGCTCGATCGACGATGGCCTTCTGATCGATCGCGTAGCCGAGCGCATCGCGAAACGCCGGATCCTGCAGAGCCTTGGTGCTACCTGCGCCATCTCCCGAAGCGGTGTTGAAGGCGAGATAGGTTTTCTGAGCTATGCGGGATTCACCGACTACAATGTCGGGATCCTTCGAGAGATCAGCCCACTGGGCGGACGTCAGGTAGTTGCCATAATCGAGTTCCCCGCTCTTAAGACCTTGCGCAATCGGATCGGCGGCATCGAAGGACCGCAGGATCACCCCCGCGATTTGGGGCTTCCCCGTACGGAAATAGGGGTTCGGCGTCAGGCGTGTAAACTGGCCCTGGTGAAACTCCGAAACGATCATAGGTCCCGTACCCACCAAAGGCGGATCGTTGCGGAAGGTTACGCGTGCGTCAGCATAGCTGATGTCCTTCCAAATGTGCTCGGGAACGATCATTATGATATTGTCTATTGGCCAGGTCGCGGGGAACTTGGTCACGATCTGCAAAGTCTCGTCGTCGAACGCTTTGATGGACTCGACGTTCTCAAGACCGCTGGTGCTGTTCCACCCGACGTTTAGCTCGTCGGGCTTGCCTATGGAATCGTGCAAATAACTATAAGTGAACGCCGCGTCCCTAGCGGTAGCAGGCTGGCCGTCCGACCACTTCATGCCGGGCCAGATCTTGAAGGTCCAAGTGAGGTTGTCGTCGGCGACGGACCAAGATTGGGCAAAGCCCTTTCGATCGTCGTATCGCTGGGCGTCTATGCAGACCAAGAAATCATAGCAAATAGCCAAGGGCCAAAAGGAGCCCCAAGTGGCGAAGGGGTTCATCGAATCAGGGCCTCCACCCAGTCCGCCGATTCGCAGGATGCGATCGTCGCACGACGAGGCGAACGCCCTCGAGTTAATCCCCCAAGGGGTCGCCGAAATCGCCAGCATTGCCTTCATAAGCGCACGACGATTATATGAGTATTGGCTCATTTTATCCTCCCTGTTTGCCGGCTTTATCATCACTTCATGTTCACACGACCACGATGATCTACGGCCTCAACCCGGAACATCTGGCTTCCTTTTGACGGAAGCTCCACAGTCCCCTCATTCCAGATAAGTAGCAGTGCCCAGGGGGGTGGTTCCTGCAAATTGGCCGCTGTGCCTGCATGAATCCGGCGTTTTTCTCGATTCTGGGCACAGCTAGCCAGAATTAAAGTCGATTGGCCGGTTCCAGCTCCTGGCGGCGCCCACGGACAATTCGCATATAGCAAACGAGGCAGTCATTCAGGTTCTGTTCGCGACCTCGGGTTGGAGGGTCCCGTCGAGCCGCAAACGCCTTTATCACGGATGTGTGATGTCGGAATGTCGATGCCGAAATTCCAGAGGATATCCTCTTCCGGCACACGACGGTCTAAGAGGCGTTCGACAAGCTGCGCGCCGCGCAACAACACGGAGCTTGAGCCGCCCGTTGAAAAACGATGTAAACGCTGATGGATCTCCAGCCTGATGCGTGGCCGCCAGCTCGTCGACCGTGAACTATCCGCAAGCCATTGATCTGGCCTTTTGATTGAGGCGGATAGCGTCTTTTGAATTGCAGGATTAGCGGTATTTGGACGCTGTTTTCCTGCAATTCGGTTTTGCGATTCCCTTGTGCTGCGGAGCGTGATTCACTCGGTTCGGCGGCGGCGAATCGAGGGGACGGCGAATGTCCAAGCCACGCGAGACGGGAGAGCAGGACCTGTTCCGCTCCAGGCTCGATCAGATCATCAACATGAAGCAGGCGATCGACCGGCCGGTGCTGGAGGAGCGTTTCGGCGCCGTCTATTCGGACGGCCCCGGCATGCCGCCGCTGCCGACCCGGCTGATGGCGGGGCTGGCGATCCTCAAGCACACCTTCAACCTGTCGGATGAGGTGCTGTGCGAGCGCTGGGTGGAGAACCCTTACTTCCAGTATCTCACCGGCGAGACGTTCTTTTGCCATACGCTGCCGTTCGACCTCTCGTCGATGACGCGCTGGCGCAGCCGCATGGGCGAGGAGCGGATCGTGGCGCTGTTGCAGGAGAGCCTCAGCCTTGCGGTCAAGACCGGGGCGATGAAGCCGGCCGACACGCGCCAGGTGATCGTCGACACAACCGTGCAGCCGAAGAACGTCATGTTCCCGACCGACGCCAAGCTCATCAACCGGGCGCGCGAACGGCTGGTGCGGCTGGCCAAGAGGGAAGGAGCTCCATTTGCGCCAGAGCTATCAGCTGGCGCTGATCAGCCACCAGCGCTATGCCCACGCCAAGCAGTTCAAGCGGGCCAACAAGGCGCTGCGCAGGCTCAAGACCTATCTCGGCCGGACCATTCGCGACATTTCTCGCCAGATCGCCGGCGATGCGGGGCTGGACGCGCTCTTCAAATGGCCGTTCTACCAGGCCGCCACCGTTCTCTAGCAACGCCAGCGCCAGCGCGGCCGCAAGATCTACAGCCTGCACGCGCACGAGGTGGAATGCATTGGCAAGGGCAAGGCGCATATGCCCTACGAGTTCGGTGTGAAGGTGTCGGTGGCCACCACGCTGAAGCGCTCCAAGGGCGGCCAGTTCGCCCTGCATGCAAAAGCGCTGCCCGGCAATCCCTATGACGGCCACACGCTGGCAAGCGTCATATCGGCCACATCAAGAACGAACACCGCATGGGCCGCAACTACCTCGCCGGCCAGCAGGGCGACGCCCTCAACGCCGTCCTGGCCGCCGCCGGATACAACTTCTCCCTCCTGCTCAGGTGGCTGAAGTGATTTTTGTGGCCCTTGATCGCCCTGCTTCAACTCCGGCCGAAGTCGGTCGCCGCTTAGCGTCTGGATCACGGTCGACCAGCACGAGTTCCAAAAATCCAACCTGCATCTCAGGCACCGCGTCCTGACCTCGGAAATCGAGGATCCAGTCTCGACAGAGTATTCGACAAGATGCGGACGTGTGTTACAATAACGAGCCGCAACTCATACCAGACATGAGCTCATATTTTGGGATAGTGGCCTCCAAGCGGTCAAGCCACGGACGCGAATGTCATCCGATAAAGGGTCGCGGCGTCATAGATGGGCAGTCCTGTCCTACGACGGATTGCTGACGTCACCATCGGGAACAATGTACATTCAAATAGGAGGGCGGCAATCCCCGGATGTGCGGCGCCAAGTCGCGCGACACAGGCTGCAACCTCCGACTCCATTTCAACAACACCAGCCGGCCACGCGTCACCTTCAATGCCGCCGATGACTACTCTTGCCTCTGCGGATGAATCTATGCCCAGCAGCTCTTTGCCGCAGTGTCTTGAGTCTGCGGCCACAACGGCGAGCTTTGCGTCAGCTGGAAGCTGCCGGAGTAGCGTGGGCGCCAGTAGCAGGCTCGACATGGCCACCGGGACTTCGACAGACGCGGCCACTGCAGCCTGGTACCGGATACTGAACCCGCAGTCCCCGGTTATCGCGACTGCTCCGCGCTCGACCAACCGCCTGGCAGCTGCAATGTAGGCCGGCTCGAGAGAAGCATCACCGGGAATGACCCTCTCCTCCAAAGCCCCGGCCGCGGTCTCTATTATAATTGGGAAGTCGAAAGTTGCCGGGTTGAAGACCGACTCCGGTTGCGGTGGCGGAAATTCACGAGGCGGAAGTCCGATCTCCAGCCCAATAATTCCGAGGGCCCTTTGTTGAGTTGTCACGGAAGCATCCTTCTTCTGGAAGCAGCTAAGATGGTGATTTCGGCAGCAAATGCCCATCACCTGCGCGATACAGGTTCTCTCTGAATGCACGAATTTAACAGCGTCGAAACGGCTGTTTCAGAGAAACATGCCTTTCCAGGCGCAGTAAGTCGGCATTGTTTTGGTGCATTCGCATGAAAGCCGTAAAAACTGGGAAACCGCAGAACGCTTGTGCGACCCTCCCCGGGCCTGTAGGATACCGGGTTTGCGTCCGCCGTCAGACAATCGTGTTAGGGCACTTTCCAGAGCCCAGATGCCCTGAATGGCAGATTGAACGCACATCAGATCTTCAAGCTCGCAACTGCCGAACGGGCAGCGCTATTTACCTAACTCGACCAATCTGGGGCTTGGACCGGACGATCCTAGTTATGCAGTCCTGAATGAACTGGGGCAGTAACCTCGACATCAACCCGGCCCTGAAAAACCGCGCGTAGGTTCGTCGCAGGGCAGCCTGCTCCGAACGGACCAGTTCCTGCCCGGAAGCCACCCACGGGATAACTCAACTAGCGGCACAACCCGCAACTCACCTCGTCTCCAGCACCGCATTGAGAAACTGCTGCGTTCGCTCGTTTTGCGGATTGCCTAAAAGCTGGCTGGGCGGGCCTTGCTCGACAATCTTACCGCCAGAAAAGAAGCACACGCGATCGGAGAACTCCTTGGCAAAGCCCATCTGGTGCGTGACCATCAGCATTGTGAGGTCATGTTCGGCGCTGAGCTTGCGGATGACGTTGAGCACCTCTCCAACCAGTTCCGGGTCAAGCGCTGATGTCACCTCGTCAAACAGCATCACCTTGGGCCGCATGGCCAACGCCCGAGCGATCGCCACGCGTTGCTTCTGGCCCCCGGAAAGCTGGATCGGGAAATGGTTCTTCTTGTCGCCGAGGCCCACCAAGTCGAGCAGCTCTGCCGCTCGGGCCTCCGCCTCCTTCTTCGAGAGCCCAAGGACGGAGATCGGCGCCTCCATGCAGTTCTGCAGAGCAGTCATATGCGGGAACAGGTTAAAGTGCTGGAACACCATACCGATCTTGGCACGCACGCGACGGAGATGACGCTCGCTCGCCGGCACTATTTGGCCGTTCTTCTGCGTATGCGTCAACGGTTCACCGTCGACCCATATCACCCCCCCGTTGATGTGCTCAAGCGTCATCAGCATGCGCAGAACGGTGGTCTTGCCCGAGCCGGACGGACCAATGATGGACACCTTCTCGTTGCGTGCGATCTCGAGATTGAGTTCGTCCAGCACCGTCAACGCGCCGTAGCGCTTTGTGACGTTCTCGAAGCGAACTATGGGTTCGTTCATGACTTTTTCGCTGCGCCTGATATCGAGGTCAAGCTCGTCCCGCCTGGCTGATGCCCTAGGGCGCTTCGTGAGATCGTCCTCGAAGCGAAGCACAAATTCGCTCATAGTATAAGGCCTCCCTATTGCAGATGGTAGCGGCGGTTGAGCCAGACGCGGACCGACTGCACGATAGCGGAAGCAACCAAGCTGAACACGTAGTAGAAGAAGCCGCACATAGTGATCGCTTCTATGTATCGATAGTTATTGCCCCCGAAATTTTTCGCCTGCTGCAGCATCTCGAAGATCGAGATTGCCGCCAGGACCGGCGTGTCCTTGAACATGCCGATGAAGTAATTGCCCAGAGCTGGCACCATGGGCGGGATCGCCTGCGGCAGAATGATTGTTCGCCAGGTCCGCGTTCGCGAAAGGTTTAGTGCCGTACAGGCCTCCCACTGGCCGCCATCCACATTCTCGATGCCGCCGCGGAAGACTTCGGAACAATAGGCTGCATAGTGGATCCCCAGCACGCCAACTCCCGCCGTCCAGGCAGGAATGAAGATTCCGATCTGCGGACCAACGAAATAGACAAAGAACAACTGCAGCAGCAAGGGCGTTGAACGGATAAACTCCACGATCTCCGCCATGGTGGTCGAGACGTAGCGGTTTGGCGACTGGCGAATCATCGCGAAGACAAGACCCAATATCAGCGCGATCGCAAACCCGAGCAGCGTAGCCTCAATGGTGACGATCGCTCCCTGATAGAGATATGGGAAAGCCTCCCATACGTAAGACCAATCCCAGATCTTCAAGCCACCTGCTCCCGAACGAAACCGCGCGAGACGCGGCGTTCCAGCCAGCGCACGAAAGGAGTGATGAGGGCGCGCGCGATGATGTAATAACCGAATAGTGCAACCGCAAAGAACAGCATATAATCGCCAGTTGCGTCGGCCGCCTGCTTGGCGGCGCTAGTAAATTCGGGAATGGTGATGAAGAAGACGAGCGAGCTACCCTTAAGCACATCGATGAGCATGTTACCCCAGGTCGGCAGCATGGCGCGCATTGCCTGTGGGAGGATAATACGCCGCATCATGGTGAGCCGCGAAAAATTGAGCGCTGTAGATGCCTCATACTGGCCCCTATCAACGGCCTGAATGGCGGCGCGGACATACTCGGCTGCGTAGCCAGAGGCATTCATTCCGATCCCCAAAATTCCGACAGTCCACGGCGACAGGAAAATACCGAAAATCGGCAATACAAAGAACCACCAGTAGAGCTGAACCAGCATGGACGTCCCGCGGAAGAATTCGATGTAGGCGATACTGAACCAGCGCAACTGCCGACGGGGAGAGACTCGGGTCAGGCCCACGAAAAGCCCAAGGACGATCGCTACGACGCAGGCGCCAAGAGTGACGATGACCGTAGTCATGACGCCCTTGGTGAGCACGGCAAAGATAAAGCTGAGATCGACCTTACTCATATGCCCTCCCCACTGACCGCCTACCGGCCAAGGGCCGGGGAGCGGTCAGACGCATAGCTTCAGCCCTTGCAAAGATCAGCGGTCTTGCTGCCATCCGGGAGATCGCGTTTGGTGTAACCATATTTGCCGACCGCGGCCATCATTTCGTCAGAGCCAATATAGTCTTTCAACACAGCATTGAACGCGTCTACCGCAGCCTGTTCGCTGAGCGGGAAGGCTATGGCGGGATGTTCATTCGGTCCCGGCGGGGTATACGGGTCAGCCACCTCAATGCTGGGATCCTGCTCGGCAAGAGTCGTCGCGTTCAGACTATAGAGCGAGCCGGCAGCGGCGCGGCCGGCCTTTACAGCCTGTACGACCTCGGGCGGTCCGGCGACCTGCATAACCTTGTCGTCAGGGAAACCTAATTTCTTCGCCTGCTCGACTGCGGTGGTACCCGTCATGATGGCCAGGGTAAGCCCCTTCTTCTGAGCGTCATGGAGGGAATGCAGCGCTTCCGGATTGCCCTTCGGCACGATCATCGAATCATTGCTCGATGCGATCGGTTCGCTGAACAGGACGTTGCGGCACCGCTCCGGCTTAATCCACATGCCGCCCGTGATGATGTCAAAGCGACCAGCCTGGAGGCCCGGGACAAGGGAACCCCAATCGGTTACGACCGGCTCGATTTTGGTCGTTCCCATCTTTCTCAGAACGTCCAGTGTCATCACATTGACCAGGCCAAGCGGCTCGTTGTTCGCACCAGGATAGGCACTGGGAGGCTCATTGGTGAAGCCAAGACGGATCGTTTCTCCGTTCTTAATCTTATCGAGCAGCGACTCCGCCGAGGCCGAACCGGCAAAGGACGAGATTGTCATCGCCGCCAGGCCGAGCGCGGCAATCCTCTTCAAGATTGCAGCCTTAAAGCATTCGTCGAGTTTCCACTTGACCACTGGTTAGTCCTCCGTTTTCGCATCGCCGATGGTCTCCCGATATGCCTCGGGAAAAGACCATTGCATCATTTGTTGAGCTTGTAGTCCGGCGGTTCCCATCATCGTGTGAGCTGCAGGGTCCCCACTTAGGTATAGATTCCTCCAGTCGATCCTTTGCTACGCCACTTGTGCATGCTTCGTGAGCGTAGCAGCGCAGCTGTGGTGCTTTGTGCGAGAAATGCAAGTTATTCGCAGAAATTCGGTGATTTTTGGGTGCATACGCACATTTCCGTCATCCCCGTGGTTCGTTGGAAGTGAACAATCGCGAGCTGTGGTATGGCCAACTGAGGCACACCACGTCTTGCATGACTCCTGCCCTGCCCGGTTGGATGGGCGCCACCGCCTGGGCTATGCCCTTGTTGCCATGGCAGGGCACAAGTTCGTCGTATGCGACACGCCGCTGAGAGATTCGCCTCGGAGACGCTGGCCCGAGCATTGTTCCCGTCACAGTTGATCATTCGTGCCATTGACGGATGAGTCTGTTCACGGCTTCGCTCCGGATCAACCTGGACGGAATCGCCGGCATTATTGAGCAGATGGAAATCTGAATTCCTGATCAGCTTCGCCAGGTTGATCCCTTGCTCCGGCGTCGCGGTAGGGTCGTTCTTGGACCAGATGATCAACGTCTGGGCCTGAAGCTGATCAAGGTAGGGGAAGATATACTTCTGCTGCAGCAGTGGATAACGATGCAGGTTTGTCTCGTCTTCCGGCAATCTCTGCCAGATCTCCCATTGTCCCCGAGCCGCGGCCCGCCGATAGGCTTCTCGCTCGGCGCATTCCACATCCTGCCCGTGGGCGCGGCAGCTTTTCCGCCGTGCGGTGATGTATTCCTCTTCGCTCGGCATCGGGCCGGAACAGCCGTAAGCCTGCCGGCAGGCCTCCAGCCAAGCTTCGTCACGGTCATCTCCGAACGCCGGCGACACGGAGTTAGCGGTCAGCAGGACAAGCTTAGAAACAAGATCGGGACGCACGATCGCGACCCGCGCGTCGACGAATGATCCTTCTGAATGGCCGACTAGCGTGATCTGCTTCAAACCCAGTTGTTGGAGGAAGCTAATTACATGATTCACACGACCGAGCCGGTTAATGTATTTGCAGTCAGCAGGATAATCCGTTCCCCCAAAATGGAGTTGATCAATCGCTACTACCGTAAATTGATCGGATAGCCCGTTCAGCTGCCGAACAAAGGAACTCTTAGCCTCTGCACGGAAGCCCGCCCCCTGCAGGAAAACAATCGGCCTACCAGCTCCGTTCTCGCAGTACGATGTCTCGACACCATCAACCGATACGCGATGCTTGGTGATCATCGGTTCCTCGGCAAAAGGAGGGGCATCAGGTCGGCATTGCGACATGCGAGATGGACTGCCATTGCTCACTCCTGAGCGTAGCAGCCTCACATGCCACGTTGCCGAACTATCTCGTCTGAATACCGGAAATCGGCACCCCGGAGCCTCGCGTCTTGTCACTTTGCTCTGTCGTCGCCCAGCCACTGCGGCCGGGAGCCTTTTAGGTGCATGGGTGGCATTCCCCGCAAGATTTCAACCCTTGCACAGGTCGCCGGTCTTGGTGCCGTCCGGCAGATTGATTTTGGTGTAGCCGTATTTTGACCGACTGCATCATTTGGTCGGAGCCGATATAAGTATTCAATACCTCGTTGAAGGCATCGACCGCCTGCTGATTGGGCAGGAAGGCGAGACTTGGGTAGCCGGCCTTCCCAGCCGGCGGGGTGAACGGATCTGCCATTTCAACGCTGTCGACCTTGTCAGCGAGCTCCTTACCGTGAAGTAGTTTAGCGACCCCGCCGCCGCGCGGCCGACCTTCACTGCCTGCAAGAATTCGGCCTGGCCGGCGACCTGCATGACACGATCCTCCGGAATGCCCGCGTCTTTGGCGGTCGTGACCGTGTCGGAACCGGCGGTGGTGACCAGCGTTAGGCCCTTATCACGAATATCGTCAAAGGAGTGCTGGTCTTTTGGGATTGCCATTCGGCATGAGCAGGGCTTCGGTGAACTTAGCAAGCGGCTCGGTGAACACCACATTGCGGCAGCGCTCCGGCAGAATGTACATGCCGCCTGGCCTAGCTCCGTCTGCCGTCTCTCAAGGTTGTGTCGGCCAATTTCTCAGCCACCATAATCGTCGGAATGTTTGTGTTCGCCCGAGGGCAAAATGGCATGACGGAAGCGTCGGCGATCCTCAAACCCAAAATACCATGAACGCGTCCCGACGGATCGGTCACAGCGCCAGGATCCGCGGCTGCCCCCATCCTGCAGGTCGACGTCGGATGCCAACTTGGGATGACGTTCTGGCGAATATACCGATCCAGATGTTTCTCGTCGTTGACGAGATCGGAAATGCTATCCCCATCCGTTATGACGCGCCTAATCAGCCCACGGCGCAGCCGCGGCGACGCGTCCATGAGCAGCGCCAGAAATGACGTGAGTGCATAGTTTGTGCTTGTGACCTTGCTCACCAGCTTCGCTCGCGCATTCAACGCTGACGGAAACGGGTCCAGCGCCACAGAGGACAGCGAATCTTGCTGCAGCAGGCGGACTATGAAGCGAAAGCCCTGCTTGAGGCGCTCGGCGTCCCGCTTGTCGCTCAACCAGTTGAAATCGACCTCCGGCTCTATTTTATGCGAACTACCCTTGAGCGCCACAGTTCCCGTCGAGTAGCTGCGATTGACCCACACGGCGAGAGTGCCGAGGCGCCTCCCCAGCGGGTGCCAGGATGATTTGGCAACAGTCGATATTGCCATATCGGTCGACGGGCAGCCTTCGTAACCCGACGAGTAGCGGGCGTGCATCTGAATATATTCGCTCACGCCGGGTGACAAGCGATCGGCCGGCTTCAAATAGGCCGAAACGCAAATCGTGGGGTGTTCCTGAAGATTCTGGCCCACACCTTTCAAATCTGCAACGATAGGGATTCCGAATTGTACTAATTCCTTCGCGGGGCCGATCCCGGAGCGCATCAATATGGCGGGTGAATGGAGTGCTCCTGCGCACAGGATAACGCAAGAAGCGCTATACGATTGCACGCCCGATTTGTTCTCCGTCTCGACCCCCGTTACCGTTGTTCCCAAAAAGGTCAGCCGCGCAACTGTCGTTTCGGATAAAATCGTTAGATTGCGGCGAGAGCGGACGGTTTCGGGTAAGTACGCCATCGCGGAGGAGACCCGATGACCATTGCGGTTGGTCAATGGGACAACTGAATAGCCATCACCGAATGCACCATTGAAGTCTGGCCTGAAATGAAGCCCCAAAGCATCGTAAGCATCGGAGATTGCCCGGATGAAGCCCGACCAGTCTGATTGGCGCACACGTTTGATTGGCAAGGGGCCGTTCGTGCCATGAAATTCCCCGCCGAAATCCAAATCGCATTCTAGACGACGGAAGTAGGGCAGCACGTCTTCCCAACCCCAGCCCGTTGCACCGCTTGAGGCCCACTCATCGTAATCTCCGGGCCCGCCGCGGTTGGCGACTTGGGCATTGATGCTGGAGCCGCCACCCATGACGCGCGCCTGTTCGTAATGGACAGGCTTGCGGCCACCTCGCACCGTTGTCGCGTGGAGTGACTGCCATCGATAACCGGGATTAAGGTAAGCACGCGTTGGGTCGCCATCCTGGATGTCGTCAGGAATGGCATTCGGCGGCGTATCAGGGCCAGCTTCAATGAGCAGCACGCGAGCGCCATAGGCGGAGAGCCTGCTCGCCATCACGCATCCAGAGGAGCCACCACCCACGACGATATAATCGAAAACCACGCAAACTCGCAAATGTCTGAGTCGGGCAAAAATCTAGCAGACGGCGAGCAAGCAAAAACGCGCAATTATCTTGCAGGACGCAGGAAATCAGCGCATTCTTAAGAGATTCGCATTATGGCGGCCTCCCAACGGGGCGGAACGTTTAAACATGACCTTGCCAGCAGTCCATCAGGGCTGAAGGCGATGCCGGAGCGTCGTGACTTAAGTGGACAAAGCGCATCGCGACTGAAGGGGACAAACCTATCGCGAGATACATCAGAATGCAGCCCGGTAGGTCCAGAAGTGCTTTTGCAGCATCGCGCTGACGAGGCCGTTGTAAGGAGCAGAATGATGCTTCGCCTTGCGCTCCATCGCCGCTTTAGCGGTACGAAAACTCCCGTCCCAATCATGGCCGGCGGGCAAGGCGGCTGACCCTTGCGCCAGTCATCGGTGAATCGGATCAACCAGTTGTTGAATGCGCGTAAGATTGCGCGTTCTATACATCGATTGGCACCGCCAAGGTTACCTTCGTGCGATCCATCACAATCATCGTGCTGTAATTTCTAACAGCCGGGCTATCAAAGAAGAAACGCCTCGAGAATGCGTCGTACTCTGCCAAGTCACGCACGGAGAGAAGGAGAACGAAATCGGCGTTACCGGTGACCGCATACGCGCTCATTACTTCAGGCGCCTTCTGTAGAGACTGCTTGAAGCGATCGATGACGTCGGAACGATAGCGCTCAATGTCGACCAAGACCAGCATCATCAGGGACCTGCCCACCGCCTCAGGCGACACGATTGCAACATCAGCCTCAATTACGCCAATTTGTCGCAACTGCTTCAATCGCCGCTGACAGGCCGTGGGCGATATACCGGCCAGTTGGCCCAATTCTTCCGTTGTTTGGCGATTGTTGCGCTGAACAGCGCTTAAGATTTTCAGATCTATCCGATCCAATTCCATGGTCATTCTCCGGAATAGCTGCAATTTGCGCAGAAAAACTGCGATATGCACTCGACTGTAGCCTCAACCCCGCGCAGACGGAAGCCCAAACGATCAGGCCAGGCATGGGACCAAAGTCGGCTATCGTCCTCGACGTCAGTTATAGCCATTGGCCGAAGAGTGCTGTCCACCATCGCCCAACTGACAATGGCAGCCGACGGTCAAAAGCCGAGGCCTTGCGCCCAGTTCGGCCGAGGAAACGTCTCGGAACTTAAACGCTAAGCCGACTGGACGATGATGATAGGGGGGACCTCTATTTCCGCGCTTCGGCTTCCATTCGTTGGCTCACGCTGCCAAGAGTCTCATCTGTGTATAGGGAATCGAGCGCTAGGTTCGCCTGCCCCGGTTGCTGCATCAAATGCAGCCGTCTTGAGGTGGTTGGGAAAAATCGTCACCGCAGCCACACAAACCGCCGGCCTTATGCAACCTGCCGGCAATTTCGCATAATTACTGCATCCCGCCGCTCAGAATTTGCGCAAGGCGCCCAATGTAGCGCGCTATTGTCTCACAACGGCACCTACACGCCACTTCATAAAGCAGAAGAGGCCTGGCTTTGCAGGCTTCAGATTGAGGAGTTCGCCTATGAGCAAGCAATTCGCACCTGAAATGGATGCAGGTCTCGCGGTTTTCAATCGCCTGGAGTCTGAGGTGCGCAGCTACGTCCGCGCCTTCCCCGCCCTATTCGATCGCGGAGTCGGGACCACTCTCATCGCTGCAGACGGTCGGGAATATCTCGACTTTTTCGCCGGTGCAGGCGTTTTGAATTATGGGCACAACAACCCCGTCATCAAGAAGGCGCTGCTGGATTATATCGAGCGCGACGGAATTGTGCATGGGCTGGACCTTGCCACGACGGCCAAGAAAGCCTTCATCGAAGCTTTCGAGCGATACATTCTCAAGCCTCGTGGTCTGACATACAAATTACAGTTTCCCGGCCCCACAGGTACGAACGCGGTCGAAGCGAGTCTAAAACTGGCTCGCCAGGTGACCGGGAGATCGAACATCGTCTCGTTTACCAACTCGTTCCATGGGGAAAGCGCTGGAGCATTGGCAGCGATGGGAAACAAGGAGCACCGGGCCGCTGCCGGGTTTCCCCTCGCCCATGTGACATCGTTGCCATACGAAGGCTACCTGGGGGCGTCAGTTGACACAATCGATTACTTCGAAAAGCTTCTCAATGACCCCAACAGTGGCCTCGACAAACCTGCCGCGGTGATCCTGGAAGGGATCCAAGGTGAAGGCGGCATCAATGCTGCGAGCGTTACTTGGCTGCAACGGCTGCGCGAGCTAACGTCGCGGCACGGAATCTTGATGATCCTCGATGACATCCAGGCCGGGGTCGGTCGCGCGGGCAGTTTCTTCAGTTTCGAAGCGGCTGCAATTGTGCCGGACATCGTTACCCTGTCCAAATCTTTGTCGGCGATCGGAACCCCAATGGCCCTTATTCTCATCAAGCCTGAACTTGATGTCTGGGCCCCGGGCGCACACACCGGGACCTTCAGAGGCAACAACTATGCTTTCGTCACTGCTCGTGCGGCCCTCGAAGCTTACTGGTCCGACTCCAAGTTCGAGGATGAGATCGCTCGCAAGTCTGCGATCTTGGTCCAAGAACTCAACGCGATTACCGAGGAATTCCCCACCCTCGGCCTGAGCGTGCGAGGCCGCGGTCTGATGTACGGACTCGTTTCACCGAAGCACCACTCCTTGCCAGGTCTGGTCTCCCAGGAGGCTTTTCGTCGGGGCTTGGTGATCGAGATCGCCGGCTCATACGGTGAGGTGCTTAAGTTCATGACTGCCCTCACCATCGCCGAGGCTGACCTTCGGCGTGGTCTGTCCATCATTCGCGACAGCATTGGCGCAGTAGCGACTACCCTCGACGGTGGAGGCGCGGCTCGCTAGCCGACAAAGCACCGGGCCACTAGCAGGTCCAAAATCGGGCCGCTCGCAGTCACGGAACGGGAAGGCCGTTCCGTGGCATGTGGCAGTGGGCGAACTCGGAGCGGCTGAACGGCAGACTAGGGCTTTCACTGCCGGACCGATACCACGGTTGCCGTTCTTCCTGCGGCGCCGACCACTGTCGCTGCGCCAATTCGAAGAAAATCGAGCGATAAGAAAGAGGACTGGATGGCCAGCAACGACGTAGTCAAAAATTATATCGATGGCGAGTGGCGGGATTCTGTGTCCGGCACACGCATCGAGGTCGATGACCCGGCGAGCGCCGAAACGATTGCTGTCGTAGCTGAAGCAGGACCCCAAGACATCGAGCTTGCCGTTACTGCTGCTCACCGCGTTTTTCGCGACCGCGTGCTGATAGACATGCATCCGTATGATCGCGGTCGCATGTTGTTTCGCGTTGCCGACGCCCTTGAAGCGCGTTTCGACGAGATCGCAGCCATTAACTGCGCGGAGACGGGGAAGGCATTGGAACTTGCCGATGGCGAGGTTCAGACCGCCATCAGATACCTGCGATACTATGGTGGCTTGGCCGACAAACTTGAAGGGCGCTCGATCCCGCGCGGGGCCAACCTGGTCAACTACACAGTCAGAAGTCCCTTCGGCGTGTCCGCCCAGATCGTTCCGTGGAATGGTCCACTTGAACTGACGGCCCGCTCGCTGGCCTGCGCCATCGCAACCGGCAACTCAGTCGTGGTGAAGTCGCCGGAACTAGCTCCCCTTTCCGGAGTTGAACTTGCGCGTGCCTGTGAGACAGCGGGGCTGCCTGCCGGAGCGGTCAACGTGCTCACTGGATACGGCCAAACGGCAGGCCAGGCGCTGATCGAACATCCCGACGTTCGCCACATCGTCTTCACGGGCTCGATTACTACTGGGCGGACGGTGCTCAAGACGGCAGCGGATCGGATCGTGCCCTGCATAATGGAACTGGGCGGAAAGTCGGCTGCAGTTGTGTATTCCGATGCCGACCTCGACTGCGTTGTGGAAGCGGTACGCGTCGGGACCTTTCTGAATGCAGGCCAGAATTGCAACAACCTTACACGTCTTATTGTGGAACGTTCTATTGCAGACAAACTGGTGGAAAGAGTGAGGGTCTGCGTCGAAGGACTGTCGGTCGGTCCAGGACGCGAAAACTGCGACATCACCCCGTTGATCTCCCGAAACCAACGACAAGGAGTTGAGCGGGCCTGCCAGACGGCCCTCTCGCAGGGCGCGCGACTCGTAACCGGCGGGACTGCGCTTTCGGAGCGGAGCGGTTACTTTATGGCGGCCACGGTGTTTGCCGATGTCGCGCGAGACAGCAATCTCTTCCAGCAAGAAGTATTCGGTCCTGTTCTTGCCGTTACCACGTTCGATAATCCGGGAATGGCCGTCAATCTCGCGAACGACACCGTTCACGGTCTGGCAGCGGGCGTGTTCACGCGGGATATTGACCGGGCCCTCTGGACCGCCGACCGCCTTTGGGCCGGTCAAGTGTACGTGAATGGGTGGTATGTGGGCGGGGTGGAAACACCGTTCGGTGGGATAAACCAGTCCGGCTACGGCAGGGAGAAGGGTCAGGAAGCGCTGGACGGCTACGTTCAGACGAGAAACGTTGGTATCCGCCTCTCGCAGCCACCATCTGGAAATTGAACGCTTGCTGATCCCTACCGACGGCGCGGCTGTCGGGCGATGCAGGATTCAATGACCTCGACCAAATCGAAATAAGCCCGGCGAGAGAATCCGTATCGGAGGTCATCGAGAACAACTCTAATCATAGGATTTTTGGCTGCGGACGGGCTTTACCCACCACGGACATGTAGGAGCGCATTGCCTAGCCCGCTGCGTGGGTCGCATGGGTCAGGAGAGGATCACAGTGCTTCAGAGACAATTGAGATTCGCAGAGCTGCCGCCGAAGATTTCGACAAGTTGGCAATGTTGAACCGCGAGTTGATCGAGGCCGAGAAGCATCGAAACCCCGATGACGGTTTCAGAACTCAAGGAGCGGTTTATTCAGTTGGTGAATCGCGAAATTTGGATGGTCGACCTCTTCAGCCAGAACGGCGAGATTGTGGGCCTCGCCACTCATCGTTTGGAGCCAGACAATGCGGAGCCGAGTGGGCAACGCGTCTTTTTGAGGCAATTCTACGTCAGCTGCCAACACCGACGTTCGGAGATTGGCTGCAGGACCCTTGAGCTGCTTATTCGGTCTCGTTTCCACAACAAATCAAGGATTTTCCTCGACGTGCTGGAGACCAATCCTGGCCGCAAGACCTTCTGGTCTCACACCGGTTTTGTCGCCTACAGCACGCTCATGGAGCGTCTCGTTGAAAAAGCGGACACCAAATAACCTGCGGTGCTGGGAATTAATTTGGGGATCGGATTGTCTGGCATTTGCGTGCGTCGCGCAAAAACACGAGAATAGAATCGAGCCGGTCGTAACCGAATGGGGCTCACTTGTCCCCGGCCTGCAGGCTAGCCGCTTCGACTTCATCACGGCCGGCATGTGGATCAAGCCGGAGCGCTGCCGCAACGTGCTGTTCAGCGAACCGATCGCTACGGAGAGAGGCGCACTGCTGGTGCCTAAGGGCAACCCGGAAGGGCTGCATTCTTATGAGGATGTGCGTGACAAGGGACTCACCTTCGTCAGTGATACAGGCTACACCGCGGTCCAGGACGCGAAAAAGTCAGGCATCGCCGACGACAAAATCATGCAGGTCGCCGGACCGCCGGCGGACAGGCTGTCGCGCCGCCGCCGGTGCCCTCGACTACTTTACAGCGACTGGACTTGTTAAGAAGGACCACAGCCTTGAGCTGGCCGATTCGTTCATCGCGCCAGCCAACTATCCTGCTATCGCCTTCGAGCTCAACGAGCAGGCTGCGGTCGACGCGTTCAATGCCGTATGCAGGACTATGTTGGCTCTGGCGAAATGATGGCAGTATTCGGCAAATACGGCTACGGCAAAGACAACCTGCGGACGGCAGCAAGACCGCTGACCTCTGCAGAGGCTGAAGGCAATGTGCCTTAACACGTCCCCGGTCATGGCGGGGACGTGTTCAGTGGGCAAGCGTCTGTGAGGCGATTTCAGGTCCACCGTGGCGGTGCTCACAAGACGCGCCTCATTGCCTGAAACAAACACATCTACACTTCATCGGGTGCGCACATGTGAGCGTCGCGGCCCACAATACGACGGCCAATATGCGGGCTGGCTCACCTGCCACATCAGGCAACTGCGCAAGCAAATCCCCTGACGTGTGCCGGAACGAGAAGCAGGAGAATACTGTGGAAATCAGAGTTGTACGCCCGGGCGACCTTTCTCAATTGCGCAAGATTTGTGACGAACACATCGACTTGGAAGGGGTGACAATAGCGGACCAGGACCTGAGTCCTTATTGGAACTCGGCGTTTTTTGGAACACCTGCCCAGTTGTTCGGTTGGGTTTGTGATGAAGGAGGGTGTGTGCTGACAGTTCTGCAAATTCGCTGAGAGAGGGCGGTCATGGCAGGCTGGTGATTGTTCACGTCACCGATTCCCGCGAAGGAACGCCACCATGACCAAGATTGAAAGTAAGACCGGCAGCGCTGCCATCAAAGACATTCTGCTTTCGGACCCGGACGGACTTCACGAAGTGATCCGTGCGGTGATGCAGGAGGTACTCGAGGCCGAGATGGACGAGGCGCTGGGGGCTTCGAAGAGCGAGCGCACACCTGAGCGGCTCGGCTACCGCTCGGGTTATTACGGCCGCACCCTTGTCACGCGGGTCGGCAAGCTTGAGCTGCGGGTTCCGCAGGACCGGGCCGGCCGCTTCTCGACCGAGCTTCTCGAGCGTTACCAGCGTTCGGAGCGGGCCTTGGTGGCGACGCTTGCGGAGATGTATGTGCAGGGCGTGTCGACCCGCAAGGTCAAGGCGATCACGGAAGAGCTGTGCGGCCATGCGTTCTCGGCCTCGTCGATCTCGGCCATCAACAAGCGGCTGGACGAGAGCCTCGCTGCCTTTGCCAGGCGCCCCCTTCAAGAGCCGTTTCCTTACCTCATCCTCGATGCGCGCTAAGAGAAGGTGCGTGAGGCCGGCGTCGTCATGAGCCAGGCGGTGCTGATCGCTGTCGGCATCGACTGGGACGGCCGGCGCCAGATCCTGGCCGTCGAGATGGCCAATCGCGAAAGCCGCTCGGCCTGGAGGGATTTCCTCGTCGCGCTGAAGGCGCGCAGCCCCAAGGGCGTCGAGCTGGTTGTCTCCGCCAATCATGCCGGCCTGGTCGCGGCGATCGGCGAGGTGATCCCCGAAGCCGCCTGGCAGCGCTGCTACGTCCACTTCCTCAGGAACGCGCTCGATCACCTGCCGAGAAAGCACGGCGCCGACTGCCTGCAGGACTTGCGCTGGCTCTAATGACCGGCGCGATCTCGCCGAGGCCAAGGCCGATCTCGCCGCATGGCTGTCCAAATGGTCGGGCCGCTATCCGCGACTGACGAGTTGGGTGGAGGAGACCATCGAGCGCACGCTGACCTTCTTTTGCCTGCCGCGCCAGCATCACAAGCATCTCAAGAGCACCAACATGCTTGAACGGCACAATGAGGAAATCCGCCGGCGCACCAATGTCATGCGCATCTTCCCCAATGAAAGCTGCCTGCGCCTCGTCAGGGCGCTGGCTGCGAGACCAACGAGAACTGGATGGAGGCCAACCGCTACATCAACATGGACGATCTGCGCGAGCACAAGAAGCTCGCTCTACGCCAAGCCGCATGACCAGCATCGTGGCCGCCCCATTTTGCAGAACTTGACGCACACAACCTGAAGGAGGTAAGCGTCATGACAACTCTTAGAGGATACATGACCGCGTCGATCCGGCTTTTCCTTGTTGGTCAGGGGCGATCCTCGGGTACGCCTCCGGCGAGGGCCGCCTTGCGCGATCATGGCACGGTAGCGAGGCTGGGCTCTTAAGGTCGTCCTTAGGAGCGTAAGCCCCGCGACCATCCCATCGCTGAAAACAAACCCTTGATCAGCGGGCGCCCGACGGACCGCCTCTGTCGTCGTGGCGCTCCCATGAAGAACCTGGCCCATAGTGCATCCTTTGATTCGGAAGATAAGGATGCCCCATCAAAACCTGAGATCAAACATTTAGGCAGGCCTCGACTGGGACAAGTAAAACGGCCGCATTCGAGGCATGAGGCTGCACGCGTCTAAGATCCGAACAGCCAATACCCGAGCGTCCTCGACATCCCCGCCGCCAGAAGTCAACGATGCCCAGATCGGCCGCACGACCACCAGCAGAAGGGCGCCACCTCAACCCGTCCTACACTCAACATTTTGTCGCGTCCGCGACGTGCCTTCTTGATCCGATCCGTGGTCTGCTCACCTAAATAGCTGAAAGAGATCACGCATTTCTGTTTCCGGCCTGATTAGCCAGTTTGGCACGAGGTTTGCAACTTTGTGTGCGATCCAGTTGAACGGGCCGATTGGCACAGTCACCTGAAATCACAACTAATTAAAGGAACGGAACATGTCGGAACTGTATCGGATGGCATTACCAATGGGGGACAGCCGGCCGGCAATGCCTCCGCCCACCACAACCAGCCTTCGCCTGACTGTCTCGTGCTGGCCACGCCAGAGTAATCAATTTTGTCCTAAGAACCACAATACGACAAATCGCAGAACGTCCATCCATCCATCCTGAAACCAAGACACAGCAATCGCTTGTCGACGCAGTGTCCCACCGCCGAGAGGAAATGTAGATGAGAAAATTTGTTGCCGCCAAGCTTCATGGAATAACTGTGACCGACGCGAATTTGAACTACCGGGGCTCAATAACTTTGGATCCAGATCACTGCGACGAAGCCGGCATCCTTCCAATGGAATTCGTTGAAATCTGGAATAAATCATCGGGCGCTCGAATCAGCACTTACGTGATTTATGGAGAGCGGGGTTCTCGTTGCTGCGTGCTGAACGGAGCCGCTGCTCGCACCTGTCAGGTCGGGGACGAAATAATCGTTTGCTCCTCCGCATACATCGAGGAGCATCAGATGGTGGAGATCAAGCCGCGAGTGCTGACTTTCCACCGGGATAATTCTATCTGCGACCACATGTTCTACGAGGGTGCAATAGACGACGATGGAAGGATAACGTTCTCGATTCGCGAGGGCTCTCCCGGCGATAACGCGCTAAAACTCACTCCCTAGTAGGGCCTTTCGGTGACAGCTCGTGGCGCCGGGTCCCGGTCAAGGGCGTACTCGTCCCCAGTACTCTGGTACGCGATACAGTGCATTATCCCACTCGGCCACTATTCGGTCAGTTGCCATCAAGCCCAATCGGTTCTGCCCAGATCTGGGAAGACGATTTTGCTGCGCCAAAGGCAACTTCAGCTTCAGCCAGCGGCTGCGGGTAGAGGCGACCAATTTCACGGAATGTTTGGCCTTGGATCGTTGTCTTTAAGTCTGAGGTCCACGATGGCAAAACGACCTATCGACAAAAACGCAGAGTGGAGAACAGCCAATGTCAAGGAAAGCTCTCATCCTGGTTGAAGGCCATGCAAGAGGTAATGGAATACGATACATCCACGCGGCCCGGCGTCTTGGCTTTCATCCAATTACACTATCAGTTGATCCAACACAGTACGAGTATCTTGCGGCGGAAAGAAGCGAGGCAATCCGTGTCGATACAACCAATCTTGATACCTTGATTCGCGAATGTTCCAGGCTGCGTGAGACCAATGACATCGCTGGTATCACGGGCTTCTCGGGCATCGACGAGTCGGTCTATGCAACCGTTGGCAAACTATGTCGGCATTTCGACTTACCGGGACCCAACCCCGAATTGATTGAACGATGCTGTGACAAATTCTCTCAGCGCCAGCTACTTGCGGAAGCCGGAGTTCCGATACCCGCTTATCGCATGGCGCTGAATGTGGCAGAAGTAGAAAGCGCTGTCGCGGAGATCGGCTTTCCCGTAATTGTTAAGCCGGCAATCGGCAGCGGTAGCATCGGTGTCCGATTGTGCCGCAACGCCGATGAGTTAGCTGACCACACGACCTATCTGTTGGGTGGGAAGCACATCTGGCCGTCTTCGCCGAGGATATTGGTTGAGGAATTCGCGCGCGGCCCTTTTTATAGCGTGGAGATAATGGGCAATGAGGTTATTGGGATTGTCGCCGTTGATTTCGGCCCCCCACCGCATTTCGTCTTCCGTGAAACGACCTTCCCGGCCCCGCTTGCGGAAGACGATCATGACCGTATCGTTGATGTTTCGCTGAGGTGCTTGCAAGCTCTTGGCCTTAATTGGGGGCCAACGAACATCGAGCTCCGGTTGACTAATCATGGCCCGGTTGTAATCGAAGTGAATCCGCGTCTTGCTGGTGCGCTTGAGCCTGAACTGGTCCAACTGGCGAGCGGTGTCGATCTGGTCACCGAGCACATCAAGCTTGTCGTCGGCGAGGAATGGGATTTGCGCAGAAGGCATTTGCAGACCGCAGCCGCGCGGTTCCTAGTTGCTGATTGCGACGGCACCCTCGATTGGATCGATGGCGGCAGTCAGGCGATCGCGGTACCAGGTGTCGCTGAAATCAAATTGTATGTTGAACCCAACGCGCCGATCTTCAGGAAAGGCGATTTTCGAGACTGGATAGGACATGTCGTCGCCGTTTCACCCAGCCTTGCTCAGACCGAAGCGATACTCCAACGAGCTGTCGACTTAATCGCTTGGTCTATCACACCGCCGTCGGGCGAACAGGAGCGATCTGCAGCCCCACGACTCCCCCCCAACTGAGAGGTGATCCGTCGCCAGCATAAGAACTCTTACCCGCAATAGCTCGCCTTGTTGTCAAAAGCATAGCTGGAGTTCAAACTTATGAATATATCCAAGGGACCCCAGGCATTCCCTAGAAGTGAATACCTTCGCCGGCTCGGCTCGGTGAAGTTCGAAATGGGTCGGTGCGATATCGACGCGCTCGTCGTTTCCGACCAACATAACATTACCTATCTCACGGGGTACACCGCGCTATCAGCCTATGTTCCTCAGGCCGTTGTGGTTTCGATACGAGAAGAGGAACCGACGTTCATTCTGCGCCGCTGTGATGCGCCGGCAGCCATTCATCAATGTTTTATGGAGCGCGACAAAATCGTCGCATACCCCGAAGCGTATATTGGAAATCCTGACAAGGATGGCTATGACGCGGTAGTCGATTACTTGGAGGACGTCGGCCTCGCGAGTCGAGGCATAGGAATCGAGCTATGCTGCCTTCCATCGCAATCGGCGAAAAAGTTTAGGATGCGCCTGCCTGGTGCCACGATCGTCGATGCTACTAAGGCGGTCACTTGGAAAAGGCTCATCAAGTCAGATCTCGAGATAGCTGTAATGCGGGAGGCGGCGGCAATCTCAGACGCCGCGATTCGACGCGCTGCTGAGGTAATACGCCCCGGGGTGCGTGAAGCAGACGCGTGCGCGGAAATTGTGGCAACGTTGGTGCGCGGCGCAAACGGTAAGCCAGGAAGCGGGATCGAGGGAATAAGTTTGTGTTCATCACCGCGAACGGGAACGTGCCACATTCCGTGGAGCGAGGACGTTTTTCGCTATGGATCGCAGGTGAATCTCGAAATCGGCGGTGCGCGATATGGTTACTGTGCTGGGCTTATGCGCACTTACACGATCGGCTCACCCTCCGATCGTCTACGTCGCGTGCATGAGATCCAAGTCGCCGGCCTTGAGGTCGCTCTTGATGCGATACGGCCAGGAGCGACTTGCAGCGATGTTGCCAACGCCTTCAATCGCAGCATCGAGAAGCGGGGCCTCAAAAAGGAGACGCGTTGCGGCTATGCACACGGCATTGGTTGGTTGGAGCCGACCGCAAGCCTTAAGGATGGCGATATGACAGAGTTGCTACCAAACATGACCTTTCACCTGATGTTAGGTAATTGGATCGAGGAGGATTTTGGATACGTCATCAGCGAAACGTTCCGTGTCACAGACTCCGGCGTCGAGGTACTGACCACTGCTCCCCGGAAGATTTTTGAGATCTAAATTAGAATATGGCTTGTCATAACGACAGCGCGGACGTCCGGAATAGATCTTGCCGGTCGACGAGATGTCGCCTACCTTGTTGAAGTGCGGACGGCGAGCGGCGGTCGGCATGCGGGGCCGATCCGTGTCGAGGCGAAGCCGAACGCACGCTGGTCGCTGTACGACCA
This sequence comes from Mesorhizobium sp. WSM4983, assembly GCF_029625765.1. Lineage (NCBI taxonomy): Bacteria > Pseudomonadati > Pseudomonadota > Alphaproteobacteria > Hyphomicrobiales > Phyllobacteriaceae > Mesorhizobium > Mesorhizobium sp. WSM4983. Next base: position 18,382 of record NZ_JARTVM010000011.1, on the reverse strand, counting down.
GTTCTCCTGCGGCCGATCAACTCGTCGACGACGTGACGCGCGAATGCCTTACGCGATTCCGGACACAGATCTCTGGTCGCCGCGTTGCTCGCGAACTGACGACCTGATCGCCCAGCGCGGCAAGCCCGGCATGATCGTCGCAGACCACCGCACGGAGTTTACCTCGAACACGGTCCTTGCCTGATCAATGGATCATCGCGCCGAAAATACATTCCGCTGCAAGCCCATGTGCGCAACATAAATGGCTGCACCTCTAGTCTACTCGCCACTGTTTAAAAGACTGGGGCAGGTCAATGCGCTTTCGTTACGACCTCAGAGCAAGTCTACAGGTCATAGTAGTAGGTAAGGTATGGACTCAATTTACCGATCTTGTCATAGAGCGCCCGCGCATGATAATTTGATCTGTCCGTATTCCAATAGATTCTCAGCCAGCCTTGGTCGCGACCGTAGGAGGCCAGATTCGTGAGCATGGCTTGGCCAATCCCCTGGCGCCGCGAAGACTCGTCGACATAGAGATCTGCGAGAAAACAGACCGGACGATCGCTAAGAGTATACGGGTGAATGACAAAGGTAGCAAAACCTATGGTAACGCCAGTTGCTGAGACCGCGATCAGCGCGTTAATCGGTTCGTCTGGGCGCTCGATGCGCCGCCAGATCCTATCTGTCGCCTGTTCTGATGAATTGAGACCTTGGTCGGCGCAATATGCGTACCAAAGGGACCGCCATGCATCGCGGTCGGCAGTGCCTGCGAGACGAATCTCCATGAGGGGCGGGCTCCGGCTGAGAATGGGCTCCAGGGCGCGAGGTGTTCGGCCTGAAAGGTTGACGGCTTGCGATAACTGCCACCGGCCCGCAAGACGTGCAGCACGCGACCGCCGGGTGTTATAAGATCTTTCCGCCTGTGACGGCGTCGTGGTCGCGCTGGAACTGGTTCCCGGGAGCTCGGTTCGCGATACGTCAAGCGCGAGTTGGGCGAGCGTTATCATGGGATCAAGTTCCCTCAGGTTTTCCCGCAGCACGTTTGCGACAGCGGTGCAGATCTAGTGCGATCTTTCCCTGCGACCACACGATGCAAACAATCTGACACCATAGGTGCATTCATCCCGAAGCGGGCTTCCGACCGCCGCGCTACACGCGCGACGGCGGGACAATCTAGCGGATGCGAGAGTTCTTCCAGCTTACCACGGAGATCTGCACCGCGTCGGCGCCATAATTGCGCATGCTTTAGAAAAGCAGACAATCATTGCAGTTCGCGCGCGCGTCCGGCGCCATTCCCAGTCACCCATATTGACTCAACGTTGCGCAGCATCATTTCTACAACACTAACTTGCTGCCCTTGTCGCGAAGTCAGGCGAGCGTCGATCTCGGGATAAATAAAGAAGGGCAGCGAAATTCGATCAGTCGGACCACTATGCACGACCTGGTGGGGCGTACTCTTGAAGCGGCCGTCGCTCAAGACCTGAAGGAGGTCGCCCAGATTGACTACGAGACTATCGGGCAGGCTCGGCACCGGCATCCATCGACCGCGGAACCACACCTGCAAGGAACGCAGGGGGAGTTCCTCTTGCAGCAGCAGCGTGAAGAAGCCATGATCCGTGTGCTTTGCGCAAGTGCCGCCGCGAGCTGGATACCGTATCACGCGTTGCCCAAGCGTCGGCGTGCTGAAATGGCGTTGGAACCATGCCTCTTCCATACCTATCAGGTCCGCCAGCGCATCCCCGATCTGGGGGACAATCCCGGCGAGCACGGTAGCCTGCAAAGCAAGCAGGTTTCTTGCGAAGCCAGGAGCCAAGGCTTCATCCGGAAGGCGCGTGCGGCCGGAGAACGGACGCCGGTCGCCTTCGTTCTCAATTCCGAGGTCGAATACCTCCTTTGGATCGAAGCCGGCCTCAGGATGTAGCATTTCGCCGTGTAAAGGACTGTATCCACGGGCGGCAGTGGGGTACACGTCCTGAAAGGCGTGCCCGTAGCGTTCCTTAACCGACTGTGGCAATGCGAAGAATCGCCGGGAAGCCTCAATGGCTTGCGCGATCTGTTCCCCGGGGATGCCGTGCTCGACAAGGTAGAAGAACCCGTATTCCTGGCATGCCATTTGCAGGCGCTGGCGCTCGTCACGTCGCGTTGCATCGTCTCTCAATTTCGAAAGTGAAATTTTCGGCAGCGTGGTCATAGTCAATCCCCTTTTTGGGCGCTTAAGTTGATTAGTGTTTGCCGCGGCTCTCAAAGTCGACAGTTCCTTGGATGTGGGCAACGCGCCGTCTCTTCCAATAATAACGAAAGTCGACATGATGTCCCATTCTAAGGCTAAGCCGATGGCTGGGCGGTGATTCCGTCTTAGCAATTGATCTCTAGCGCTTCCTGGTGAAGATAACAACGATTTGTATGTTAATATAGTTGTATATATTGTTACATCCGTCGCGGTTAGTTTAACATTATCACGGCCAAGATACTAAGAGCGATTTACAATTCTGAATTGCTTTATGACTTCCAGGCTCAATCCAGACCAGCGCCGACCTCCGGGTTTCATGGCAGGATCGGCCATCTCGAAGAGCTCTATGACGCGAGGTATCGCCAGCTACCTGAGCTCGTCCATCACACACGCCGTCCCGGACGATGGCCGAATGGCAGAAACCGACCGCTCGAAATTTTCCTATCCCATAGTCTTTTTCGACGCTATCCGGGTCGAGCGGTCAAGCTCAGGGACGAAGACTTCGTTCGCAAAAAAGCCATCTACATCGGGTTCGGCGTTCTGCCTGGCGGCACCAAGGAGCACATGAGCTGAGGAAGCGCTTGTCGACGTTATCCGCCGTCTCGACGAGACGACTAGCCGAGCAGCAAAGCAGGCAGCGATTTAGCTCCGTCTGCCGTCTCTCAAGGTTGTGTCGGCCAATTTCTCAGCCACCATAATCGTCGGAATGTTTGTGTTCGCCCGAGGGCAAAATGGCATGACGGAAGCGTCGGCGATCCTCAAACCCAAAATACCATGAACGCGTCCCGACGGATCGGTCACAGCGCCAGGATCCGCGGCTGCCCCCATCCTGCAGGTCGACGTCGGATGCCAACTTGGGATGACGTTCTGGCGAATATACCGATCCAGATGTTTCTCGTCGTTGACGAGATCGGAAATGCTATCCCCATCCGTTATGACGCGCCTAATCAGCCCACGGCGCAGCCGCGGCGACGCGTCCATGAGCAGCGCCAGAAATGACGTGAGTGCATAGTTTGTGCTTGTGACCTTGCTCACCAGCTTCGCTCGCGCATTCAACGCTGACGGAAACGGGTCCAGCGCCACAGAGGACAGCGAATCTTGCTGCAGCAGGCGGACTATGAAGCGAAAGCCCTGCTTGAGGCGCTCGGCGTCCCGCTTGTCGCTCAACCAGTTGAAATCGACCTCCGGCTCTATTTTATGCGAACTACCCTTGAGCGCCACAGTTCCCGTCGAGTAGCTGCGATTGACCCACACGGCGAGAGTGCCGAGGCGCCTCCCCAGCGGGTGCCAGGATGATTTGGCAACAGTCGATATTGCCATATCGGTCGACGGGCAGCCTTCGTAACCCGACGAGTAGCGGGCGTGCATCTGAATATATTCGCTCACGCCGGGTGACAAGCGATCGGCCGGCTTCAAATAGGCCGAAACGCAAATCGTGGGGTGTTCCTGAAGATTCTGGCCCACACCTTTCAAATCTGCAACGATAGGGATTCCGAATTGTACTAATTCCTTCGCGGGGCCGATCCCGGAGCGCATCAATATGGCGGGTGAATGGAGTGCTCCTGCGCACAGGATAACGCAAGAAGCGCTATACGATTGCACGCCCGATTTGTTCTCCGTCTCGACCCCCGTTACCGTTGTTCCCAAAAAGGTCAGCCGCGCAACTGTCGTTTCGGATAAAATCGTTAGATTGCGGCGAGAGCGGACGGTTTCGGGTAAGTACGCCATCGCGGAGGAGACCCGATGACCATTGCGGTTGGTCAATGGGACAACTGAATAGCCATCACCGAATGCACCATTGAAGTCTGGCCTGAAATGAAGCCCCAAAGCATCGTAAGCATCGGAGATTGCCCGGATGAAGCCCGACCAGTCTGATTGGCGCACACGTTTGATTGGCAAGGGGCCGTTCGTGCCATGAAATTCCCCGCCGAAATCCAAATCGCATTCTAGACGACGGAAGTAGGGCAGCACGTCTTCCCAACCCCAGCCCGTTGCACCGCTTGAGGCCCACTCATCGTAATCTCCGGGCCCGCCGCGGTTGGCGACTTGGGCATTGATGCTGGAGCCGCCACCCATGACGCGCGCCTGTTCGTAATGGACAGGCTTGCGGCCACCTCGCACCGTTGTCGCGTGGAGTGACTGCCATCGATAACCGGGATTAAGGTAAGCACGCGTTGGGTCGCCATCCTGGATGTCGTCAGGAATGGCATTCGGCGGCGTATCAGGGCCAGCTTCAATGAGCAGCACGCGAGCGCCATAGGCGGAGAGCCTGCTCGCCATCACGCATCCAGAGGAGCCACCACCCACGACGATATAATCGAAAACCACGCAACTCCCCATCAAGGTACCAAGTGTGATGGGCTTCTTCAGCAAAGCGCTCCTCCTACCGCCTGAGATATGGTCACTTACGGCGCGGCAGCTCCACATCATGCCGTCTGTAACGGAGCGATTTGATCGCCAAATCGGTCGAGGGCATGCCCGAAGCGAGACCGAGCGACCCATCTGAACTATCTCTGAACCGACAAGCTCTCAATTCCAGGGCACATGCATCTCCGGACACGCCGGTGCGTCGGTGTGAATGATTGCAAGTTCGTAGGGCGAGAGCAGCGCTCGCCTACGGTTTCTTGCATCACCGTCTTCCGAGAAACAATGATACTAACAAGAGATAACGACGACTTTTTCGATTTTTACAGCAGTCAAGACTGTCACTTCAAAATATCGCATAACTACGTTATTGTAGACCCGGTCTCTTACATAGCGAAGGCCTACTTTCGGTGCTTTCCGAAGCGAACGCGTGTTCGTTGGGCGAATGAATGAAGTGACCTTCTCGAGCGTTAGGTTCTCGAAAGCAAACTGGATCGCTGCCCTGCCGGCCTCTGCGGCGATCCCCTTACCGGAAGACGCAAGGTGGAGGCACGATACGGTTTCCACATTAGTGGGATCTTCGGGCAGATACGGGCCACTGTACATCAATCCACAGTAGCCTGCGAATTTTCCGACTTGGCCTTCGCCTTTTACGAACACCATCCATAAGCCGAAACCATTGCTCTGCCAATGATGGATGAACTGTTGTAGTTTAGCTTTCGATTGCTCTCGGGTCGGATAGACTCCATCCCACATGGCATTTACCACAAATGGATCGCTATGAAGCTCATGTAGAAGAAGCTCGTCGCTATGCGACGGTGGCCTTAGGATTAGGCGCGGCGTTTCTAGAATGTACATGAGAAGCTCCCTTCTAGCCATAAGTTAGAGCCGCACTTACCTCCAACGCGGCCATGATCTCCTAGCATGAGCGTCAAGGCCGCAGTGCTTGATTGAAGGCGTTCGACGAGGTTTATGCTTAAGGTAGCGAGGTCTACACAAATCAAGCTTTGGGCGCCTAACCGTGTCAGTGTTGACGGCACCTGGAAAGCCGGCCCGAAGGCGATAAAAAAATTAGGCGCCTCCTTTCAGAATGGAAGCAGGCGACGCGCTGGTGAGCGGGCGCCTGATACGCGCAACATGCTGCGGCGGCGTTTACGCAAGGGGTTGCTTACCCCAAGGGGGGGGTATGGTATTGGCCCAAAACCGGCTAACTACATTGTTCATTTAAAATACGCGCCTCCTTCAAGCTTAACCTGCACTGGTCACTTTGCGAATGCCCGCCAGTGGGTTCTTCAGCGTGCCGACGGTGTGCAGGTATTCTCCCGGATCACCGAAGTCCACCATTTGCTGGTTTTTTTGTATCTGCAGTCGATTCATACATCGTCGCAGAAATTCTGGAGCGAATAGGTCATGCTGCCTGTATTTTTCGTCATATTCCGGATGTTTCGTCTGGTAGCCAAGGATGGACTCGCTTACGAGCTGCCAGAAGTGTGTCGACGGAAAATCAAGATGTTCTTCGAGTGTTACAGCCAAGTAACGAAAGAAGCAGTCGAAAACGTCGGTGAAAATGAAGTCGTGCTTCATGTCGCGATTTACTTGAATGCAGATCCTCTTAATCTCCTCCGGCACGTTGAGATCTCCGCCTAGAATACGAAGCTCCTCGCCAATGTCTTTCATGATAACTCGCGTCGGAGCGTGATCTTTCATAACTAGAATTATATTTTCTCCATGTGCCATAAACGCTAGATCGTAAGCATAAAAGCAGTGGAGAAGCGGCGCCAGATAAGATTCAAAATAGCGGCGTAGCCAAGCGGCGGCGTCTAACCCCGAGGCATTGATGAGGGCTGTCACGAGTGCTTCACCATTGTAATCGACATGAAGCAGCGACGCCATTGTCATCAGACGTTCCCCTTCTTTCAACTGCCGAAGGGGGCTTTCCCTCCACAGCGCAGAAAGCATCTGCTTGTAAGGGGAGTCCTTCTTGAGGGCGGTGTTGAAACAACGATTGCGATAGCCAATCGTCGCGACCTCGCGAAGGATGCTGAAGCCGTTGGCGGCTAAATAGGAGTCACTGTCGAGCAAATTCTTCAACCATTCGTTGATGGCGGGCGTCGCCAGCATGTGTGTCGGTGACAAGCCGCGCATAAACCCCATGTTAAGTATCGACAGCGCCGTTTTCACGTACCGTTTATGCGGATCGCTTATATTGAAAAGTGTGCGGATCGATTGCTGGGCATGATATATGTCCTTCCCCTGGCCTAGGCAGACAATGTGCCGGTTGGCGATATCCGCCGCGAAGATAGTTGAGAGCCGATTGAACCATTGCCAAGGATGCGCTGGCATATAGATGTAATCGGTCGAGTTTAGTCCCTTTTGACGCAACGCTGCGTCGAACTGTTCCAGCGCCTGTCGACCGAGTTCCTCGTGCATGAGAAGGTCGTAGTCGAGCGTTGAAATGGACTTAAACGTTGCCATTTCTTTATGGACGGCCAGCCATATGAGTCTTATCGAACTGCCCACCTCCGGCGCATAGCGACTATAGTCGAGCGCGTCAAAGCCAATGCGACCGTTATTCGCGATAAAGGTCGGGTGGCCCTCCGTCATGCCAGCCTCAACGATCTGGTAATCGGCAAAAGCCAGTTCTGCGGCGGATATCTCTGTTTTGGCCTGCTTGTACGCGCTGCCATACAGCGTGCTGCTGATCTCCTGCAGGTAAACCGGCATCATCTCTTCCTTTATGCCAAGATGGCGGCTGAACTCAATAACAAAATCAAGCGCATCCAGGGGGGCCGGCCTGCCCTCAATCCTTTTCTCCAGAGAGCCGGCGTCCACTTGCCAGTGATCTAGCAGGAGGCGCCGAGCCTGGAACCAATACTCCAACCCAGGGGTCTCGCTTTCCAGCACATACTTCCCCCAGTCGCCTTCCATTCGCTGGAGTCGAGGAGCAATTAGCAACTCGTGTGCAAATTCGCTGATTGCTTTACGGATAAGGAGCCGGTTGGCCTTTGCCCATAAATGCGGTTTCAAATGCTGCGTTACGCGTTCGGCTAGGCTTATCTCATCGTCTCGGGCTGTCATATCACTCACGATCTCAACTCCTTCAGAACGTAACGGTGTAAGGTTCGCGAACGCGCCTTACACTCGTCTCGCCAAACTTCGACGTCGCACAAAATCCGTTCTATTTTTCATCAGAAAGGATAAGAAATACCGGACCTCTTATACAAGTTAATTTCTAATGTGTTGTGTACCGTTCGTCTTCGCTCGTGATAAACCAGCAATATTACCATCTTACTTATATAATATATTAGAATACCGGTTTCACCGGCCCTGGACGTCGTCCTTCATCTTGCAACGAGCAAGAAGTGTGTATTGATTTGCACATGCCGTACTGTCGTTCGATCACGTCAAGCGGTCGGTGTCCATTGTTTGAGCTCTCCGAGTGTCCATTTTTGCTGTCCGTCTCCATACAATCGCATACGTCTAAAGCGGAATTTCCTTTGCTTGATAAGCCCAGACTGGGTAGGGGGGACTGAGTGAATGCCTACTCCGCTGAAATGCTGTCCTGCACCGCGCCAATGCTGTCGCGTACGATCGACAGACCACGGCGCAGTTCAGCCTCGGTTATGGTAAGGGCTGTCATGAACTTGAGCACCTCACCATACGAGCCAGCGATCTCGATCACCAAGCCGCGACGAAAAGCTTCCCGGGAAATGAGCCCCGGCAATGAGTGGTGCTTTGGTGATACGAGTCCATACATCAAGCCGCGGCCTCGGACATTCAGAGCAAGGCTGGGGAAGTCGTCTGCGATCGACTTGAGTTCTTGAGCCAAGATGGCTGATTTGCGAGCAATCTCATCTTCAAACTTGGAGTCGGACCAGTAAGTCTCAAGGGCCGCACGAGCAGTGACGAAAGCATAGTTGTTGCCCCTGAACGTGCCGGTGTGCGCACCCGGCGTCCAGACATCAAGTTCAGGCTTCATGAGGACAAGGGCCATAGGCGTTCCAATTGCAGACAACGACTTTGACAGGGTAACGATGTCCGGCACGATCTCAGCCGCCTCGAAACTGAAGAATTTCCCTGTGCGACCGACACCAGCCTGAATATCATCGAGGATCATCAGGATCTCGTGCCGAGAGGTCAGATCACGCAGCCGTTGCAGCCATTCAACGGTAGCAGCATTGACACCGCCTTCGCCCTGCACTGCTTCTAGGATCACCGCAGCGGGTTTGCCGAGACCACTGCTAGGATCATCGAGAAGCTTCTCGAAATACTCGATCGTGTCTGAAGCGCCGAGATAGCCCTCGTACGGCAACGATGTCACGTGCGCGAGGGGAAAGCCGACAGCATCTCGGAACTTCGTGTTTCCGGTTGCCGCCAACGCCCCAGCGCTGACTCCGTGAAACGAGTTCGTAAACGAAACGATGTTTGACCTGCCGGTCACTTGGCGAGCTAGCTTCAGAGCCGCCTCGACCGCGTTCGTACCTGTGGGGCCAGTAAATTGCAATTTATAAGACAGACCGCGGGGCTTCAAAATAAACTGCTCAAAAGCTTCGATGAAGGCCTTCTTGGCGGTCGTAGCAAGGTCGAGCCCGTGCACAATTCCGTCGCGCGCAATGTAGTCCAACAACGCCCGCGTGAAGGCTGGGTTGTTGTGCCCGTAATTCAAGGCTCCCGCGCCTCCCAAGAAGTCGATGTATTCCCGACCGTCTGTAGCTATGAGGGCAGTGCCGACGCCTCGATCGAACAGAACTGGGAACGCACGGACGTAGCTCCGCACCTCAGACTCAAGACGATCAAAGATCGCGAGGCTTACATCGTTTGTAGGAGTAAACTGCTTCTTCATAGGGCGAGTCCTGAATTGTAGCCTGCAAAGGCATCAGCCCAAACTGTCTGGCGAAGGCCATTTCAATCGGTTCGAGGTTCGGCTTGTATGACGGCAGCATGAGCAGTCACACGCCTGGCCACGCCAACTCACGGCCCAAGCCAGTCGATCGCTGCGAGGTCCAACGTCACGTCCACCAGAGAACAAGATCAGGCCGCGCAAATCCGAAAAAGCAATTCAGCACTAGGCGACGCTTTCCGTCGCCTAATTGACCGGTAACCCCGTGAACGAAGCCGCCATCGATTAGGGCGATATCCCCGGTTTTGAGCTCGAACTCGCGGCAAGGGACGGCTTCCAGATAGGCTGCCGAATAGGGATATCCAGTGGTCTCCACACCTTGCGATATCCGGTCCGCAACCGTCGGCTTGTGGCTCCAGAGCTTCAGATTGCCGCCTTCCTCAGGCATGCTGGGATAGAGGTTGAGCGCTGCGACCGTATTGTGCGCCACCGCAGAAAGCTCGTAATCATCGCCAGCACGTAAGACTTGAGCGACGTCGTCGTGGGGATCCAAGGAAAATGTGCCTGTGCCCGACCAACTGAGGCCGCGACAAACATTGGCCTGGCCGTGTTCGGAACGGGCTAGCCGCAATTCGATTCCCTGGTTGTGAAGCTCTCGCTTCAACGCCCTGAATACTGCTCGAACCGGGTCAACCAAATTCTTAAAAAGGGCATCGACGTACGGCCGCGCGTTTTCGGCGTCTGCGAAATAGGTGGCTGCATCCTTCCTGTAGTGAGATGCGCCGACATATTGTCCGGGCACACCATCTTTACGCTCTCTGAGACCAGAGCTTCCAATAAAGTTCGTAGTGATCTCCTCGGCTACTTCGGTGCTGAAAGCTTGCTTGATGTGCAGAGCGGTGAGCTCACCTTTCAGGACCGAGATGATCTCCGCCGTGTTGATCGACCCGGTCCGTTCTTTGATCGAAACCGGCGAGATGGCTGGCACTTGAGATATCTGACTAGGCATTGTCTTGCTCCTGTAGTGCGTGTTCAAGGATGGTGATGCCACGATCGAGTTCGGCATCGGTGATGGTTATCGGTGGGAGGACTTTGATAACGTCGCGATTTGGCCCCGAGGATTCGATAAGAAGGCCATTTTCGAATGCGACATCGTGCACGCGGCCGACAACTGCCGGTGAACGGCATTTCAGGCCGGCCATCAGACCGCGGCCGCGCTTCTGTTCGATGTATCTTGGAAATTTCGCAACCAGGCGATCGAGGTGCGTTTGCAGCCTGACGGCTGTCCGCTCGACACCTGCAGTAAATTTCCTATCCGACCACATCTTGCACATGGCTCCTGCCGTCACGAAGGCGAAATTGTTGCCTCTGAAGGTCCCGCTATGTTCTCCGGGCTTCCATATGTCCAAGTCGGGTCGAATCAGAACGATGGACAACGGACTACCTGAACCGCTTAGGGACTTGGAAAGACACACAATATCCGGTTCGATTTTCGCGGACTCGAATGAGAAGAAATCGCCAGTTCGGCCCGCACCCGCCTGAATATCGTCGACGATAAAAACAATGCCGTGCGTACGGCAAATGCGCTGAATTTCCGTGAGCCAAGCTGCGGATGCGGCGTTCATGCCGCCTTCGGCCTGGATGGTCTCCAGAATGATTGCGGCAGGCTTTTCTATGCCGCTCCCCGGGTCGCTCAAAACGCTGTCGATGTAACTGGCGGAATCGAAAGCTTGGCTCGGATAGCCGTCATAGGGAACACGGATCACATCGTGGCGAGCGACGCCTCCCAGTTCCCTGGTTGAGGCCGAGCCCGACACCGCTAGAGAGCCGAGCGACATGCCGTGGAACGCATTCGTAAAGGCCATGACGCTCGAGCGGCCGGTGTATTTTCGCGCCAGCGCCAGCGCCGCTTCGTTGGCGTTCGTGCCGGTCGGCCCGGGAAACTGAATCTTGTACGAAAGGCCTCTGGGTTTCAGGATCCAATCGACGAACCCTTCAATGAAGTCACGCTTTGCCGCCGTATGCATATCAAGCGACAGAAGAATGTTCTCACCGACGAGATATTCAATCGCTGGCGCCATAATATCCGGATTGTTGTGCCCGTAGTTGAGTGCGCCGGAACCCACCAGGAAATCGATAAAGGGCTTACCCGTCTCGTCCCAGATCGTCGCCCCAAGGGCCTTCGTAAAGACGGTGGGGAACGCCCGGCAATAACGACGAACGTTAGATTCATGAGCCGTGAAAGCGTCGGTGTCCATATCAAGTCCTCTGCACATAGTCTTTCAAAGAAGAGAGCTGTTTAATGGCTAGTGGTTTGCGGCAGATGTTCGTCGCTTAACGTTGAAGCAGAATGCCGGAGGCAGCTTTGTTTGGTCTGGGTTTGGTCTGGTGATGCCGGCATCCTCATCAAATATTGTTGGGTTGCGTTGCCCTCCATTCGGATGCTTTCGAATGTGCTGCAACAGGATGGCTTCTAAAGCTTCCGCGAAAGCATCGCTACTATGGCATCAGGTAGTTGACGTACCCACCCTTCGCTGCCCATAGCGCTCCGGACAAATGAATGAGTCCAAGGAGATCAGCAGGGTCGCGTCGCCAGAGGTTGTGTCGCTCGGCGGTAGCGAAGCCGCTCGCGAGCGCGCTCCTCAATAGCGCCGTAGCGAGCGAGCGGCTTCGCGGCGGTCATCAATATTCGCCGTTCAACCTCGGGCTGCGGACACCAACCTGATTCAAGAAACTATTTGATGACCGATGACACAGCGAAAGCCACGCTCTCTTTGAGAAGAATGCGGATTCCGATCTCTTGCGCGATGACTGGCCCGAGCCGCCGGATCAAGAGGGCGGGGCCGCCGTGGACCCCCTTGACGGAAAGCCCGTTCGTAGGCCAGGCGGAAGCAACCGGGAGACGCGCTGGCGAAGGGCCGCATCGGTTTCGAGAACGTCCACTACCGCGACGGCAACCATCCCCGGCCGCAGCTGGGCTGCTGCCTTCAGGCGAGTCGAAAAGGAGATCGTCCGGGAGGGTGAAGGCGTTGACGAGGTGAGCCGTGAGTAAGCAATCAAGCTCTGATCGGGATCGACTAACACTGTTTCCATCCGACCGATGGTTGACCTGTGATCGGCGTTACCTCAAGCTAGGCAGGCCGACAAGCTCGGTTGGAAGGCGAAGACCTTTCGATGAGCTCGTCTCCGAAATGCTCGAGGCCCACTGCCGCGCCTACAGGAACATACTGGCGTAACGTGAAAACACGATGGCGTCGCGGGCAGGTGCATCTGTCGTGGGGCCATCCGCACTGCCAGGCACGCCCTCTCGGCCGGCATGCACTCAGGTCCGGTCGTTTGGGTCGGCGAATTCACACATCCTGCAAAGCAGAAAACCATCTGCTCCATTCATGCGGTCGACGATTTCGCGAAAAACTGGCTTTTCAAACAGAGCGGAGTAACCCTCATATAGAAGGTTGCCCAATACGTGACGCCGTTCAAAATCCATAGAGCACAGGGTAACGTCGCCGTTTGGAAGAAGAACATTCCGATACTGTCGTGCGTCCACGCAGGTTAGGGCTCCGACCACTGGCTGACGTGGTGCAACGATCTTAGGGTCGACGCTTCCACCCCTACTGCTCACCGGCCGCGCTTTTATCAGGGCTTCGGTAGGAATAATGTCGGCTATATCTGGGTGGGGCTCGCCCAAGGCCACGAATCGGATCAAGGGGATGTCCGCGTCGACGAGTTGACGAACCAGATCGCGATACTTGTCTCCGACCAGGCGGCTGTTCATGTAGGTGCCGTCATCGAAAACATGGACCACGAATACGCCCAAGCGCAAGGCTTGCAATCGCTGCAGGTCCTGCCCGTTCATTCCCACCAGCGTCGTAAAAATCCTGATGCCATGGCCTTTGGCGAAGGCGTGCTCCACCATTTCGGTACAGTCCGGATTGAGCCAAGGTTCGGAGTATCCCGCAAAACCAATGTCGACGGAAGTCGGTACGCGGGCCAGACACCGCTTGAAATCTTCAAGATCCAGATGACTCGCATGAGACACTTTTCTTTGCCGGACCGCGAACTTGTCCTGGGGACAATATGAACATCCTACGACGCATCCCGTGGTCGTCGTTATCTCCAAAACCCTGCCGGCTGTGTTTGCTGAGCGAAGTTCCGGTAAAATCACTGGTGATTACTCCCATCTACTTCCTGCGAAGCGCCACGATGGTGTGCGTGTGCCTTTGGCTTTCTGATACCGCCTGCTGATCTACCGAGGCAACGCAGACATCTACCCTTTTTGGCAGCCTAAGCCGCCCGGTTCACCGATTTGCCGGGCCGACCCTTCACAAACTTCCAGCGCGTCGGACCAGAGACAGCATTGCATCTTTCGAGGCATCACTCGCTCCGGAGATGTAGCCTCAACCGTTGGTCGCTGGCCCGTCGCCGAGATGCGCGCGCAGCACCCTCGAACCCGCCGGAGAGAAGCTTTCTGGATGCCGTCGATCATCCTTCATCGAGCGAGTTCCGTGTTCTCATGCGGGTCAGCCCTCACACTATATTGCCGCACATCGACCAGCAAAGGCCGAGCTAGTGCGCCTGGCGCGCAGTTACTGCGAGATAGGCTTCGAAAAGCCCGACAGGGCTAAGACGCTCCGCTGTATTGAACCCGAAATGTTTTCTGACAGCTGTCAGATTTTGGACACACATCACTCATCGTCAGTCGCTTAATACGGATGGTAATTTCTTCCAGGAATCGGTGACATTGAACACCACCCTGTCATGACCGCCCAATCTCAGCGAAGCGAACTCAGCATCGCCACCAGGACCAAGCCTGAAGATAAATCCGCCGTAGCAGCGTCAACGACATTTTGCTTTCGAAGCCGGATGGATTGCACGAGGTGATTCGCGCCGTGATGCAGGAGGTGCTCGAGGCCGAGATGGACGAGGCGCTGGGTGCTTCGAAGAGCGAGCGCACGCCGGAGCGTCTCGGCTATCACGCGCGCTACTACGGGCGGAGAACTAGCTGCGCACCTACGGCGGTTGGATAATCCCAAGGTTCAAAGCTTTTACAACAGCTACCGTTCTGCTGGTCGCATCCAACTTCCGCATTACATTTTTTAAATGGAAATCTATCGTATTTCGTGATCTGCCTAAAATAGTTCCTATTTCCCAAGATGATTTTCCTTGTGACACCAAATCAATGCACTCTATTTCTCTCGGAGACAGGTTATGAGCTCGTTCCGACGCAGTCGTAGTGTCGAACTTCGTAACCATCCGATGAAACCGCAGCGCGGCCATTTGCAGGTAGGTGATCGCTCTATTCTGCAATTCGCAGTCCGAGGATTGAGCAAAACTCACAAACCTAAAGCTGCCACCAGGGCCATGTAATGGGACGGTAACGCCTGACCTCAAGCCGAATGTTGCTGCTTCGTCCAAGACGCGGCGTCCATCTTCAGTTATGTTTTCATCAGTATACACCTCGCTCCATCGAAAGGGTCCCGCCTCCTTTCGACCTTTCTTGATGAGGGGGTCTATTTTGGCATAGCCCATTCTCGAGTAGCGCTCCTGCCATTCAGCAGGATAATTCCACATCACCACAGAACCCTCCCGGTTCGGCTTGAAAGCCCTCTCTGATGCGAGCGGCCCATAGGCAATCCACGGGCAATCGAAATTCAGCGCAAACGCAGACAACAGTTCGAACAACTGTTCGGATTGAGCGACATCATCAGTCATCTTGAGGAATAGGTCTAACTCCACCGCAATCCGCCGGAGTTCCATGATGTCTCCTTCATTGCGTTCTCATTGGTGCACAGTTTGCTCCAACCCAGCCTCGCAACATCCGAAGTCAACGGGACTCGAGCCGGAGTTCCTTCCGCCACCTGGAGTACCCTCAAGAGTCGTGCCAGCTTGCGAGCGAAGCTTCTCCTTCAGGTCGTCAATCGACGGGGGAGGTACCCAGGAGGCGAACCGACAGCACTGTGTCGGGGAGCGCACAATCCGACAGTCGAGCATTCGATTGACGGAATATGGGCAGGAAAGTATTCGCGGCGCGCTTTTGAAATCAGCACCTAAGTGCCGGGCCTGAGAAAGCTGCATTGCAACTGTACTTATTTGATCGAGGCAAGAACAAGCTCAAAATTCAATCGATACATCGACCTTCTTTTCCAATCTCCCGAGTTGAGCAGCCGTAGCAATCGTATCGACTGGATGGCGGCTGACTTTCTCCAGGCTCGGTAACCTGCTGAATTTGTCCTTCGGATGTTCCCGCTCAGTTGGCACGACTTTTGAACTCACCGTCGTGAGGCGGCAAGAGCTGCCCGCCAAAATTGATGCTGTTATGGGGGAGGTCGAAATTCCAGTTTTGTCTTTTATCGTCTTTGGGACCGAGCGTGTTGATGCGCCCGCTTGGAAACTATGAGACGTTTCCCCGTCCATGGGCGCGGCGCCACTTGTCGCGACGTTTTCGCCTTCACTGTTCGCCTCTGGAACAGGCAGCCGGCCCGGCTCGCGATCATCATGACCGCGATGCTCGCCTCCACGCTGGCTGACGTGTTGATGCCGCTCTATTCTGGCCGACTCATCGACGCTGTTTCTCGTGCTGCTAATGCGGCAGCACCAGCTTCGGATTCAGCTGTTGCAGCATTCTCTGTACCGATTGCATTGGCACTCGGTGGCATTGCCATGCGCCACGTCGCCTTCATTGGCCTGAGCGACCTGGTGTTGAAAATGATTTCCGACGTCGCGACCGAAGCGTTCCATCATGTGCAGCGCTTTTCGACAGACTGGCATGCAAACAGCTTCGCCGGCTCGACAGTGCGCAAGATAACGCGCGGCATGTGGGCGCTCGACCTCCTCAACAGCACGATACTCGTCACGCTGCTCCCGTCGTTTGTCATCTTGATCGGCTCGACGGTGCTGCTCGGCTGGCACTGGCCGGTCATGGGCGTGATCTTTGCTTGCGGCTCTCTCGTCTACCTTGCGTTTTCGATTTCGCTGTCGCTCGGCTATGTCGCGCCAGCGGCGAGCCTTGCCAACCGATGGGACACAAGGCTCAGCGGCGCGCTTGCGGACGCGGTCAGTTGCAACGCTGTGGTCAAGGGCTTCGGCGCAGAGGTTCGCGAAGACGAGCGGCTTGCAAATATCATGACGAAATGGCGGCACCGCGCGCGCCGGAGCTGGGTGCGCGGAACGATCATCGGCTCAACCCAAGGCGTAACTTTGGTTGCGCTCAGGGTGGCGGTGGTCGGATATGCCCTGCTTCTGTGGTCGCATGGACAGGCAACGCCGGGCGAGATAGCATATGTTCTCACGTCCTTCATCGTCCTGCAGGGCTATCTGCGTGATGCCGGCATGCATGTCCGCAACGTGCAGCACTCGGTTAATGATATGGAAGAACTGGTGGCCATCCACAATCAGCAGGTGGATGTTGCCGATCGTCCAGAGGCCAAGCCGATCCGGATCACGAACGGCCGTATCGATTTCGAGAACGTCCACTTCCGCTACGCCAACCATCCCCTGCCGCTCTATAGCGAATGTTCGCTGTCGATTGAAGCTGGCGAAAGGGTTGGGTTGGTTGGACCCTCCGGTTCCGGCAAGACAACATTCGTGAAGCTGATCCAGAGACTCTACGACCTGAGCGGCGGCCGGATCCTGATAGACGGTCAGGACGTCTCGGAGGTGACCCAAGAGTCCCTTCGTTCGCAGATCGCGATCGTGCAGCAGGAGCCGATCCTGTTTCACAGGTCGCTTGCCGAGAACATCGCCTATGGCCGGCCTGGCGCGAGCCAGGCCGAGATCGAGCAAGCGGCACGACTGGCAAGTGCCCACGAATTCATCGCGCCCCTGCCGAAGGGCTATGGGACATTGGTCGGCGAAAGGGGTTTGAAGCTCTCCGGCGGCGAGCGCCAGCGCGTGGCGATCGCGCGCGCCTTCCTCGCGAACGCGCCGATCCTTATTCTGGACGAGGCCACATCGAGCCTCGATTCGGAATCCGAGGTGCTCATTCAACAAGCGGTGGATCGGTTGATGGTGGGCCGAACCACACTCGTCATCGCACACCGGCTGTCGACGGTCCGCTCGCTCGATCGGCTGCTCGTCTTCGACCGTGGCCGCATCATGGAGGACGGCGATCATGCCGCCCTGATCAATCTCGATGGTGGCATTTACCGCCGCCTCTTCGAACGGCAGGCGTTGGAACTCGCGAAGGGCCTGGCCTGATCGCTAAACCGGCTTGCGCGATGCGCCGAGCCGTTGCCGGAGAGGGGTGTGGCAGTGACGAGCGGCGGGCGTTAGGCGGCAAAACCAGCACGGCCGGAACTGTCCGCCAAACGGGCGAGCGGGAATGCACCACGTCTAAGCTTCGGCGAATGCGCGCAGTTACACGCGGGCACCGAATTGTCGCGCCTAACGGCGCACGCACCAAAAGGGCGGGAATGTCGACGGCCCGGGAAGAGTGCGGCCCTCGCCGTTACCCACATTTCGCCAAAGGAAGCGAAGTCAACGCACATTGAGAGGGCGGTGCTTCCCGGCCGGCCGGGATCCCTGTCGCTGGCCCAACCTACCGCACGCTGGCCACGTCAACGGTTCAAAGTCCCTTCGGTTCGCAAAGTCGTCCCCTTGGAGACCCGGAAGCGCAGGAGCTCCGACCGCAGTCTTCGCTCAACTCTGGCCATCTGCTCCGGGATTGGATTCCGTTCCCTTGCTAGCACAGTGGCAGCTGAGCACGAACTCGCCGGCCCCGTGTCTTTCGATTACGGCCAACGGGCTTAGGAAGAGATTGGATTCGCCGGCCCTCTGCGGAGCGAATGAACAGTTCTACAGATCATCGACGTCCGCGAAAAAGAGCACGCAGCCGAAATAGCAGGCCTGAAGCAGCAGCGAACAGGCCAGCGTCGTGACGACTGCCACACGGATCGAATCCAAAGCGAAGTAAACCATCGACGCATTGCTGCACAGGACCAGCCCCACGAGCCGACAAAAAGATGAAGTGC
>NZ_JARTVM010000010.1:0-240373 GCF_029625765.1 Mesorhizobium sp. WSM4983 | reverse complement strand
GCCGCACGCCGAGAATGGCCCGCCTCGACAAACCGCACAACACGTTCACGCAAATCGAGCGAATAGGGCTTGGGCATGGCAAATCACCTCCACAAGGAAGTGAACCACAAACCTTACATCAGCGGAATCCTTCGCGATTCAATCTGATGGTCCGACGCTCTAAAGCCAGTTTTAGAACGGGATAAGACCGGAGAACGGAACGGAGGTCCATCGGTCGCCGTCGAAGATATGTGCCGCCTCGTCGTCAAAGGTTACGCAGAAGTCGTCGTTCGAGGAAAGATAGTACCCTGGCCTCTCGTAAAGCGTAGCGAAGGAGCCGTCTCCAGCGATCTCGTCGATCGTTTCAGCTTCTAACGTGGTTAGCAATCGACCTTTGAAAGCGTGAACATCCTGCAGGCTGGGACGATCTTCGGAAATATCGGTCCAAGAACCTGAGCTGTATAGAAAGGCGACGCCTTCATCCCCAACTGCCACGCCTTTTTCCGGTGTGGTGAAGGCGATTCCGTGCAAATCGACGTTTGTTGGAAGATGCTCAACGGAGGCGGTGCCCGCCACATAGGTAATTATCCGGCCGGATGAGGCGGCGAAGACATATTCGTCTCTCTTCCTTCGTGCCACTGAGTAGATATCCTGCTTGCCGCGGAAAGAGATTCGTTGCCATGAGCCGCGCCGGTTCTCGAAGATGAGACCATCCTCACCCATTATGAACTGAGGTTCATCCGCGAAACCGGTGAGTTTGATCGTCCCCAGAAGATCAACAGTGGCGATCGGTTCGACCCTGTCTCCGATCAATAGGATTTGACCATCCCAGACAGCTCCAAAAAGCTTGCCAGAGCGGTTGGCCCAGATCGACGCTACCCAATCTCGAATCTCGGCGACGAGCCGGACCTGGGGATTTCTTCGCCCGCTAAAATGATAGATGCGAGAAAGATGATCGCCAGGGCCGAGTTCCTCGTAAAACAGGCAGAAAAAGGCGTCGTTTACGGCGATGTGTGCGTCGGTGCATTCCATCGATCATACCTTTGGTACGTCACATTTGACTTCGTTGAGCCGGTCTTGGCTCCGTTTTCTGGTGGCCCATTTGAAATAGGTGTCACATATGGCCTTCAGGCATTCCTGGGCGTCAGGGCTAGCGGCCAGCTTAGGAAGGCTTTCTGCTGTATGCTGAAGTTCGGCGTCCCGAGCCTCTTCATATGTTTGCGAACAGGCACCTGACTTACCGGCACCTTCCGCTCGGCGCTGCGCTGCCGCCCGCTTGATCTGCTTGCGGGACTTTTTGCCATGCTGCGTGGTTTTTTTCTTCCCGTCGTTGAGGCAAATGCAAGGCGCGTCGCCCTCGGTATAACGTGGGAAGGCACCTATTGGTCCGCCACCACGCTCGGGTTCAAAAAAGGCATTCTGAATGACGTGGTCGGACTGCTGTTTTCCTTTCTTGCAGTGATTGTCAGCCTCGTCATAAGGGTGCACATGGATGTCAATCGAGGCAAGCAACGCTAAGCAGTTCTGTCCGCCTACGGACAAGGACGCTATATGAACCCAAGGCGGGGTGTTGCCTATTGGAGATGCATGATTGTTAGTAGCAAGATCCGTATTCCGGATAACCGGCTCGCCATCGAACTTTACGTTGTTTGACCAGGAGTTGAAGTACTCCTTGCCGGTGTTCTTCGAAGTGATAACGCCCTTCTTGGCGGCACAGCCCGCCTCTGTCCCGGACGTTTTGGACAAGTCGGATTTGTTCTTGATATTGACGGTCTTCCCGCCGATCTTGACAGTGCTCGTCCCCTGCTCGGTATCGCTGGCCATCCCGAAGCTGGGATACGGGATGGGCACTCCAGGGGGGGTTGCTGGGTTTTCGGGTGGCGTGAAGCAAACGTCAGGGAATGCAGCAATTGTCTGGGCGTTCACCGCCTTGCCGGAAATTTCCAGACCATTCGCGAATACATTGCTCACTAGTCGAATCTCGTTGCAAAGAGTGCGGCGCCACATGCGCCGGCATCGTTCGATGCTTCGATTAGCACTGGACTGCCGGCGGCATATCCCTTGCGGGCAGCCATCCAAGCCATGCCAATCATGAGCGGACCTGCTGCCGCGCCCACATTGCCAAGCGATTCGCCTGGGGACCAGATGTCCTGAAAATCGTGACGGCCGCGCAATAGACGCAAGCTTGCCAGTGCGCTCTGCTTAAACCAGTATTGCTCACCGATTAGATCGGCAATGCGATAGCCGAGTCGGCTCATCTCGATGCCCGTTTCCTTGAAGGCTATGTCGTATGCCGCAGTCATACCATCGCCGCGCAAGGGCAAGTCGTCGGAGTTGTAGATCGACGCGACCTCGCGGGCCAGGCCGAGGCCGAAGAGGCGAAAGCCACCACGCCCCGATCGCAGGCACAGAACTGCCGCAGCTGCTTCACCGGGGATAAAACCGTTGGGATTTTCGGGCGCCAGAAGTCGATTGTTCTTCTGGTAGTGTTCTATGGCCGGAGCCGTCAGATAGCTGTCGACGCCGGCAATCATCACGTAAGGCGCCTCACCCGATGCAATCATCCTGCGCGCTTGTTCCAGCGCCACATGGCCCGATGCACGATCGTGATTGATAATGCGCGAGCGTGCGTGGGGCTCGACATCGATAATTTCAGCGATATGGCGAAGCAGGCGACCTCCGTCGGCTATCGGCCGGCCCGGCCGGCTCTCTTCTGCCAAGCATAGAATGAGCGCGGTCTGACCTCGTGCTTCAGGAACGCTTTCGAAGGCCTCGCAGATCGCGGCGGCGGCGAGGTGGGCCATCCGCTTTTCGCCGATCCATTCGCGTGGCAAAGGCACCGGCGCGCCGGTCAGCCATTGACCGCTTGGTCCCAGAAAGCGAGTTTCCTGAAAACCGTCGAGGCGGGCGCGCATCGCTGCGCAGGCCGAGGGCGCATCAAGACCGACTGCCGTCACCATGCCAATCGCGGCTATATCGACGGCGATACTCATGCGTCTTCAGCTTCGTCATCAGGAACAGTGAGGCTGGCTCGAACATAAGCGCGCCCACTGGCGCGTGCTCGCAGCATTGACTCGGTCGGCGGCCCGACCCAGCATTCTGAGAAATCGAGGATAGTCCGCTGGATGCGTTGCGAGACGCGCCAAACCAGCGAAAAGCGGCGCTTCTCAGGCTCGAGGAGAATGGTGTCGGGGAAAACATCGGCCTCGTATGCTTTCTGCCTGCCCTTGAACAGTGTCATCGGCAGCGCAGTCGAGGGCAGCCGGAAGCTTACGCGCCCTTCCGGCGTCAGGTTCACCAACACCACCTCTTCGCCACCACGCGGATGATCGATTTGCTGGTCAGGCGGCGCCATCTGGAAGTAGCGCTCGTCGAAATCCTGCGGCAGGAATGGGAACACATTGTCGATCCAGTTCTGGTCATAAGTGCCGCCATATTCGATGCGGCCGGGCCAGCCTCGCCCCATCGGCCCGAAGCTTATCGGCTGGTAGTCGCCGAAGGGGGAGCGGATTTCTTCATTGACCGCCTGCGTGTTGGGCAGCCGCAGGCCTGGAATGAAACGCTGGTTCTTGGCGCGAGACCAGCCGGTGCCGACCGGGTTGTATTTGTAGCTGGCGGGAAGCTGATCCTCGGGGTCCAACCGGTCGACGCCGCCCCAAGCGAAATCGTAGGAGATCGGTAGTTTCAGGAAGGGCTGCGGTGCAGTTGCGGTGAAGACCGGACCTATGGCCCGCCACTCCCGGTGGCCGACCACTTCGAAGAGCTTCGACCAGTTGCCGACCTTGATGCCGACTGGTACCCGTTCCGCCGGGCGTTCACCCGGTGCATAGGCGCAGCCATTGGCAATCACGTCGCAGCGCGGCTTACGGAAGGCGAAGTCGGTCTCCCACAGCGTCGCTGAGTAACCCGGCGCGCCGGTATGCGTGTCAGCCATGACCAGCGGAACTTGCTCCGCCGATTTCTGCACGAGGCCGCCGGGCTTCTCCGGAAAATCGAACGTGCCCTTCACCACGACCACGATCCACTCATGGCCGGCCTTGTCCATGCCCATGGTGAACTGATGCGGAAAACCCATCTGGTTCCAGATCTGCATCAGCTGGTCTCCCAGCTAGCGGCGAAGATCCGCTCCACCGTCTTTTGCGGCGCCTGCGGGTCGACGTCGAAGATATCCGTGCGCGCGGTCCACATGACGAGGTCGTCGATGACATCGCCATCCTCATCGACTGCCGGCGCGGGTAGTGCGCCCAGCGCGGCATCCAGTTCGTCGGGGGTCAGCTCGCCCCGTTGCGCGGCGAAGGCCGCTTCCTCGATGCGGTCGAACCAGGCATCCGAATAGGCCAGCCTGAGCGGCGCCTCGGCAAGCCGTGCGACGACGCTGAGCGGGAACTGTCGGCCGACCTTGTCGGCGCTCTGCACGATGACGCCGGCCGAGGCGCCGAACGAGGCGGGGCCGGCGAGGAAGCGCAAGGCAGTGTCCGTCTGCCAGGCATCGTGGCCAAACAGCGGGACGATCTGCTGCGCCAGCCAGCGATCCCAGACGCGCACAAAATCGCCCGGCAGCCGCCGCGTCACGAAATCGCCAGTGGCGGGTATTTTGCCGTAGAAGCCGGTGCTCATATCTGCGGCGGACATGTGAACTTCTTGAACATCTCGAGTGTGTAGGGGTTCTCGACGCTGGCCGCCTTGAGCTCGAAATCGGCATACATGCCTTTCGTGCCGAGGCGCAGGCTATAGACGTCGGAAAGGTTGGTTCCGGCGAACTTGCCGCTGCGCAGCATCCTCAGCCACGCCCAGCTGCCGGTCTCGTTGAGCATCACCTCGGGTGAGCCGTCGACCGGCTGGAAGGCGAGCGAGATCACGCCGGTGCCGTCCTTGCCGGGCCATGTCATCGGCTGCGGCCGGGTCGCGTTGTTGTAGTAGACGAGGTTCTGGCCATCGAGGTTGAGCGTCACCCGCGCCACGTTGGGCGACAGGTCCTTTGGCTCCAGCGTGAAGTTCATCACCGGGCCGGTGCCGCCGGGAAACAGGTCGTCGCGGATGTGCCGTGCCTGCTCGAACGCCGCCAGCGCGGCCGCGTCGAGGCCGAAATCGGCGCGCCATTTCCACGGCTGGCTGGCGGTGTCGACATAGTTGATCAGATGGTCGTTGATGAAGGCGTCGATCAGGCCGGCGGGGCCGAAGAGGCGCTGGAAGTCGCGCACATTGACGTCGACCGCGCTCTCCGGGCTGAACGGATAGCGGTTGTTGAGCGCAGCCTGGCAGAAGGGCAGGATGTCGGCGCGCCAGATGGCATTGAGCTCGTTGGTGACCGCCTTCTGCGACAGGCCGCTGGTGTCGCCGGCAATCCCGCCCAGCCAGTCGTTGATCGGCGAAGGCAGGATCTGCGCCTGTCTTGCGACCGCCCCCGTCAGCTCGGCCAGGCCGCCCTGCTTCTTGATGGCGTCCTGCGGGTCGGGGTTGGCCGAGACGGTCTGCAGCACATTGGACAGCGCCGTCAGCGCCACCACGGCTGCGTCGAGCGCCGGCGGCTGGCCGTCTACCTCGGCGATCGTGCCTTTGAGGGGCTTGAAGTGTTCGGCCACCAGGCTGCCGGTCATGTCGACCTGCTCGGCCGAGCCCGCGCGCGGCAGTAATTTCGCTCCCGTCTTCACGACCTTGCCGAGTTTGCCGAGCTTGGAGAGCAGCTTCGAGCCGCTCTTGGCGGCGGCGCCGTTCTTGTTGTCAGCCGGCGCTTCGTCGGAACGGGTGAGATCGAGTTCCTGCACGACGGCGGTGAGGAGGCGTTTCAGCGCGGAATCGGCGCTCGAAAGGTCCTTGAGATTTTCGCTGGCGACGTTGAGATCGGTCAGCGGCGCCAGCCGCATGTCGCGCAGGAAGCTGTCCCACTGCGAAATGTAGTCGTCGTAGTAGAGCTTCAGAATGTCTTCGGACAGCGCCGACACCGAGGTCTCGGCATTCTCCGAGCAGCCGCCGGCGAACACCGCGCGATCGAGCGCCGCCTGCGCCGCCACATCCTCGACGCGATCGAGAACGGCGTCGTGGAAGCCGGCATATGTGTAGGCGCCGGGAACGCCGACGCGCAGCGTCTTGGCGGAGCGGCGCGCGAACACTTTGGCGCCGTTCGGGCCGGCGAAATTGGCCGGCACCCATTCCTTTACCGCTGCCACTTCCGGATCCGCGAGCAACTGCTTGTAGGCGCGCTCCGGCAGCGAGATGGTGCACACCGTCTTCAGCGCCTCGGCCACCAGCTCCTTGTCCGGGGCGATGTAGCTGTCGTCAACCGCCATGCGGCGGATCGCGGCAAGCTGGTGCTGTTCGGCGTCGGCGGTCGGGAAGGGCGGCGCGGGCGCGAATTCCGGCAGACTGTTCACCCACCAGTTCTGCACGAAGTCGGTGTCCATCTGCGACAGGCCGGTCATCATGCGATAGGTCTTCAGCGCGCCGAGCATGAAATCCGGATCGCGGATCTGCCGCCACATCGTGGCCTCGAGCAGCGCCACCATATGCGGCTCGAGCACGTTGCGCAGCGCGTGGTCGTAAGTGTCGGTCTGGGCGCGCACGAGCTCGGCCGAAGCGGTCGGGCCGAGCAAATTGTGGACAGCATCCGGCGGTGCGGTGCGAGCCGTCGCCACCGCGTCCATCGCGGCCAGCGCCCCATCCATCGTCGGCTGCTCCACCGAAGCCGGCGTGGCGGAAACGTCGGTGAGCGGCGCCTGCAGCGCCTCAAACTGGCCGGCCTGCTCGGTGATCGCATTGCGGTTGTCGAGATAGGACCAGGTGAACAGCCCGCCCGCCAGCAGGGCGGCAAGCGCGCAAGCCGCGGCCGCGCCGCGCCAGATCCAGGCGCGCCGGCGCTGCGCCAGCGGATCGAACGTGCCGAGACCCGCTTCCTTGAAGATGACCTCGGTCAGGAGATTGCGCAGGAAGAAGCTGCGCTTCTCGACGCGCGGCGCCAGCATCGCGCGGCGCGGCGGCAGTCCGAAGGAGGAGGACAGCGCCGCCGTCAGCCGGTCGATCGGCGCGCCTTCCTGTGTCGCCGAGGTCAGATAGAGGCCGCGCAGCCAGGCGGCTTCCTCGTAGCGGCTTTCGCCGAACATCGCCTCGATCAGCACCTGGATCGGCTCGGAGAGGCTGGCGAGCTGGGCCGGGAAACGGAAGATTTCCGCGCGCGATCCGAGCTTGTCCTCGTCCTCCAGACGCGGCACCAGCCGCCGCTCCAGCTCCGTGGCAAGCGCGGCGAGCTCTCTTTCGATGGTCTTGGCGTCGATGCGGGCATCGAGCGGAAAGGTCGTCCCCCATACCTGCTCGCGGGCGGCGGTCGAGAGACCGCCGAAGAAGGCCTCGAAGCCCTTGATCAGGTCGGCCTTGGTCAGCATCAGATAGACGGGAAGGCGAATTTCGAGGCGGTCGTTCAGCTCCGCCAGCCGGCGGCGGATCTTGCGGCCATGCGCCTTGATCGCTTCGTCGCCTTCCGAAAGCGCATCGATCGACAGCGCGACGATGACGCCGTTGAGTGCGCGCCGGCCACGATGCTTCTTGAGAAGATCGAGGAAACCCAGCCATTCCGTCGCGTCGACATCCGGCTGGCTTTCCTGCTGGACGTAACGGCCGGCGGTGTCGATCAGCACCGCATTCTCCGAGAAGAACCAGTCGCAATTGCGCGTGCCGCCGACGCCCTGCAGATCGTCGGTGAGATCGATCGGGAAGTTGAGGCCTGACTGTCGCAGCGCAGTGGTCTTGCCCGTGGCCGGCGGTCCGACGATGACATACCAAGGCATCTCGCGCAGGAATTTGCGGCCGCCGAGCTTGCGTCGCTTGAGCTCCGCCATCACCTCGCCGAATTTGGCGCCGACCGCGGCAACGCTTTCCTCGCCAGGAGTGAGCTGCTTTTCCGCCACGGGCGCGGCGATCTCGGCGACGAACATGCGGTTGGCGCGGATCGCGCGGCGCTGCCCGATGATCAGCCAGATCAGCCACAGGATGATAAGCCCGGCGATGATGGCGATGCGCACATTGTCGGAATCGAACGGCGCATACGGGCCGACCTGGACGATCGGGCCGAACACCCAGATCAGCAGCGAAAGCAGCGCGATGCCAATCAGCGTCCAAAGGAAGCGCGAGGTGAGAACCGCCCAGAGGAAGCGCAAGATGAACATCAGAGCCTCTTCTCGACCAGGACCTCGACGCGGCGGTTGAGCGCGCGGCCCTCGCGCGTCGAGTTGTCGGCCACCGGATCGGTCTCGGCGCGGCCTTCCGAATGAATGCGCTCCTGCGGGACGCCGGCCTGCACCAGAAGATTGGCTATGGTCTCGGCGCGCGCTTCCGACAGCCGCTGGTTCGACGAAAGCGGGTTGGATTTCTGCAGCCGCACATTGTCGGTGTGGCCGACCACCGTGACGTTCCCGATCAGTTCCTGATTGGCGAGGATCACCTTGGCGATCGATTCGATTAGAGGCTCATAGCCCTGCGTGAGTGTTGGCCGCGCCGACTGGAACAGTTCGGGATTGGAAGACTGGATGACGAGCTTGGCCAGCGACACGCTCTCGGTCCCGCTCAGCGCCCGCTTGAGACCATCCGGTGCCTCGGCCTTGAATTCAGGCAGCAGCGCAAAATCGACCGGTTCCGGCTGCGGCGCCTCGGGTTCGGGCGCGTCGACCTTGGGCGCGGCGCGGGTGACGTCGCCCCGCGAGGGCGGCGGCAAAGCGCGGACCAGGGCGGAGAGCTCGACCGCCTGGCTGCTCAGCCCCATCGACAGGCCGACATAAGCAGCGCCGGCGATGACCACGGCCGCCAGCGCCATCACCCAGATCGGTACGATGAAGCGCTGCGGCTCGTCCGAGGCGATCACGCCCTTCCAGTTCGGCGACAGCGGCGCATCTTCGGCATCGGCATTGCGCAGGAAGCGCGCCGCCGCCACGCGAACGGCATTGAGCGAGCGGTCGCCGGCGCGGCCAGGCACGCGATATTTGCCGCGGAAGCCGAGAGCCAGGCAATAATATTGCAACTCCAGCATTTCGCGGTCGCGGTTCGGATGCCGCTCCAGTTCGTCGAGCCGCGAGAAGAACTGCGTGCCGGCATCGACGTCGCCGCGCAGCATCACCACCAGCGGCTGGCGTGGCCAGGCGCTGGCGCCGCCCCAGGGCGTGTTGAGCGCGAGATCGTCGAGCAAGGCCGCCACCGCCCAGGCGGCCTGATCGGCCCGCTCCAGCGACGAGCCCGCGGCCATCGCGGCATCGCGTGCGCGCACGAGCTCCTCGAGCAGGCGCGTGCGCAGCACTTCCGGGTTCTCCGGCGCCAGCGCGCTTTCCAACTCCGGCGCGAATTCGAGCAGCGGCGCGAAGCTATTGATCAGCACATTGGGATGGGCGCGCGCGCGCTTCACCGGCGCGCCAGGCACCAGCGGCGCCATCGGCCGGGGCGAAGCGCCCGTCAGCCTGATGCGCGTGCGTTCGCGATCCTCCGACAGTCCGAAAGGATCATCCCGGCTCATGGCCTCACCTGTTCACCGAATAGCAGTCGACCTGCGGCTCGCTTGGCAGCACGCCGGAAACGCCGATGACGAAACCGGGGGCGTCGAGCAGCGAGGCCCAATGCTCGCTCTTCTGGTCCAGCTCCAGGCACAGCCGGTCGCCGTCATAGGGAATCTCGCGCGGCTGCGAATGCAGCGGCTTCAGCGGAATGCCGGGCAGGCGCGACTTCCACAGCCCCTCGAACTGGTCGGCGGACCCGACGGTGGCCTGGTTGACGAAGATCTTGCGCAGCGCGTCTTCCGACAGTTCGGAGCCGACGCGGATGACGATGCGGCTGGCCACCAGAAGCTTCGGGTTGTCGATGCGCACCTTCCAGACATTGGTGGCATGCCGCATGACCGGCAGCGCGCGCGATTTCGGCTCGATATACCGCAGGCTGAGGATCAGCGAGCGCAAGGCGTCCGCCAAGGCCATATAGGCAGGGCCGGGCGCCATGTGGTCATAGGCCGGCAGTTCGCCGAGCCGGCGCGAGCTGGAGCCATAAGTCGCCATTTCGCCGGCGAGGCCGGCGAGCTCGAGGTAGAGCTCGGCCGGATGGAAGACATCTTGCGCCAGCATGTGGGCGAGCCGCGGCTTGGCCGCGTTGGCAAGATGAAGCATCAGCAGGTCCTCGACGCTGCGGCCGGGGCCTCCCATCACCATCTTGCCATGCGCTTCGGCGATCTGGTCGAGACCGGTGACGACCTCCTGCAGCAGTTGCCGATACCAGGCGACCGCGCCCGTGATCAGCGTCGGCGGCAGGAAGCTCTCGTCGAGCGAGACGCCGCCGTCGGCCCGCACGCCCTTGATGTCGGCGACCGGCAGCGCGGTATAGCCGCCGACGGATTTGCCGGGCGCAAGCAGCACCGCTTGCGGGCGGGCGATCTCGATCTCTTCCGGGTCGGCGCCGCCCTGCACGGAATCGCGCACCGACACGATCCTGCCGTGATAGCGCGCTCCGGTCGACGCGGCATGCGCCGGGTCGAAACCGACGCCGCCGGGCGGCTCGAGCGGCAGCGCGACCAGCACCGGCCCGGCGCCGGTATCCGCCGTGACCGGCAGCGGTTTCGGCGCGTCCATCATTTCCGGGATGGAGAAGGGCGTGCCGTCGGGGAAAATACCCCGGGCGGACACGATAGAAACCTGGCCTGCATCGAGCAGCGATTGATCGAGCGTTAGCTGCTGGAAGCCGAACGTATGGAGCTGGCCGGCCCGCAGCGCGCCCCGCACCATCGCCTCGAAGAACCGGTCCTGCTGCTGGAAATGCTGGGTTCTCAGGAAGAGCCCCTCGGACCATAGCACCCTGTTTGCGTCGCTCATGCCGCTGCTCTCTGCACTGCCAACTTCTGTCTCGCCGTCAGGCGGAAATACCGCCGCCGCCTAGCGTGACGTTGATGGTGAATTTCGATCCCGCCGACACCGACTTGGTCGTGCGCCAGTTGCGTCCGCCGGGTTCGCGGATCAGCGCGACGAAGCCGAGCGCCGTCGCGTTCGGTTCGACCGTGATGGTCTTGGCCGCCGTCTTGCCCGGTGCGACGGAGATCGAATCGGATCCGATAAGGTCGGCCCCAAGTGCGGACCCCGCATCGCCCTGCAGCGCGAAATAATCGGCCGAATTGAACTTGCCGGTGCTGGCAAGCCGCATCACCAGCACAGTCACCGGTCGATCGCCGCCGCCGGGTCCCGGATTCATGCCGGCGCCACCGGTCACGTTGACCGAGATAACCGATGGTTTCGGCGGGCCGCTCTGGCAAGCCGCAAGCAGCCCCGTCGCGCCGAGCGCAACGATGAATTCGCGTCGATCGATCATGTCCTACTCCTCTTCGTATGCATCCCTGAAGTCTGCGCCGATCTCGCCCAGGAAACTCGATTCCGCGCTTTGGGCGATGTCGCGATGGCGTTTCTGGTAAAGCTCCCACAGCTTAGCGTTGCGGCCGCCCGCAAGCAGGTTGCCGATCGCGGAATTGGATTTCAGCTCTTCCTCGATCGTCGCCGGATCGAACCGGTCGATCATGCGCCGCAGCGCTGCCTGAACGCCGCGCCAGGCGCGCACGTGGTGCTGCGCGAGATCCTTCACCGCATCGCCGATCGCCGCCTCGCCGGAGAGGAAGCCGGGACTGCGCTCCGAGATTATGGTGACGATGACATCCTCGACCGTCGGCAGGAATTTGAGCGGGTTGACCTCGGAGGCGCCGACCACCGTCTGGGCAACGCGCGCGCTGCCCTTTTCCTCGGCGCGCTTGCGCAGAAGCTGCATCAGCCCGTCCAGCATCAGCCGGTACTCGCGCCCGAATTTTTCCATCTCGGCGATCGCGTCGCGCCCGAGAAAATCGGCCTCCTCGACCCCCATGCCGCGCAGGAAGGCGGCGCGCAGCGCCATATCGCCGGGCACAGGCTGAGCTGCACGGGACGGCCTGGGCGCGGGAGCCGGGCGCGGCGGGGGAGGCGGCTCGGGCGTGCGCGCCGGCAAGTCCCGCGGAGGAGCGACCTGCGGCTTTTCGGCCGGCTGCTCGCTGCGACGGGCCGTATGCGCGCCGTTGGCGGAGGCAGGCGTCGCGGCGGGACCGAAGCCGAAGTCGTCGAAGCCGGTCGGTTTCGGCGCCGGCTGCGCCGTATCGCCGCGCGCGGGCATGTCGCCGAAGCCGAACGGATCGGACCGGCCAGTTGCCGAGTCGTCGTCCGAGGCCTGTGACGCCACCGGGTCGAGGCTGAATCGGTCGTCGAAGGCGGGCGAACTGCGCTGGTTCGAGGCGCGGTCATACGCGCCGGGCACAGGCTGCTCGAACGGGTCCGGCAGATCGGCCGGCCGCGGCCGCCGCGGCTCCTCCTCGACCTTGGCCGAAAAGAAATCGTCGCCGCCAATGCTGGGCGAAGATCGCGGCTGAGGCGCCGACCAGGCGGCGGCGGAATGGTTGGCGGCCTCACCGACCGAAGTCTGGCTCGCGCTTGGCTGGACCTCGACATAGAGCACGTAGTCGCCCAGTCTCAAACGCATGCCGCTTTGCAGCCGTGCCGACCTGCCGGTGCCGAGTGGGCTGTCGGAATCGTCGATGAACAGCCCGCTGCTCGACGTGTCGGTGACGAAGTAGCCGTCGCGGCCGCCGCTGATCTTGCAATGGGCGCGCGACACGAACATGTCCGGATCATCGATCTGCCAGCCGGCATCGGCGCTGCGCCCGATCACCAGTTCGCCTTCGTCCAGCCGGGTCTGCCTGACCACCTGGGAGCGCGGGCCTTGTTCCAGCGTCAGCAGCAGGCTCATGCGGCCGCCTCCGCCATTTCCGGCCGCCAGCCGACGACAGTGCGGAGCTTGAGATCGTCGGCGTCTCCCTTCTCGGGGGGGCGAGCAAGCCAGGAGGTTCGGCCGAGCTGGACGGTGCCGATCTTCGGCGGCGGCACGGCGTCGCGCGCAAGCACGATGCGCAAATCGACATCCA
This sequence comes from Mesorhizobium sp. WSM4983, assembly GCF_029625765.1. Taxonomy (NCBI): domain Bacteria; kingdom Pseudomonadati; phylum Pseudomonadota; class Alphaproteobacteria; order Hyphomicrobiales; family Phyllobacteriaceae; genus Mesorhizobium; species Mesorhizobium sp. WSM4983. Next base: position 227,448 of record NZ_JARTVM010000010.1, on the reverse strand, counting down.
GCGCTTCGCCGATCATGTCGCGCACCGCTTTCTTGAAGAGGGCGAGGCGCCGCTCTCCAGGCAGGAACGACTTGAAGTCGTCGAGATCGAGCGGGCCGACGCGCAACTCGATCCGGCTCTGGCGGCTGAAGACGCGCGGGCCGATCGTCGCCCCGCGCCCGAGCGCCGCATAGGCCTTGCCGACGCGGCTCTGCAGTGCCGCCGGTATGGTGATCCAGGAAGCGACGAATTCCTTGATCTCGACCGGCACCTTGAAGGCCGTGGCAAGAAACAAGGTGAGCCGTTCCGGACCGTCGACCTGGCTGGCCAGCGATCCGGCCTGGCGCAGCCGCACAGCGTCGAGTTCGGCATCCTGGGTGCCGGGAAGGCCGATCCCCGACATTGCTTCCAGCATGGCGCGGACGCGTCCGCCGATCGAGCGCTCGACCTGCACCGCCGGATGTGCGTCGGCCCAGGCGCGGTAGTAAAGCGCGATCATCCGGTGCTGCAGGATGTTGACGAAGTCGACGAAGGTTGTATCGCTGGTCTGCTCCGCTTGCGTGCCGGTGAACCAGCGCTGCGACAGCCGGTCGAGCACCCAGCGCGTCAGATGCAGCGGCATCGGCCCTTCGGGCCCGAGCAGTCCGAGATTGGCGACGGTCACCCGCGCCGGAGCCTTTTCGCCCGCCTCCTGGAATTTCATCACGTCCCTGGCCGAGAAGCTCAGGCGGACATGCTGGCCGAGCCGCGCCGGCTCGCGATTGGCCTGGCCGGAATAGCCGAACAGCCCGCCCCTCTGCTCCAGCCGGCGCAGAAGCTCGAAGAAGTCAAAGCTTTCCGACAACGCCCCGATTCCGTCTGAGACGGCTTCGCTCAGGGCGGGCCGCGCTAGATCAGGTAGCGATTGCCGGGCGTCATCGGCCATGGCACATCCTCCTGCTTCTGCAGCAGCCGCGTGCGTGTCAGCACGAAACCGTTTATCCCGGCATGGCGGGCAAACAGCCGCGCCAGCAGGGCCGAAAGCAAAAGCGTGCTTTGCCCCGCCAGCACCGACTGGTCGACATGCAGCGTCACTTCCGTGCCCCGCCCGAAGCACATCGGCCCGTCGATCTTGAGCCGCTCGATCACCGGGCGCGAGTCGATGCGGGTGATCGAATGCACGTTGCGGGCGAGGCTCGGGTCGCCGCGGTCGGCATAGAGATCGAGCAGCGCGTGCAGCGGATCGACGCCGCGGCCTTCCTTGGCGAGACTCAAGAAGTTGAGCGAGAGCTGCGCCACCAGCCGCCAGGCAAGATTGTCGGCGCGGGATTCGCCTTCGGCGCCCGCCGGCAGCGACGCCGGGATCGACGGCTGGGGCGGCCGCAGCGCGCCGAGCAGCCTGACGGCCTCCACCGGGTCCGCCGTCTCCAGCGTCAGTGTCGGTGTGTCGTCGAGGATCGGCAGGTCGCGATTGGTGCAAAGCGCCATGATGTCGAGGCGCTTGAGCGGCCGGTTGGCCGGGCTGCCGGCCGGGCGCGACACCGAGAGGAAAACGTCGTCTCCCGTGTAGGAGGTGCGAGTCAGGCCGTCGCGACGCTCATCTTCGGTGGCCCTGCGAGGGCGCCGCTCGGTCGAATACACCCAGCCGCTGCCGCGGTTCTGCCCCAGGCTGAAAAGCTCGGGAATCTCGGCCTCGCTGCCCTCCGCGTCGGCATCCTCCACTCGGGTGACGCGGAAGATCTCGAAATCGCGCGCTCTGGTTCGATCGGCATGCAGCACTTGCCTTGTCCTGCGCGGATCGATCTCGATGACGTTGCATTCGCGCTCGAAGAGATTGATCAGCGGCGTCACGAAGAGCTCGAAATCGGCCGGCGCAACGTCGGCGAGCTCGGGCACCGGGCGGCGGAACAGGAAGATGATCTCCATCCCCGCCTCGCATCTGCGCACCACCGGCTGCAGGCCGGCGACCCGCACATAGTGGAAGCGTTCGGGGATCATGAAATATTCGCGCAGCAGCCGGTAGCCCTCGAAGGTCGGGCGGGTGCGCGGCATCAGCGCCTCGTCGTCGCGGATGCCGACCATTTCGGGCTCGGGCAGCGCCGATAGCGGATTGGTCTTTCCTTCCGCCCGCGCGCCGACGGCCGAGCAGGCCCCGAAGATCGCGTCGAACAGGAGCGGCGCCTTGGTGCGACCGGCGAAATAGAGATCGAGACGGTCGAGCGACAGCTCGCTGAGCTTGCCCTTTCCGGTCCGCGCAAGCGTGACGCGCAGCGCTGCCTCGCCGCGCGCGCCGGCGACTGGGCCGATGCCGGCGGCAGCCAGCGCGCTGCGATCCTGGAAATAGCTGACGGAGGTGATCGCGATCGGCCATAGCGTGATCTCTTGCGCGGTGCTGAAGGTTGACCGCGTCGACAGCCCCGGATGCAGGCTGGAGACCAGCCGTGTGCCGCGCGCGACTGTATGACCGGCGATCATCGACTGCACTTGCTGGCCGGGTTTCAGCACCGCCATCGCCGTTGCCGGCGCCGGGGTGACCAGGTCCGGGTAAAGCACGTCGAGCACGGCGCGCGAGAAGCGCGAGCGCTCGGCGTCGACCTTCAGCCGCGTGCGCGCGGCAAGGAAGGCCACGCCGTCGAGCAGCCGTTCGACATAGGGGTCCGGGCAGGGAACGGTGTCGAGGGAAAGATTGCGGGCGACTGCCGGATGCATATCGGCGAATTCGGCCGCGAGCGCCCGGATATGGGTCAGTTCTTCTTCGTAATATTCGACGAAGACCCGATCCATCTCAGGTCTCCCGGAATTCGGTTCGCGCCAGGCCGTTGTCGAGATTGATCGTGGTGCGCAGCCGCATGCGCTCCGGCGTCGGCGTCATGATCAGCACGGCGTCGATCTCGATCTTCAGGCCGACGCTCTTGTCGCCGAGGGTGACATTGACCGTCGTGGCGCTTTCCTTGAGCCGCGGCTCGAAGGTGGCGAGCACCGCGCGGATCTCGCGCGCCAGGGTATCGCGGTCGAAGTCCCGCGAGGAGCGGCCGGAGAAGGACGGCACTCCGTAGTTCACGACGCTGCGGCGCACCTCCGGAAAGTCGGCAAGCGACGGCAGCTCGTCCAGCGGCTGTTCGTGCTCGGCATCGGAAAGCATCGGAACGGACTCGAAGCGCTCGGTGTTGAACAAGGCTTCGATGTCGCGCCGGACGGCTTCCCTGAGCACCCGCGCCGACACCACCACGCCGCGGCTTTCGATCTCGGCCCGATGTTCGGCCTGGAACACCAGACGGTGCAGGCGCCGCTTTTGGTCGGGGGTGAGTTCCACATCGGCATCGATGGTGCGTGCGCTGCCGGCAAGAAGAGCCTCGACGCGCTCGGCGCCGAGTTCTTCTTCCAGCAGGCGACGCAGCCCCTCGATCTCCGACGTCAGCCCGGGCAGGTCGTTGATGAGGCGGTCCCAGAGGGAGGGCTGGACCGCCTCGCGCTTTGCTCGCGAACTGCCGGCGAGCTGCGCCCTTGCGCCGGGCCTTTTGGCCTCACTTGCCGACATAGACATCCATTTCGATCTCGTCGTCCTTGTCGTAGACGAATTTGATCTTCTTGTAGGCGAAGCTCACTTCTTCCTCGATCAGGTCGGCCTCGTCATCGGCCTGCTTCATGTCGTATTCCATGATCGAAGCGTCGGTGAGCGTCACCACCAGATAATCGCTGGTCTCGCCGTCGATGGTGCGGCGCGCCGAAAAAACCACTTCGTCGAGCGCCTTGTTGTCGAACAGCGCCTTCTTCAGGTAAGGCGACGCCTTGTCGTAATGCTTGGTGAACTTGATCATCCCCAAGGATACGCGCCCGCGGCGCGAGAGCGAATTGGGATCGTAAGGCGCGATCATCTTGTAGTCGACGCCATGGACTTCGATCTCATCTTCGTGGCCGTCGCGCACGCTGGGACCCTTGATGTCCGGAACTTTCAGAAAACCATCGATCTTCATTGAAGGCATTGTCTTTCTCCACCGCTCTCAAACCAAACAAGATGACTATGCTTGCGATTTCACCCCTTCACTGACGGCAGTTCGGACACCAGCCGGAGCGAGGCATTGATGCCTTCCAGCTGGTAGTGCGGACGCAGATAGAAACGGGCGTTGTAGTAACCGGGCCGGCCTTCGACACTGTCGACCTGGACCTCGGCCGCGGCGAGCGGGCGCTTGGCGCGCGCCTTGTCGTCGGCAAAGGCTGGATTGGCCAGCACGTACCGGTTGATCCATTCGGTCAACCAGATCTGCATGTCGGTGCGTTCCTTGAACGAGCCGATCTTGTCGCGCGCGATCGCCTTGAGGTAGTGGGCGAAGCGCGAGACCGGGAACAGGTAGGGCAGGTTGGCGCTGAGCCGCTCGTTGGCCTGCGCGTCGGGATCGACCAGACGCCCGGCTCGGGTCTCGTCGTCCTGCAGCGAATGGGCGCCGATGAAGGCCGCAAGGTCAGTGTTCTTCCGGTGCAGGATCGGCATCAGGCCGAGTTTGGCGAGCTCCGCTTCGCGCCGGTCGTCGATAGCGACTTCCGTCGGGCATTTCATCGCGATCGATCCGTCGTCGGTCGGAAACGCGTGCACCGGCAGGTTGAGCACCGTGCCGCCGTTTTCGACGCCGCGGATCTGTGTGCCCCAGCCAAAAAGCTTGTGGCTGCGGTTGATGTTGACGCCCATCGGGAAGGCGGCGTTCATCCAGACATATTTGTTGTGGTCGCCTCCCACCTCTTCCTCGAAGGTGAAACCCTTCACCGGAACGGTTTCCGAGCCGTAAGGCAGGCGCGCCAGCACCCGCGGCATGGTGAGGCCGATATAGCGGGCGTCCTCGCTCTCGCGCAGCGACTGCCACGAGGCATAGGCCGGGTTGTTGACGATCATCTGCAGGTCCTGCGGGTTGGGCAGTTCCTGCCAGCTGTCCATGCGGAACAGGCGCGGCGAGGCGGCGGCGATGAAGGGCGTGTGCGCCGAGGCGCAGACGCCGGAGATGTTGCGCAGCAGGCCGACGTCGCGCGGATGGTTCGAGAATTCGTAGGCGCCGAGAATGCAGCCGATCGGCTCGCCGCCCAGCATCGAATACTCGTCCGTATAGACCTTCTTGAAGATCGGGCTCTGGTCCCACATCTGGCCTTCATAGTCTTCCAGCGTGTCGGCCAACTGTTCCTTGGAGATGTTCATCACCCGGATCTTGAGCTTTGTATCCGTCTCGGTGTTGTTGACGAGATACCAGAGGCCGCGCCAGGTGCCTTCCATCTCGCGCACTTCCGGCGCGTGCAGGATCTCGTTGACCTGCGTCGTCAGCATCTTGTCGATGCCGGCGATCAGCGACTTGATCGACTTGATCGCATTGGACGAGATGGTGGTGGTTTCGGAGCGCGACTGCGCCGCCAGCGCCAGGTTGCGCACCAGCTGCTGGAGCTTCTCGCTGTCGTCCTTCTTGACCTTGAAATCCTTTTCCAGGAGGCCGCTGAATTCGCCGAGGTCAATCGCTTCCGCCTCGGCGGTGGCGGCTGCGGTTTTTTGCTGTTCAGCCATGACTTACTCCTCGCCCTTGCCCTCAGAAATCGCCTGGCCGGCGATCTTGCTCAGCAGCGGTTCGTTGTTCAGAAGCTGCGCGATGCGCTTTTCGGCGTCGACGCGGCCGTCCATGAAGCCGAGCAGCTCTTCGAGCTGCCGGCGCATCTTGAGGATCTCGGCCAGTTGCGGGACCTGCTCAGCGATCTTGTCCGGCGCGAAATCGCCCATCTTGGAGAAGGTGAGATCGATCGCGAGCTCTTCGTCCCGCTCGGCGCCTTCGGCTTGCGGGAGTGTGTTCTTTACTCGTGCCTTCACCCGCGGCCCCATGGCCTCCATGAACTTCGGGAACCGATTGGCGTCGGTCTCGACGAAGTTGCGGTCGAGCACTGACTTCACCGCTTCCTTGGTCTGTGAAGCGCCGGAAAGATCGGCCATCACGGCCATGACGAACGGCAGTTCGATCGTTGTCGGGCTGCCGTAGGTCTCGACGTCATAGGCGATCTGCACGCGCGGGGCGCGGTTTCTTTCGATGACCTTCGCTTTGCTCTCTGCTGGCATGCTTGTTACCTTTCATCCTTCTGGGCCGGCTTCTTCGGATCGGGGACACCGGCAAGCAGCCGGAACTCCTTCAGCCCCGATGGGGCGAGATCTTCCATCAATTCCACGAAATCCATGTGCACCATGCGGCGCACGCGGCGGGCGAGATGCGGGATCGGGCTCGACGGCTCGGTGCGGTCATAAAAGGCGACGACGAGATCCAGGCATTTGACGACGTCGTCGCGCGAGGTGATCCGGTCGGGCAGCCCGGCGCCCGGTTCCGCATAGCTTGCGACACTTGCCATCGATTCGGCTCCCCTCGCTTCGGCGCCCATCCTTTCGGCGCCATGGCCGTTTGGGCCGGGCGCTGCCGGTTCCGCCGGCTGCGGGATTGGCTTTGCGGCCCCGTTCGCCCCGGCACCGGCGGCGGAATTCCGCTCCAGCGTCGTCAGCAATCGCTGCAGGAAACGTCTCAATTCCGGAATGGCGGGGCCATTGCCGTCGATGCGCTTGTTGAGGGCGGCGTCGACCTCGTCGAGAGCGGCGATCACCGCGCGGGCGTCGGCGAGCAGCGAGGTCATCGCCTCGCCGGCCTGATCGACTTGCGCCTTGCACCCGGTGCGCACCCGGTTCACCAGCTGGTTGTGGCCGCTCACCAGCGCCGCCTTTTCCGCCGCGCCCAGTCCCGAAGCAGCCTCCTGCAGCATGACGTGTTCGTCGAGGCTGCCCTTCTCCAGGTCCTCTCCCTTGATCGGGCCGACCGTGCGCGGCGCAAAGAAGACCATGCCGCGCAGATCCTTGAGCAGCCCGTCCTGGCTGTTTTGCAGGTCGATCAGCGCATTGATGCGCCGCAAGGCAGCCTCGCGCGGCGTGGCGCCAGAGCGCAGTGCCGGATGCATCGTTTCCCAATGCCTGTCGAAGGTTTGGGCGATCAGCGTCAGGCCTTCGGCGAGCCCGCCCAGCTGTTCTTCGTTGGCAAGGGCACGCACAACCAGGACGAGGAGGCGCAGGTCCCGCCCGTGCGACCGCAACTCCTCCGCCTTGGTGAGTACGACGGACCAGTCGACCGGAACATCGACTTCCGATTTGTTGTTTCCTTCGTATTCGACCTTTTTCTGCTGTTCGGTCAGGCGCTCCAGCTCATGAAAGGCCGGGTCGTTACGCAAGTCCTCTCCCGACGGATTTTCACCGTTCAGAGGATTCAGCCAGAGTGCGAGATCAATCACACTAACCCCCAGCCAGCGGCCCTGAGACCCTATGTGACGCAACGTTACCACCGGCCTCGCGTCACGACAATTGAGCAGCTGCTCAAAAACTAACGGATGCTAAACGCGACCGTTTCTTTCAGCAAAACCCATTGCGCGATTGCCGGGCCGGGTATGTGAAATGGCTCGCATAGCCCGGACCGCAATCCGGTATTTTTGCACGACATTGCAGAGCTTGTGTAACCGGGCAGTGCCGCCCGGATGGATCCAAACGCCTTATCCGTCACACGGCTTTGTCAAGCCGCCGCTTATATGGCAGGGTACGGTTGGCAGATTGCGGGAGCAGGTTCGAATGGAACAGCGCCGGTCATCGCAGAGCTTCAAGCGTAAGGAACTGGTCGCCAAGCTCAACGCCACGGGGGTGCGCGCCTTCAAGGCCGCGGCCGACACGGCCAAGCTGCGCGGCAATCCTTATGTGGAGCTCGTCCACTTCATCCAGCAACTGGTGCTGTCCGAGCGCTCGGACGTGCAGATGATCATCGCCGATGCCGGGTTGGACGTCAGCCGGCTGACGGCTGACATGACCCGGGCCATCGACAAGCTGCCTTACGGCGCGACCTCCGTCGAGGAATTCTCCGATCACATCTTCCACGCCATCCAGGAAGGCTGGAACCTGGCGACGCTGGAGTTCGGCGTCGAGGAGGTGCGCAGCGCCCATATCCTCCTGGCCTGCCTGAGGACGCCGGTACTGGAAGGCCTGGTGTCGAAAATCAGCGCCGAATTCGACAAAATCGATGCCGACGGCGTCGTTTCCCGTTTCGCCGATGTCACCGAAGGCTCGCTCGAAGCCGGCACACCTCCCGCCTCTGCCGCCGCCGAACAGCCGATGAAGCGCGGTCCGGGCGGAGATTCGGCGCTGGCCAAATACGCGACCGACCTCACGCTGCGCGCCCGCGACGGCAAGATCGACCCGGTCGTCGGCCGCGACCCGGAAATCCGGCAGATCGTCGACATCCTCATGCGTCGCCGCCAAAACAACCCGATCCTGACCGGCGAGGCCGGCGTCGGCAAGACGGCGGTGGTCGAAGGATTTGCCCTCCGCATCGCCCAGGGCGACGTGCCGCCGACGCTTGAGAATGTCAGCGTGCGCATGCTCGATGTCGGGCTGATGCAGGCGGGCGCCAGCGTCAAGGGCGAGTTCGAGAAGCGGCTGAAGGCGGTCATCGACGAGGTTCAGGCCTCCGAGGTGCCGGTCATCCTGTTCATCGACGAGGCGCATACGCTGATCGGCGCCGGCGGTGCCGCGGGCACCGGCGACGCCGCCAATCTTTTGAAGCCGGCGCTGGCGCGCGGCGAGCTGCGCACCATAGCCGCCACGACCTGGGCCGAATACAAGCAGCATATCGAGAAGGACCCGGCGCTGACGCGCCGCTTCCAGGTGGTCAAGATCGAGGAGCCGTCGGAAGCTGTGGCCGTGCTGATGCTGCGCGGCGTCGCCGGCGTCCTGGAGCAGCACCACAAGGTCCAGATACTGGACGAGGCGATCGAGGCGGCGGTCGCGCTCTCGCACCGCTACATTCCGGCCAGGCAACTGCCGGACAAGGCCGTCAGCCTGCTCGACACGGCTTGCGCGCGCGTTGCGGTCTCGCAGCATGCGACGCCGGCCGAGGTCGAGGACATTCTGCGCCGCCGCCAGGCGCTGGAGGTCGAGAGTGGCATCATCGGCCGCGAGGCGGCGATCGGCATCGAGGTCGCCGACCGTCAGGCTCGCGTCGATGCCGGGCTGGCGGAAACCGAGACCACCTTAGCCGCCGCCCAGGCGCGCTGGGATCGCGAGAAAGCACTGGTCGCCGAGATTCTTGACCTGCGCGCTAAACTGCGCGGTGAAGGTGTGCCGCTCGATGCGGCGGCGGGGGAGGCCGAAGCAAAGGCGCCCGAGAGCAAGGCGGCTGAAACCAAGCCCGCGAAATCCAAGGGCTCGAAAGCCAAGGCGGCGAAGGGCGAGGCGGTCGAACCCGAGGCGGTCGTCGGAGAGACGATCGCCGAGGGATCGGCCGGTTCGTCTGCCGATCTCGCGCGGCTGCGCGAGCTGATGGCGGAGCTTGCCGCGGCGCAGGGCGAGACGCCGCTGATCCTGCCTTCGGTCGATCGCAATGCGGTCGCCGCCGTGGTGCAGGACTGGACCGGCATCCCGACCGGTCGGATGCTGTCCAGCCAGACCGAGAAAGCGCTCAGGCTGGCCGCGACCCTTTCGGAACGCGTGGTCGGCCAGGATCACGCGATGGAGATGATCGCCAAACGTGTCCAGACCAGCCGCGCCGGCCTTGGCGCGCCGGAAAAGCCGGTCGGCGTATTCCTGCTCTGCGGCCCCTCCGGCGTCGGCAAGACCGAGACCGCGCTGGCGCTTGCCGAGACGCTTTATGGCGGCGAGCAGAACCTGATCTCGATCAACATGTCCGAGTTCCAGGAAGCGCATACCGTCTCGACGCTCAAGGGCGCGCCGCCCGGCTATGTCGGTTACGGCAAGGGCGGCATCCTGACCGAGGCGGTGCGGCGCAAACCCTATTCGGTGATCCTGCTCGACGAGGTCGAGAAGGCGCATCCGGACGTCCACGAGATCTTCTTCCAGGTCTTCGACAAGGGCATGATGGACGACAGCGAGGGCCGGCGCATCGATTTCAAGAACACGCTGATCCTGCTCACCTCGAATGTCGGCTCCGACGTCATCATGGACCGCACCAAGAGCGGCACCGTGCGGACCGGCATCGACGATCTCGACGCGGCCCTGCGCACGCCGCTGCTGAAAGTTTTCCCGGCCGCCTTCCTCGGTCGGGTGGTCACCATACCCTATTATCCACTGTCGGATTCGATGATCGAGGCGATCGCCCGCCATCAGTTCGGCAAGATCGCGCGGCGGCTTAAAGCGACCAACGATGCCGAACTGGTCATCGGCGACGGCGTCATGGACCTGGTCAAGGCGCGCTGCACCGAGATCGAGTCCGGCGGCCGCATGATCGACGCCATCCTCACCAACACGCTGCTGCCGGAGCTCAGCCGCGGCGTGCTCAACCGCTCGCTGGAGGGTGCGAAGATGACGAAGGTCACCGTCGGCGCGTCCAAGGAAGGTTTTACCTACTCCTTCGAGTAGCCGCAGCAACTCCGGGGAAGGAGTGTAGCGCCCAATCGGGCCAAGCTATTTTGAATGTGGAGTCGGGGAACTTTTGCTCCGCTGGCGATTTTGGATATGCTGCTGATCCGAATGGCCGGAAGGGTGCCGCCGATGACGAAAAACCTTGCGATCTCCGCTCTCGTTCTGGCCACGGCCATTGGCGTGTCCGGCGCGACGTTCGCCGGCGACCGGCAGCTCAAGCGCCCGGTCGAGCAGGAGCGCTACGTTCCGGCCCAAGGCGACCTCATCGACATCCTGTTCGGCGGACCGCGCTACTATGACGCCATGCTGGTCACTTCGGCGGCCGGCGCATGTTCGTACCACCGGAGGGGGCCGGACGCGAACGCGCTGAACAAAATCAACGACCATCACTGCGGAAAATAAGGTCTGCCCCGCGCCATTCGTACGGGCCAGCCGTCGGCAAGCCGCGACCGCCTCCATTGATCATGCCGCGAACTGATCGTTCGCCGAGGTGGCTGGCCGTTCGGACAGCCAGTCCTCAGCCTGGCCCGCGGTTGGGCCGCTCTGCCGTCGCACACATTCAGCCCAAACATTGTATACAATAACAAAGAAATCTGTTGACAATCTGTCCCAGGCGGCTTCCCATAGGCTATCCGCGCAGCCAATGAGCAAAAACAAAAGCGCGATAACCAGAAGGGAACCGATATGATCAACCGACGCTCGACTTTGAAATCGCTGGTGCTTGGCGCCGCCTCGACCCTGGCCATGGCCGCCATAGGCATCCCGTCCGCGCAGGCTGAAAACAAGGAACTGAAGATCGGCTTTGTTGGTGTCACCAGCGGTCCCGCCGCCGCCTGGGGCACGTCCAATGTGCGCTCGATGCAGACGCGCGCCGCCTGGCTCAACGAAAAAGGCGGCGTCAAGATCGGCGACGACACCTACAACATCAACATCGTCACCTTCGACGACCAGAAAGATCCCAAGCGCGCCATCGCCGGCATGGAGAAGATGGCGCAGGAGGGCATCCACTATGTCGTCGGACCCAATGTCGATGACGGCGCTGCTGCGGTGCGCCCTGTCGCCGAGGCCAACGGCATCATCTATTTCCCCTACGCCTTCCCGAAGGCGCTCTACCAGAAGCCGGCCTCGAACGCCGTGCTCGGCATGATCGCCAACTACCAGTCGGGCCCGGCGATCTATAAATACCTCAAGGAAAACAAGGGCGTGAAGACGATCGCCTTTGTCGCCGCGAACGAATCCGACCCGCTCAGCCAGCGTGACAGCGGCGTCGAGGCGGCCAAGGCGCTCGGGCTCGACGTCGTCGCGCAGAACGACACGTACCAGAACGACACCCGCGACTTCACGCCGGTGCTGACCCCGATCGTCGCGCTGAAGCCCGATCTGCTGGTGCTGTCGGGCGTGGCGCCGGCCAACGCGCCGCTGCTCATCCGCGCCGCCCGCGAGCTCGGCTTCGAGGGCTTGATCTCGACCGAGACGGCGCAGGACGCCAAGGTTCTGGAGGAGGGCGCCGGCGAATACGCCAACGGCTTCATCTCCGTCGGCGGTGCCTCGACGCCGGAGATCGCGTCCGACGAGATGAAGGAGTTCGTCGCCCGCTACACCAAGATGTTCGGCGAGTATAACGACGAGTCCAACACCAAGGTTTACGCGTTGGAGTACATCATCGAGACGATGAAGGCCAATCCGGCCGCCATCAACAATGTCGACGAATTCAAGAAGACCATGGACACCTTCTCGGCGCCCAACCCCTTCCTCAAGGGCGACGCCAAGCTGAGCTATGTCGGCGCGACCTCCTTCGGCCAGAAGCGTCAGCTAGCCGTGCCGATGGTGGTCAACGAATACAAGGACGGCGCTTTCCAGACCCTGTTCGTCGGCTCCGTCGACTAGGTTTGGGTTCCTAAGGTTACTTCCTCCCGAATGCCGGGGGTCCGGGTGATGCTCGGACCCCGCGGAAGATCGAAGGATCCATGGAACAGGTCATCGCCAACGGATTGTATCTCGGCGCCCAGTACGCGCTGATCGCGCTCGGGCTAACCCTGATCTTCGCCCTGATGAACGTGCTGAATTTCGCCCACGGGCAGATGTACGTTCTGGGCGGGTTCATCACCTATACCGTCTACGGCCAACTCGGCCTGCCTTTCGTGGTGGCGCTGCTGGCCTCCGGTGTGACGCTTGCCGTCATCGGCGCGCTGATGGAGAAGTTCCTCTTTCGAACGGTCATCCGCCGCAGTCACCGCGAGGAGAGCACCATGCTGCTCGCCGCGGCCACGGCCTTCTTCTTCGACGCCGTCATCCTGCTCATGTTCGGTGAGAAGCAGCGCGGCGTTCCCAAGATCGTCAAGGGCGTCTTCAACGAAGCCGGCATCATCATGCCTTATGACCGCCTGGTTGTCGGGGCTCTGGCCATCGTCTTCATCGCCGCCTTTGTCCTTTACATGCAGTACAGCCGGGTCGGCCGCGCCATGCGCGCGCTCGCCCAGGACCGGGTCGCGGCCCAGCTGATGGGTGTCAGGGTCGACCGCTATTCCATGATCGGCTTCGCGCTCGGTGCCATGCTGGCGGGCGTTGTCGGCGGCCTGCTGGTCACCATCACCGGCGTCAATTCCGGCATTGGCGGCCCGATCTCGATCAAGGCCTTCCTGATGGTGATGATCGGCGGCGCCGGCGTCGTCGGCGGCGCGATCGCCGGCGGCTTCATCCTCGGCATGATGGAATCGGTCGGCCTGACCGCGCTGCGCGAATATGGCGACGTCACCTACCTCGTCATCTTCGCCGCCCTGATGGTGTTTCTGTCGATCCGCCCCAACGGGCTGATGGGCAAGCCGTGGGGTTGATCGCGCCATGACCCGCAATCGCAACATGAAGATCGCTTCGGTCGCAGCCTTCCTGGCGATCGTCTTCATCGCCGTGCCGGCCGCGATCTCGGCCAGCGGCCGCATCGACCTCTACTACACGCTGACTTCGGTGGCGCTGCTCAGCATCGCCAGCGCCGGCGTGTGGCTCACCTTCTACATCGGTCGCATCAATATCGGCCAGGGCGCCTATGCGCTGATGGGCGGCTATGTCTCGGCCATACTGGTGATGAACCACGGCTGGTCGTTCTGGCTGACGCTGCCTGTCGCGGGTCTCTTCTGCGCCGGCGCGAGCGTGTTGATCGGTCTGCCGATCCTGCGGTTGCGCGGCGTCTATTTCGCCATGGTGACGCTGGTTCTGACCGAGGTCGTGCGGCTCTTGGCGCTGGCGCTGCCGATCACCAACGGCGCCAAGGGCATCGTCAGCATCCCGCTGCCCGGCGCGCTCTCGGTCTTCGGGCTGACCATCATCCCGGACTTCGCCACGCTGCAGAATTCGCGGCTCGCGTTCTACCTGCTGGCGGTCACGCTGATGGTGGGCTGCTTCGCGGTGATGTATCGGCTGGTCAACTCGCGCATCGGCAAGCTCTGCCAGTCGCTGCAGCAGAACGAGGAACTCGCCTCCTCGATCGGCGTCAACATCGCCTATCTGCGCGTCATCGCCTATGCGGTGTCCTCCTTCTTCGGCGGTCTCGCCGGCGCCATCTTCGCCGCCATCTCGCAGTCGATCTATCCGTCGAGCTTCACGGTCACCGATTCCGTCAACTTCATGCTGAACTGCTTCCTCGGCGGCCTCGGCTACGTGTTCGGTCCGATGCTCGGCACGCTGGTGCTCTATTTCGGCTGGGACCTCTTGTTCCAGACCGGCCAATTCCAGCTCCTGATCTATTCCGGCCTGATGATCGTTTTGATGCTGGTGCTGCCAAACGGCCTGCTCAGCCTCACGGTTCCGACCCGGAAGAAGGCTTGAGCCATGGCCGAAATGCTCGAAGTTTCCGGCATCACCAAGCGCTTCGGCGGTCTCGTCGCGGTTAACAACGTCTCCTTCTCGGTGCGCGAGAAGGAGATTCTCTCGGTCATTGGTCCGAACGGCGCCGGCAAATCGACGCTGTTCAAGCTGATCTCGTCGTTCCTCAGGCCAACGTCCGGCGAGGTCCGCCTGAAGGGTGAACGCATCTCCGGCATGGCGCCGCATATCGCCGCGCGCAAGGGCGTCGTGCGCACCTTCCAGGAAACGACGATCTTCAAGAACATGAGCGTGCGCGACAACGTCATCATCGCGCATCATCTGCGCTCGAAGGCGAGCCTCGTCGGCTTCTTTCTCGGCACCGGCACGGCCAAGGCCGACGAAGCGGCTTTCGGCCAGTCCGCCGACGAGATCCTGGCGCTGCTCGGCCTGGCTTCGCTTGCCAGCGAGATCGCCCGCAACCTGCCACATGGCCATTTGCGGGCGCTGGGCATCGCTATCGGCCTTGCCACCGATCCCTCGATCCTGCTGCTCGACGAGCCCTTTGCCGGCATGAATCACGACGAGACGATGCGCATGGTGGCGATGGTGCGGCGCCTGCGCGATCTCGGCCTCACCATCCTGCTCGTCGAGCACGACATGCCGGCCGTGATGAAGATCTCGGACCGTATCGTGGTGCTCAATTTCGGGCAGAAGATCGCCGAGGGAACACCGTCGGAAATCCAGGCCAACGAGAAGGTCATCGAAGCCTATCTCGGCAGCGAAGACGAGGCGATCGGGCTATGAACCAGATCCTGAACTTCGCCGGCGTCGAACTCTATTACGATCACGTATATGCGCTGAAGGGCGTCTCGCTCGAGGTCAATGAGGGCGAGACCGTCGCGCTGATCGGCGCCAACGGCGCCGGCAAGTCGTCGATCCTGCGCGCCATTACCGGGCTCAACCGGATAAGGTCCGGAGAGATCCACTACAGCGGCAAGCGCATCGACGGTGCCGCTCCAGACGAGATCGTCAAGATGGGCATCGCCATGGTGCCGGAAGGGCGCCGCGTCTTTCCCTATATGACGGTCAGGGACAACCTTTTGATGGGTGCCTTCACGCGCTCGAGCAAGGCCGAGATCGCGGCGACGTTGGAGATGGTGCTGGGGCGCTTTCCCCGGCTGAAGGAGCGCTTCTCCCAAGCTGCCGGCACGATGAGCGGCGGCGAACAGCAAATGCTGGTCATCGGCCGCGCGCTGATGGCCAAGCCGAAGCTTTTGCTGCTCGACGAGCCGTCGCTCGGAGTCGCGCCAAAACTTGTCCAGGACATCGCCCGCTCGATTGTCGCCATCAACCGCGACGAGAAGGTCAGCGTTCTGTTGGTCGAGCAGAATTCCCGCATGGCGCTTCGCATTTCGCAGCGCGCCTATGCGCTGACCACCGGCAGCGTCGCCCTGAGCGGCAACTCCGCCGAATTGCTGAGCGACGACCGGGTCAAACGTCTTTATCTCGGCGGCGAGATCTGAGGCTGATTTTAATGCGCATACTCGTCATCAACCCCAACACGACCGCCTCGATGACCGGCAAGATCGGCAAGGCGGCGACAAGCGTCGCCTCATCAGGAACCGAAATCGTCGCTGTCAATCCGGCCGATGGTCCGCCGAGCATCGAGGGCTATTTCGACGAGGTGTTCGCCGTACCGGGCATCATTGCCGAGATGAGGAAGGCCCCGGCGGCGGATGCCTATGTGATCGCCTGCTTCGACGATACCGGGCTCGACGCCGCGCGCTGCGCGACCGAAGCGCCGGTCATCGGCATCGGCGAGGCGGCCTTCCATCTCGCCAGCCTTGTCGCCGGCAAGTTCAGCGTCGTCACCACGCTTGCCCGCTCAGTCCCCGCCATCGAGCACAACCTTGCGAAATACGGTCTTTCCTCGCGCTGCGCCAAAGTGCGCTCGTCGGAAGTCGCCGTGCTCGAGCTTGAACGGCCAGGCTCGAACGCCAGGCATCGGATCTCGGACGAGATCGCGCGCGCCATTCGCGAGGATCACGCCGAGGCGATCGTGCTGGGCTGCGCCGGCATGGCCGACCTTGCGCACAGCCTGTCGGAAGAGCATGGCGTTCCGGTGCTTGACGGCGTCGTCTGCGCCGTCACCCTGGCCGAGAGCCTGTTCAAGGTCGGCTTGAAGACATCGAAGATCGGCGGCTATGCCGCCCCGCGAGGCAAGCGTTTCGCGGGCATCTTCGCTTCGGCGTCTCCCCCGGGCGCCGGTTCGCCTGGGTAAACGCGGCCCCGGGAGATCGGTCCCGCGGGATTGACCGGGGCGCGAGCGCCATTAGATTGGACCGGCCGCTGGCGATTTGGGGGCAGAGCGGGCCGTATCGGGCCTGCGCATTGAAAGCATGTTGACGGTACTCAGAGAAGACGATCGCGACGACAAGCCGGCAGCGCGCTGGTCGCCGATCTACTATGGGCTGAGAGACGCCATCGTCAGCCATCGTCTTGCGCCGGGCACCAAGCTGCCGGAGGACGAGCTGGCGTCGATCTATTCGGTGAGTCGCACCGTCGTCCGCGCCGCCTTGCAAGCCCTTGCGCATGACCGGCTGGCGCGGCTGGAGCCCAACCGCGGCGCCTTCGTCGCACAGCCCTCGAAGATCGAGGCGCGCGAAGTGTTCGAGGCGAGGGCACTGATCGAACCCAAGGTGGCGGCGCTCGCCGCAAAGGCTGCGGTGCCCTCCGACATCGCGCAATTGCGAATGCACCTGGAGAAGGAGCATGAGGCGCTGCATGCCGGTCGCGACAGCGACGCCATCATGCTGTCGGCGCGCTTCCATGTCGGCATCGCCGAGATCGCGGCGCATTCGGTATTCACCAACTTCGTGCGCGACCTCGTCTCGCATTCCTCGCTGATCATCGCGCTCTACTGGAAACGCCGCGACGCGACCTGCGAGAAACATGCCCATCACGCGTTGGTCGACGCCATTGAAGCCGGCGACAGCGCCGACGCCGCGGCGCTGATGAACAGCCATCTGGTCGATCTGCTCTCGGGGCTCGATCTTACCGACAAGGTCGAGAAGTCCGACAGCCTCGCTGATCTGCTCCGCGCCTGAAGGAAGCGAGCCCGGTTAGGCCAAGATAGGCTGACACCCCTGGCGCGAGGTCAGCGCGACCCGCGGCGTGATCAGGCCTTGCTTCACCGTGTCATGCACCTGCGGAAGCCGCACCACCGATACTTTGAAGCCGGCCTGCGCTATCGCCGCCCCATCCAGTCGCTGATCGCTGCCAGGTCGGCTGATGCGTTAGGCCTGAGTCTGCCGTTCCCGCGGCCGTTTTCGGGAGGTCTCGGCGCCGCCTCGATGCCTGATGTGATCGATGAATGCGCGCAGTTTGGGCAGGACCTGATGTTTTTCCGGGTAGTAGAGGAAGACACCCGGCGATGTCGCGGCGAAGGCCGAAAGCAGCGTTTCGAGGCGCCCGTCCGCGAGCGCCGCGGCGGCAATCGGGCTTGGCACCTGGGCAAGCCCGGCGCCCTGGATCGCAGCGCCAAGCAGCGTGGGATAGTCGTGTGCAATGAACGGCCCGGAAACGATTGCCTCGACCGCCTTGTTGCCTTTGGCGAAGCGCCACGGCGCGACCGAACCGTTCGATCGGCGCAGGCGCAGGCAGGCATGGTGGCGCAGATCCTCGATGCGCTCCGGCGTTGTTCGCTGGCGTAGATAGTCGGGACTGCCGACGACCACCATCGGGAAGGACGGCGTCAGTCGAACCGCGACCATGTCGGCCGCGATGAGGTCGCCGAGCCGGATACCGGCGTCGAATCCCTCGGCTGCGAGGTCCGCCAGCTCGCCGCTAGCGACGATCTCCAGCTCGATCTCGGGATAGGCCTGGCAGAAGGACGCGATCATCGGCTCCAGCAGCGTCGGCACCACCGCAGGCGGTACCGACAGGCGCAAAAGCCCAGCCGGCCGCTGGCCGACTTCGCGCGCGACCTCGCTTGCTGCTACCAATTCCTCGAAGGCTGGCCGGACACGCGAGAAAAAACGCTCGCCGGCTTCGGTCAGGCCGACGCTGCGTGTCGTGCGGACGAACAGCGCGGCGCCGATGCGAGCTTCCAATGTCCGCACCGCCTGGCTGATCGCCGATGGCGTGACGCCGAGCTCCGCCGCCGCCTTGCGGAAATTGCGATGCCTGGCGACGCTCAGGAACGCCTCGACGCCGTCGAGGGCGCCATGCCGGACTGTGAAGTTTTGCTTCATGACCCATTGAGATTATCGCGGATAGTTCCCGGCACAAAGCGGTCGTATCTGTGTTGTCGATTGGAAGGCTGGAGGGAAGTGGCAATGACGGACGATTTGGATCGCGTGCGGTTGCGGGCGTCGGGGCCGCCGCCTTCGCTAAATCTCTGTTGGAAGGCCGTCTCGGTATCCTGAAGGCGGTATTCGAAGCCGTTCCAGCCAATCTCTAACGGGAGGCAAGTATGACGCCGGCGACGATCTTCAACATCCATCTCGTCCTGGGCTACGTCCCGTGGCTGCTCTGCTTCGGCGCCTATATCTGGCCGAGGCTCAGGCTCATGGACCGCGTCGAGGCGCAGCGCGCTATCGCGACGCTGCACAGCTTCCGCTTCTTCGGGCTGGTCTTCCTGGTTCCGGGCGTGGTTGGCCCGAACCTCCCGGCGGACTTCGCGGTCTTTGCCGCCTATGGCGATTTCGCGACCGGGCTGCTGGCCATGCTGGCGCTGCTTGGCGTGAAGCGGTCCTCGATCTTCTGGCCGTCCGTCGCGGCCTTCAATCTGGTGGGAATAGTCGACCTCGTCGGCGACTACTATCACGGCACCGTGCTTCATCTGCCCGAGCAGGCCGGGCAGCTGGGCGCCGCATACGCGATCCCGATCATCTATGTGCCCCTGCTGATGATTACGCACGTGGCCGCCCTTTATCTTCTGGCGCGACCTCAGCCCAAGACCGAGCCGGGCGCGGACAATAGGAAGGCGGGCGGTCTCAGTTCCCTTCGCTCTCCTTCATCCGTTCGATGATCGATCGGGCCGAAGCGCCGGTCGTTTCGCCGAGCTTCGTTTGCTCATTCTGCACCATCGCCAGCGCCGTTCCCGGCTCGCCCTCCCACAGGATCAGGCTTGCCGCGCCGACCAGCCCGGCGCGATCGCCGAGCTCGGCCGGCACGATCGGCACGTCGCGATAGGCTTGCATGGCGCGTTCCTCGACCGTCGCCCTGATGCCCGGCGCCAGCAGATCGAACCCGTTTGCGAGGCCGCCCCCCATGACGATCAGGTCCGGCGAATAGAGATGCAGGAGATTGGTGAAGCCGATGCCCAGCCATTTCGCCTCGGTCTCGACCAGTTCGCGGGCGGCCGCGTCGCCGGCGCGCGCGGCATCCACGACATGCCGGGCCGAGACGTCGCCGTCGTCGGAAAGACGTCTGAGCACCGAGCCGTCGCCTGGCTTGGTGAGGCGGGTCGCCCGGCGCCCGAGCGCGGTGCCGGAAGCAACGGCCTCGAAGCAGCCGACGTTGCCGCAGAAACAGCGGTCGCCTTCGCCGGTGATGGTCATGTGGCCGATCTCGGCTGCGAGCCCGCGCCTTCCATGGTAGATGTGGCCATCAGCGACCACGCCGCCGCCGATACCGGTCGAGACGGTGACGAAGACCAGCGAGCCCGCGCCGCGGCCGGCGCCGAAACGCCACTCGCCGAGCGCCGCGGCATTGGCGTCGTTCTCCAGCCGTACCGGCAAGCCGAACTGGCGGCTGAGGATGTCGATCAGCGGCACGTTGTGCCAGCCGGCGAGCGTCGGCGGCCCGATGACGATGCCTGCCTTGGGGTCGAGCGGCCCCGGCGCGCACATGCCGATGCCGCTGACCTTTGCCTGCGGGTGTTCTTTAAGCAGCCTGTCCGCCAGCGCGATGATCTGGCCGATCACCGCTTCCGATCCGGCGCCGGCAAGCGTCGGCGCCGAGACGCGCTCGACGACTTCGCCACTGCGCTCGACCAGCGCGCCGCGCAGTTCCGTGCCGCCGAGATCGAAGGCAAGGGCGATCGTGCTCATCAGGCGGCGGCCTTCAGTCCATGCAGCCAGGCCATGCGCTGGGCGAGATTGGGATCGCCGAAAGCGAGCGAGCCCAGCACCACCGTGTCGGCGCCGGCGGCGCGCAGCAGCGGCACCGTCTCATGGCGGATGCCGCCATCGGCGGCGAGCCGGATGTCGCCCTCGCGGCCGGCCTTCCTCATCAGGGCGCGCGCCTCGACCAGCCTTGGGCAGGCTTCCTCGGACAGGCTCTGTCCCTTGACCCCGATCGAGGTGCCGAGCAGCGTCACGAAGGCCACGCGTGGCAGGAACGGCTCGATCGCTTCAAGGGGCGTCTCCAGCCGCAGCACCACTCCGGCCTCTGCGTCGAGCTCACGCGCCAGCTTCACGGCGCGCAAGCCTGCCGCGCCATTCTCGGCATGGATGGTGACGAGATCGGCACCAGCCTCGATGAACTGGCGCGTCTGAGCCTCGACGATCTCGGCCTCGACCATCAGATGGACGTGGATCGGCTTCGCCGTCAGCTTGGCGATGCGCGCCACCATGTCGGGAAAGAACAAGAAGCCGGGGGTGAAGCGGGCGTCCGCCACGTCGATGTGGTGCAGATCGGCATGGGCTTCGATGCGCTTCAGGTCGCGCTCCATATTGGCGAGATCCGCCGACCACAGCGAGAATTCGCCGATAAGCCGGTTGCGCGGCAGTGCGGCTATTGCCGCGGGTCCGGAGACGGGTTTGGCGGTCATGACGGAATGAGGCTCCGGGCATTCGAGTTGGACTGGAGGAAGGAACTGATCTGCTCGTGCAGTTCGATGAAATGTCTGGCGCTGTTGCGCGCCTTCGGCGTGATTTCGGCGAAGACCGCGTGGGGCATCGCGGCGGCAAGCGTGTAGGCGCTCGACAGCGGATGCACCGCGTCCATCGCATTGCCGACGACCAGCGCAGGAATGTCGAGCGCCGCGACGTCGCGGTCGCAAACGCCTGGACCGTCGCTGGCGATGTCGGCGAGCACTTGCGCGAACCCCTTGGCGTCGGGCCGGTCGAAATAGCCGAGCAGCGAGGACAGATTGTCGGGCGCCTCGCGGTAGAGCCGCGTGGCCGTGTCCGATCGTGCGAAGATCGTCCGCCCTTTGTCGGCCCCGTGTTCCAGGATGAGCTCGGCGGCCTCGGTGATCGGCTGCATGTTCTGCGGTGCCGGCGAAAACGTCCATGCCGGCCGCACCAGGACCAGGGCGGCGACGCGCCGCGGATGACGGCAGGCGAGGCGAAGCGCGATCGCGGCGCCCATCGAGACGCCGCCGGCAACGAAGCGGTCGAGGCCGGCACGATCGGCGGCGGCAAGCACATCGTCAGCAAAGATTTCGAACGAGAACGGCCGCCGCTTGCCAAGCCCAGAGCCGCCATGCCCGCGGCATTCCAGCGTGATGCGCCGGAAGCCTGCGGGGAAAGTCTGCGCGACCTGCGCCTCGCCGCCGCCGAGCCCATGCTGAAAGACGACCGCCAGGCCTTCGCCGGTGTCGGTCATATGCAGCGTGGCACCGTCGCGCAGCAGCGTGCCCATCACACGAGCCCCTTGAGGAAGCGGGCGACGCCCGGCGCTTCCTCGGCCGAAAGCCCGTGCGTCACCAGCGGCCCGTCGAAGCCTGTGGCCCTCAGGCGAGCGACGAAGTCGTCGAAGTCGACCACGCCTCGTCCGGCCGTGGCGAAGCGCCCGTCGGCGAAACGGTCCTTGGCGTGCGCAAGCGCGACATGACCCGCCGTGCGCTCGACCGCTTCGGCAACGATGCCGCGTGCCTCGTCGGCATTCGCTCGCTCGAACAGATTGGCGGGGTCGAGCACGATGCGCAGCCGGTTCGAACCCATTTCGGAAATCAGCCGCGCGGCGTCATCGGCGGAGGTGACGATGTTGGCTTGCTCCGGCTCGATGCCGAGATCGACGCCGTGGTGCTCGGCGAGCTGAAGCGCCTTCTCCATTTCCTGCGCCATGTCGGCCCAAGCCGAGGGATCGGCATTGTCGGGGTGGTGCGCCCATTGGTCCTCGGCGTTGCGCGTTCCGGTGCACAGTGTCACCAGCGGGATCGAAAGCCTGGCGGCTGCCTCAATGACCACCCCGAGCCGCCGCAGCCCGTCATCGCGCACCCGGCTGTCCGGATGCGCCATGTTGTAGGTTCCCGACAGCGCGACGAGACCGACGCCGCTAGCCTTAGCGGCGGCATCGATCGTACGGATCGCTTCGTCGGGAACATCGTCCGGCATCGACGGCAGGCCGGCGCAGGCAAGGTTGAACTGGGTGACTGCGAAGCCCGCTTCGCGAACGGCGGCGAGCACGCCGGCCGGCTCGCCGCCTGGAAAAGTCTTGGCGAACACCCCGACCTGCATCAGACCGCTCCGGTGACGTCGGCGAGCTCAACGCGCTGGCCGCTTTCGACCGAGCGGGCGATCGCCACCATGGCGCGGATCGAAGCGAGCCCGTCCTCCACGGTAGCGCCGCGCTGCGGCGCGCCGTTGAGCACCGTGTCGGCGAGGCCTTCCAGTTGGCGGCGGAAGAAGTGGCCGTCGGCGCCGAGCGGCTTGCGCGACGTCGCGTCCTTCTCATGAAAAATGTCGACCTCGCTGGCGCGGAAATACCAGGGATTGAAGGTCTTCGCGATCACCGAGCCGTTCTCGCCATAGAGCTGGAAGCCCTCGTGCCAGTCCATGCGCACCGCAACGGTTAGGTCGAGATGGCCGAGCGCCCCATTGGCGAACTCCGTCTCGACGAACCAGCAATAAGCGCCGAAGCGTTGGTTGAGCCGCGCGCGCACGGCCGTGATGTCGCCGCACAGGAAGCGCGCCGTGTCGACCAGATGCGAGCCATGCGCCAGCATGAAATACTGTCTCAGGTCCGCCTTCGGCTTGCCGGCCGGCTTCCTCGCCAGCTTGCTGGTGACGGGCAGCGGCTGCACGGCGTCGGTATTGGTGTAGCGATGGGTGGAATCGCAATACCAGGCCTTCAGCGCCAGGATCTCGCCCATCTCGTCGCGCACGAAATCGCGCGCCGCCTCCAGCGCCGGGTCGAAGCGCTTCATATGCCCGACCTGAAGCACCTTGCCGGAGCGCTTGACCGCTTCCGCCAGCCTCTCGCCTTCTTCGACGGAAATGCCGATCGGCTTTTCGCAAAGCACGTGCTTGCCTGCTTCGAGCGCCCTGATCGACATCGGCACGTGGTAGGCGTCGGACGTCGCGACGATCACCGCCTCCAACTTGGGGTCGGCGAGCATCTCGTCATAGTCGCCATACATTTTTTGCGGCTCGTAGGTGGCGCTCATGCGCGCAAGCAGGTCGGGCGCCGCGTCGCAGATCGCGTAGAGGTCGGCATTGGCCGCCTTCACGCAGGATTCCAGATGCGCGAACTGCGCGATCGGCCCGCAGCCGAGCACACCGACACGAAGACGACGGTCTTGTTTGCGGATCATCGCCTCAAGCCCCGTAGCCGCGCATGGTCTGGCGATTGGTCTTCACCGCGCCAGCCGGATCGGCGGCGGCGGTTTCGGATTCCTCCTCCAGCACCAGCCAGCCGTTGAAGTTGGGCGCGGCGCTTGCGATCTCGATCACCTTAGCCGTGTCGCAGACACCCTGGCCGAGCATCGCCCAACTGCCGTTGGCATCGACGTCTTTCAGATGCACATAGCGAATGCGGTCGCGATAGGTGGTGAGCGTATCGGCCATGTCCTGACGGCCGCGCAAGATGTGTCCGGTGTCCGGCACCCAGCCGACCAGCGATGGGTCAAGCAGGGAGAAGATGCGGTCATAATCGGCGCGGTCGAAGAGCAGCGTGTTGTGATGCGAGCTCGGATGCACAGCCACCTGCACGCCGGCCTTGCGCCCAAGTTCGCCGGCCTTGTTGTAGACCTCGGCGGCGATGGCGAATTTGTCGTCGCGCGGGCCGTCGGAGACGACGGTTGCCGAGCCCATCGACACCAGCGCTCCCGGAAAGGCGGCGGCGAAGTCGATCCAGCGACCGGCGGTTTCGAGGTCCTCGCCGATTTTCTCGTTGAGCGTGAAGCCGCTCTTCGAGCCGAAGGCGAACGAGACCAGCATGAGGCCGGATGCCTTCAACGCGGCAGCGAACTCCGCAGGCTTGCCGGCATAGCGACCGATCATCGTGTCGGTGATCTCGATGCCGGCATAGCCGCCGTCGGAAATCGCTTTGATGAGATCGTCCGGGCCTCCGCCGAAACGGTCGCCGAGCATCTCCCAGGTAAAAGTCTGGCAGCCGACTTTGAGGTCTTTCACGTTCATTCTTTCATTCCTTGATACCGCCCATTCCTTGGTGTCGCTCTGCGTCTTCATGGGAGGGACATCCTACTTGACCGAGCCCGCGGTCATGCCTGCGAGGAAGAATCTCTGGGCAACGAGGTAGATGAGCAAAAGCGGTAACGAGCCGAGCACGCTCATCGCCATCATCTGGTTCCATTCGAAGGCGTGCTGCCCCATCAACAGCTGGATGCCGATCGGCACGGTGCGCATGGAGGTCGACTTGGTCAGCGTCAGCGCAAAGAGAAATTCGTTCCAGCATAACAGGAAGGTGTAGACCGACGTCGCCACGATACCAGGCAGCGAGATCGGGACGATCACCCGCCAAAGCGCTGTCCAACTGGTGCCGCCGTCGACAGCCACCGCTTCATCGAGATCGCGGGGCAAGGTGTTGAGATATCCCGTCATCAGCAGGATCGCGTAGGGCAGCGTAAACACCAGGTAAGTCAGGATCAGCGCGATATAGGTGTCAAAGATGCCATATGAGACGACAAGCCCGAAGAAGGGGATGAGAAGCGTGATCGGCGGAATCGTCTGCGTGCTGATGATGAGTGTGTTCAGGCTGCCCTTGCCGCGAAAGTTGAAGCGGCTGAACCCGTAGGCCGCCAGCAAGGCGATCAGCACCGTCAGCACGGTCACCGCTGCCGCCACGAAGTAGCTATTGAAGAAGAAGCGCAGCTTCACCGGGTCGCCGAGGATGGCTGCATAGGCTTCCATCGTGAAGGCCTTCGGCAGGATGGTTGGCGGCAGGGCAAAGATCTCGGTATTCGACTTGAACGAGCTGCTGAGCATCCAGTAGATCGGGAAGGCCGCGAAGAACAGCCCCGCGGCAAGCGCTACATGCAGCGCGACGGTGATCAGCCTGTCTTTCGGCGTGTGCCTTTTCCTCATGGTGACTACCGAGCCTTTTGATAACGGATGTAGAACAGCGTCAGGCCAAGCGAGATCAGCAGAATGACCACAGCGCTCGCCGACGCCTGAGACAGGTTGTAGCTCGAAAACGCCAGCTTGTAGGTGTAGGTGCTGAGGACCTCGGTCGAGTAGATCGGACCACCGCCCGTCGTTATCCAGATCAATGGGAAGACCTGCATGGTCCAGATGAAGTCGAGCAGCGAGATGCTGATGATGATCGGCATCAACTGCGGGATGGTGATGAAGATCAGCTTCTGGTAGGCCTTGGCGCCGTCGATATCGGCGGCCTCGTAGAAATCCTTGGGAATGCCCTGCAGGCCTGCGAGCAGGCTGACCATGAAAAGCGGGTACCCCGCCCAGATATTGGCGAAGGTGACGGCGTGCAGCGCGGTCTCGGGCGAGGAAAACCACTCGACCTTGGAGCCGATGATGCCCATCTGCATGAGAATGCTGTTCACGACCCCGTTCGGCTCAAGCAGGAGGCGCCAGATCACAGCGATAATCACCGCAGTGAACAGCCAAGGCAGTATGTAGAGCACGCGCAGAATATTGCGCAGCGTCGGATTGATGCGGTCGCTGTTCAGCATGAGTGCGAAGACCATGCCGACGGTCATGTGAAAAACGACACTCATGCAAGTGAAGTAGAGCGTGTGCCACAGCGAAGCCCAAAACACCGGATCGGCAAAGATCGCCTGGTAGTGTTTCAGTCCGGCAAAGGATGGGTCACGGCGCAGCACCGCGCTGTTCTGGAACGAATAGGCAATCACCGTCACCATCGGCAGCAGCATCAGAAGACCGACTATGAGGAGCGAGGGCGACAGATAGAGATAGGGTGCGACCGCTCGTTTCAGTCTGTGATGGGAGCGCTTCTGCGGGGTCATGTGCCAACCTTGAATACGCCTTCAAGAGAAGGTGAGCTTCGGAACACGGGTCCACCGATCCGTTGTGGCCGGGTGGCCTGCCCGAAGTCAGGCCACCCGGTCGAGAAAGTGAACGGGGAACAGGCCGATCAGAATTTCGCCATCCAGCCCTTTTGAGCGTTGGCTGCGGCTTGTTCCGGAGACTGCTCGCCGGCAAGCATCTTCTGGGCTTCCACGTCGAACTGGGTCATCAGGTCTTCCGCCACCGGCAGACCCGTGAACTCGTTGGCGAGATAACCGGTCTTGAAGATTTCGAAAGCCTTTGCGAATGCCTTGTCGGACGTCACGAAATCGGGCTTGGCGTTGACGTTGCCCGGGAAGGCGTTTGCAAGCGACACGAGCTTGGCGTTCACCTTTTCACTCATCAGATATTGGACGAGCTTCCAGGCCTCCTCCTGGTGCTTCGAGCCGGCAGAGATACCGATGCCCCAGGAGGCATAGGGAAGGCCGCGCTTGCCGTTGTAGTTCTCCACGACCGGGACCGGGATGAGGTCGAAGTTCAGCTTGGGATTGCGTTTGCGGATGAGGTTCACATGCGCGAGCGAGTCGATCATCATCCCGACCCGGTCGTTGACGAATTCCTCGACCTTTTCCTGTTCGGTCTTGGTGGCGATGCCGGGCGAGATGGTGCCGGCGTCGTTGAGCGATTTCACGAAGCTGAGCATATCCACCACCGGTTTGCCCTCGAGGTCGGGCTTGCCATTCGCCATCATCGACTGGCCCGAAGCCCAAACCCACGACATCATGTCGTTCTGAACGCCGGACGGCGTCTGCAGCGACAGCGGCAGCACCCAGCCATACTGGTTCTTGTCGGCATGGGTCATCTTCTTGGCGGCTTCGAGGAACTCCGCGCGGGTCGACGGCAGCTTGGTCACGCCTGCCTGGGCGGCGAGGTCCAGATTGACGAACACCGGATAGACGAACGAAGCGACCGGGAACATCACGGCCTTGCCGTCCACCTTGATGATGTCCGCGACCTGGGCTTTGTCGAACTTGCTCGCATCCATCATCGGGTTCATGTCGGCCAGCGCATTTTGTGCGTTCAGATTGTTCACCCAAGCGCCATCGAGACCGACAACGTCGCTAAGCGTTCCGGTCGCAGCACCGACCGAGATCTGGTCTCGCGTGGTCGCATAGGGGCCGCTGACCAGCGTCACCTTGATCCCGGGGTTTGCAGCCTCGAACTCGTCCATGATTTTGCGCAAGGAGCCTGCGGGCAGCTCTGGCTCCCACCACTGCGTGAATTCCAGCGTCGTGTCTGCCATGGCGCCGGTTGCGCCGAGCAGCCATGCGGCCGCGGCCATTTTCAGCATCGCGGGTCGTATCCGAAACGTCATTTTCTCCTCCTTCT
Organism: Mesorhizobium sp. WSM4983; assembly: GCF_029625765.1. Classification (NCBI taxonomy): domain Bacteria; kingdom Pseudomonadati; phylum Pseudomonadota; class Alphaproteobacteria; order Hyphomicrobiales; family Phyllobacteriaceae; genus Mesorhizobium; species Mesorhizobium sp. WSM4983. The sequence continues at coordinate 199,764 of NZ_JARTVM010000010.1, read as the reverse complement.
TAAGATCGACCGCACAATGCGGACGATCGTCTGCTTCATTCAGAAGTCTTCTTACGAGTACTTTCGCAGGCGCATCGCTCCCGCCTGCGGGCTCTGCAGCAAATCTTCAGATCGCCAGATGCGTCTCGGGATCGAAGAAATGGAGCTTGGCGTCGTCTACGGCCAAGCGGATCTCCGAGCCGGGGCGGACTGTGCTGACCGGTTCGAATTTCGCCACCGCGTTCGAGGTCATGCCGAAATCCTGCACCGCGTCCGGATCGCCGGAGTCCACCCGCACCGCGTCGATGCTGAGATGAACGATGTGTTCGGACCCGAGTTCTTCGATCGAGGTCACCTTTGCCGGGATCGTCTGATACTTGCGGCCGGATTCGAGACTGCTGTCATAGAGATCCTCCGGTCGGATCCCGAACACGACCTTGCGCCCCGCATACGACCTCAAGGACGGCCTGCGCACGAAGGCTGCGTCCTGCAGCCGGATGGCGAAGGTGCCGGACATCAGTTCGTCGCCCGTCAGCGTCGCCTCGAACAGGTTCATCGAAGGAGAACCGATGAAGCCGGCAACGAAGGCGTTTACCGGCGATTCATAGAGTCTCTTGGGAGTGTCGACCTGCTGCAGCACGCCGCCTTTCAACACCGCGACCCTGTCCCCCATCGTCATCGCCTCGGTTTGGTCGTGGGTCACGTATATGGTCGTGACGCCGAGTTGCTTTTGCAGGCTGGTGATTTCGGCGCGCATTTGAACACGCAGCTTCGCGTCCAGATTGGAAAGGGGTTCGTCCATGAGGAAGGCGGCCGGCTCGCGCACCATGGCGCGGCCCATGGCAACCCGTTGACGCTGTCCGCCTGAAAGGTTCGCGGGTTTGCTGTCGAGCAGAGATGTCAGCTGAAGGGTTTTGGCAATCTCGTCCACCCGCTTCTTGCGCTCGGCCTTCGGCTTGCCTGCCAGCCGCATCGAAAAAGCGATGTTTTCGAACACCGTCATATGCGGGTAGAGCGCGTAGCTCTGGAAGACCATCGCGATGTCGCGGTCCTTGGGCGGCATGTCGACGACGTCGACTCCGCCGATCCGAAGGCTGCCGCTTGTCACGTCCTCCAGCCCCGCGATCATTCGCAAGGCGGTGGATTTGCCGCAGCCGGACGGCCCGACGAGAATCAAGAACTCGCCATCCTCGACCGACAGGTTCAATTGGTCGATTGCGTGAAAGTTGTTCCCATAGGTCTTGCAGATATTCTCAAGAATGACTTCTGCCATCTTCCTCCCTCCACAAGGCTAAGCCGCTCGTTATTAAGATCATTATCGGCCTATGTTCGCCTGCGAATGTTCCTCGGATAGTTTCAACTATGTTCCGGTATCGAGCTGCGATTTCAGTTCGACTGCCGACGGGGCGTTCGTCGATGCCAAGAGTTCCGTGACCTGGCCCTCGGTCGGCAGCGCCTCGCGCCCGCCACGCCCCGTTATCGACAGGGCCGCGGCCGCGGCCGCGAATGCGACCCGGCCTGCGGTCTCGGCTCCGCGCGTCAATGCATGGGCATAGGCACCGTGAAAGCAATCACCGGCGCCAGTCGAGTCAACGACGGCAACCCGGTGCGGAGGCAGGTGCCAGAGCCCTGCCTCGTCGCGTCCGCGATAATAGACGCCCCTGCCGCCGTCAGTCAGAACCACGGTGGACCGCGACGGCATCCACAATGCGTCGAGCACCTCGGCAGGCGATCGGCCGCCCGTGGCAGCCCGCGCGAAGCCGAGGGGAAGAATGAGATGGTCGCAGAGCCCGATCAGCCTCTCGGTGGCTGGGCCGCTGCTCCATTCGATATCGCCGAGGATTGCAAGGCCGAGATCGCGAGCCCGAGCCACGACATCCATCGACCGGATCGCGTAACTATCGACGATCAGGACGGCCGCGCGGCTGAGGACCTCGTCCGGAAAGTCTGGCGCGGTGCCCAGCATCGCTTCGTCGTCATACGCGATGAACCTCTCCCCATCCGAGCCGACGGTGATCCGCGAGCGCACCGGGCGTGCGTGCGGGTGGCGCGGCGCGAATGCGGTTTCAACTCCGCTCGCAACGAGATCGCACAGCACGGCGTCGTCAGCGGCACTGGCCAGCCATCCGACGAACCCGGCGGTTCCGCCGAGCCGCGCGACGGCGGCAAGGGCCGTCGCGACATTTCCGCCGAAAGTTCGGGCAGTTTGCAGAACCTTCCCCTTGCCCGCCGACAACGGCTGATCGACATAGACGATGTCGTCGATCGCAATAGCGCCGAAGCCGAGGATTGAAGGGACGGTGGGCATCGTTCAGGCACCCGCCTTCGCCAGGGCGTCTTCTGCCGAAAGGCCGTCATGGATGACGCTCCGAAAGGCAAATGCCGCCTTCTCCGGATCGCCGTGCCCCCAGAGATTGCGACCGACCACGGCACCGCGCGCGCCGGCACGTATGGCGTCCGCCGTCTGCTGAAGGGCGCCGAGCAGCGTCTCGGTCTTCGGACCACCCGCGATCACAACCGGCACCGGGCAGGTCCGGACGGTCTCTCGGAACGACTCGAAATCGCCCGTGTAGCCTATCTTGATCACGTCGACGCCGGACTCGTAGCCGATGCGCGCCGCATAGGCGATCTCGTCGGGGGTGAAGACGATTTTTGCTCCGTCGGTGAAATCGCGCGGGTAGATATGCGCCACCACCGGCATGCCGTAGCGTGCCGCCGCATTCACCGAGTCGGTCAGCCAGCGTATGTACTTACCCTCGGTCGCGCCGCGCACCGGAATGGCAACGGCCAACGCATCGGCCCCGGCGCGCACCGCATCCTCCGGCGTTGCAATCAGCTCGCTGATGCGATCGTCTGGGGTGAAGCAGCCCGCCTGGATCACCAGAGACGCTTTGCCCGCATATTGCGGCCACAGATGGCGCGCGGTGCCGGGCTGGATGCTGACGTAGTCGGGTTTGCCCATCATGACGCGCGCGAGCGCACCGGGCAGATCGGCAAGCCCGCCTTTGCGCACGTCGCCATAGCCGACAAAGTGGTCGACCGCGCCGCCAAAAAGCTTCCCGGACGGATGCGAGAAGAGGCGCGCAAGGCGCACCTTGGTTCCTAGGCTCATGAGTGCAAAATTCCTCAATCGTTTGAGCTGGCGGCCTCCGATGTCGAGCCAGCATTTTCACATGCTCTATAAAAATTTTACGCGCGTCAAGATTTAAAATGCGCTATAGCGAGTCACGAACATGGTCCGCCGCCGTTGCAACGGGTTGTCTGCGGCGGTGCCGTCATGGGAGGTCGGAAGGAAAATGCAAGCAAAATCAGGAGCGAAGCTCGGTATCGGCGTTATCGGTTGCGGCAACATATCGATGACCTATTTGCGCAACGCAGCACTTTTCGCCGGCGTGGAACTGCGCGCCTGCGCCGATATTTCCGCCGACATGGCCGCGCTACGGGCCAGGGAATACGGTATCCGCGCGCTGCCGGTCGATGCGCTGCTGGCCGATCCCGAGGTCGATCTCGTCCTCAACCTCACCGTTCCGTCGGCGCATTTCGACATCACCCATTCGGCGCTTTCCGCGGGCAAGCACGTCTTCACGGAAAAGCCTCTGGCGACCTCGGCCGGCGAGGGCCGCCGGCTGGTCGCGGAGGCGGCGAAGCGCGATCTGCTGCTGGGCTCGGCTCCAGACACCTTCCTCGGCGCAGCCGGGCGGCGTGCCCGCCACCTAATGGACGAGGGCGCGATCGGCCGCGCCGTGACCGGCACCGCCTTCATGATGGGGCGCGGCATGGAGCATTGGCATCCCAATCCGCAATTCTACTATCAGCCGGGCGGCGGTCCGGTGTTCGACATGGGGCCATACTACCTGACGATGCTGGTCAACCTGCTCGGCCCGGTCGCCCGCGTCATGGCGATGACGACGCGCGGTCAGGACGAGCGCCTGATCACCGCCGAAGGCCCTTACAAAAACACCAGCTTCAGGGTCGGCACGCCGACCAACATCCTGTCGCTGCTCGAATTCCACTGCGGCGCCACCGTCACCTTCGGCGCCTCTTGGGACGTCTTCAAGCATTCCAACCATCCGATCGAGCTGCACGGGACGGAAGGCTCGCTCAGGCTACCCGATCCCGACACGTTTGGCGGCACGGTCTCGTTGTCGGCGCACGGCGCCGACTGGAAGGATTTCGAGAGCGAAGGCGAGCTCTACGGCGGGCGCAACTGGCCCTATGCCGCACCGGACCGCGCCAACTATCGCATGCTCGGCGTCGCCGACCTGGCGCGGTCGCTGTCGGAAGGGCGCAGACCCCGCGCATCCGGCGAACTGGCGCTGCACGTGCTCGAGATCATGGAAGCGATCCTCGCATCCGGCGAGGGCCGGAACTCCGTCGCCGTCGTCGGCTCGGTCGACCAGCCGCCACTGCTCGGCGAAGACGAGGCGGCGAGCCTGCTTGCCTGAGGCGCCGTGATAGCCAGCGGGAGTTCGGTATCCCTAGGCCGACTGGCGCATCACCAGCGTCGCGTCGAGATTGACCTGCGCCGCGACGGGCGCGCCGTCCTCGTCGAGCAGGGTAAGCAGCGTCTCGACGCTGCTTCCGGCCATCGCCGCGAAATCCTGCGCCATGGTGGTGAGCGCCGGGCAAGTGTAGCGGCTGAGCGGATGGTCGTCATGCGCAGCCACCCGCAGGTCGCAATCCGCCTTGCGGCCCACCTTCAGCCCTTTCGAGAAGGCGGCCGCCATCACGCCGAAGGCGAGACGATCGTTGGCGCACAATATGGTCTTGCCCGGCAGGCCGCCATTGCCGAGCAGCTTTTCCGTCTGTTCGTAGCCGATCCGTTCGAACTCCCATGTGTAGTCGTCGGTATTGCCGAAGACGAGCGGCTCCTGCCCGAGCCGCTTCATGGCATCGACATAACTCTCCACCCGCTCGCGCGAATTGTGATTGACATGCGGAATATCGAAATAGATCGGGGCGTCGCCCGAGCGGCAGAGATAGTCGACGATGGTCGACATGCTCTGCACATTGTTGTTGCCGACGAAAGGCGTGCCGCCTTCGAGATAGGTGTCGAAATAGACAATCGGGATCGCCTGCGTCAGCTTCTCGATCGCCCGCTGGTCCGAGCGCCGGCCGAGCGGTGCTATCAGCGCGCCGGAGACCTTCAACGACAGGATCGTCCGCGTCGCCTCGGCTTCCAGTTCGCTCGATCCATGCGAGGAAATGACGATCGGCCAATAGCCTTCGTCGCGTAGCCTGAGTTCGATGCGGCTGACCATCTCGGAATAGAACGGGTCGGTCACCGTCGGCACGACGATGCCGATGCTGCGGGTGCGCTTGCGGTTGAGGTTTCGCGCGAACAGATTGGGCTGATAGTCGGACGAGCGCAGCGCATCCTCGATGCGTTTTCGCGTCGCCGGCTTGACGCTGGTCGGATCGTCGAAGAATTTCGACAAGGTCGGCCTGGAGACGCCGCAGGAACGGGCGAACTCCTCCATCGTCTTGTGAGTCATCGGCATCCAAACCCTCGCGGCATGGAACCTCGCTCCCATGGCGCTGCTCCGGCGCTCATACGGCGCATCGGCGTGCGCCTGCAAGTTGAAACTTTACAGGAAGCTCCGCAAGTTTCAACGCGGCCGGAGAAATTATTCCATGCGTAAATTTATTAATTGACGCGAAAAAGAGAGGGCCGTATTCCAAGCCCTAAGCCATGCATGGCGAATGCCGGGAGGACGTGATGAAGAAGCTGGTCTCAGCCGGCGAGATCCTCGTCGAGATCATGGCGGAATCAATCGGCCAGAGCTTCCTCGAGCCCGGTCCGCTGGCCGGCCCCTTTCCGTCCGGCGCCCCGGCGATCTTCATCGGCCAAGCGGCGGCGCTCGGCCAGCCTGCGGGTCTCATCGGCGCCGTCGGCGGGGACGATTTCGGCCAGTTGAATATCGACCGGCTCAGCGCGCTCGGCGCCGACGTTTCGGCAATCGCCGTCCGTGAAGGCCATGCAACCGGCACCGCCTTCGTCGCCTACCGGACCGATGCATCCAGGCATTTTGTTTTCAATATCCGGAACAGCGCCGCCGGCCTTTTGGAAATGGACGATGCCGCCAAGCGGCTCTTGGCCGGAGCCGATCATGTCCATGTCATGGGCTCTTCGCTTTTTTCCGATCGCGCCACCGACGTCGCACTCGCCGCGATCGCGGCCGTGAAGGCCAAGAGCGGCACGGTGTCCTTCGATCCGAACATCCGTCGCGAGATCATGCAGGCGTCCGGCACGCGTCAGGCGCTCGATCATGTGCTCGCGCAGACAGATGTCTTCCTGCCGAGCGGCAACGAACTGTTCCTTTTCTCCTCCGCCAGCGACGAACAGGCCGCGGTCCGCGAATTGCTGGGGCGAGGCATCTCCTGCATCGTGCTGAAGAAAGGCGCCGATGGCGCCACTTATCACGACCGCAAGGGCACGCTCGCCATGCCCGGCTTTGTGGTCGAGGAAGTCGATCCGACCGGCGCCGGCGATTGCTTCGGCGCCGCCTTCGTTTCCTTCTGGCTGCGCGGTGCCTCGCCCGCCGATGCACTGCGCATCGCCAATGCCTGCGGCGCGCTCGCCGTTACCCGCAAGGGGCCGATGGAAGGCATTCACCGGCTCGCCGACGTCGAGGCCTTCATCGCAAAAGCGACCGCACGCGCATGACCGGCGCCACGGCAAGATTTGCTGGCATCGCCGCTCGCCGCGCGGCAGGCGCGAAGGGCGGCATCGCCTCGATCTGTTCGGCGCACCCGCTGGTGATCGAAGCGACGCTCCGCCACGGCGCGAGGAATGGCGCCGATGTGCTGATCGAGGCGACCTGCAACCAGGTCAATCACGAGGGCGGCTATACCGGCATGACCCCGGCCGCCTTTCGAGCCTTCGTCGAGACGCAAGCAGGCAGGACCGGCTTTCCGTTCGACCGGCTGATCCTCGGCGGCGATCACCTCGGCCCGAATCCTTGGAAGCATCTGCCCGCGGCGGAAGCGATGAACAAGGCGGCGGCGATGATCGACGCCTATGCCTCCGCCGGCTTCACCAAGCTGCATCTCGACACCAGCATGGCTTGTGCCGACGATTCCGTGGCACTCGCCGACGAGACGATTGCCGTGCGCGCGGCCGAGCTTGCGGCGGTTGCCGAGGCGGCGGTCGCCCGCTCGGGCGGTGAAAAACCCGTCTACATCATCGGCACCGAAGTGCCGGTTCCGGGCGGCGCGCTGGAAGCGCTCGACCATATGCATGTGACCGAGCCGGCCGATGCGCTCCGCACGGTCGAGCTCCATCGCCAGGCCTTCTGCCGTCTCGGCCTCGATGCCGCTTTTGCCCGGGCTGTCGGCGTCGTCGTTCAGCCCGGCGTCGAATTCGGCAATGCCGACATCATCGCGTATGCGCCCGAGAGGGCGACGAAGCTGGTCGCGGCCCTGGAAAGCCAGCCGCAATTCGTCTTCGAGGCGCATTCGACCGACTATCAGCCCGCGGAAGCTTTGGCCGCGCTCGTGCGCGACGGCTTCGCCATCCTCAAGGTCGGCCCCTGGCTCACCTTCGCGTTGCGCGAGGCGCTCTATGGCCTGAGCCACATCGCCGACGCGCTCGCGCCCGATCCCTCGCGCGAAAGCTTGCTGGCCGCGATGGAACGCATCATGCTGGCCTCGCCCGGCAATTGGCAGAAATATTATCCGGGATCGCCTGACGAGCAGCGCCTGCAGCGGCATTTCTCCTTCAGCGACCGCATCCGCTACTACTGGCCATTGCCCGACGCACAGCATGCGACCGAAGCGCTGCTGGCGGCACTCGGCAAGCGTGAAATTCCACGCCCCCTGATTAGCCAGTATCTCGGCCATCTCGATGCCGAGGTCGGCGCCGGTCGGATCACGCCGACCGCGCATGAGCTTCTGATTGCCAGCGTCACGCGCGTCCTCGATACCTATCGCAGCGCCACGATCCCGTAAGCCGGCGGATTAGTAGACAGGCGTCGCCATATGTTTGGGTGCCGGCCATTCGGCCGTGATCTCTGGCTGGACCGGCCGTTCGAGATAGGTTGAAAGCACCACATAGCTGCGCGTCGAGACCACGCCCGGCGTCTCGTAGATACGAGACAGCAGGCCTTCCAGCGCCCTTGTGTCCTCGGTGCGTACCTTGAGCAGCATGCAGGTGTCGCCGGCGACCGAATGGATCTCTTCCACTTCCGGGCATTCCGAGATCGCCATCAATTCCGGCGTCTTGCCCCAGCCCCTAGTATCGATGTGCACGAAGGCGAGCAGCGGCTTCTTCACCGCCTTCGGATCGATGATCGCCGAGGTGGCGCGGATGGCGCCGCTGCGCCTGAGCCGCTTCACCCGCTCATGCGCCGCCGGTGGCGACAGGCCGACGCGATCGCCGAGCTCGGCATAACTGATGGTCGCATCGTCGACCAGAACGCCTAATATTTTTCGGTCGATCGGGTCGACCTCACGGGTTGGCTGCTTGTTCCGCTGAACGTCATCTGTTTCTGAGTCCATTTGGAAATTCTCCATTGATGCTGAATTCAATTCGGCCATTATGGAGATATGTCGAACAGTGATCAATCAGCGATTCTGACTGCGGCGTCCCGTGCACCGATCCCGGCCGCAGCCTACCTGCTCACCGGGTGCATCGCCGTCATCGGCTCCAACTCACTGGTTCTCGGGCCAATAGCGCCCGCCGTCGCGGCGCCCTTCGCGGCAAGCGTGCCGGCGGTGATGACGGCCGCCGCTGCCTTCGGCCTCGGCACCTCGGCCAGCGCGCTTTTTCTTGCCCGCTATATCGACCGGATCGGCGCCCGCCGCATGCTGCAGGGCGCATTGCTGTTGCTTGCGCTGGCGCTGGTGGGCAGCGCGCTCGCGCCGACGGTGGCGGCGCTGGTCGCGGCCCAGCTCGTTGCCGGCATCGCTGCTGGCGTCGCCATGCCGGCGATCTACGCCAGCTCCGCAGCGATCGCGCCGCCCGGCCGCGAGAGCGGAACGATCGGCGTCGTGCTGACCGGCTGGACGCTGTCCATGGTCGCCGGAGTGTCGCTGTCGGCGGTGCTTGCCGATCTGATCCATTGGCGGGCCGTCTTCGCCGCTGTCGCGCTTCTCGCCGCAACCGCTGTTGCCGGCCTGTCGGTCAGCTCGCTGCGCGACACCAGGAAAAGCGGTCCGGCACCGTCGCCGCTCGGCGCGCTGGCTGTGCCCGGAATCCTGCCGCTGCTGATCGCCTGCGGCGCCTTCATGACCGCCTTCTATGGCGTCTACGGCTATCTCGGCGATCATCTCCATGAAGGTCTCGGCGAGCCGGTCAGCGCCAACGGGCTGGCGGCGATCGCTTACGGGCTCGGCTTCGGCGCGGCGGCGCTGCTCGACGGCGTCATCGACTGTCTCGGCGCCCGTCGGGTCATGCCCTTCGCCTATCTGCTGGTCGCCGCCGTCTATGTGGCGATCGCCTCGGCCAGCGGCACCTTCGGCCTGCTGATGGCGACGATCGCCGTCTGGGGCCTTGCCAACCATTTCGGGCTGAACGTTCTGGTGATGCGGCTCACCGCGCTCGACGCCGCGCGGCGCGGCACGATCATGGGCCTGAACAGCGCAGTCACCTATTTCGCCGTAACCGTCGGCACCGCCGGTTTCGGCCCGCTCTACACCGCCCTCGGCTTCGCCAACTGCGCCCTGGTCGCCGCCTTGCTGATGCTGGTGGCGGCATCGGCCGCGGCGTGGCGCTCTGCCCGGCAATAGGCTTACGTGTCACTTCGCTCCTTGGCTAAGGCTGGCTTCCGAACCGCACCGGAGCCACCATGAAGATGACGCTCGAGATCACCGCCGAGCCCTTGCCGCAGGATCTCGCCCGTGTCGGCGAGGGCTTGACCGCCTTCAACGACAGCGATGTCGGTGCCTCGGGCCGGAAGACGCTCGCCGTCTTCGTTCGCGACGACGCCGGCGCGATCGTCGCCGGCATTTCCGGTTACACCGCCTGGGGCTGGCTCTATGTGCAATGGCTCTGGGTCGACGAAACCTGGCGTGGCCGGCACATCGCCGCGAGCATGCTGGACGCAGCCGAACGGGAAGCGCTGGCGCGCGGCTGCCAGGCCGCGTGGATCGACACTTTCAATCCGGCCGCGGCCAAGGTCTATCAGCGCCAGGGCTACCAGCCGTTCGGCACGCTCGCCGATTTTCCGGTCGGCCGCAGCCGCATCTTCCTGCAGAAGAAGTTGTCTTAGCCCGCGAGCTTTCCACCGCGCATCGGCTGCGGCACCCCGGTGGTGCTCGGAAAGCTGATCGGCAGGCCGCGCAGCACGCGCACCGCGAGGAACGCGAAGCATTCCGCTTCGACCGCGTCGCCCTTCCAGCCGAGCGTCTCGGCTTGCACCACTTCGACGCCGGCACGCTGGCCGAGCATCGCCATCATGGTCGGGTTGCGGCGGCCGCCGCCGCTGACCGCCAGTCGTCTTGGCCGGCGCGGCAACAGATCGAGCGCCTTGCCGACCGCCGAGACGGTGAAAGCCGTCAGCGTCGCCGCGCCGTCCTCCGCGCCGAGCCCGTCGGCCATGGCCGCGGTGAAGTCGAAGCGGTCAAGCGATTTTGGGTAAGGCTTCGTCAGATACGGATGCTGCAGCAGCCGCTCTAGCCTTGCCTTGTCGACCGTACCCGCGGCAGCCAGTCTGCCGTCGCGATCCATCTCGCCGAGGCCCTTCGCCTTGATGAAATCGTTGACCGGCGCATTGGCCGGCCCGGTGTCGAAGGCGACGATGTTGTCTTTGCCGTCCCACCAGGTGATGTTGCCGACGCCGCCCAGATTGAGCACCGCGGTGTCGCCGCTGGCGTCGGCCTCTTTGAGCAGCGCCGCATGATACGCGGCAGCGAGCGGCGCGCCTTGTCCGCCGGCCGCCACATCGGCCGTGCGGAAGTCATAGGCGACTTTGGTGCCAAGCAGGGCGGCCATCAGCTCGCCGTCGCCGAGCTGGCGCGTGCGGCCGATTCGTCGCGGCTGCGGGGCGCGATGCAGCACCGTCTGGCCGTGGAAGCCGACGACGCCGATATCGGCCATCGTCATGCCCTGGCTTTCGACCAAATCCCTGACCGCCGCCGACTGCGCGCGCGTCAGCGCCTCCTCCGCCTCGCGAAAAATCGTCGGCTCCGGCCCCTCGAAATTCCAGACGCGTGCTTGGCGCAGGGTCTCTTCGAGCAGGGTGCGGATCGATTGCGGGTAGGGGGCCAGTGTGTATGTGCCGGTGTCGGCGATGCGCTCGCCGTCGGTTTTAATCAGCGCCACGTCGATATTGCCGTCAAGCACCGTACCGGTCATCAGGCCGACGGCCCAGATTGGTTCCATGGTCGTTCCTCGAATCGCCGCTGGACCACGTGTCGGACGGATCGGCGCGACAGGCAAGTCTTTCGGATGCGCCGGGACCTCTCACCGTGCACCGCCTTTGTGTCGCACTGCCAAAACGGAGCAACCTAGTCCTTGCCTCTTGCCGCCGAAGGAGCGAGCTTGTGCGATTATCGATCTCAACTGAAAAACGCGTACTCGCAGGAGGAACGACATGGCCGCCAATGTCGCAGTGATCGCCGGCGCTGGAGCTGGCCTCAGCGCTTCGCTGGCGCGGCTCCTCGGCAAGCAAGGTTTTCGCGTCGTGCTGGCCGCCCGCAATGTCGACAAGCTCTCCGCGCTGGTTCAGGAGACGGGTGCGCAGGCGGTGGAGACGGACGTGTCGGATGCCGCCACAGTCGCGCGGCTGTTCGAGGCGGCCGACAAGGCCGGCTCCCTCGAAATTGCCGTCTTCAACGCCAGCGGCCGCACGCGCGGCCCGATCGCCGAGCTCGATCCGGAGGCGGTCAAGCAGGCCCTGCTCGTCGGCGCCTATGGCGGCTTCCTCGTCGGCCAGCAGGCGGCGCGCCGGCTTGTTGCGCGCGGCTCCGGCTCGATCCTGTTCACCGGCGCCACTGCGAGTCTCAAGGGCTTCTCCGGCTCGGCCGGCTTCGCCATGCCGAAATTCGGGCTGCGCGGGCTGGCGCAGTCGATGGCGCGCGAGCTAGGTCCGAAGAACATCCATGTCGCGCATTTCATCATCGACGGCCAGATCGAGCCGCCCGGGCAGGCGGCCGAGCCAGACCGGCCGGATCGCCGCCTCTCGCCGGACGCGATCGCCGAGACCTATCTCGCAGTCCACCGCCAGCATCGCAGCGCCTGGAGCTTCGAGGTCGAGCTGAGGCCCTGGGTCGAGACGTTCTGACGATCCATTCCACGAACGTGCAATAACGCGCCCCGACGCGAGACCGGCGTCATGGTTGCGGCGGTGGTGGTGCTGATCGTGCTGGTCTGCGGCATCCAGTGGTGTGACCGGCTGGTCGCGTGGTTGGATCATCGCGGATAGGCGAAACGCGAGAAGCGGAAGTCGAATGAACGCAATTTGCCGCGAAAACCCGGGAATTGAGCGGCGGCTTGCTCCATTTGCAACGAGATTGGTTGGCGCGTTTCTTCACCTGCAATGACGCGCATGTCATCGTGCGGCGGGGTTGCTCGAGCAATTCCAGGAAAGTGCGCATCGGTTTTCCGTCCGGACTTGCGAAAAACAGAGAGTTGCCGCCAAGAGGAAGCTGTCCATGGCCAGAATAATCCCGGTGCTCGATCTCGACCGACTGGAGCAGGGCGAGTCGGAACTGCGGACCTTCTTGTTTGATCTGCGCACCGCCGCTCGCGATGTCGGCTTCTTCTATCTCAGCAGCCACGGCATAACGCAGCCGGACATCGACGCGGTGCTTGATGCCGCGCGGCGCTTCTTTGCCTTGTCGGAGGCCGACAAGCTGGCCATCGAGATGGTGAAGTCGCCGCAGTTTCGCGGCTACACGCGTGCCGGCGGCGAGCTGACCAGGGGCAAGGCCGACTGGCGCGAGCAGCTCGACATCGGCGTCGAGCGCGCGACCATTTCGCAAGGGCCGAGCGTGCCGGCCTGGACCCGGCTGCAAGGTCCGAACCAGTGGCCGGCTGCGTTGCCCGAACTGAAGCCGGCGCTGCTTGCCTGGCAGACCAAGGCGACGGAGGTAGCCATCCGGCTGCTCAAGGCCTTCGCGCTGTCACTCGATCAGCCGGAGGACGCCTTCGACCCGATCTATGGCAGCGAGCCCAACCACCGCATGAAGATCGTGCGCTACCCAGGCCGCGACGCCACCGGTGACGACCAGGGCGTCGGCGCGCATAAGGATGGCGGTTTCCTCACCCTTCTGCTGCAGGACGAGAACAAGGGGCTGCAGGTCGAATATGATGGCAGCTGGGTGAATGTGGATCCGCTTCCGCAAACGCTCGTGGTCAACATCGGCGAACTGCTCGAACTCGCTTCGAACGGGTATCTGAGAGCAACCGTGCACCGCGTCGTCACACCGCCGCCAGGCGTCGAGCGGATTTCGGTGCCGTTCTTCTTCAGCGCCCGGCTCGACGCGACCATCCCGCTGCTCGACCTTCCGCAGGAACTGGCGGCTGAGGCGCGCGGGCCGGCCAGCGATCCCGACAATCCGCTCTTCCGCAACGTCGGAACCAATGTGCTGAAGAGCCGTCTGAGGTCGCATCCGGACGTGGCCCGGCAGCACTATGCCGATCTTCTGGAAAAGGCAGCGGCGGCCGGCTGAGCTTTGCCGCTGCCCGCGCGATATTTTTTCGCCTTCCGGCCAGTTTTTGGAATTCAGTTCGTGGAAAATATACCGCAACCGCCCCAAATAGAGGCCATCGCTCGGTGTTTTCCTCCCATTGCGCCGGGTGATGTTCCCCTCTGAAGGTTATGACCTTCATTTCTTGGCCGGGCCGCTTTCGCGCCCGGCCTTTTTCTTTGGGGCAGCGCGCAGCTTGCAAATTCGCGCGGCCGGTCAGGCGAAAGCGATGCGGATCGCACCAAAGGGCCCGAAATCCGAGACGATCCGATCGCCATGCCGGCATTCGACCGGCCGGATGAAGGAGCCCGACAGCACCACCTGTCCGGCCTCGATTTGCATGCCGTACTGATGCAGCCGGTCGGCGAGCCACACAATGCCCTTGGCCGGATGATCGAGCACGCCGGCACCGAGCCCCGTCTCCTCCACCTCGCCGTTGCGCGACACGATGGCGCCGATCCAGCGCAGGTCTGCCTCGCGCGGGCTGGGGTGGCCGCGCTCCTCCAGCGCGCGCAGATAGATCGCGTCGCTGGTCTCGTCGCTCACCTGCAGGCCGAGCGTGTCGACATAGAACGCGCGCGATAACCCCTTGATGATCGCCTCGCCGGTCCGCTTCTTCTCCTCCGCGCTGCGGCCCCTGCCGATGCGGAAATTCATGTCGATGAAGCCGTTCTCGGGGAGCCGGTCCGCGACCGCATAGGCATCTGCACGGAGGGCGCGCACCCGCTCGGCGCCGGGCTCGAACAGGCCGGTCTCGAGGATGATGCGTGAAACGAGCGCGCAAAGCTCGCTCATCTCGACCTTCGCGTCGAGATTCGCCGAATATTCGATCCCCATGTGGGGCAAGGGCTTGGCGACCGAATGTCAAGTGCTTGGTCTCCATGTCGACGGGGTCGTCGGGGACGGGATTGCCGCTCTCGGAGAAATCGCGGATATAGCTGCGATCCAAGCGTTAATTTCTGTTGCGAGTCGTACTGGACTGGAACTTTTCGGAGAGTTGACTCTGCTGCCGCCCAGCACCCGCCCTTCCCTGCCCATGGCTCTGCTTCGCGCCCGCGAAGTGATCATGGCGCATTTTCGTCCGATGCTTGCTCGCCACGACATCACCGAGCAGCAATGGCGCGTGCTGCGCGTGCTTGCCGAGACCGGTCCGCTGGAAGCGACCGAGCTCGCTAACCGCGCCTCGATCCTGCCGCCCAGTCTCACCCGCATGATCAAAGCACTGGACGAGCGCGAATTCATCACCCGCAACAAGGTCAAGGATGACGGCCGCCGCGCTCTGCTCGCCATCAGCCCGGCCGGCGTGGCGCTGATCGAGGAGCTGGCGCCCGAGCGCACCGCCATCTACGACGCCATCGAGAAGCGTTACGGCGCCGAGCAGTACGAGCGCCTGCTGGACATGCTGGAAAGCCTGATCGAGTCGGAGTCAGCGCCAGACTGACCGACTAGCCACCGAAACTCCCAGTGCGCTGGGCTGCATGTAGTTGCGCCCGACATAGAGCAGCGCCGCCTCGTCGCTGCCATGGCGGATGTCGACGACGCGGCCGAACATCACATTGTGCATGCCGGTGCTCGGCGTCATGCGCTTCGAAAGCGAGGAAGAGGCGGTGCGCCTTGCCAACGCCACCGTCTATGGTCTTGCTTGTGCCGTGTGGACCTCGAAGCTCTCGACCGCGCATCGCATGGTGCACGCCATCAATGCCGGCGTCGTCCACGTCAACACCTATGGCGGCGCCGACATCACGGTACCGCTCGGCGGCTTCAAGCAGTCCCGCTTCGGCAAAGACAAGTCGCTGCACGCGATCGAGAAGTACACCGACCTCAAGACGGCGTGAATAGCGCTCGGATAAGCTCCCCTCGAGGGGAGGGTGGCCGGACCTTGTGGAGATGCTCGCCCAAGCCGGCACGGCCGGTGTCGGCGCCTGGTTGCGCCAAGGTATACCCGATGCGACTGTGCTGGGTCGCCGTTATCGACGCTTACGCGAGGCCAATCTGATGCTCCTGGCTGTCCATCATGTCGCAATCATCTCCAGTGACTATGAGACCTCCAAGCAGTTCTACACGAACAAGCTCGGTTTCGTCGTTCTGGCCGAAAACTGGCGCCCCGAAAGGCAGTCTTGGAAGTGCGATTTGCGTCACGGTACCATCCAGATCGAACTGTTCAGTTTCCCTGATCCGCCAAGCCGGCCCAGCAGGCCCGAGGCGTGTGGATTAAGGCATATTGCATTCTCGGTCGCCTCGGTCGAGGCAACAGCCGAGCTGCTTCGGTCGCGAGACGTCGAGGTGGAGCCCATCCGAACAGATCCATACACGGGACGATTGTTTACCTTCATCGCCGATCCCGATGGACTGCCGATCGAATTTTACCAGGACGCTGTTTGACGGTGAGGAATTCGGCCGCGAAATCCGCCGGTTGCGGAACGCGAAGCGACTGGTGGAGGAGGCAGATGATGAAGTCAGGCTTGGAGAAGCTGGGGCACGACGCCAGCTGCCATCGGGACGGCGTCGGCAGCACCTAACCATCTTCGCCGCAACGGGGAAGATGAGTCATGCCTCGCCGGTCAGCCGCGCCGAGATGAGCCTCGCCGCCCTGATCGCCGCCTCGCCGGGGGGCCGCCACCGCATCGTCTACGCGCGAGACAGGGGAGGCGATGGATAGCGTGCCGATCGGCTGGCCGTCAGCGCCGAGGATCGCCGCGCCTATGCTGTGCACGCCATCCTGGTGGGTGCGCGCCTGACGATGAACAGGGCAACGCAACGTTAGACAAGACACCAACTTTTCAGCGGCTGGAGCTACACCAGCGCGCCGCAAACAGGTATCTATCGTCGCGACATCATGCTTCGGGGGTCATGAGGGAGCGGCTTGCAGCTGGATTTGAAAACAATCGAGGCGCTCGCGCCCGACCAGGCTTCGCTGGGCGCCGCCGCCAAGCTGACCAAGCGGTCCAACTGGCCCCGTCTCGAGACAAACGAACAGCTGGGCCTCATCTGGGGCGAATGCCAGGGCTCGGGAGCGAATCCCTACCGCGTCGCATTCGATGCCCGCGACCACGGCTACAATTGCACCTGTCCATCGCGAAAATTTCCGTGCAAGCACATACTGGGGCTGATGTGGATCGGCGCCACCGCGCCCGCCAGCTTCGATCGGGTCGACCAGACGCCGGAATGGGTCAATGACTGGCTCGGGCGGCGCCGCAAGCCGGGCCAGCCGCCGACGCCGGCGCCGGCAAGCGCGGAAAGCAAAAGCATCGACGAGGCGTTGCGGCCCGAGCAAAGCGCTGCCGTAGAAGACGCCGCGGCCGCCGAGCGCCGCGAGGCGGCGCAGCGCAAGCGCGCCGAGGACACGCGAAGTGCCGTGTCGGCAGCGCTCGACGAATTGGATCAGTGGGTTGCCGACCAGCTTCGGCTCGGCCTTGCCGGTTTTGTCGACGCCAGCAGCGAGCGCTGCCGCCGCATCGCGGCGCGGCTTGTAGACCTCAAGGCGACCGCTTTGGCCGGGCGTATCGACGAGCTGCCCGCGAAACTGATGGCGCTGCGCAGCGAAGAGCGGCCGGACGCCGCTATCCGAGAGCTGGGTAAGCTGGTGCTGCTCGCCAAGGTCCGGCGTGCCGCGCCCGACGATGCCGAGCTGAAGCGCCTGGTCTCGACATCCGAAACACGCGACCAGATCCTTGCCAATCCGGATGCCGTCAAGGTCGAGAGCGACTGGGAGGTGCTGGGTGAGAAGATCGAGGCCCGTCGCGACGGCCTGGTCAGCCACGCGACCTGGCTGCTCGATCTGAAAAGCCCAATCCCACGATTTGCCGTCCTCCTGGACTTCTTCCCGGCCTCGGCCGGGCGCCGCTCCGGCGCCTTCGCGCCGGGGGATCGCTTCAAGGCGAGGCTGGTGTTCTATCCATCCCGAATTCCGCTTCGCGCACTGGTCGCAGAACGCCTGGGCGATGCGTCGCCCGGCAATTGGCCCGATTTTGCTCCGAACGCTGCCGGCGATCCGCTGGCCGCCTATGCAGCTTTCCAGGACGGCGCGCCGTGGCTGTCCGACTGTCCGATCCTCCTGCCGGCGGGCGCGATCGCGCTGGACGAGAAGGATGGCGCCTGGTGGCAGGCGGCGAACGATTCGCATGGCATCGCCCTGCCAGTCGCCGGCTCCGTCAACCAGACCTTGCTTGGCCTCGATCTGACAGTCACGGCAGCACTGTGGAACGGCGCCAGGCTCGAGCTTCTGGCCTCACAAAGCAGCATCGGGAGGCTCAATCTCTCATGAACGAGCTCGAGCAGGCAGGGCTGGCGAGGCTTCGCGACAACTGGATTTCGGGCGGCGCCGCTTTCGAATTGGCGCCCGCCGAATGGAAGGAGTTCGCGGCTGCCTCCAGCTCGGACGAGCAGGAACGTCGGCTCTTGGCGATCGCCGCGCAGGCGCTGGATGTCGCGCTTCGGCCGGCGGCGCCCAAAACCCTGAAACGCCGTCCGCCGCTGCCGATGCTCGCGCTGCCGATGCTTCCTCATCGGCTGCGACCGTTGCTGCGTGCCGCATTGAAATACGCCGCTGATGCGAGGCTCAAGACCCGCGTGGCCACACTCGTCGCCAGCCGAGGCTTCGTGCTGCATCCGATGGATTGGATGCCTGCTGCCTCGGATCAGGAAAGCCCAGATATCTATGCTCCCTGGGTCGACTGGCAAGCAGGCGCGGATAGCGACAGGCAGTCTCGACGAGGACAACTCACCGCTGAAACCTGGGATGATTTTTATCCTGCCGCGCGCCGTACAGCTTTGGTCGAATTACGGCGCACCATGCCTGTCTTGGCGCGGACGTTGATTGAGACCAAGGGAGCGAGCGAGCCGGCGGAGGTCAGGCTTGCGCTCGTGGAGCTGATGCGCTTCGGCTTGAGTGCCGATGACATTCCATTTCTAAAGAGCCTGTCCGCCGATCGCTCAGGCAAGGTGCGCGAAACGGCCGGCCGGCTCCTGGCAAGGTTGGGTGAACGTAGCGATCCAGCGGATGGCGCGTCGAAAGATCCGATAGCCGAGCTCGCCGCTTTCATTGAGGAAGGCAAATCCGGCTTCATCCGCCGCCGCACCACCTACACGCCGATAAAACCCAAGTCGCCTGCGCAACAGTCGCGTCGCGCCGACCTGTTCGCGTCCTGTTACTTCGGCGATCTCGTCGCCCAATTCGGCAAGACTGAGCCCGATTTCATTGGCGCATGGCAGTTCGGCGTCGATGAGGGTGCCGATCTCTTTCTCGTTCGAATGACCGCGGTGTCCGGCAGCGATGCGGCGGTCGCCTGTTTGGCGGATTTGCTTGTCGCCGCCGGCGGCAGGCTGGCGCTTCTCGTCCTCCAGCTCATGTCGCGTTTGGACAACGACAGGAAGCGTGTCCTGATCAGGCAGATCCTCGATGATGGGCAAAATCTGGCCGCGCTCAACCTGGTCGAAGGCGCGGAAGCGGGCTGGCTGGCATGGAGCGACCTCGCAAGGAGCAAGACGCTTCCAGCGCTGCGTTCCACCGTCTCGGGTGACAACGACGTCATGAAACGAAGCGCCGAGCAGTATCTCGAGACCCTGGGCTTTCTGGCCAATCCGGAGACGGCGGAAAAATTGATCGACGAGGTGGTCGCCGCCGGCCTGCCGGCCGCTTCCCCCTCGCTCGGTCTGCTGCGGCTCAATGCGGCGCTGGCCGGAAACCCTTCGCAATCCGACAGATGATAAACCCGGAGAAGATCGCATGAACGCAGCCATCCGCCTTCCGGCCGAGCAGGTCTATGCCTCCGAACTGCAGGCGCTCGCGCGCGACGACGACCGCCAGAAGCCTGCCGGCTGGAGCCTGTCGCCCAAGGCCGTCCTCACTTACCTGATGGGTGGCAAGGCAAGCGACGGCACGCTTATCACCCCGAAATATGTAGGACGTCGGCAATTGATGGAAACCGCGGTGGCGACGCTCGCGACCGACCGGGCGCTGCTCCTGCTCGGCGTGCCGGGAACGGCGAAATCCTGGGTCTCCGAACATCTCGCCGGCGCCATCATGGGAAACTCGACATTGATCGTGCAATGCACGGCCGGCACCGACGAGAATCAGATCCGCTACGGCTGGAACTATGCGCAGCTCTTGGCGAAGGGGCCGAGCCAGGAGGCGCTGGTGCCGACGCCGCTCTACCGCGCCATGCAGGAAGGCAAGCTCTGCCGCTTGGAAGAGCTGACGCGCATGGGCTCCGACGTGCAGGACACGCTGATCACCGTGCTGTCCGAAAAGATGATGCCGGTGCCGGAGCTGAACACCTCGATCTACGCGCAGCGCGGCTTCAACATCATCGCCACCGCGAACAATCGCGACAAGGGCGTCAATGAACTCTCCTCGGCGCTGAAGCGCCGTTTCAATGTCGTGGTGCTGCCTCTGCCGGAGGACATGGCGGAAGAGGTCTCGATCGTGTCTCGGCGCGTCGGCGAGATGGCCGGCGGACTGGACCTGCCGGTGCCGAAAAATGTCGGCGAGGAGATCGCGCGCGTGCTGACCATCTTCCGCGAGCTGCGCTCCGGCGCGACCTCGGACGGCAAGGTGACGCTGAAGACGCCGTCGGGCTCGCTCTCCACCGCCGAGGCGATCGCCACGATGATCAGCGGCCTCAGCCAGGCGGCCTGGTTCGACGGCGGCAAGCTCCACGCCGAAGGCCTGGCGCCAAGCCTGGTCGGCGCTATCGTCAAGGACCCGGTCCAGGACAAGGTCGTGCTGGAGGAATATCTGGAGACGGTGCTGAAGAAGCGGCCGGACTACGCCGGTTATTACGCGGCGCTCAACGCGGCCATCTGAGCCATGACGCAAGGCGGCATCAGCTATTTCGGCATTCGCCATCATGGGCCGGGCTCCGCCGCGAGCCTGCTTAGAGCGTTGCAGGAATTGCAGCCGGCCGCCGTGCTGATCGAGGGGCCGGTGGATGCCTCGCCCTTGCTGCCCCTGCTTGCCAGCCCGGACATGAAGCCGCCGGTGGCACTGCTTTGCTACCCCGAGGACGATCCCGCCGCGACGCGCTTCTGGCCCTTCCCCGAATTCTCTCCCGAATATCAGGCGGCGCTGTGGGCTGTCGCCAACAAGGCGGCGCTGCGTTTCATCGACTTGCCGTCCGCCGCGCGGCTTGCCGAGCACGGACCCGAGGGTTCGACCGACGCCGATGCGGACGAACCGGAGGCCACCGAAAAGCAGAGCGAAGCAAGCTCACGGATCCTTGATCCGATCGGCACTTTGGCGCGCGCCGCCGGCTATGAGGACGGCGAAAGCTGGTGGTCCGATATCATTGAGCAGAATCCCGCACCCGGGCCGATCTTTGCTGCCATCGCCGACGCGATGACGACGCTGCGCGACGGCGAGACGTCCATTGGCAAGTTCGAGGCCATGCGCGAGGCGCATATGCGGCTGGAGATCGCCGCTGCGCGCAAAGAAATCGACGGGCCGCTGGCCGTCGTTTGCGGCGCGTGGCATGTGCCCGCCCTGCAAGCTGCGCATCCGCAAAAGAGCGACCAGGCACTGCTCAAAGGCATCGGCCGGCGCAAGACCGCCATGACCTTCGCGCCATGGACCGGACCGCGGCTGGCGCTGGGCTATGGCTACGGCGCCGGTGTCGTCGCGCCGGGCTGGAGCAAGCACCTGTGGCAGACGCGCGGGCAGGATGACGCTTCGGTGCTGTGGCTCGCGCGGATCGCTTCGGTTCTCAGGGCCAAGGGCCATATAATTTCGACCGCCTCGCTGATCGAGGCGGAGCGTCTGGCGCGGGCGCTTGCCGCCATACGCGAGCGCCCGAAACCGGGTTTCGAGGAACTGCGTGAGGCCTCGATCGCGGCGCTCTTCAACGGCGAGGCCTTGCTGTGGAAGATGGTCGAGGCCGAGCTGCTGCTCGGCGCCGATGTCGGCGAGATTCCAGCCGACACGCCGCTCGCGCCGCTGATCGATGATTTGCAGCGCAACCAGAAGGCCGCGCGGCTCAAGCCTGAAGCACTGGAGCGCGAGCTCTCCATCGACCTGCGCAGCGAGAGCGGTCTCTTTCGGTCGACGCTTCTGCACCGGCTGAACGTGCTCGGCGTGAACTGGGGCAGGCTGACGGATGTCGGCCGCAGCCGCGGCACGTTCCGCGAGCGCTGGCTGCTGGCCTGGCAGCCGGAATACGCCGTGCGCCTGGTCGAAAACCTGATTTACGGACCGACCATCGAGAAGGCCGCCAACGGCCGGCTTGTCCAGATGATCGGCGCCGCTTCGACGCTCGATGCTCTGGCCACGCTGGTGCAAAGCGCGATCACCGCCGCCTTGAGCGAGGCGTCCGCGGCCGGCCTCGCCGCGCTCGAGGAGAAGGCGGCGCATAGCAGCGAATGCCTGGAGCTCCTTGCGTCGGTGCCCCCACTTGCCGACATCATCCGCTATGGCGAAGCGCGCAAAACCGAGACGCAGCGGCTTGCCGGCCTCTTGGAGCGGTTGGTCATCGAAGGCGCGATCGCGCTGCCTTACGCCGCGCGCGATCTCGACGCGCAGGCCGCCGCAGCGCTGATGGCGGCGCTGCGCAAGGCCGACGAGGCGATCAGGCTGGTCGAACCGGACGAGCATGTCCTGGATGCCTGGCGGAACGGCCTTGCGGCCGTGCTCGATTCATCGCGCTCGACGGCGCTCGTTGCTGGCTGCGCCGCACATCTGCTCTACGAGGCCGGGCACCTCTCGGTCGAGGCCACGGCCGGCCTTTTGGCAAAGCGGCTGTCGCCCGGAACGCCGGTCATCGATGCCGCCGCCTTTTTCGAAGGCTTCTTCAGCGGCGCCGGCCAGAGGCTGATCTATGACGAGGGGCTGCGCGGCGCTGTCGATTCCTGGCTGGCATCGCTCGACGAGGACGCCTTCGTTGCGCATCTGCCTTTGCTGCGCCGCGTATTTTCCAATCTCGACAGCATGGAGCGCCGCCGCCTGATCGAGGCCGTGCTCGGCCGCAGGGCGAGCCTGCCCGCCGGACTGACGCCGGCACCCGATGGCGGCGAGGCCTGGCGCCGGCATTTTGGTCTCCTCGGCAAGCTGCTTACGGGGGAGCTCAACCATGGATGATGAAACGGTCGGACCCGATCTTCACCCGATCGAAGGGACGCGGGAGCGCCGTTGGCGCCTGGCGATCGGCGCCGACGATGAGTCCTCCTCGGCGCTGTCGCAGGAGGACCGGCGGCTTTCGGCAGCCCTCGATGCGCTCTACGGCGACGGCAGCGGCGACGCCGGCGATCTGCGCAAGCGGCTCGGCGGGCTTGGCCGTTCGGCGCCGCGCGTCGCGCAATGGATGGGCGATATCCGCTCCTTCTTCCCCGAGCAGGTGGTCCAGGTCGTGCAGAAGGACGCCTTCGAGCGCCTGAACCTGAAGCAGATGCTGATGGAGCCGGAATTCCTCAAGGCGATCGAGGCCGACGTCAATCTCGTTGCCGATCTGGTCTCGTTGCGCTCGGCGATGCCGGAAAAGACCAAGGACGTTGCCCGCTCGATCATTTCCGACATCGTCGCCAAGCTGATGCAGCGTCTCGAGCAGAAGACCGCCGAGGCAATCCGCGGCGCGCTCGACCGTTCCAGGCGCACCAACCGGCCGCGGCAGCGCGACATCGACTGGCCGCGCACGATCGCGGCGAACCTTCGCCATTACCAGCCAGACCACAAGACCGTGGTGCCGGAAAAGCTCATCGGCTTCATGCGCCGCCAGCGTCGGCTGGTCGACCTCGACGAAGTGACGCTCTGCGTCGATCAGTCCGGCTCGATGG
This sequence comes from Mesorhizobium sp. WSM4983, assembly GCF_029625765.1. NCBI lineage: Bacteria > Pseudomonadati > Pseudomonadota > Alphaproteobacteria > Hyphomicrobiales > Phyllobacteriaceae > Mesorhizobium > Mesorhizobium sp. WSM4983. The sequence goes on along the minus strand of NZ_JARTVM010000010.1, from coordinate 176,394 downwards.
CAAGTTCGGTCATCTACGCCTCGATCTTCGCGGCCGTGATGGCCTCCTTGCCGGTCGTGCGCACCAAGCTGGTCTGCTTTGACACCGCGATCGTCGATCTGACCGACGAGCTCAGCGATCCGGTCGAGGTGCTGTTCGGCGTCCAGCTCGGCGGCGGAACCGACATCAACCAGGCGGTCGCTTATTGCGCCGAGCGCATCGAGCGGCCGACCAAGGCGCATTTCGTCCTCATCACAGACCTCTACGAAGGCGGCAATGGTCAGGAACTGCTTCGTCGGCTGGCTGCGCTGGTGCGGTCGGGCGTCAATGTCGTTGTGCTCCTGGCGCTCACCGACCAGGGCCGTCCCGGCTACGACTCCTCCATGGCCGGCTCGGTCGCGGCGTTGGGCGTCCCGGTCTTCGCCTGCACGCCGGACCACTTTCCCGACATGATGGCGGCGGCGCTGCGCCGGGAGGACATCGGCGCCTGGGCGGCGGGAGCGGACATCAAGCTTGTTCGCCCGGATTCGGAAACGCCAAGCGCAGCCGAATAGGTTCGCCACCCTTCTGACGCAGATCAGGGCGCTTTCTCGCTGATCAATTCAAACCGCTCGATCTCGCAGTGTAGGCCGACCAGCGCCAGCACCTCAGTTGACGGCTCGACTGCATCTGGCTGCCGCCATTTGACTTGGAAGGAAAACACAAAGCGGTCGCGGTCGGCGTCGTGCTCCATGCCAACGAAGCGGGCATCGTATCCGAGCGGCCGTACGATCTCCTGGAGGTCGGGCGGGGCTGTCTTCGGCCATGCGACCGCAAGGATCGCCTTATGGTCGCGCGGGATCTTGAGGTCGACCCATTTCAGGGCCTGCAGCGTCACCAGCGTCAATACTGTAGCAATCGCGCCGAGGCCGAACTGGCCGCCGCCGAAGGCCAGCCCGATCATCGTCATGATCCACATGGTGGCGGCGGTGGTCACCCCGGTGACGAGATCGCCGCGCCTGAGGATGGCGCCGCCGCCGATGAAGCCGACGCCGGTGAGCACGCCGAGCGCAAAGCGCAGCACATCCATGCGCACGAATGAGTCCGGTCCCTTGCCGGCAACGTCGAGCAGCATGTTGGCCTGGACCATGGCGACGCAAGCCGCGAGGCCGACCAGGATGGTCGTCCGCAGGCCGGCGGAATGGCCGCGTGCCTCGCGATTCAAGCCGATGAGGAAGCCCGCGACCAGCGTCAGTAACAGCCGTGCAACGAGATCCGGCCATGTCGGATGAAGCGGCATGTCGCAGCAGAGCGGCTCGAGCATTTCCCGTCGGCGACGCCGGTCGGCGCACCCTCCATTGCGTCAGGACAGTTCAACTAAGCTCGGCCATGGATGGTTCCTTGGCCAATGCCGATGACGTGAGGTTCCGCGGGACTGGTGCCGTGGGAGGGCGGGCGTGCTCCCGCGACCGGCTGGAACCCGGTCGCGGGAGGAGGTGGCTCAGCCGAACTTCGGGTCGAGGCTGCCGGACTTGTAACGCTTGGCCATTTCCGACAACGGGATCGGCTTGATCTTCGGCGCGTTGCCGGCTGTGCCGAACTGCTCGAAGCGTTCCTTGCAGAGCTTCTTCATCGCCGCCATGGCCGGCGTCAGATATTTGCGCGGATCGAACTCGGAAGGGTTCTCGGTCAGCACCTTGCGGATCGCGCCGGTCAGCGCCATGCGGTTGTCGGTGTCGATGTTGATCTTGCGCACGCCGTGCTTGATGCCGCGCTGGATCTCTTCCACCGGCACGCCCCAGGTCGGCTTCATCTGGCCGCCATATTTGTTGATGATCTCCTGCAGCTCCTCCGGCACCGATGACGAGCCGTGCATGACCAGATGCATGTTGGGCAGGCGGCGATGGATCTCCTCGATCACGTTCATCGCCAGCACCGCGCCATCCGGCTTGCGCGAGAATTTGTAGGCGCCGTGGCTGGTGCCCATGGCCACCGCCAGCGCATCGACATGGGTGTCGCGCACGAACTGCTCGGCCTGCACCGGGTCTGTAAGCAACTGATCGTGGCTGATGGCGCCTTCGACGCCGTGGCCGTCCTCCTGCTCGCCGCCGCCGCTCTCCAGCGAGCCGAGCACGCCGATCTCGCCTTCCACCGAGACACCGCCCCAATGCGCCATATCGACGACGCGGCGCGTGATGCCGGAATTATAGGCGTAGTCGGCCGGCGACTTGCCGTCTTCCTTCAGCGAGCCGTCCATCATCACCGAGGTGAAGCCGTACTGGATCGCGGTGACGCAGGTCGCTTCGTTGTTGCCGTGGTCGAGATGCATGCAGACCGGAATGTCGGGGTGGATCTCGACCAGCGCGTCGATCAGCTTGGCCAGCACCACATCATTGGCGTAGGCGCGCGCCCCGCGGCTCGCCTGGAGGATGACCGGCGACTTGGTCTCCTCGGCCGCCTCCATGATGGCGAGGCCCTGTTCCATGTTGTTCATGTTGAAGGCAGGCACGCCATAGCCTTGTTCGGCGGCATGGTCGAGCAATTGTCTCAGTGTGATGCGAGCCAACGAATAGTCTCCCGTATCTGGTTCGAGCCCGTGTTTGAAAAGGCCGGCCCGGGCGGGCGGCCCCGTTGCTTCTGGCCGGATTTCTGACCTACCGCAACCTTTTGAAGCCCTTTCGGCCGCAATTCTTGTTGCAGGGCTGAAATCCGGCCCGAGTCGAGTCTAAGCGGCGATCCGCTCGCGCGCGGCAAGGATTTCGACGCAGGCCTTCGCCGCTTCCTTGCCCTTCACCAAAAAATGCTCGTGGGAGAAGCGGCGGTGCTCGGCGCTCTCATGATAGTTGTGCGGCGTGAGCACGGCCGAGAGCACCGGGCGAAGATTAGCTGCGCTCGGGAAACATTGCCTTCAGCGCCTCGCGCGAAGCCTTCGCCACGCCGCGCTCGGTGATCAGCCCTGTCACCAGCCGAGCCGGCGTCACATCGAAGGCGGGGTTTGCCGCCGGCGTTGCGTCGGGCGAGACGCGCACCTGCGCGACCTTGCCGTCGGCCGTCCTACCCCACACCAGCGAAACCTCGTCACTCGCGCGCTCCTCGATCGGGATTTCCGCAAGCCCGTCGGCGACCGTCCAGTCGATGGTGGGCGAGGGGAGCGCGACATAGAAAGGGACGTCGTTGTCGGCGGCGGCTAAAGCCTTGAGATAGGTGCCGATCTTGTTGCAGACGTCGCCATTGGCCGTCGTGCGGTCGGTGCCGACGATCACCATGTCGATGTCGCCATGCTGCATCAGATGCCCGCCGGCGTTATCGACGATCAGCGTGTGCGGCACGCCGTGGCCGGCCATTTCCCAGGCGGTCAGCTGGGCGCCCTGGTTGCGCGGCCTGGTCTCGTCGACATAGACGTGGACCGGAATGCCGGCTTCCGTCGCCAGATAGATTGGCGCCGTGGCGGTGCCGTAGTCGACCGTCGCCAGCCAACCGGCATTGCAATGGGTGAGAATGTTGACCGCCTCGCCAGGCTTCTTTTTCGCCGCGATCTCCTTGATGATGGCAAGCCCGTTCTCGCCGATGGCGCGATTGAGCCCGACATCCTCGTCTGCGATCTCGGCGGCGCGCCGGTAGGCGGCCTCGGCGCGCTCTCCCGGCGCCAGCGGCTTCAGAAAACGCCGCATCTCGTCCAGCGCCCAGCGCAGGTTGATCGCCGTCGGTCGCGTTTTGTGCAGCGTCTCCCACGCCGCGTCGAGCGCTTCGTCCGAGGGATCGTCGGTCATCTGGATGGCGACGCCGTAGGCGGCGGTGACGCCGATCAGCGGCGCGCCGCGCACCCACATGTCGCGGATCGCGGTGGCGATGCCGGGAACGGTTCCGATCGTCTCGACGCGAAACTCATGCGGCAGCCAGCGCTGGTCGATGATCTCGACCGAGCGTTTGTCGTCGCTGAGCCAAATTGTACGATAGTGGCGTTCGCCGACGTTCAAAGGCTCTTCTCCTGTTCGACCAGCGCGGCCAATGCGTTGACCTCGTCGATGCTGTGGATCTGACGCCGGTTCACGGCGATGTGGCGGCCGAAGCGCAGCGCCTTTGCTTCACATTTGGCGCGAAGGTCTGCGTCGGCAATGGTCTCGAAATCGGCATTGTGGGCGAGACCGAGGATACGTCGGTGCACCTCGATGCCGGCGAAGCCGAGCAGGTCGGTCCAGATGCCGGAAAGCATGTGGTCGAGCGCCTGTTCGGAACCGAGCAGGTCGCCCTGATCCTCGAACAGGCTCTTCTGGTAGAGGATGCCGGTGCGCTCGGTTCGCCACAAATGCGAAAACTCGGCGCGGAACACCGCCCAGCTCTCGGCCGTGACCTTAAGCAGGTAGGCGCGCATCGAATCCCGGCTACCTTTCTGCTCATGGCCCCGCTGCGAGAAGAAGGCCATCCAGAAATTGGCGAGCAGCATGCCGACGTCGAAGGCGATCGGGCCGTAGAAGGCGAATTCCGGATCGATCATCCGGGTCTCGGTGTCGGTCACCATGATCGAACCGGAATGCAGGTCGCCATGCAGCAGTGTTTCGGCATTGGCGGCGAATAGGTGCTTCAGCCGCTGCGCCTCGACCTTGAGGTCGCGGTCGGCGCGCAATTCGGCCACCAGGCGGTCGAGCTGCGGGCTGGTGTGCCGGTTCATCTCGGCGTCGAAATAGGGATCGGAGAACACCAGGTTCTCGGTGATGTCGCAGAGCTCGACATTGTCGGCGAACAGCGCGAGATCGGCCTTGCGCTCTTTTGTCGGCATTGAGAGGTCCGAGCCGCGGAACAGCGTGCGGGCCATGAACAGGCCGATGTCGCGCGCAATGTTCGGCAGCTCGCGGCCGTCGATCAGCGCGCGACGCAGGATAATGTAGGGCGGCGCCAGATACTCCATGACAATAAGCGCCTGGTCCTCGTCGAAATAATAGATCGCCGGCACCGAGCCTGGCGCTCGGCGCTGTTGCCTCGTCAGCGCGTGATACTCGAAGAAAGCGCGCTTCAAAGGCAGCGGCCAGCTGTCGCCGACCAGGCGCACATAGGGCAGCGCCTGCTTGACCACCGCCGCGCCCTGGTCGCCCTCGACGATGAAAACGAGGTTCAGATTGCCGTCGCCGACCTCGCGTACTTTCCAGTGGCCGGCGTCCTTGCCAATGCGCTCGGTAAGCGCCGTGGTCTCGCCGAGCCGCTGCGGCAGCGTCTCCACCGACAATGCTTCGAACTTCCCGGTCATCCTCTCCCTCCTGCGCGTGGTGTCCCACGATAACGGAGCCACGGCGGCCGGGCCAAGCTAGGGAGCGCTCTGGCAATTGTCAATCGTGTTGACAATTGCCGAGTGAGCCCATAGCGTCATGGATCAGGGAGGAACGAATGGGCGCAGATGCCGTGTTCCGTGTGGACGGCCTGAGGAAATCCTTCGGCCAGAACGAGGTGCTTGGCGGCATCGCGCTGGATCTCTACGCGGGCGAGGTCACCGTGCTGATGGGCGCCAACGGCGCCGGCAAATCCACCCTGGTCAAGATCGTTAGCGGCGTCTGCGCGCGCGGCGGCGGCACGATGCGGCTCGCCGGCCAGGCCTTCGATCCCGGCTCGCCGGCAGAAGCGATCCGCGCCGGCGTCGTCACCGTTCATCAGAACATCAATGACGGCGTTGTCGCCGATCTCGACGTCGCCACCAACCTGACCCTCGACCGGCTGAGCGGCAAGGGTGCATCGCTGCTGTTCAAGCCCGCCAATGTCCGCGTCGAAGCCAGGGCCGTAGCCGACCGCATGGGGCTTACGCTCGATCTTAAGGCACGAGTCGCGGACCTCTCGCTCGCCGATCGTCAGATGGTCGCAATTGCCCGCGCCATGGCGCACCAGCCGAAAGTGCTGATCCTCGACGAGCCGACCTCCTCGCTGTCGAGCGCCGAGGCCGACCGGCTGTTTGCGCTGATCGACAGGCTGCGCGGGCAGGGTGTCGCGATCCTCTATATCTCGCATCGCATGTCCGACATCAGGCGCTTGGCAGACCGCATCGTCTCGATCCGTGACGGCGTCGTCTCCGGCGTGTTCGACCGGAAGCCGCTCGACTATGAGGGCGCGGTCAATGCCATGCTCGGCCGCAAGATCCTGCTCGACCGGGTCATTGCCAGAAGCTCGGCGCGCGCGGTCTTCACCGCCCAAGGCCTGCAGCTGGCGCCCGGCGCCAGACCGATTTCGATGACGCTCGGCGCCGGGGAGGTGGTGGCGATCACCGGCCTGGTCGGCGTCGGCAAGACGGCGCTCGCCGAAACTTTGTTCGGCGTGCGCAGGCCGCTCGCCGGCACCATGCATATGGACGGCAAGCCCTACGCACCGGGATCCGCGCGCGAGGCGATCGCTGCCGGCGTCTTCCTTGTGGCCAAGGACCGCGCGATGAGCGGCATCGTCGGCGGCTTCAACATCGAACGCAACATCAGCCTGCCGTTTCTCAAGCGCATGTCCGGCTTCGGCGTCATGAAGAAGCGGGCAGAGCGGGCAGCCGCACGCCGCCAGATCGGCGAGCTCGGCATCGTCTGCCGCTCCGAGAAGGACGAGCTTTCCGCGCTTTCGGGCGGCAACCAGCAGAAGGTGATGGTGGCGCGCTGGATGTCGCAGGCCTCGCGCCTGTTCATCCTCGACGAGCCGTTCCAGGGCGTCGATATTTCGGCTCGGCGCGACATCGCAACCAAGCTCAGGGCGAGCGCCGACGGCCGCGCCACACTGCTCTTCGTCACAGAGATCGACGAGGCCCTGGAGACCGCCGACCGCATCCTGGTGATGTCGGAGCACGCGATCGTCGGCGAGCACAGGAACGATGACATCGATCTCGATCGGCTGCTGGCTGAGGTGGCCGGCGGGCCGCTCACCAGCGCGGCGTGAGATCGCATGGATGACGAGCCTTGGAGTGCAGGCATGAGTTCCAGTTTGGCGGAGAGGGCAGCAGCGCGGGGGCGTTCGATGACATTGCGCGACTATGCCATCCGCTATGGTTTCATCATCTTGCTGGTCGGGCTGATCGCCTATTTCGCGATCGCCGCCGACGGCTTCGCCTCGCCGCAAAGCGCCGTCTTCATCTTCCAGTCGGTCGCGATCACCGGCGTGCTGGCACTCGGCGTCACCGCGACACTTGTCGTCGGCGGCTTCGATCTGTCGATCGGCTCGGTCGCCACCAGCGCCATGATGGCGGCTTCCTATGCCATGGTTGTGCTGGAGCAGAACGCCGTCGTCGCCGTCATCGCCTGCCTCGTGATCGGCGCGGTCGTCGGCCTCATCAATGGCTGGCTCATCGTCTACATGCGCGTGCCGGATCTGCTCGCGACGCTCGGCATGATGTTCCTGCTGCTCGGCCTGCAACGCATTCCAACCGAAGGCCGCTCGATCGCCACCGGCATGACGATGCCCGACGGCTCGGTCGCCAACGGCAAGTTCTCGGAAGCCTTCCTGGCGCTCGGCCGCCACCGCATCGACTTCTTCATTCCGAACCTGATCCCGGTCTCGGTGGTGGTGCTCATCGTGCTCGCCGCGCTCATCTGGTTCTTCCTCGAATACACCCGCTTCGGCCGCATGATGTATGCCGTCGGCAGCAACGAACGCGCCGCCGAACTGGCCGGCGCGCCTGTCAAGGCATACAAGATCTGGGCCTATGTCATTTCGGGAGTTTTTGCCTCGATCGGCGGGATTTTGCTCGCTGCCCGGCTTGGACGCGGCGATATCGCCTCGGGTAATAATTTGCTGCTCGACGCAGTAGCGGCGGCGCTTATCGGCTACGCGGTGCTCGGCGCCGCCAAGCCGAACGCTTTCGGCACGGCCGTCGGCGCGGTGTTCGTCGGCGTCCTGCTGCAGGGCCTGACGATGATGAACGCCCCTTACTACACGCAGGATTTCGTCAAGGGCGCGGTTCTCGTCGTCGCCCTTGTCTTCACCTTCGCCCTTTCCGGCAGGGGCAAGAGATAGTTTCGACCGGGGCATTGAGAACAAAACGGAGGAAGAAGTGAGCATCACAAGGAGACTTTTAGGGAAGGCCGCACTCGGCCTCGCGGGCGCGGCGCTGCTCATGCAGGGCACAGCATTGGCGGCGGACCGTCCGGCGCCATTCGACAAGCCGGGCGTCAAGATCGCGCTGGTGCGCTATCTCTCCACCGGTGACTTCTTCCAGGCCTATCTCTCCGGCGTCGAGGCGCAGGCCAAGGCGCTCGGCGTCGATCTGCGCGTGCTGGACAGCCGCCAGGACGCAGCGCTCCAGGCCGACATGGTCGACCAGGCGATCGCGCTCGGCGTGCAGGGCATCATCATCCAGCACGGCCTGACGGAATCGATGAAGGACGCCGCCCAGCGCGCCGTCGACGCGGGCATCAAGGTCGTCGCCTTCGACGTCAATGTCGAGAACCCGAAGATCCCGCAGATCGAGCAGTCCGACCGCGATCTCGCGCGCCTCGCGCTCGAACAGGCGGTCAAGGACAATGGCGACGCCTGGAAAGCCGGCTATGTCTATGTCGCCGGCATCGCCCCGCTCGACCGCCGCAACGAAACCTGGGTCGACGTGAAGAAGAAACATTCCGGCATCAGCGAGGTCGCCATGTTCGGCACGCTCGACAATCCGATCGCCAATTCCGTCGCCAACCAGGCGCGCTCGGTGCTGCAGGCGCATCCCGATATCAAGGTGATGTTCGCGCCTTACGACGAGTTCGCCAAGGGGGTGAAGATCGCCGTCGACGAAGCCGGCCTCAACAAGGGCATCAAGATCTACTCGGCCGACATATCGACGTCCGACATCGCCGCGATGCGCGAGCCGGACAGCGCCTGGGCCGCCACCGCCGCCACCAACCCGGCAGTCGTCGGCCAGGTCTCGGTGCGCGCGCTGGCGCAACTGCTTGCCGGCGAGGATCCCGGCCACAACGTCATCGTGCCGCCGACGCTGATCACCCAGAAGGAACTTATCGACAAGGACATCAAGAACATGGAAGACCTGTCGGCCAAGCTGCCGCAGTTCGCCCATGCCGATGTCGCCATGCCGGCCTGGATGCCGAACCCCAACGCCAAGTAGGCCACGCGCCTGAAGGCAAAAGAGCGGCTCTCGGGCCGCTCTTTTTATTCCCGGACTCGCTCAGGTAGATCGGGCGGCACGCGCCAGCCCATGCGCCACCAGCCGGTCGATGACTTCCGGGTAGCTGATGTCGCTCGCCGCCATTGCCTTGGCGTACATGCTGATGTCGGTGAAGCCCGGAATGGTGTTGAGCTCGTTGATCAGGAACGTCATGTCCGGTCTCACGAAGAAGTCGACGCGCGCCATCGCGTCGCAACCCAGCGCGCGAAACGCCTTCGCCGCCGTCTCGCGGATCTCGCCTTCGATCGTCTCGGGCAGTTCGGCGGGCACCTTAAGTGCTGCTCCATCCTTATCGATATATTTGGCGTCATAGCTGTAGAAGCCGTGGCTTTCGGACGGCACGATCTCGCCGGGACGGGAGACGAAGAGGCCACCTTCCGTGTCCTCAAGCACGCTGCATTCGATCTCGCGGCCGCGGATGAATTCCTCCGCCAGCAGCTTGCCGTCGTGCCTGAAGCCTTCGGCGAGCGCTGCCTGATAGCCCGTTTCGTCGGAGACCTTGCTGACGCCGACGGAAGAGCCCTGGCGGGCCGGCTTGATGAAGACCGGGAGTCCGAGCGCCTGCTCGATCTCCGCGAAGCCAGGCGCGGCCTCGGGCAGGATGGTGCTGGACCGTGCCGTGGGCAGGCCGGCCGCCTTCAGTAACCGCTTGGCGATATCCTTGTCGAGCGCCGTGGCCGAACCGAGAATGCCGCAGCCGGCAAGCGGCACGCGCGCCACCTCCGCCAGTCCTTGCGCGGCGCCGTCCTCGCCATGGAGACCGTGCAGGACGGGAAACAGAATGTCGATCGCGGACAACTCGTAAGGCGGCCCTTCGGCCGGAACGGCCAGCATTCGGCCATGCCCGCCGGGCACCAGACAGACCTCCGCTCCGTTCGACGGTGTCGCCAGCGCGCCGTCCTCGAAGCGGCTGAGCAGCCATTGCCCTTCGCGGGTGACGAAGATCGGAACGGCATCGTACTTCCCCGGCTCCAGCGCGCCCATGACATTGTTCGCCGAAAGCACCGACACGTCGTGCTCGGCGGACCGCCCGCCAAAGAGCACACCAATACGCAGTCTTTTTTCGGCCATCGACATCTCCACAATGCTCAAGGATCAGAAACCGACGGCGATGCCGCGCCGGGCGAAAAAGCGGTCGAAACTGGCGAGCGGTAGCGTGACGTCCGCCTGGCTCTGCCTGACGTGTCCCGAAGGGTTGTGGAAACGGATTTCGCCTGGCGAGGCGGCCGTCACCAGTACCAGATGCCCGCCTTTCGACGGCGGCTCGCGCTCGGGCCAGCGGATGCCTGGATGAACCGAGGCGATGAAGTAGCGCCACTTGCAAAGCAGACCGGGCACCGTGGCCGCATCGACATTCGTCATCGTCTCGGCGAACAGGCCGAAACGTTCGCGCACGAACCGGACGAAGGGCTCGTAGATCAGCCCCTTGATCGTACCGTCGCCTTCATTGACGACATAGCCGCCATAGGCCGTGCAGGCGCGGGCGAGCTCAGGCGTCGGATGAATTTCGCCGCGCGCGGCAAGGATCATCTTCAGGCAGGCCATGCCGCAGACATTCACGGCCCAGCGTGCATAATCCTCAATCGTTTCGGCGCCGGAATTGCGCCACAGCGGGTCGCGGTGCAGAGCCGATGGTCCCTCCGCCAACAGCGGCAGAGTCATGCCGGGCAATTCCCACTGGCTGAAATAAGGCACTTCCCTGGTTTGCATAGCGGCTCCAGCTTTGTGTCCCGCAAGCGAGGGGCAAGGCACCCCCTTTAAGCTGTTCGAGCAATAAGCAAAAGATTTGCGCGGATTTTGACCGGTTGGAGCAGTTTTCCAGCAGACGTGAAATGGGCTTCAGTCCTGACCTGGGTCGCGACACGGAGAGAGTGGTCCGTCGTTCTGGGAAAGCGACGGGCCGCTCAGGGAGATCTCCTTGTTTCTTCAGCGCAGCGCCGCGGCAATATTGCCGCCGTCCACCGTCGTCACGTCGGCCGTGGTGCGTTCGGCCAGTGCCTGATGCAGGAAGGCTTGCGCCACGTCGTCGGCCGTCACTTCCTGGCCGAGCAGATTGCCGGACATGTATTCCTTTTCCGAGACACCGCGCGCGCCCGAGCGGCTGGCAATCATGGCGTCGGTCAAAAGCCCGGACCGGATGCGGTCGGCGTTGACCGCGTTCGAGCGGATGCCGTAGGCGCCGTAGTCCAGGGCATACTGGCGCGACAAAAACAGCGTCGCCGCCTTGGGAAGGCCGTAGGCGCCGAATTTCGGCCCGGGATTGACCGCCTGCTTGGAGGTGTTGAACAGCAGCACGCCGCCCGTGCCCTGTTCGAGCATGATGCGCACCGCGTTCTGCGCCGCCGACTGGTGGGCGAAGAAGTTGAGCTCGAAGCTCTTGCGCAGCAGCGCGTCATCGATTTCGCCGATCCGGCCTTCCCAGGCCGCGCCTGCATTCGAGACCAGGATGTCGACGCCGCCATAGACCGCGACCGCCTTGTCGAAGGCGGCGCGCACCTCGGCCGGGCTGGTGATGTCGGCGCCGACCCCGATCGAATTGTTACCCGCCGCCTTTGCCGCTTCCGCGGCCTTGGCCGGATCGAGATCGACGATGACCGCATGCGCACCGTTTGCGGCGAACAGCTTCGCCGTCGCGGCGCCGATCGCCCCGGCGCCGCCGGTGATCAACGCCACCTGGCCGGTCAGCGGCTTCGGCTTGTTCGAGGCGAGCTTGGCCTGCTCCAATGACCAGTATTCGAGCGGGAAGAGGTCGGCCTTGGAGAGCGGCTGGAAATTGCCGATGGCTTCCGCGCCGCGCACCGCCTCGATCCACATCTCGCCGACATCGGAGGCGATTTTCGCGTCCTTCAGCGTGCGGCCGTGGCCGAACATGCCGAGGCCCGGCACCAATGTCAGCCGCGGCATCGGGTCGAGCATGGTGCGCTTGACGTCATCCAGCGCGTCGTTGGTCTCGAAATAGGCGCGGTAGTCCTTGGCGAAAGCCTCGACATGGCTGCGGACGGCGGCCTTGTAGTCGCCGAGCTTGTCGGCGTCGGGAGCCGGGACCGCCATCGGTCCGGTCTTGATGCGGATCGAAAGATCGGGCGTCGACACGCCGCGTCCGGCCAGCTCGGCGATCCTGGCCGAATTGATGAAATCGACGATCGCATCCGAGGTGCGGAAATCGCTGATCATTCGGTCGAAGCGGCCTTCGCCGCGCGCCACTGCGACAGCGCCGCGCAGAGTCGGCGCGATGTCGCTCGCCTTGGCGAGCTTTACCGGCAGCGCCGCCTTGGTCGCCTGCGGCTTGCCGTTCTTGGCGATATAGTCCTCGGCGATGGTCACATAGTGGATCATGCGGTCATAGGCCTGCTTGGCATCGTCGCCGAAGGTGAAGATGCCGTGCTTGTCGAGGATCAGGCCTTCGACGCTGGGGTCGGCGTCAAAAACGTCCGCCGCGACCTTGGCGAGCTCGAAGCCCGGTTTGATGTAGGGCACGTAGCCCATTTTGTCGCCGAACACCGTCTTCACCAGCGCCTTGCTGTTCTCCTGGTCGACGATGGCAAGGATCGCGGTTGAATGCGTATGGTCGACGAATTTAAGCGGCAGAAAGGCGTGCAGGAGTGTCTCGACCGATGGATTCGGCGAGGCGGGGTCGATGAGATTGGAACGCTGCAGCGCCACCATGTCCTCGTCGGAGAGCGTGTCCAGCGCGCGCGCCTTGAGCAGCGCGCCCATCTTCACCGCCGGCAAGCCTTGCGGCTCGATGACGGCCATGTCCCAGCCGCTGCCCTTGACGCAAAGCACGTCCCATTCGTCACCGACCAGATCGGTGGCCTTGGTCTTGCAGGAGGTATTGCCGCCGCCATGCAGCACCAGCCGCGGCTCTCCGCCGAGCAGGCGGGTCGTGTAGACGCGCAGCGCAAGGTCGCGGCGGACGCCCTGCTTGGCGTAGTCGGCAACCATCTTTTCCGCGTCAGCGTCGTTCCAAAGGTTCTTCATGTCGTTCCGTCCGATTCCGTATTTTGTCTGCTCATGAACAGGAAGCCGCGACGTCTTGATGACAGACGCGGCGAGGGTGGTTTCCTACGAGGCCTTTTTGCTGACCGCGCCGGCGTGATCGAGGAGGCGCCCCGCCATATGTGCGCCGACCACCAGATGCGTGCAGAGGCCGCCGGCGATTGCGGCCAGCAGCGGCTCGAACTTGCTGTCCTCCTGCACCACCATCAGCCGCTTCCCGATGGCGCGCAGCGAGGCGAGCTCGGCGGAAATGACCCGCCGGTTGTAGCTACAGTCGAGCGCCTCGCCGCTTGCATCGATGATCTGTCCGGCGATGACGCCGGCCGCGCCTTCCTTGCGGAGCGCGGCCATTTCGGCCGGCGTCAGCGCGCCGCATTTGACCAGATGGCTGTCGGCGTCCACGGCGCCGACGGAATAGAGCGCGAGATCGCAGTCGCTGATGCCGGCAAGCTGGTCGCGGATCACCGGCTCGGCGCGCAGGCCCTGTGCCAATTCTTCCGTGGACAGCACCAGCGGCGCGTAAAAGTTCAGACCCTTGGCGTTCAGCCGCCGCGCGATCTCCATCGTGCACTGATCGGGTCGGTAGGAATAGGGCGCGCCGAGATTGCCGCAGAGCTGCACCACGGTGACGTCCTGTAGATCGGCATAGGACATGATGTCGGCGATGGTGTAGACCGTGCGGCCCCAAGCGACGCCGATGCGGTCGCCCTTACTCACCAGTTCCAGGAAGACGCTCGCCGCCAGGACGGCGATGTCGGTCGACGGGTCGGCGACATAGGCGTTTTCCGGCGCGATCCAGACGGCATCGAGCTTGAAGGCGTCCTCCAGCCTGCGCGCAATGACATCGTCGGTGAAAAGCTGCGTCGAGGTCGAGATGTTGACGATGCCGGTCTCGCGCGCCTTGCGAAGATACATGGCGACCGATGCCCGCGAAATCTTGAGCTGGTTCGCCACTTCGTCCTGGCGAAGACCATGCGCATAGTAAAGCCAGGCGGCCTTGTGGATGAGCTGTTCTGCCGGTCGGATCGCCATGCCGCCTCCTCGGCTGACATTAGTCACGGCTCTCGACAAAAGTCAAATCCAGCTGGCTGGGTTATTCGTCTTCCGGCGCGGCATGATCGGGGCAGCCATTCTACCGAGCGCTCATGTCATAGCATTTCCCGGTCGATCAGGGGGATGGCATGATCGCGGGCCTGCGGATAGAAAGCTCGAAAAGACTTTTGGGGAGGATGGGATGGCCAATCCCTACGAACAGGATCTCGACCGGAACGCCGCCAACCATCAGCCGCTGACGCCGCTCACCTACCTTGAGCGGGCGGCCAAGACCTATCCCGACCATGTCGCCATCATCCACGGTAGCCAGCGCATCTCTTATCGCGATTTCTGGCGGCGGTCGCTGAAGCTCGCCTCGGCGCTGTCGAGGCATGGCATCGGCAAGGGGGATACGGTAACGGTGATGCTGTCGAACACGCCGCCGATGCTGGAGGCGCATTTCGGCGTGCCGATGGTGAAGGCGGTGCTGCATTCGCTGAACACCCGCCTCGATGCCGCCGTCATCGCCTTTCAGCTCGACCATGCCGACACCAAGGTGCTGATCGTCGACCGCGAGTTCTCGGGCGTGGTCAGGGCGGCGCTGGCATCGGCCAAGGCCAAGCCATTGGTCATCGACTATGACGACCCCGACTACGCCGCCGATGCGCCCTATCCGAAGGGCGAGCGGATCGGCTCGCTCGACTATGAGGACTTCGTCGCCGGCGGCGACGAGGCTTTTGCATGGTCGATGCCCGACGACGAATGGGACGCCATCTCGCTCAACTATACTTCCGGCACGACCGGCAATCCAAAGGGCGTCGTCTACCACCATCGCGGCGCCGCCCTGATGGCCTACACCAACACCATCCATGCGGGCATGGCCAAGCACGCCGTTTATCTTTGGACGCTGCCGATGTTCCACTGCAACGGCTGGTGCTTTCCCTGGACGCTCGCCGTGCAAGCCGGCACCCATGTCTGCCTGCGCTGGGTACGGGCAAAGCCGATCTATGACGCCATCGCCGACCACCGCGTTACCCATCTTTGCGGCGCGCCGATCGTCATGTCGGTGCTGATCAACGCGAAAGACGAGGATAAGCGCCAGTTCGCCCAGGCCGTCACCTTCAACACGGCCGCCGCGCCGCCGCCCGAGGCGGTGCTTTCCGGCATGGCCGATGCCGGCTTCGCCGTCACCCATCTCTACGGCCTGACCGAGACCTATGGGCCGGCCGTCGTCAACGAATGGCACAATGAGTGGGACGAGCTGGAGAAGGGCCCGAGGACGGCGAAGAAGGCGCGCCAGGGCGTGCGCTACGCTGCGCTGGAAGGGTTGATCGTGATGAACCCCGAGACGATGGTCGAGACGCCGGCCGACGGCCAGACCATCGGCGAGGTCATGTTCCGCGGCAACATCGTCATGAAGGGCTACCTGAAGAACCGCAAGGCCACCGACGAGGCCTTTGCCGGCGGCTGGTTCCACTCCGGCGATCTCGGTGTCATGCACCCGGACGGCTACATCCAGCTCAAGGACCGCTCCAAGGACATCATCATCTCGGGCGGCGAGAACATCTCGTCCATCGAGGTCGAGGACGCGCTCTACAAGCATCCGTCCGTCGCCTCTTGCGGAGTGGTTGCCCGCGCAGACGAGAAATGGGGCGAGGTGCCTGTCGCCTATGTCGAGCTGAAGCCCGGCAAGGTTGCGAGCGAGGCCGAGATCATCGAGCATTGCCGTGTGTTGCTCGCCCGCTTCAAAGTGCCGAAGGCGGTGGTGTTCGCCGAGATTCCGAAGACGTCTACGGGGAAGATCCAGAAGTTCAGGTTGAGGGAAATGGCGAACGGGGCGTAGTTCGCTCCCTCCAACATGGCCTTGATGTCGACAGTTTGCGCCAGCAGCCGCGACGTCTGTGCGCGTCGCTTCGCTCCTTGCTTCGCCCTAGGATGAAGGCGGCATAGGTGTCATTGGCCAACCGCCAACGTCGCTCATTGGCCCCTCGCAACTGTCACCATCTGTCACCATTTTGTACGCGTATATCGATTCCGCGTTGACTCTTCGCTGCTTTCGAATTACGAGTGACGAAAATTGAAATTCGTCACTCGTAAATCGAAAGCACCATGTCAGAAGCCGCCCACATCGTGGCCGACCCCGCCAGACAGGAGAATGTGACGCGCATTCTCGACTGTGCCGAGCGCCTGTTCCGGCATTACGGCTACGGCAAGACCAACGTTGCCGACATTGCCCGCGAGCTCGGCATGTCGCCGGCCAACATCTACCGCTTCTTCGCCTCCAAGGTCGAAATCCACCAGGCCGTCTGCGGCCGCATGCTCGGCGCCAGCTACGCGATGGCCTACGAGATTTCGCGCCTGCCGATCAGCGCGGAGGAGCGGCTGCGCCGTTACGTTCACGCCCAGTACAAGATGACGCTGGAAGTCATGCTCGACGACCAGAAGGTGCATGAGATGGTGATCGTCGCGCTCGAGCGCGACTGGGGCGTCATCGACAAGCATGTCGACCGCATCCACGACCTGCTCGCCGACGTCATCCGCGACGGCATAGAGGCCGGCGAGTTCAGGAAGCAGGACCCGGTGATCGCCTCGCGCTGTTTCGGCGCCTCCACCGTCATCCTGTGCCATCCGCAGATGGTCGCTCAGTGCCTTGCCAAGACCAACCGGGCAATGCCGGACGACCTCATCGACTACGCAATCAGAGCCTTGAAATAGCCGCTGCCCCGCCGGGTGCCGGTCGACGTTTATCTCCAGTTCGGGAGTGCTAAGGTGTCTTTGTCCAGTTCCATCCTCCGCAGGCTGCCGGCCGCGGGCCTCCCAGTCGTCGGCGTCGTTGTCGCGGCGCTCGGGCTTGCCGGCTGCAGCCAAGAGAAGAAAGCGGAAGCCCAGGAAGTCATCCGGCCGGTGAAGGTCGTCGAGATCGGCGAGGCCGAGACCACGCGCCAGCTCGACTACTCCGGTTCAGTGCGCGCCCGCACCGAGATGAATCTCGGCTTCCGCATCGCCGGCAAGGTCACCGAGCGTCTCGTCGACATCGGCCAGCATGTGAACGAGGGCGACGTGCTTGCCCGCGTCGACCCCTCCGACTACGAGCTGTCGGTGAAGAGCGCCGAGGCGAGCCTCGACGCCGCCGAGCGGCAGGTCGAGACCGTCGATCTCGCCAGGAAGCGCGCCGAGCAGCTCTATGCCAAGAACTTCGCGCCTAAGTCGCAGCTCGATCAGGCCGTTCTGAGCTATGATCAGGCCGTGGCGACGCGCGATGCCGCCCGTTCGACCCTGGCCCAGGCGCAGAACCAGGTCCATTACACCGATCTCAAAGCCGGCAAGGCCGGCATCGTCACCGCCATCTCGGCCGATATCGGTCAGGTGGTCGGCGCCGGCACGCCGGTCATGACGGTTGCCGTCGACGGCGAGAAGGAAGTGCTGATCGCGGTGCCGGAAATGGACATCGCCGGCTTCCGGCCGGGCAAGGAGGTCAAGGCGAGCTTCTGGTCGGACGAGGCGCTGACCCTTGACGGCAAGGTCCGCGAGGTGGCCGGCAGCGCCGACCCGCAGTCGCGCACCTTTGCGGTCCGGGTGTCGCTGCCCAACGATCCGCGGGTGCTGCTCGGCATGACCGCCAATGTCGCGGCGACCGTCGGCAGCAAGGCGCAGCTGGTGTCTATCCCGCTGACCGCCATGGCTGAGAAGGACGGCAAGCACATCGTCTGGACGGTCGACCGCGCGTCCGACACGGTGCATCCGCGCCCGATCAAGGTGGCGAACTTCACCGCCGACGGCGTTGCCGTTGCCGAAGGTTTGAAGCAGGGCGACGTGGTGGTGGCCGCCGGCACACAGTTCATGACCGACAATCTGAAAGTGAAGCCTTCCGGCGATGCCGCCCAGCAGTCCGCCTCGGCGGAGGATGACGTCGCCGCCACCAGCAGCCTGCGCTAACCAGGCGAAAGAACGCCTTTCCCGACCTCGCTGCGTGAGCCGCGAGCCGGGCAGGGCATGGGTTCCGGGCGGCGAAATCGCCCGATCGACGAGACGCGGCATTGGTATCCCCCGCACCACGGCCACGTCGAGCGCGATTGCGAGTCTCTCTCCGCTTGAGGTGCTCGCCGCCCGGAAGCCCACCGAGAACTCATGAGCCGCAAGGCATGCTGCCTTGCCGCCAATTGGACTGGACCTGCGCCATGACCACGGACAGCAGCACTGAAAAGCGTCCCTTCAACCTCTCGCGCTGGGCGATCGGGCATCCGAGCATCGCGCGCTTCCTGTTTGGCCTCATTATCCTGGCCGGCGCGCTCGGCCTGATGCGCATGGGCCAGAAGGAAGACCCGGACTTCACCTTCCGCGTCATGGTCGTGCAGGCAGTCTGGCCGGGCGCCTCGATCCA
The DNA here is from genome assembly GCF_029625765.1 of Mesorhizobium sp. WSM4983. Lineage (NCBI taxonomy): Bacteria > Pseudomonadati > Pseudomonadota > Alphaproteobacteria > Hyphomicrobiales > Phyllobacteriaceae > Mesorhizobium > Mesorhizobium sp. WSM4983. The sequence goes on along the minus strand of NZ_JARTVM010000010.1, from coordinate 157,909 downwards.
GGACATGGAAGACCAGGTCGTCAACAAGATCGAGCGCAAGCTGCAGGAGACGCCGCATCTCGACTTTGTCCGCTCCTACACCCGCGCCGGCAGCGCCATCATCACGCTCCAGGTAAAGGGCGACACCAACGCCGAGGAGGTGAAGGATGCCTTCTACCAGGTGCGCAAGAAGGTCGGCGATATCGCCAACGAACTGCCGCAGGGCCTGCTCGGCCCCTATTTCAACGACGAGTTCGGCGACACCTTCATCACGCTGCATTCGATCAGCGGCGACGGCTTCACCTATCCCGAGCTGAAGAAATTCGCCGTTCAGGCGCGCGACATGCTGCTGGCGACGCCGGGAGTCGAAAAGGCCGTCATCATCGGCGACCAGCCCGAGAAGATCTATATCGATGTGTCCTCCAAGGCGCTCGCCGAGCGCGGCCTGACGGTGCTTGACCTGCAGAATGCCGTGAAAGGGCAGAACGCCGTCGATCCGGCGGGCTCGGTCGATACCGGCTTGCGCTCGGTTCGCATCTCGGTCGAGGGCGACGTCACCAAGGCCGCCGATATCCGCGAGCTGAGGCTGCGCGCCGGCAATCAGGTGACGCGTCTTGGCGACATCGCCACGGTCTCTTCCGGCCTCGAGGACCCTTATGAGCGCAAGTACCGCTTCAACGGCCACGAAAGCGTCCAGGTCGGCGTCGTCATGGCCAAGGGCTTCAATGTCAGGGACGTCGGTAAGGATGTCGAGGCGACCTACAAGCGCTTCGAGGAAGGTCTGCCCTACGGCGTTGCGGTCGACCAGATCTCCGACCAGCCGGAGGTGGTCAAGGATGCCGTCAACGAATTCATGGAGGCGCTCGGCGAAGCGTTGCTGATCGTTCTCGTCGTCTCGTTCCTGTCGATCGGCTGGCGCTCCGGCCTGGTGATCGCGATCGCCATCCCGCTGGTTTTAGCCGCCACCTTCGCCATCATGTACGAGATCGGCATCGACCTGCAGCGCATCTCGCTCGGCGCGCTGATCATCGCGCTCGGTCTGCTGGTCGACGACGCCATGATCGTCGTCGAGATGATGGAGCGCAAGCTGGAGGAGGGGCTGGTCAAGATCGAGGCGGCGAGCTTCGCCTATTCCTCGACCGCCTTCCCGATGCTGACCGGCACGCTGATCACCACCGCGGGCTTCATCCCGGTCGGCTTCGCGGCCTCCACCGCGGGCGAATATGTGCGCACGCTGTTCTATGTCGTCGGCATCGCACTGGTCGTGTCGTGGTTCGTCGCGGTCTATTTCACGCCCTGGCTGGGCTACATGATCCTGAAGCAGCGCAAGCACGCCGGCACCCACCACGACGTCTTCGACACCGGCTTCTACCGGCGGCTGCGCGCGACGGTCACCTGGGCCGTGCGCCACCGCATCATCGTGCTGGCGATGACGCTGGTCACTTTCGGCACCAGCCTCTGGGCCTTCCAGTTCATCCCGCAGAACTTCTTCCCGCAGTCGTCACGTCCGGAAATTCTGGTCGATCTCTGGCTGCCGGAAGGTACCTCGATCAAGGAAGTCGAGAACCAAGCCAAGGCGCTCGAAGCGAAGATGATGGACGACCAGGACAAGCGCTTCATCGCTACCTATATCGGCGAGGGCGCTCCGCGCTTCTTCCTGCCGCTCGACCAGCAGCTTCGCAATCCGAACTTTGCCCAGCTTCTGGTGATGGCCAAGGACGAGCCGGCGCGCGAGCGGCTGATCGTCAAGATGCGAGGCATCCTCGCCAAGGACTTCCCGTCGATCCGCGCCAAGGTCGATCGTTTGTTCCTCGGGCCGCCGACCGGCTGGCCGGTGCAAATGCGCATCATGGGTCCGGATCGCCAGGAGGTGCGCCGCATCGCCGACGAGGTGAAGGCAAGGTTCGAAGCAAACCCGCTGCTCGGCGCCGTCCATGACGACTGGCTGGAGCCGGTGCCGGCGATGAAGCTGGTGGTCGACCAGGACCGAGCCCGGGCACTAGGCGTCACATCGCAGCGCATTCGCCAGATGCTGCAGGCAACCATGTCCGGTGCGCCGCTCGACGATTTCCGCGACGGCGAAGAGACGGTCTCGATCGTCGCCCGCGAGCCGGAGGCGACCCGTCATCTGCTGTCCTCGGTCGACTCCGTCTACATCCCGACCGACTTCGGCGGTTCCGTGCCCCTGTCCCAGGTGGCGAAAGTGGTGCCCGTGATGGAGCAGGGCATCGAGTGGCGGCGCGACCGTCTGCCGACCATCAGCGTGCGCGCCACGTTGCCGGATGGCGTGCAGTCGAACGACGTCGTCACCAAGATGTACAACGACATGAAGGACCTGCGCGCCGGCCTTGCCCCCGGCTACAAGATCCAGATCCAGGGCGGCGCGGAGGACTCGGCCGAAAGCCAGGCCTCGATCGCCGCCAAGGCACCGATCATGCTGGCCGTCATCGTCATCTTGCTGATGGTCCAACTGCAGCATTTCGGCAAGTCGATGCTGGTGCTGGCCACCGGCCCGCTGGGCATCATCGGCGCCGCGGCAGCCCTTCTGATCAGCGGGGCGCCGTTCGGCTTTGTCGCCATCCTCGGCGTCATAGCGCTGCTCGGCATCATCATGCGAAACTCGATCATCCTGGTCGACCAGATCGACCAGGACATCGCCGCCGGCATGGATCGATCGGAAGCGATCGTTGGCGCTGCGGTGCGCCGCTTCCGCCCGATCATGCTGACGGCGCTGACCGCGGTGCTTGCGCTGATCCCGATCTCGCGCGCCGTCTTCTGGGGGCCTCTGGCCTACGCCATGATGGGCGGCATTCTCGTCGCCACCGTGCTCACCATCCTGGTGCTGCCGGCGGGCTATGCCCTGTTCTTCGGCCGCGAGCCCAAGACGGCCAAGACAGGCGAGCAGGCGCAGGAGCCGGAACAGGTCGAAGGCATCGAAAGACCGCAGCTGGCGCTGGCTGCGGAATAAGAAGATGGCAACCTCGAATCATCCGCCATCGGCGAAAGCCGGTGGCGGATGATGCGCATCGAAAGAACGCCTCTCGCCGCCGCGGCGCGCTCGGCGAGGCGCCTACGCCACTTCCTCGGAATGCGCGATCGTCACGCCATACTCCGCAGCCGAGTCGAGCATCGTATGCCACAGGCTCTCGGCGAAGGTTGCGAATAGCAAGAGGTTGAACACGGCCCGGCCGCCTTGTCGGTTCTTCCCGCGCCAGAGCGTCACGCTGGTATGGTCGATCGAGGTGGCGGCTGCCGTGCCGACCGGGAATATTTCGGGGTGCAGGTCGATCGAGGACAGCTTGGCCAGCATCGTGCGCGCCTTGTCGCCGGAAACGCTGATCAACGCGCGCGCATGTGATTGATCGGAAAGCGAGGCCAAACCGGCAAACACGCGGGCAAGAGTCTCCATCCTTTGCCCGCCGCCTCTCGACAGCACCAGGAACTGGTCCGGTCCTGACCAGATCAGCGTCGCGTCGGCCGTGTCGACCGCCTCGGGTGTTTCCGGCGCGCCGACGCCGAAGCGAGCCTTCGCGGCATTGACCGTCTCGGCCACCTTGCCGCGCCGCGCCATCACCTGAACGAGGTCGAAATTGCGGATCTCGGTCAGCGACACGCCGGCTTCGCCCGGCGCGCCATAACGGCCGGCGACCAGGGCGCGCTCGAGCGGGCTGCGGATGTTCCAGGAAAAATCAGCCACGCTGGCGCGCTCCATCCGGATCGTAGAAGACGGAATTGCAGAGCTCGACATCGTACTCCTCGCCGCGCAGCGGATCATGCGCGCGCACGATCTCGCCGATGCGCTCGCGGCCGCGCTCGACGAGGCCGAGCCCGATCCACTGGTCGAGCACCGGCGAGAAGCAGACCGAGGTGACATAGCCCTGGTCGTTGTCTGGTCCGGGGGTCTCGCCGTTGGGAACGATGTGCGCGCCGGAGCGTAGGCGGCGCGCCTTGTCGGTCGGCTTGATGCCGACGACCACCTGCCGGTTCGGCGCGACGAGTGCTTCACGGCCGGCCATGACGCGGCCGATGAAATCCTTCTTGGTCGACATCATCTTGCCGAGACCGAGATCGGCAGCCGTTGTGGTGCCGTTGAGCTCCGGCCCGGCGACATGGCCCTTTTCGATGCGCATCACGCCGAGCGCCTCGGTGCCGTAAGGCGTCACGCCGAACGGCTTTCCCGCGATCAGCAGGTTGCGCGCCAGAGCCTCGCCGTAGCGCGCCGGCACCGAAATCTCGAACGCCATCTCGCCGGAGAAGGAGATCCGGAACAGCCTCGCCTTGAGGCCGCCGCGCAGCTTGACTTCGCGCGCGCCCATGAACGGAAAGCCTTCGTTCGACAGGTCCTCGGCCGGATCGACGATCTCCTTCAGCAGATCGCGGGTCTTCGGACCGGCGATGGAGAATTGCGCCCACTGGTCGGAGACCGAGGTCAGCTGCACGTCGAGTTCGGGGAATAGGACCTGGCGGCAGAATTCCAGATGCTGCATCACCAGCCCGGCCTTGGCGGTCGTGGTTGTGAGGAAATAATGGTCCTCGGCCAGGCGCGAGGTGGTGCCGTCGTCATAGACGACACCGTCCTCGCGCAGCATCAGTCCATAACGCGCCTTGCCGACTGCGAGGCTGGAGAACGCGTTGATATAGACGCGGTCCAGGAAGGCTCCGGCATCCGGGCCGTGCACGTCGATCTTGCCCAGCGTCGAGACATCGCAGAAGCCGACGCCGCTTCGCACCGCCTTGACCTCGCGGGTGACCGATTCCAGCCAGTCTTTTTCGCCGGGCAACGGATACCATTGCGCGCGTTTCCACAGGCCGGTGTCGACGAACACCGCGCCCTGTTCGGCCGCCCAGTGATGCGACGGCGTCAGCCGCGTCGCATGGAAATTCTCGTCGCGGTGGTGGCCGGCGAAGGCGCCGATGGCGACCGGCACATAAGGCGGCCGGTAGATGGTCGTGCCCGTTTCGGGAATGGATTTGCCGCTCACCGCCGCCATGATCGCGAGGCCGGCCACATTCGAAGTCTTGCCCTGGTCGGTCGCCATGCCGAGCGTCGTGTAGCGCTTCAGATGCTCGACCGACTCGAAACCCTCGCGTTGCGCCAGCGCGACATCGGACGCCGTCACGTCATGCTGCTGGTCGACGAAGGCCTTGCCCTTGCCGGCGACATGCCAGAGCGGCGTCAGCGAAAAGGCCTCGTCGTCGGCGAGGGGCGCCGATCCGGCGTTGCCGCTCCGTCCCGTATCGCGCGCCGCTGCCGCACCTGCCTCGAAACCTTCCCGCAGGCAGGCGCCAAGACCGAAGGCGCCGTTCGCCGCGCCTGCCGCCGCCATGCCGGGCGGCGCGCCGTCCGGCACGAAGGCGGCGATATCGTCGCGCCATCTCGGCCGGCCGCGATGATAGGAGGTGAGGCCGACCGCCGGGTTCCAGCCGCCGGAGACGGCAAGCCCGTCGGCCTCGACTTCGGCGCGCGCGCCGCCGGTCAGCGATACGGAAATCTTGCGCACACCGCTCTTGCCGCCGTCAACGCCGCTGACTGAGCCGTTGAGAATCGGGAAGCCGCCCTTGCCGGCAAGCGAGCGATGGGCCGGCGAAACGTCTGGCCGCCCATCGATCATCGCAGCGACCTGCAGTCCGGCTGCGATCGCCGCCTCCACCGTGCGCCAGCCATCCTCATTGTTGGTGAACAGCGCAATGCGTCGCGCCGGTGCAGCGGCGTAGCGGTTGATGTAGCTGCGCATGGCGGAGGCCATCATCACGCCAGGCGTATCGTTGCCGGCGAAGACGATGGGACGTTCGATCGCGCCCGCCGCGACGACGCAGCGCTTGGCGACGATACGCCAAAGCCGCTGCCGCACCTGATGCTCCGGCGGTGCCGATAGATGGTCGTTGACGCGCTCGATCGCGCCATAGGTACCGCCGTCATACACGCCGAACAGCGTCGTGCGCGTCATGATGCGGACGTCCGGCATCGCCGCGAGTTCGTCCAGGGTACGGGCAATCCACTCGGCCGCCGGCAGCCCGTCGATCGTACCGCCATCGGCCAGCAAGCGCCCGCCGAGGACAAAATCCTCCTCGCACAGGATGACGCGCGCGCCGCAGCGCGCGGCGGCAACGGCGGCGGCGAGGCCGGCCGGACCGGAGCCGGCGATCGCCACGTCGCAATGCGCCCACGCTTTGTCATAGCGATCGGGATCGGGAATGCCCGCCGCGCGGCCGAGGCCGGCGGCGCGACGGATCGCCGGTTCGTAGATCGCTTCCCAGAATTTCGCCGGCCACATGAAGGTCTTGTAGTAGAAGCCGGCGACGAAAATCGGCGCGAAGAGCTGGTTGACCGCCATGACGTCGAAATCGAGCGACGGCCAGCGGTTCTGGCTGGCGGCCTCGAGCCCTTCATAGAGCTCGGCGGTCGTTGCCTTGGTGTTCGGCTCGCGCCTTGCGCCGCTGCGCAGCTCGACCAGCGCGTTGGGCTCTTCCGAACCCGCCGTCAGGATGCCGCGCGGGCGGTGATATTTGAACGAGCGGCCGACCAGCTTGACGCCGTTGGCGACGAGCGCCGAGGCAAGCGTATCGCCCTGGAAGCCGGAGAGTGTCTTACCGTCGAAGCGGAAGGTCAGCGGCGTCGAGCGGTCGATAAGGCCGCCAGTTGAGAGGCGATTGGCATGAGAGGTCACGATGTCACCCTCTCGGTTCGATATCATGGTGAAGGGCAGCGCTGCCCCTCATCGCCCTGCCGGGCACTTCTCCCCGTATAGAGACGGGGAGAAGTGGGCTGGCCCCGATGCCGGCTCTTATCTTGCAACGCTGGCGATTGGCGAAACTGTTGGCGAGAGCGCCCCTCTCCCCGTCACTATACGGGGAGAGGATGCCGGCAGGCAGGTGAGGGGCGGCGCCGACCTGGAGCGTGAGACTCATTTCGCACCCTGCCTCGCTCCAACGCCGGCGGCGGCCTCAACCAAAGAAATCTCATGCGTCAGCGTGTTGCGCGTGACCTTCAGCCAGGCCCGGCAGCCGCCGCCGTGATACCAATGCTCGCTCATCACACCGGCGATGTTGTCGCGCAGGTAGACGTAGTCGTAGACGGCGTCTTCACCGGCATCGGCAGGCGGGCGCTGCGGCTTGGCGTCGCCGAGATAGGTGAACTCGCCGAGTTCGCGTTCGCCGCAGAAGGGACAGACTATGCGCATGGTCGGGTCTTCAATGGAGGTTCGGTTGGGCGCCCTGGCCCTTCTCGTCAATCATGGCGCCGCGCTGGAACCGGTCGAGGCGGAAGCGGGCGGCTTCCTTGTGCGATTGATCGCGGGCGATGAGATGAGCAAAGACGAAGCCGGAGCCAGGCGTCGCCTTGAAGCCGCCATAGCACCAGCCGGCATTGAGATAGAGGCCGTCGACCGGGCTCTTGTCGATGATCGGCGAGCCGTCCATCGACATGTCCATGATGCCGCCCCATTGGCGCAGGAGCCGCACGCGGCCGATCATCGGGATCAGCGCCATGCCGCCTCCGCAGACATCCTCCACGACAGGCAGATTGCCGCGCTGGGCATAGGAGTTGTAGCCGTCGATGTCGCCGCCGAAGACCAGTCCGCCCTTGTCCGACTGGCTGACATAGAAATGCCCGGCGCCGAAGGTCATGACGTTGGGCAGGAGCGGCTTGATCGCTTCGGAGACGAAGGCCTGCAGCACATGGCTCTCGATCGGCAGGCGCAGTCCGGCCATTGCCGCCACGCGCGATGAGGAGCCCGCGACCGCCATGCCGACCTTGCCGGCGCCGATCCGGCCGCGCGAGGTCTCGACGCCGGTCACTTTGCCGTTGGTGTCGCGCATGAAGCCGGTGACTTCGCAGTTCTGGATGATGTCGACGCCGAGCTCGCTCGCCGCGTGCGCGTAGCCCCACACCACGGCATCATGACGCGCCGTGCCGCCGCGCCGCTGTAAGAGCCCGCCCTGCACCGGGAAGCGCGCATTGTCGAAGTTCAGGAACGGCATCATTTTCCTGAGCGCCGCCTGGTCGAGCAGCTCGGCATCGATGCCGTTGAGGCGCATGGTGTTGCCGCGTCGGGCAAAGGCGTCGCGCTGCGCGTCGGAATGGTAGAGGTTGATGACGCCGCGCTGGCTGACCATCGCGTTGTAGTTCAAATCCTGCTCCATCCGCTCCCACAGCTTCATCGACAGTTCATAGAAGCCGGTGTTGCCGGGCAGGCCGTAGTTGGAGCGGATGATGGTGGTGTTGCGGCCGGCACTGCCGGAGCCGATCCAGCCCTTCTCCAGCACGGCGACGTTGCGGATGCCAAACTCGTTGGCGAGGAACCAGGCGGTCGCCAGCCCGTGCCCGCCACCGCCGATGATCACCACGTCGTAGCGATCCTTCGGAGCCGCATCTCGCCAGGTCGGCTTCCAGGTCTTGTGGCCGGAGAGGGCGGCACGGGCGAGCGAGAAGATCGAGTATTTCATGAAATCATTCCGAGGCCGCTCGCCCACGCCGACTCTTCTCTATCGCATCGGATTGCACGGCCGACGGGCTTTAGATGTCCAACGTGTGGTCGCGCTCCCACTGCGTGAAGTGCGAAGCATAGGAATTCCATTCCTGTTGCTTCAGCTTTAGATATGCCGACGAAAATTCCTCACCCAGCGCCGCCTTCAGCGATTTGTCCTTGTCGAACTCACGCAGCGCATCGAGCAGGTTGAGCGGCAGTTTCGGCGCATCCGTCACGGTATGACCGAACTGGTACATGTCGATGTCGTAGCGCTTGCCGGGATCGGCCTTCGAGCGGATGCCGTCGAGGCCGGCAGCGATGATCACTGCCTGCAGCAAATAGGGATTGGCGGCGCCGTCCGGCAGACGCAGCTCGAAGCGGCCCGGTCCCGGCACGCGCACCATGTGGGTACGGTTGTTACCGGTCCAGGTCACCGTGTTTGGCGCCCAGGTGGCGCCCGAAATGGTGCGCGGCGCGTTGATGCGCTTGTAGGAGTTGACCGTCGGATTGGTGATCGCGGCAAGTGCCGAAGCATGCTTCATGATGCCGCCGAGGAAGTTCCTGCCCTTGGCGGACAGGCCGAGCTCCTCCGAATTGTCGGCGAAGACATTGGTCTTGCCGGTCTCGTCCCACACCGAGATGTGCGCATGGCAGCCATTGCCGGTCAGGCCCTGGAAGGGCTTGGGCATGAAAGTCGCGCGCAGCCCATGCTTTTCCGCAACTGACTTGACCATAAACTTGAAGAAAGAGTGCTTGTCGGCGGTCGCCAGCGCGTGATCGAAGGTCCAGTTCATTTCGAACTGGCCGTTGGCGTCCTCATGGTCGTTCTGGTACGGACCCCAGCCCAGCGCCAGCATATGGTCGCAGATCTCGGCGATCACGTCGTAGCGACGCATCACCGCTTGCTGGTCGTAGCAGGGTTTCGACGCCGTGTCGTACTGGTCGGAGATAGCGCTGCCGTCCGGCGAGATCAGGAAGAACTCGGCCTCGATGCCGGTCTTGACATGCATGCCGTCGCGGGCGGCCTCTTCGATCAGCCGCTTCAACGTGTTGCGCGGCGCCTGGTCGACGAGCTTGTCGTCCATCACGCACGTGGCCGCCACCCAGGCTACCTCCGGCTTCCACGGCAGCTGGATCACCGAATCCGGATCCGGCACCGCCAGCATGTCGGGGTGCGCCGGCGTGAGATCGAGCCACGTGGCGAAGCCGGCAAATCCGGCGCCGTCCTTCTGCATGTCGGCGATCGCCTGCGCCGGCACCAGCTTGGCACGCTGCCCGCCGAACAGGTCGGTGTAGGAGATCATGAAGTATTTGACGCCGTTCTCCTTGGCGAATGCGGCGAGATCGTTCCCCATTATAGTTCCTCGCTTATGTGGTCCTGGATGGTGTGTCCTAGAAGCCGTTCTTCCCCGGTATCCAGTTGGTGCCGGCAAGCGGCACGCCGGCCATGGCGGCTGCTTCGATGCTGAGCGCGACCAGGTCCTCGGGCTCGAGATTGTGCAGGCTGTTCTTGCCGCAGGCGCGGGCAATGGTTTGAGCCTCGAGCGTCATCACCTTCAAGTAGTTGGCGAGCCGCCGACCGGCGGCGATCGGATCGACGCGCTTCATCAACTCGGGATCCTGCGTGGTGATGCCGGCCGGGTCCTTGCCTTCGTGCCAGTCGTCATAGGCGCCGGCCGTGGTGCCGAGCGCGTTGTAATCCGTCTCCCAGCGCGGGTCGTTGTCGCCAAGCGCCACGAGTGCGGCGGTGCCGATCGACACCGCGTCGACGCCGAGCGCCAGCGCCTTGGCGACATCGGCGCCGTTGCGGATGCCGCCGGAGACGATCAGCTGCACCTTGCGGTGCATGCCGAGGTCCTGCAGCGCCTGCACCGCCGGCCTGATGCAGGCGAGCGTCGGCTGACCGACGTTCTCGATGAATACTTCCTGGGTCGCGGCGGTGCCGCCCTGCATGCCGTCGACCACGACGACGTCGGCGCCGGCCTTCACCGCAAGCGCGGTGTCGTAATAAGGACGGGCGCCCCCGACCTTGACGTAGATCGGCTTCTCCCAGTCGGTGATCTCGCGCAGCTCCAGGATCTTGATCTCAAGATCGTCCGGGCCGGTCCAGTCGGGATGGCGCGAGGCCGAGCGCTGGTCGATGCCCTTGGGCAGCGTGCGCATCTCGGCGACGCGGTCGGAGATCTTCTGTCCCAGCAGCATGCCGCCGCCGCCGGGCTTGGCGCCCTGTCCGACGACAACTTCGATCGCGTCGGCACGGCGCAGGTCACGCGGGTTCATGCCGTAGCGCGACGGCAGGTATTGGTAGACCAGCGTCTTCGAATGGCCGCGCTCTTCCTCGGTCATGCCGCCGTCGCCGGTAGTGGTCGAGGTGCCGGAAAGCGTCGCGCCTCGGCCGAGCGCTTCCTTGGCCGGACCGGAGAGCGAGCCGAAGCTCATGCCGGCGATGGTGATCGGGATCTTCAGCTCGATCGGCTTTTTGGCGTGGCGCGAGCCCAGCACCACGCTGGTGTCGCAGCGCTCCCTATAGCCTTCAAGCGGATAGCGCGAGATCGAGGCGCCGAGGAACAGGAGGTCGTCGAAATGCGGCAGCTTGCGCTTGGCGCCGGCCCCGCGGATGTCATAGATGCCGGTCGCGGCCGCGCGGCGTATTTCGGAAAGCGTGTAGTCGTCGAAGGTCGCGGACTTGCGTGGCGTCGTCGGCGGGTTGCGGTAGGTCATCTTGCCTCAATACGCGTCGGCGTTGTCGATATTGAAATTGTAGAGCTTCCGGGCCGAGCCGTAGCGCTTGAACTCCGAAGCTTCGACGTCGGTGACGCCGGCCTTGTCGAGCAGGCCCTGCAGCAGTTCGATATGCTCGGGCCGCATCTCCTTGGCGATGCAGTCGGCACCCAGGCTTTCGACCTTGCCGCGCACGAAGAGCCGCGCCTCATAGATGGAATCGCCCAGGGCGTCGCCGGCATCGCCCAGCACCACCAGATTACCGGACTGCGCCATGAAGGCCGACATGTGGCCGATATTGCCGTGCACGACGATATCGATGCCCTTCATCGAGATGCCGCAGCGCGAGGAAGCATTGCCCTCGATGACCAAGAGGCCGCCGCGGCCGGTGGCGCCGGCATACTGGCTGGCATCGCCTTTGACCACGATCGAGCCGGACATCATGTTCTCGCCGACGCCGGGGCCGGCCGAGCCATGCACGGTGATCGCGGCACCATCATTCATGCCGGCGCAGTAATAGCCGACGCTGCCGCGCACATCGATGCTGATCGGCTGGTCGACGCCGACGGCGACCGAATGGCTGCCTTTCGGGTTGAGCACTTCCCAAGCGGTCTCGTTCGAGCCGGGGGTCAGCTGATGAAGCGCCTGGTTCAGCTCGCGCAGCGACTGTTCTGCGAGGTCGAAGACCCTCGCATGGCCTTGCTCGCGCTGCGCCTTCGGCATGGGTGTTGCAGGCATGAACTCAATGCTCCCAGAAATAGACCGTTGCGGGCTCCGGCTCCCAGACCCTCGCATTGTCTATGCCGGGCAATTTTGTGAGCGCGCGATATTCCGAGCCAAACGCGACATACTGGTCGGTCTCGGCCATCACGGCCGGCTTGCAGGCGATCGGATCGCGCACAACGCCGAAGCCGTTCTTGGTCCCGACGACGAAGGTGAAAAAGCCGTCGAGGTCGGAGAGCGTGCCTTCGAGCGCTTCGCCGAGATTCTTGCCATGCGCCATCCTGTTGGAGAGATAGGCGGCCGCCACTTCCGTATCATTCTCCGTCTCGAAGGTCATGCCTTCACGCACCAGCTCGCGGCGGACATTGTTGTGGTTGGAGAGCGAACCGTTGTGCACCAGGCACTGGTCGGCGCCGGTCGAGAAGGGATGCGCGCCCATCGTAGTGACCGCCGACTCCGTCGCCATGCGGGTGTGGCCGATGCCATGCGTGCCGGTCATCGAGCGCACGTCGAAGCGATCGACGACGGCTTCCGGCAGGCCGACTTCCTTGTAGATCTCGACTGCTTCGCCGGCGCCCATGATGCGGATATCGGGCCGAAGCGACTGCAGCGCCTCACGCGCGGCGTCGACCTTGTCGGGCGTGGTGCGGATAACCGCATGCGTCGACTTCACCGCGACGCTCACCGGCGCGCCGACCGCCTTGGCGAGCTCGACGTCGAGGCGGCGGAAATCGCGCTCGGGCTTCGGCGACTGCACGGTGATCTTAGCCTCGTTGCCGGTCGCCGCGCCATAGATGGCGATGCCGGCGCTGTCCGGACCGCGGTCGCTGAGCGAGATAAGCATCTCCGACAGCATCGCGCCGAGCTTCGGCTCCAGCGTCTTGTCCTTGAGGAAAAGTCCGACGATTCCGCACATGTCAGCCTCCGACGTTTGTGGCTTCCAAATGGTGTACCGAATGAAATCCGCGAATTCAATGGCATGAAAGAAATTTTCCTCTGATTATATTTCCGTTCTCGCGCCGCCTGTAGCGTTGTCGCCGTCGGGATGGCCGTGGGCCCATATCGCGTGGCGAACGCGCGCTATCGTGTAGGCATCGAGGATCGACAGCGCATAGATCAGGAACCCGCCGGCATGGCGACCGATGAAGCTGGCATCCGCCGGCGCCACCTTGGTTGTGACCCAGCCGAGGATCACCATGAAGAACAGGAACTGCAGGCCCCGCGCCGGCAAGCCGAGCATGACATGTCCGCTGCCCGGCAGGACGATCGCGGAGGCCAGGACAAAATAAGGGTTCGAAGGCCGGGCGGCGGGTTCGGTGGCGTTGCTCATGCGGCCTGCCTTTCGCACTGGTTGATCGCGTCGCGAATCGAGGATGCGGCTTCGAGCAGTTTTTCGATCAATGTCGGATCGAGCCTCGCGTCGCCGAAAGCGGCTTGCCGGAACACACCGTAGCGCGCCCGATCGGCCTGGGCCAGCAGCCACACGATGCGCACGCCCTTCGGCGTGATCAGCAATTCCTTGGCGCGGCTTTCGCCGAATATCCCGGCATGCGCGGCGATCACCTCCTGCGGGAAGACGATGCCTTTGCGGTCTGTCCGCAGCACCGCCTCGTCGGGGAACGCCGCCGTCTTCGGCAGCGTGTGTTCGAGATGGTCGAAATTGGAGAAGCTCGTCGGCGATCCCGGCCGCATCATCATGTCGAAAACGCCCGGCACCGCCACCGGCTCGGTGATCGACACGCTGAGCCAGCGCGCGGGAAGCTTTCTGGTCGCGAGCGTGTCAACGATGGTACGCACCTGCGCTCGCTCGCCCTTGTGCGAACCCGCCCAGGTAGCGACGCCGGCCGTGCCGTCGGAGACGTCGATCGCGTCGCGAATAACGGCGCGGATGGCGGCCTCGTCGTCGGCGAGCGCCGCCCTGGCCCTGTTGCGGCTGGAGCGCGCAAGCCAGGCAAGGTGAAGGACGACCGCAAATACGATCGCCCCGGCAAACAAGATTGACGTCAACTCAGACATCTCGACACGCCAAGATCCGCCGCCAGGCGGCGGGTCTTTTTCCGTTCAATAGCCCTGCGGCTTCGGCCAGGGCATGGTGAACTGGTCGCCGCGGCGCACGAACTTGTAGCGGTAGAAGTGGAACCACAGCGAGATCAGGAAGTAGAAGGCGATCATCGCGATCAGCTGCGAGCCGAAGCCGAGGAAGATGGCGAAGAAGGTCACCACGCACAGGCAGAACAGCACGATCGCCGGCAGCGGATGGAAGGGATGCGTGTAGCCACGGCGGATCGAGCCGAGCGGCCACTTCTTGCGGAACATCATGATGTTGATGCTCATGAAGGTGTATTGCAGCACGCCCGACAGGATCGAGAAGGTGATCGCCTGGTTGAGATCGGCGATGAAGGCGAAGGCCAGCGCGATCGGCAGCAGGAACAGGATCGACCGATAGGGCGTGCGATACTTCGGATGCACCGCCGAGAACCAGCTCGGCAGGTAGCGGTCGCGGCCGAGCGAGAACCAGGCGCGGGCGGCGTCATTGATGCAGCCATTGGCCGAGGCAAGGGCTGCAAGCAGCGTCGCGATGAAGAGCAGGTTCTCGAGCAGCGGGCTGCCGGTCAGCTTGCCGGCGTCCCAGAGCGGATAATAGGTGATGCCGAGATATTCCCACGGCATCAGCGAGGCGCAGACATACCAGGTCATGGCGGCGGCGATCAGAAGCGTGATCATGCCGGCCATCGTGCCGTAGGGCAGGGAACGCGCCGGCGAGCGCACTTCCTCGGCCGCTTGCGTGGTGCCCTCGATGCCGAGATAGTACCAGATGCCGAACTGGAAGGCGGCGATCACGCCGATCCAGCCATAGGGCAGCGCGTTGCCGGGAGTGACCAGTTCGTTGAGCTTCAGCACCGCCCCTTGCGTCCATGGACTGACCGAAAAGAACAGGATGACGATCGAGATATAGGCGATCGCCGTGATGACGAAGTTGACGTTGAGCGTCATCAGCACGCCGCGATAGTTGAGCCATGCCAGCACGACGATGGTGGCGGCGATGAAGGAATTGTGGGTCAATCCCTCGACACCTGCTTTGGCAACGATGGTGTCGCCGAGCAGGATCGCATCCGAGACTTCGAGCATCGTGTAGGCAAAGACCAGGAACAGCGCGACGTTGAAAGCCATCAGTGGCCCGACGATGTGCTTGGCCTGCGCGTACTGGCCGCCGGCGGCGGCGACCGTCGACGTCACTTCCGAATCGATCATCGCGACCGAGGTGTAGAGCAGTCCGACGACCCAGCAGACGATCAGCGCGGCGAGTGCGCCGCCCTTGTCGGCGGCAAAATTCCAGCCGGTGAACTCGCCGACCAGCACGATGCCGACGCCGAGCGCCCAGACATGGGCGGGGCCGAGCACGCGTAGCAGCGAGACGCGGTCGCCGTGGACCACCGTTTCTCTCGTTTCAACCGCGACTGTCATTGGTGAGGCTCCACTCAGATCCGGTGCTTTTCGGAGACGGCTTCAAGCTCGCCTTCGCGCGAGGAGGTCAGCGTCTCCTCGGAATAGGTCGTGTCGACTTTGAACCAGTCGTAGAGCATCCACAGCGCGAGCAGGATCGAGATGCCCCAGCATGCGTAAGAGACTGTCATCCACATGATCGTGTCCCCGGGTTACTTGCCGTCGAACTTCTCGTTGATCACCTCGCGATATTCGCGATCGGAGGCGCGGAACAGGAAGACGAAATAGGCGATCAGCACCACCGCCATGATGATCAGCGTCGGCCAGTCGATGATGTAGTGGAAGCGGTTCTGGATGATGTCGTGGGCGGTCTCCGGCGTGTAGCCGAGCTTTTCCCAGATCGAGGCCATGGTCGCGTTCTGGCCGAGCGCTTCCCAGGTCTTGGCGTCGAGCACGTCGATCGATTTCGCAGCACCCGCGAGGCCGAGTTTCAGCGGCAACCAAAGCGCCACGAAAATGGCGACGACGACGACGGCGATGTCGAAGACCTGACCGGCCTTGCTCTGCTCCGGCGGAATGTAGCGGGACATGCTTTCTCCCTTCAGGACTGGCGGTTGCGGAACGCATCGGCGTTCTTGATGTCGAGGCCGTAGATGAAATCCTTGTCTTCCTTGTAGTGGTTGAGCATCGCCAGGATGGCGGCGGTGTTGAAGATCAGCACCGCGGCCGCGGCGATCACCACCACGAGCTTGATCCCGCTGTCGGGGATGTAGGCCCAGGTCATCAAGAGGACGAAGAGGATCGTCGCCCAAAGGCAGACGATCAGGAGCACGGATCCGCGCACGTCGGAACGGTACAGCGCTTCGATGCGCTGCTTGAGATCGGACATCGGTTTTTCCCCTTTTCTCGACGTCCGGCCCCGCAATCGACCGGGCGTCCACTCTTTCAACAGAGTGAAATTTTTTTCATAAGTTCTGCCCGAACCGCGAAGTTGTCAAGCCGGTTTTCCGTTCGGTAAACGGTTTGGGGGTCCGCCGCAGGATTGCCTGTGGATAAAACTATTTGCCTGCAGGAAAATTGCCGCGGACGGCACAGCGCCGGCACGAGCTGGTGGAAATGCCACGGAAATGCTTCGCGAGGTCGGACCTTCGACGAATGCGTCACCGAACGATGTCCGGGTTCGGGTTGGTCAGGTCGTGCTGTTCTGCGGATAGCAGATGATGGAGAGATAGCGCATCGGCAGCTGTGTCAGTTCTTCCGGCCCATGCGGCGCATCGGCGTCGAAGAACAGGCTGTCACCTGGCTTCATCGGATAGAGATTGCTGCCGTGCCGGTATACGACCTCGCCCTCGAGCATATAGAGGAACTCCATCCCTGCATGCTGGAAAGTCGGGAACACGTCGGAGTCCTCGGTCAGCGTGATCAGATAGGGCTCGACGACCACGCCGCTGGTGTTGGCGCCGATATGGCCAAGCAGATTGTACTGGTGGCCGGCGCGTGTGCCGCGCCGCTCGACGTCGACGCCTTCGCCGGCCTTGACGAAGACGGCGGCGCGCTCTTCCTCGAAGCGGCGGAAGAAGGCGGTGACCGGCACGCCGAGCGCCCGCGACAGCGCCTGCAGCGTGGTTAGCGACGGCGAGGTGATGCCGTTCTCGATCTTCGACAGCATGCCCAATGAAATGTCGGTGGCGGCCGCGAGATCGGCGACGGTGATGCCGAGCTTCTTGCGGAAGGCGCGCACCTCATGGCCGATCGCCACCTCCAGCACTTTCTCGCGCGTGTCGCGGACGGCGTGCGGATTCTGCGTCAGCGGCGCGCGGATGGTTCGCACGGTTCGCCCGTCCGCCGAGACGCTCTTCGGCAACGGCTTGGCTTGGGCGCTAGCGCTGGAAGGCTTGGTGTCGGTCGTCTTCTTCGCCATGGCGCCCTCAACTTTCCGCCGATTTATTTCACTCGAGGTGAACATATTCGGTGGCGATACAGGAGCGCAATCACGGCGGCAAGCCGTCTTATGTCGCAGAACCGGCGATGAAATCGGCTGTCGCGACCCGGCTGCCTGGGTCGCAGTGAGGCTGGCGCCGCGGTCACTCAACGCATCGCAGGCCTTCTCACGACATGATCAGGCCGCCGTCGACATTGATGGTCTGTCCAGTGATGTAGGCCGCGTCATCGCTGGCGAGAAAGCTGACGAGGCCCGAGACGTCTTCGCCGCTGCCGGCGCGGCCCATCGGGATGTTCTTCACCCATTCCGCCATCAGCTCGCCCGGCTTGTAGTCGCCGAGCAGCTTGCCCCATGCGGTGTCGTTATAGGCCCACATGTCGGTGTTGATGATGCCGGGGCAGATGGCGTTGACGGTGATCTTTTCCTTGGCCACTTCCTTGGCCAGGCTCTGCGTGATGCCGACAACCCCGAACTTCGACGCGGCGTAATGCGGCGTGTAGATGAAACCCTGCCGCGCCTGGCCGGACGCGGTATTGATCAGCCGGCCGCCTTGGCCGTGCTTGCGCATGCGCGCGATCGCTTCCTGGCAGCACAGGAACACGCCTTTCGTGTTCACCGCCATCACCTTGTCCCACTCGGATTCCGTCATCGCCTCGATTTTGGCGATGGTGATGACGCCGGCGTTCTGCACCGAAATGTCGACCCGACCGAATTCATTCTCCGCGAGATCGTAAAGCGCTTCGACCTCGTCCTTCTTCGTCACGTCCATGCGCATCGAGGCGACCTTCGCGCCCGCAGCCTTCAGGCCGGCGGCGACCTCGTCGACGCGCGGATCAATGGCGCTGATCACAACCGCAGCACCTTCCGCCGCGAAACGCTTCGCCATGGCCGCACCGATGCCGCCGCTGGCGCCTGTGACGATTGCCGTCTTTCCTTCGAAACGCTTCTGCACTTTTCCTTTCTCCTACCAGCAGACGAAGCCGCCATCGACGATGAGGTCGATGCCGGTGACGAAACTCGCGGCCCGGCTCGCCAGGAACACGGTCGGCCCGACCATTTCCTCAGGCGTCGCCATGCGGCCCATCGGCGTGTCGCGCTCGAAGATTTTGACCTGCTCGGCGACCTCCGGCCGCTTGTTCATCGGCGTCAGCGTGTAGCCGGGGCTCACCACATTGACGCGCAGGCCGCGATCGGCCCACTCCATGGCGAGGCTCTTCGACATGTGGATCACCGCCGCCTTGGACGAATTATAGTGCGCCTGCGTCAGGCCGCGGTTGACGATCGAGCCGGACATCGAGGCGATGTTGATGATCGAGCCTTTGCGCCGGGGCAGCATGACGCGCGCCTCGGCCTGGCAGGACAGGAACACGCCGCTGACATTGACGTCGTAGAGCTTCTGCCACTTCTCCATCGGCAGCGTCTCGGCGGGTTCGGCACCGGCGACGCCGGCATTGTTGACCGCGATCGTCAGCGCGCCGAGTTCCTTTTCGACGCGTTCGACCGCTGCCGCGAGATCGCTCTGCGATGTGACAGTTCCGGTCAGCACCAGCGCCTTGCGGCCGAGCGCCCTGATCTTGTCGGCCGTGTCTTCCAGCCCGCCCTTCGAGCTGTGGCCGAAACAGGCGACATCGGCGCCGGCTTCCGCCAGACCGATGGCGATCGCTTGACCGATGCCGCTGCCGGCGCCCGTCACCAGCGCCACGTCGCCATCAATATCGAACAGTTTCATCTTTCTCCCTCTCCCTGAAAGAAGGGGCGCCAGCCCTGCTGGCGCCCCGCGCGGTCCGGTGCTTGGGAGGCTATCACCTGCTGCGCTTTATTCCCATCTGCCGTGCCCTCAGCTCGTGGCGAGTTCCATCACGGCGACATTGCTTGCTTCGTCGCGATCGAGGATGCCGCGCTGGCGGCCGCGGCTCAGCACCAGAACCCGGTGCGAAAGCCCCAGCACCTCCTCGAGATCCGAGCTGACCACCACCACGGCCATGCCCGAGCGGGCAAGGTCGGCGATGACATCGTAGATCGCCGCGCGGGCGCCAACGTCGATGCCGCGCGTCGGCTCATCGAGGATGGACACCTTGGGCGGCCGCGACACCCATTTGGCGATGATCACCTTCTGCTGGTTGCCGCCGGAAAGTTTTGAGACTGCCTGGTTCGGCCGACCCTTGACGCCGAGCCTCGAAATGCCGGCCTCGGCGAACCTCTGAACCGCTTTGGGAAACACCCAGCCCTTCGGTGCGACATGATCGAAATTGCCGATGGCGAGGTTCTCGCCGATCGTCTGCTCCAATACGACGCCCTGTTCCTTGCGGTCCTCCGGCACCAGCACGACGCCGGCCCTGATCGCCGCCGCCGGGCCGCTGAGATGAACAGGCTGGCCCGCGACCCGCACCGCGCCGCACGAGATCGGATCGGCGCCGGCGATCGCCCTGACCAGCTCGGTGCGGCCGGCGCCGATCAGCCCGGCGATGCCCAGGATTTCGCCCGCTTTCACCGAAAAGGAAACATTGTTGAAGCTGCGCTCCGGCGAGGACAGGTTCTCGACTTCGAGCACTGTCTCGGTACCCGGCGCCGACAGCTTCGGGAACATGCGTTCGACGCTGCGTCCGACCATCTGCTCGACGACCGTGCGCACGGGGATGTCGGCGCGCTCGTGCCGGGCGACGATGCGGCCGTCGCGCATCACCACCACGCGGTCGGCGATCTGAGCGATCTCGTCCAGCCGATGGCTGATATAGATGAAGGACATGCCTTCGGCCTTGAGCTTGCGGATTTGCTTGAACAGCAGCTCCGTCTCCTCGCCGCCGAGCGCGGCGGTCGGTTCGTCGAGGATCAGAAGCTCGGCATTCAGCGTCAGCGCCTTGGCGATCTCCACCTGCTGCTGTGCCGCGACGCGCAGCGTGCGCACCTTGCGCTCGGGCGAGACGTCGAGGCCGAGGCGCTTCAATTGCGCCGAGGCCTTCGCGTTCATGGTTGCCCGGTCGATGCGGCCGCCCCGCATCGGCAGCCGCCCGACATAGACATTCTCCGCCACTGATAGGTCCGGCAGCAGCTTCAATTCCTGATGGATCATGCCGACGCCGGCCTCGATGGCCGCGGCGGGATTGGCGGGGGAATAGGGCTTCCCCCGCCAGATGATGGTGCCGGCATCAGGCTTGGTCGAACCGGCGATGATGTTGGACACCGTCGACTTCCCGGCACCGTTCTCGCCGAGCAGCGCCACGACCTCGCCCGGCCGCACCTCGAAGCTCGCATCGGCCAGGACCTGCACCGGTCCGTAGCTCTTGCAGAGGCCGTTGACGAAGAGCCCGTTATGCGGGCCTTCGCTATGGCGAGGTTCAGTGGACATCGTGGCGCTCTCTCAACGGTTGCCGCCTTACGGATGCTTCTCGATGAATTGCGAGACATTGTCCTTGGTAGTCAGCGTCGCGTCCTGCAGTTGCTCGGCCGGCAGCTTTTCGCCCGCCACGATCTTGATCGCCGAGTCGACGGCGAGCCGGCCCATACCTTGCGTCTGCTGCGTCGCAGTGACGTCGAACACGCCCTCCTTCAGCGCCTTGAGCGCCGCAACGTCGCCGTCGAAGCCGGCGATCCACACCTTGTGGTCGGGGTTGGCGACCTTGACCGCCTGCGCGGCGCCCAGAGCCAGCGCGTCGGCCTGGCCGAAGATGATCGAGACGTTCGGATGGGCCTGCAGCAGGTCTTGCGCCAGCTTGAAGCCTTCGTCCTGGTGCCACTGATCGCTCCAGAGCTCGCCGACCACCTTGATATCCGGGTAGGCCTTGAGCGCCTCGCCGCAGCCCTTGGAGCGGTCGACTTCCGGCGTCGTGCCCTTCTGGCCATGAATGATCACCATCTCGCCCTTGCCGCCGGCCTGCTTGGCGATGTAGTCGCACACGCCCTTGGCCGAGTTGACGCTGTCAGTGGCGATGAAGGTGTCGCCGGGCGCGCCGTCGGCGTTGCGGTCGACATTGACCACCGGGATGCCGGCGGCCTTCGCGGTCTTGGTCGGCACCGTTGCGGCGGTGGCGCCGGCCGGGATATAGATCAGCGCGTCGATGTTCTGGGTGACGAGGTCCTGCACCTGGCTGACCTGCGTGGCCGAATCGCCCTTGGCGTCGACGGTGATGACCTCGATGCCCTTCTCCTTGGCATAGGCTTCGACCGACTGCTTGATCTGGTTGAAGAAGTCCGCCTGCAGATTGGCGACGGCGAGGCCGAGCTTCTTGGCGTCCTTGGCCGAGGCGGCATCGGACAGGCCGAGCAGCGGGACGATGGCCGCGGCCGCAAGCAGCAGTGAACGTTTGGTCAGCATGTTTTTCCTCCGTTGGTGTTCGATCTGTCCGCCTGCGCATCGCGGCGCCCTCGGCCGGACAGTCCCAGTCTCGGATCGACCGATCCGTTCCGCCCGGACATCCGGGCGAATTCCTATTGGCGGCGCCGCCGCCAGGTATCGGTGGCAACCGCCAGCGCGATCACCACGCCGATCACCACCTGCTGGATGAAGGGTGACACGCCGAGCAGGTTGAGGCCGTTGCGCAGCACGCCGATGATGAGAACGCCGATCGCCGTGCCGCCGATCGAGCCGATGCCGCCGGAAAGGCTGGCGCCGCCGATCACCACCGCGGCGATCGTGTCGAGCTCGTAGCCGACGCCCGAACTCGGCTGCACGGAATCGAGCCGGGCCGCGAGCACGATGCCGGCCAGTCCCGCCAGCAGTGCGCAGATTGCGTAGACCCAGTTGGTCAGCGACTTCACCGGAATGCCGGAGAGGCGGGCAACCTCGGCGCTGCCGCCGATCGCGTAGAGGCTGCGGCCGGTGGCGCGGTAATTGAGGAAGATCGCGAAGACGATCGCCAGCACGATCATCAGCCCGACGGTGACCGACAGGAAGCCGAAGTGGCGCACGATCGAGAGGTTGGTGAACCAGTCGGGAAAGCCGACGATCTGCGAGCCGTCGGTGATCATGTTGGCGAGGCCGCGCGCCACCGACATCATGGCAAGCGTCGCGATGAAGGGCGGCAGTTTCGTCACCGTCACCAGCAGGCCCGACACCAGGCCGCAGAGGGCGGCGACGACGAGCGCCGCGGCGATGCCCGCCGGGATGCCGAGATTGAGATAGTCGGGATAGGCGACATAGCCCATCACCATCGAGGCCAGCGCCAGCACCGAGCCGACGGAAAGGTCGATGCCGCCGATCAGGATGACCAGCGTCATGCCGATCGCCATGATGCCGAGGACGGTCACCTGGTCGAGCACGTTGAGGATATTGCGTACCGTCAGGAAGGTGTCGGTGGTCAGCGCCAGCGCCAGGCACAGCAGCACCAGCCCGATCAGCGGTCCCATCGTTCCGGCAAACAACGCCGAAAGCTTCGCACCGGAAGCGGCCTGCGCGGCGCCGGTGCCAGCCTTCAACTCGCTCGTCTCGTTGCTCACGGCCACTTGGTCTCCTCCGTCAGCGGTTAGGCGTGCCTTGCCTTCCGCTCTTGTTCACCAGGCATCCTCCCTTGTGAACAATTTATCTTTGATCTGCAATTTTGTTCAGCTAAAACGTTCATCAGAAAATTGTCAAGTGCCGCGCAGCCATTCGGCGGCAGTTTGCGTGAACCGACAGTTTGCCATAGGGAAGTCGAGCGCATACGGAGGCATAAAGCATGGCGGTGATCGAGAACGACAAGGTCTCGCGTTTTCCGGATGCCGAGCTCAAGGCCCGAGCCGCCTGGCACTATTATGTCGAAGGGCTGACGCAGGAGCGGATCTCGGAGATCCTCGGCGTCGGCCGTATCAAGGTGCACCGGATTCTGTCGGCCGCGCGCGAGGAGGGCGTGGTCCAGTTCCGCATTCGCGACAGCGTCGTCGAATGCGTGCAGCTGGAGGAAAGCCTGAAGCAGCGCTTCGGCCTCAGCCAGGCGGTGGTCGTGCCGTCGGCCGCCGACCGGAGCAACGCGCCACTGATGATCGGCCATGCCGCCGCCGCCTATCTCGCCGACAACGTCAATCCGGGCGACGTTATCGCACTGGGTTGGGGCAGGACGCTGAAATTCGCCATCAACGAATTGCCCAGGCGGCCGATCGCCAGGACCACCGTGGTCTCGATGCTTGGCGGCCTCACCCATGCGCAGCCGCTCAATCCGACCGAGAGCGCCTGGGAATTCGCCGAGAAGATCGGCGCCGAATGCTATCTGCTGCCCGTGCCCGTCTATGCCGACAGGCCGGAGCAGCGCGATGCCTTCATGAGCCAGCGCAGCGTCCAGGATGTGGTCTTTAGGGCGCGGCGCGCCAACATCGCCGTGCTCAGCGTCGGCTCCTTTTCCAACGACAGCCCGATCGCCAATTACGGTTTCATCAAGCCCAGCGAATTGGAGGAATTGCAGGCGGCGGGCGCGGTCGGCGATATCCTCTGCCACTTCATCGATGCCGAGGGTCGCATCGTTGACCATGAGGTCAACCGCCGCGTCTGCGCCTACCCGCTGCAGGATCTGTCTGACATTCCGACCACCATCCTGGTGTCGGGCGGGCGGGAGAAGATCGCCGTCATGCGCGCCGCACTTGCGAATACGAAGGTCTCGGTGCTGATCACCGACGAAGACGCGGCCAAGGGGCTGCTTAGCCGGTAGTTCAGGTAATCGCGCCGAGCCGCGTGTGGATATCGCGTGTCGCGTGATAGAGATCACGATAGACTTCTTTGCGTGCGCGGTAGGTCGGAACAAGCGCCTCGACAGGATCGACCTGGCGTGCCGGCCGTGCCGCCATCGCCTTTGCCGCTTCTTCCGGTGACGCGAACCAGCCGATTGCCGAGGCCGCGAGCATGGCGGCTCCCAGCGCCGCTGCTTCGTTGACCGGCGAGACGAAGAGCGGGCGCTCGAGCACGCTCGCCATGATTTCCATCAGCAGTGCGCAATTGGTGCCGCCGCCGGCCGCGATCATCGTGTCGGCCTTGCCGGTCTGTTCCTCCATCGCCTCGGTGGCGATCGCCTGCTCCAGCGCTATGCCCTCCAGCACCGCGCGGAAGAGATGCTTTGGCTCGTGATCGAGCGACAGGCCGACGATAGCGCCGCGCGCCGAGCCGTCCCAGTAAGGGCTCATGACGCCAGCCCAATAGGGCATGACGAGCAATCCGTCGCTGCCTGGCGCGACTTCCTTCGCAGCTCTCTCCAGCACCGCGGCCGAAGGCGCGCCGGTGGTGCGCACGATCCAGTCGACCAACTGCATGCCGGAACGCAGCACCGTCTCCAGCATGAAGCCGGAGCAGGTCGGCGAAACCAGCGTGCGGAATGCATCCGACGTCGTGACGGTGCCGGAATAATTTCCGCTGACGACGCCTGAGCCCAACGACAGATAGCTTTTGCCGGGCCCGTAGACTCCCATGCCTAGCCCCATCGCCTGGCCGTCTCCGGCGCCCGCAATAACCGGCGCGCCGGCCTTCAGGCCGATCGCCGCCGCGACGCTTTCCGACAACGTGCCGCAGACCTCCCCAGGGGCTGCGAGCTCCGGCAGTTGCTCCGGCCGCAGCCCCGCCGCCTCGACCAGCCTCGGGTGCCAGACGCCATGCGCGATGTCCAGCAGACCGAGCGGATCGGCGCTCGCCGTGCTGGTGACGAGTCGCCCGGTGAGCCGGTGGACGAAGAACGCGTGCACGTCGACCACCGAGGCCGCTTCCGCCAGCGCCTGCGGCCGGTGCTCCACCAGCCAGGCCAAAGCGTAGAGCGCCGGCGTCGGGTCCGGCGGCTTGCCGCTCCAGTCGCGGATCGCCTCGCGGCCGAGTTCTTCCGAAAGCCGCGCCACCTGGCGGCGGGCGCGTTCGTCGAGCCACAATATGGCGGGAATGAGCGGCTTGCCGGCGTTGTCGATCAGCGTGAAGCTCTCGCGCTGGTGCGCGATTGCGATGGCTTTCACGCGTGAGGCATCGATCGCCTTGGCGACTTGTTGCAGCGCCGACAGCAGCGCCGCCCACCAATGCTCGGCGTCCTGCTCGAAATGGCCGGGCGCCGGGTTGGAAAGCGGATAGGTCTCGCGTGCCTGGAAAAGCTCCGAGCCGTCGCGCGCGAAAGCAATCGCCTTCACGGCGGTCGTCGAGGCGTCGATCCCGATTACCACATCGCCCATCAGGCTGGGATCCGGAGGGTTAGAGCATGTCGCGCAAAAGTGTGCAGCGGTTTTGCGAAAACGAGATGCATAAAAACAAGGACCTAAAGCGCGTCGCCTGGATCCGTTTCCGCGCGACGCGCTTTAGGCCGCGTTGGTTACGAACCGTCCGTCCGACTGGTCGAGACGACGGCGGATCTCGGTTATCACCATCGAATCGTCGGGTACACAGTTTTCATAGGTCAGGAAGTCGCCGGCCTTGACCGGCTTCACCACCTTGGCACGTTCAGCAAGCCCGAGCGGCAGCGCGCCCTTGGCTCGCGCGTCATCCCAAGTCATGGCGAAGCCGCGGTAGTCGTTCTCGCCGATCATGCCGAGCGACTGGCCGGTGCCGAGACTGGTCTTGGCCACCGCCACCGCCTCGGCCACCGGATGATCGAGCGGTTCCATGTCGGCGCGCTTGTAGACCACGGCGCGCGCCGCCGACAGCGGCACTTCCAGGCTGGTGAGGTGATAAGGGCGGAAGATCGTGAAATAGGGGCCCTTGCCGACCTTGAGGTCGATCATGCGCTCCAGCACGCGCGGATGCTTGGTTTCGATGATGCAGAACACGCCGGGCGCGACGCCCTTGCCGATCGAATAGTCGACAACGCCCTTGCGATGAAGCACGCCGCCATCCTCGCGCGGGCAGAGCACGCTAGCTAGTTCTTCTAGCGTCGCGGTAGGGCCGTGCATGCCCGGCACGTCGGGCACCAGTCCCGTCGCGTTGGCGATTGCCACCATCTCGATTGCCGTCTTCGAGCCGTCGACGAACTCGACCAGCATGCGCGCATTCATGTTGCGCTCGGCCGCCTCCTTCTCGTAGTCGGCCGGCACGGCGTCGAACTTCAGCGGATTGTTCTTGCCCTTGCCGGCGGCAACGATATTGAAGCCGAGGCTTTTGGCGAAGCCGATGATCTCCAGCGTGCAGGCAGGCTCGTCGCCGGCCGCACCTGTGTAGACGACGCCGGCCTTGCGCGCCTCTTCCTTCAGGAACCGGCCGATGGTGATGTCGGCCTCGACATTGAGCATGACGATATGCTTGCCGTTCTTCATCACCTCGAGCGCGAACAGCGTGCCGATGTTGGGATTTCCGGTTGCGTCGATGATCACGTCGATGCGGCCGGCGGCGGCGAGCGCATGCAGGTCCTCGGTGATCGCGATCTTTCCGGCCTCGATGGCGCGATCGATGGCCGGGGCATTGGGCGCCTCTACAATGTTGGAACGGTCATGGCCGGCAAGCAGCGCCGCATCGATCGCCGCCTGCGGCCTAACCTCCGAAATGGCGCCGATGCGCATGCCGGGCATAAGTGCGACCTGAACGACGATATCCGTTCCCATCTGTCCGGCGCCGGCGAGACCGATGGTGATCGGTCCTTGTTTCTCAGCGCGCTGCAGGAGTTCCGCTGCGAATTGCGGATGGGACATGTCGCTTCCTCCGGTCCTTGGCGCCGCCCGCGCCGCGATCATTGTTTGAACATTCCTATGACCGTTTGAAAAATATTTCAACCGACATTTCGGCGGTTGTCTCAGGAATGAGCCCCAAACGAGACTCCGAGACAATGCGGGGCGGCGGCAGAAATGTCCGGCAGGATAGAGGGAAGGCGCGATGGACCCTACGCGGCGGTTCGAAACGAGGTTTGCCTGGACGTCGACTAGCGCGATGGTGTCAGCGCGCTTGCCGCCCTGCGCCAACCATCGCGCGCAGCGAATCCAGCAGGCGCGGCCGCTTTCTGGCGGCTATCACGCCGGCTCCACGGCCTTCGGCTTCTGCAGTCTTGCCAACTCCGCGAAAGGAATATGGCATCGAATTGTGTGCCCGGGCTCTGCCTCGGAAAGTTCCGGCTCCTGCGTCTCGCAGATCGCGCCGATCTTGCGCGGGCATCTCGTGTGGAAAACGCAACCCGTGGGTGGGTTGGCCGCGCTAGGGATTTCGCCGTCGAGGCGGATGCGCGAGCTTTCCGTCCGGTCGAGTTTCGGAACGGCCGACAACAGAGCTTCCGTGTAAGGGTGATGCGGGCCGGAAAACACCGCTTCCGACGGTCCGAACTCCATGATGCGGCCGAGATAGAGCACCGCGATCTTGTCGGACAGATAGCGCACCACGCCGAGGTCGTGCGAGATGAAAATGTAGCTCACATCCTGCTTCGACTGCAGGTCGGCCAAGAGGTTGAGGATCGCCGCCTGCACCGACACGTCGAGCGCCGAGGTCGGCTCGTCGCAGACGACGATGCGCGGATCGCCGGCGAAGGCGCGGGCGATCGCCACGCGCTGCTTCAGACCGCCCGAAAGCTGCCGCGGCTTGACGGCGAGATGCCGGTCGGTGAGCCGCACCGAGCGGACGAGCTCTTCGAGGCGCGCTTCCAGCGACTTGCCGGTGAGCCCGCCCAACCGCTTCAAAGCGCGGCTGAGGATATGCCGGATCGAATGCGAACGGTTGAGCGCCGAATCCGGATTCTGGAAGACGATCTGCACCGCCTTGACCTGGTCCTCCGAGCGGCTGGCAAGCCGCGGCGCCAACTGCTTGCCCTCCAGTTCGATGCTGCCGCCCTCGTCCGGCGGCACGAGGCCGAGCAGCAGCCTCGCGAAGGTGGTCTTGCCGCTGCCGGACTCGCCGACCAACCCGAGCGTCTCGCCGGGCCGGAGGCTGACTGAAACGTCCTTCACCGCCCTCAATGCACGACCATGGCTGGCATAGGTCTTGTTCAGCCCCTCGACCTGCAGCACGGGCGGTGCGTGCTTCGGCGCGACGGCGGCAATCTCGGCGGGTGTCGCGCGCGGCAGCGACTGCGCCTTGTCGTGATAGTGGCAGCGCGACAGCCGGCCGCCTCCAAGCTCATAGAGCGGCGGCGGCTCGGTGCGGCAGCGCTCGGTCGCCAGCGCGCAGCGGTCGGCGAAGGCACAGCCGACGATCGTGGCGCCGATGCCGGGCAGGAAGCCGGGGATCGTGTCGAGCCGGCCCTGGTCCTTGCGCTGGCCGCCGCGCGGCAGGCAGCGCAGCAAAGCGACCGTGTAGGGATGGCGCGGATCGTTGAAGACGTCCTTCGTCGAGCCTTCCTCGACCAGCATGCCGGCATAGAGCACGCCGACCCGGTCGCACATGTTGGAGACCACGGCGAGGTTGTGGCTGATGAACAGGATTGAGGCCGAAAGCTCGCGGCGCAGTTGCGCGATGAGGTCGAGCACTTCGGCTTCGACCGTCGCGTCGAGACCCGTCGTCGGCTCGTCGAGGATCAGCATCGAGGGGTCGTTGGCCAAGGCCATGGCGATCGCCACGCGCTGCTGCATGCCGCCGGAAAGCTGGTGAGGGTAGCGCTGCATGACACTGGCCGGATCCGAGATGCGCACAAGATTGAGCATCGCGATCGCCTTGTCGCTCGCCGCCTGTCCCGACATGCCGGCAAGCTCGAAGATCTCGGTGAGCTGGCGGCCGATGCGCAGTGATGGATTCAGCGCCTTGCCGGGATCCTGATAGACCATGGAGACGCTTTCCGCACGGGCGCGTCTGAGCGCCTCGGCATCGAGCTTCATCACATCCCGGCCGTCGAGCGCGATCGAGCCGCCGGTGATCGAGCCGTTGCGCGGCAGGTAGCGGACCACGGACAGCGCCGCGGTGGACTTTCCGCAGCCGGATTCGCCGACCAGCCCATAGGCCTCGCCGCGGCCGATCTTGAAGCTGACATTGCGCAGCACCGCCCGGTTGCGGCGCCCGACGCGATAGGCGACCGAGAGATCGTTGAGCTCGAGCGCGTTCCTGTCAGTCATTGAACGCTCCATGGACGCCGTCGGCCACCAGGTTGACCCCGATCACCAGCGAGGCGATCGCCAGCGCGTCGAACAGCACCGTCCACCAGAACCCGCCGCCGATCATGCCGTAATTGCTGGAGATCGAGAGTCCCCAGTCGGGCGAGGGCGGCTGGATGCCGAAGCCCATGAAGGAAAGCGTGGCGACGGCGAAGATCGCATAGCCCAGACGCACCGTCGTCTCGACCAGGATCGGCGGGATCACGTTGGGCAGGATCTCGACGAACATCGTGTGCAGCGCGCCTTCGTGGCGAAGTTTTGCCGCCGCGACATAATCAAGCTCGCGTTCGGCCAGCACCGCCGAGCGCACCGTGCGGGCGATGATCGGTGCGAAGCTCAAGCCGATGACGACGATCACGGTGATCTTGGAGGTGCCGAGCGCGACGATGGCGAGCAGTGCGATGATCACCACCGGGATCGCCATGAAGGCTTCGAGGATACGGCTGACGATATCGTCGACGATGCCGCGGAAATAGCCGATGACGAGCCCGAGCGCGGTGCCGGCAATGGTCGCCAGAATCGTGGCCAAAGGTGCCACCGTCAGGATATCGCGCGAGCCGACGATGACCCGCGAGAAGACATCGCGGCCGATCTGGTCGGTGCCGAACCAGTGCTCGGCCGACGGTGGCGCCAGCGCGTTGATGATGTCGTCGGCAAGCGGATCGTAGGGGACGAAATGCTCGCCGAACAGCGCGCAGACGATCCAGAACAGGACGATGCCGAGCCCGGTGAGGAAGGTTCCCGATTGCAAGAGCGAATGCAGCACCTCGCCCCAGGGGCTGCGCTGTGTCGCGGCGTCCGGCGTTGGCAGGTTAGCGGGTGTGTCTGTCGCGCTCATTGCTCCGCTCCCAGCCGGATGCGCGGATTGAGCACCGAATAGAGGAAATCGGCGATCAATGTGGCCACCGCATAGACGATGCCGATGGTGAGGATGCCGGCCTCGAGCATCGGAAAATCCTTGCCGCGCGCGGCGGTGAAGATCAGCGAGCCGATGCCTTGGTAGCGGAACAGCGTCTCGATCACGACAAGGCCGCCGATGAGGTAGCCGGTCTGGGTTGCGATGACGGTGATGGTCGGCAATAGCGCGTTGCGCAGCACATGCCGCCAGATCACCGTGCGCCACGGCAGACCTTTAAGCACCGCGGTGCGCGTATAGTCGGAATCGAGCGCCTCGATCATCCCCGACCGCGCCATGCGAGCGATATAGCCGAACAGCACCAGAAACAGCGGCAGCGACGGCAGGATGAGATAATAGAGCTGGGTGAAGACGCCGGCACCCTTCGGCCAAGCCGCCGCGATGGGCAGCCAGCGCAGCCAGACGCCGAAGATCAGGATCAGGATGATGCCGGTGACGAACTCGGGCAGCACCGTCACAGACAGTCCGCCGAGGCTGATGATGCGGTCGAGCGGCCGGTTGAGGTTGAGCGCGGCGATGACACCGCCGAGGATGCCGATCGGCACCACCAGCACGAAGGCGACGAGCGCCAGCTTCATCGAATTGCCCAAAGCGTCGATGACGAAGGGCGCTACCGGCGCGCGGAAAATGTAGGACGTGCCCATATCGCCATGAAGGAAGTTCCAGATCCAGCTTCCGTACTGGACGAGCAGCGGCCGGTCGACGCCGAGCGAGTGATTGAGCGCGTCGACGGCGCGCTGGTCGGCAAACGGCCCCAATATCGCGCGCCCGACATTGCCGGGCAGCACCTGGCCGCCCAGGAACACCATGACGCTGAGCAGGAACAGCGTCACGAGCGACAGAGCCAGGCGCCGGATGAGGAAGCCGAGGATGACGAATACTCCTATTGGAGCCGGCTCTCCGTCGAGAGCCGGCTGTCAGGGATAAGCTTGCTCCCTCGCGTCAGGCTTTCGAAGCCTTTTCGAGGAACAGCTGCGACATCGCGGTGGGCTGCACGCCCGCCACGCCTTTCGCCGTCGCCGTCAGATAGTCGTAGAAATAGCCGAAGATCACCGGCGTTTCCTCGAGCAGCAGCTTCTGGATCTTGCCGGCTGCAGCCTTCTGCGCCTCGAGGTCGAGGGCCGCGATATAGCTGGTCGCCAGCTGGTCATAGTCCTTGTTCTTGAAATGCGCGGCATTCCAGGTGCCCTCGCTCTTCAATGGCGCGGCGAGATAGACGTTCGGCACGCCGCGGTGGCCGTAGTCGGTGATGCCCATCACCGAATCCAGCCAGTTCGATTTGCCGAACACCGCATCGCCGTAATAGGCGCTCTGGTCGAGGATGTTGAGCTCGAGCTCGATGCCGATCTCCTTGACCCAGTTCTGGATCAGCTGCGCGTACTCGGGGATTTCCAGATAGCGCTCGGTGGTCAGCGTTATTTTGAACCCCTTGCCGGCGCCGGCCGCCTCCATCAGCTGCTTGGCCTGCGCGATGTCCTGCTCGCGCTGCGGCACGCTGGTGTCCGTCGACGGATAGACCCCGGCGAACGGGCTGTCATTGCCCTCCTGGGCGCGCCCTTTCATCAGGCCGGCGACCAACTTCTTGCGATCGATGCTGAGCGCGATGGCGCGGCGTACCCGCGGGTCCTTCATCGGACCGTCGTCGCAGCGCAGATGCAGTTGCTGATGCGCCGACGATTTCAGGCTGATGACGTTCACGTTCGGATCGTTGAGGACGGCGACGCCCGCCAGCACCGGCATCTGATTGATGATGTCGATCTGGCCGCCCTGCAGCGCCAGGATCTGAGGCTGGATATCGGTGAAGAAGGTGAATTCGGTGCGCTCCGGCAGGGCCTTTTCGCCCCAGTAGTTCTCATTGCGAACGAAGGAGGCGCCGACTTTGGGCGTGTACTTCTCCAGCTTGAACGGCCCGGTGCCGTCGAAGCTCTTTTCGTAATCGCCCTTGTAGCTCGCCGGGATGATGACGGCGTTGTAGTTGTCGGACGACAGCATATAGGGGAAGTTGCCGTTCGGCGCGTCGAGATGGAATTCCACCGTGTACTCGTCGACCTTCTTGCTGGCGCCCTTCGAGAGGATGCCGCTGAACACCGACAGCGCGTTGGAGGAGTTGGCGGGATCGGCAAGCCGGTCGATGCTGGCCACCACGTCCTCGGCCTTCATCTCGCCGCCTGAGTGGAACTTGACGCCCTTGCGCAGCGTGAACGTCCACACCGAGCCATCGGCATTCGGCTTCCAGCTTTCGGCCAGTGCCGGCTTGAGCACCAGATCGGGGCCGTCGACGCAGAGGAATTCGGCGACCTGCTGCATGACGAGCAGGCCGCCGGCGTCGGCGATGGTGACCGGGTCGATCGCGGCGGCCGGCACGCTGCTGCCGACGCGGATGGTGGCGCCCGGCGCGCCCTGGGCGCGGGCAAGCGAGGGCGCGGCGCCGAAGCCGGCGGCCATGCCGATGCGGCCGAGAAGCGGCAGCGACAGGCCGAGCAGGCTGCCGTGGCGCACGAAATCGCGGCGGCTGACGCGGCCGTCGATGAGGCCGTCGATGAGGTGATTTTCAAGCGGCGTGCGGTTGCGCCGGATGAGATCGAGGACGCGGTAGTTCTTGCTCATGGGTCTAAACCCTTTCCCCAGTTCTTGTGGTTGGCGAGTGCATTCCGGTTGACGACGTTCCGTGGAGTTCTCCGGTCCCGGCCATCGTCAAGAATTCAGTCGAACGAACTGTAACATGCAGTTTGGTCTGGTCCATCCGCTCCTTGAAGCGGAAAGGTCAGATTTTCTTGATGCATGCCTAGCTCCGGCGTGCAGCCCCCGATCGAAATCGTGGCCGCCTCGATTCGGTTTGCCGGTCTCCTTTCCTTTTGGCGATCTCCCAGTTCAGGTCAGCGAAAAGCCTGCTAGCGCGATCGGCGTTGCCGCGCTGCTCCCGATCTTCATC
Organism: Mesorhizobium sp. WSM4983; assembly: GCF_029625765.1. Classification (NCBI taxonomy): domain Bacteria; kingdom Pseudomonadati; phylum Pseudomonadota; class Alphaproteobacteria; order Hyphomicrobiales; family Phyllobacteriaceae; genus Mesorhizobium; species Mesorhizobium sp. WSM4983. The sequence continues at coordinate 124,859 of NZ_JARTVM010000010.1, read as the reverse complement.
TCAGCCGATCTCGAAGAAGGGCTTGCCGAGCAGGTCCGGCACCACGTCGATGCCGAGTCCGGGGCCGTCGGGAATGCCCATGCGGCTGCCCGCGACCGGCGGCTTGTTGGAGGCGGTGCGCACTGTCACCCATTCGTGGAAGGCGATCGCATGCAGACGGCGCTCTTCCGGCGTCGACAGCGACAGATGCGCCATCGCGGCGGTGTCGATCTCCGCGCCGCCGGTGTCTTCGACGGTGATCATGAAACCGAGATCGACGGCGACGTCGCGGATCAGCCGCGTCTGCGTCACGCCGCCGAGGCGCGAGATCTTCAGCGTCAGCCCATCGGCTGCGCCTAGGCGATGGATTTCCAGCATCTCACCCAGCGATGTGACGGATTCGTCGAGCACCATCGGCTTGTCGAGCATGCGGCGCACCGACATGTTCTCCTCGATCGTCGTGCAGGGCTGTTCGAATGTGTAGTCGATGCCGCGCGTGGCATCGGTGAACTGGCGCGCCTGGTAGGGCGTCCAGCCGGCATTGGCGTCGCAGAAGATCACCGTGCCCTTCGGCACGGCTGATGCGACGGCGCTCACGCGCTCGATGTCGTCACGGACATTGCCGCCGACCTTGACCTGCAGCCGATGGTAGCCTTCGGCAACGATGCGCTTGGCAAGTGCCGCCATCTGGTCGACCGTGCCGTGGGTCACGACCCGGTAAAGTTCCGCCGTCTCGCTCTCGCGGCCGCCGAGCATCGCTACCAACGGCACGTCGGCCGCACGGGCGGCGAGATCCCAGCAAGCCATGTCAAGCGCGGCTTTGACGTAGGGATGGCCCTTGAACACCGTGTCCATCAACCTGCCGATGCCGGCCAGCCCGCGCGGGTCATGGCCGATGAGATGCGGCGCGATCTCCGGCACGCCCGCGCGCGTTCCCGCCGGAAACGCGGCCGAGTAGAAATTGCCGAGTGGCGCCATCTCGCCCCAGCCGGTCACGCCTGTGTCGGAAGTGATGGCGACGATCACCGCATCGAAACAGTCGGCGACCCGGCCCTTGGACATGCGGTAGGGCCCGTCCACGAAGGGCTGCACGACATGGTAGGCTTTTATGCTCTTGATCTTCACGTTTGTATCCGTTTGTCCGCGGGTTTGTCAGGCGCCCTTCGATGCGCGCTTTTCGAGGCTGCGCGCATAGGCAAGAAGCGCTTCGAAATCGTTGTCGATATGCTCGCGGGCATGGCGCTGGGCGGCGCGCATGTCCGTGCCCTTGAGCAGCGCCACATAGGTTTCGTGCAGGTCCTCGGCCGGCACCGGCTCGTTCCGCGCACGCTGGTGCAGGGCGAAATACATTTGCAGCCGGCTGGTCAGCCGCTGCCAGGTTTCGAGCAGCACCGAATTGTCGGCCCACTCATAGACCAGCCCGTGCAGCTGCAGCGCCGTCTCGATCTGGCGCGTGGTGTCGAGCGCCCGGGTCGCCTGCTTCACCGCTTCATGGCGGCGGTCGAGCTCGTCGAAGAAACGCTGGTCGCGCTGCGGCCAGGCGAGCTCGATGGCGAAGTCGTCGAGCACCTTGTTGAGGGAATAGGCGTCGACGATGTCCTTGGCGCTGACGTCGACGACGAAGGTTCCGGCATAGGGAATGCTGGTCAGGATACCTTCCTGCACCAGCTCGCGCATCGCCTCGCGCAGCGGCGCGCGGCTTACCCGCATCTGCTCGGAAATGCGGAGTTCGTTGAGCTTCTGCCCAGGCTCCAGCTGGCCGGTCAGAATGGCGCGCCTGAGCAGCGCGACGATCTCGGCCCTGCGCGTCGTATCCGCGATCGGACTGAAATCCAGCTTTGACATGTGGGCCACTCCGGATGAACCGACTGCAAGACAAGCAGATTGTCGACAATCCAACAAGAGGGTGGCTATCGTTTTTTTCGCGGATGGCAGGCGCGCAAACAAAACGGCGCCCTCGATGTGGGTGTCGAGGGCGCCGTCGGACCGGGACTGATGGGGGATTATCAGCTGGCCGGTTTCGTTTCCGGCAAGGGAGAAACCGGCATTCCGGGTCCGATCTTCTGCAAATTGCCGGTGATCACCTGGTCGGTCTCGGAGATGCCTGAGGTGACGGAAATCAGATCGCCGTCGGTCGGGCCGAGCGACACCAGCTTCTGGTCTACGGTGTTGTCTTTGCCGAGGACGTACAGGTATTTGCCGAGCTGGCTGGAACCCAGCGCCACCTGCGGCACCATCAGCGTATTGGGCTGCTGCTTCACATGCAGCCGCACGCGCACATACTGCCCGGGCAGCAGCGCGAACTTGGCGTTGCCGATCGTTGCCCGCGCCGTGATCGTGCCGGTCGAATGATCGATCGTGTTGTCGATGAAGGTGAGCTGGCCCTTCTGGCTGGGCTCGGTCTCGCCGGGCAACAGCACGTCGACCCCAATCGGACCGTTGGCCTTCGCCTGCTCGATCTGGACGAGGTCGGTCTCGCTCGGATTGAAGGTGACGTAGATCGGGTCGAGCTGCACCAGCGTGTTGAGAACCGTGCCGGCGACGCTCACCAGGGTACCGACCGAGGCTTGGTTGCGGCCGATCCGTCCGGAGAACGGTGCCTTGATCTCGGCATAGCCGAGATTGAGCTCGGCCGTCCGCACCGCCGCCTGGTCGACCGCGAGGGCGGCTTCGGCCGTGCGCAAGTTGCTGGTGCGCTGGTCGAAGCTGTCCTTGGCGAGGTACCCGGCCTTGGCAAGGTCGGTGCCACGGCCGAGGTTGGACCGCGCGTATTCGAGCGCTGCCGCGTCGCGCTGCACCTGCGCCTTCGCCTGGTCGAGCGCTGCCTGGTAGTCCTCGGGCGCGATCCGGTAAAGCAGGTCGCCCTGCCTGACGTCGCTGCCGTCCTGCGCCGTCTGCTCCTGCAGATAGCCCGGCACGCGCGCCTGCAGGGTGATGTTGCGGATCGGCTCGACGCGCGCGGCGTAGTCGAGATAGATCGGCAGCGTCTTCTTGACGACGTTGACCACCGGGACCGGCATGACGAACGCCTTGGGCGCAGGTGCCGCGCCCGCAGTGCTGGCGCTGAGGCTGAGATTGCCCATGTCGAGCAGGTGCACGCTTGCCACCGAGATTGCGCCCAGCGCGACCGCCGTTCCCAAAGCGATTTTCCATTTACGCATGTTGGTCTCCAATCCTATTCGGCCGCCTGGGCGAGCCGGACGGGCTCGGCGGTCGGTTCAATCTCTTGTTGGTGCGGGGCATGTTGAGGCCCCGCGGCAGGTTCGCTCTCGCCGCCGCGCTCGCGCAGCTTCTCGATCACCGCGTAGAAGACCGGCACGAAGACCAGCGACAGGATCGTCGCCGCCACCATGCCGCCGAAGACGGTGGTGCCGATCGACTGCCGGCTGGCGGCGCCCGCGCCGGTCGCGAACATCAGCGGCAGCACGCCGAGGATGAAGGCGAAGGCCGTCATCAGGATCGGCCGCAGCCTCAGCCGCGCGGCTTCCATCGCCGCCTCGACGATGGTCAGGCCTTCCTCGCGGCGCCGTCGGGCGAACTCGACGATCAGGATCGCGTTCTTCGCCGCCAGGCCGATCAGCATGACGAAACCGATCTGCGAGTAGACGTCGATCTGCATGCCGCGCAGCAAGAGCACGACGAAGGCGCCGAACAAGGCGAGCGGCACGGCGAGCAGCACCATGAAGGGCATCGCCCAGCTTTCATACTGCGCCGCCAGGATCAGGAAGACGAACACGATCGCCAGGCCGAACACGATCGAGGCGATCGATCCGGCCTGGAGCTCCTGATAGGTGATGCCGGTCCATTCATAGCCGAAGTCCCGCGGCAGCACGTTTGCCGCCGCCCGCTCCATCGCCGCGACCGCCTGTCCGGACGAGAAGCCTGGCGCCGCGCCGCCGTTGATGAGGGCGGATGCATTGTTGTTGTAATGCGGCACGGTCTCGGGACCGACGATCGGCACCAGCTTGCCCAGTGTGCTCAGCGGCACCATCCCGCCGGACGCATTGCGAACGTAGAGGCGCGAGATGTCGTTCGCGTTTCCGCGCGCGTCCTTGTCGGCCTGGATCGTCACCCGGAACGTGCGGCCGAAAAGGTTGAAGTCGTTGACGTAGAGGGAGCCGAGATAGATCTGCAGCGTGTTGAACACGTCGGGCAGGTTGAGGCCGAGCAGCTTCGCCTTGCTGCGGTCGAGGTCGTAGTTGAACTGCGGCGTCGAGGTCGAGAAGGACGAGAACAGCTGCTGCGGATTGAGCTCCGGCTGCTTGCGTGCTTCCGCGATCAGCGCCTGCGTGACCTCGTTGAGCGCGGCGCTGCCGCGGCCCGAAAGGTCTTCCACCTGGAATTCGAAGCCGCCGGTCGTGCCGAGGCCCGGGATCGAGGGTGGATCGAATGAGAGCGCAAACGCCTCCGGTATCTGCAGCAACTTGTTGCGCACCTCGGCGACCAGCTTCGATGCGTTCTGGTCGGGCCCGCGTTCGTCCCACGGCTTCAGGATGGCGAACTCCACCGCCGCGTTCGATTGCGCGGCGCTGGTGAGGAAGTTCAGGCCGCTGATCGAGCCGACGATGTCGACGCCGGGCGTGTTCTGCAGGATGTCGCGCGCCTTCTGCGCCACCGCGTCGGTGCGCTCCAGCGAAGCGCCGTCCGGCAACTGGATGACGACGAAGAAATAACCCTGGTCCTCCACCGGAAGGAAGGTCGAGGGCAGCTTCTGCCAGACGAAATAGGTGGCGACCAAGCCCGCCGCGAACAGGCCGAGCATGGCCCAGCGCAGCCGGATCAGAATGCGCACGCCATGCGCGTAGGCATGCGACAGCCAGTCGAAGCCGGCATTGAACCAGCGGAACAGCACGAACTGCGTTTCGCCGCGATGGCGCAGGAACGCGGCGCTCAGCGCCGGGCTCAGCGTCAGCGAGTTGAAGGCGGAGATGCCGACCGAGATCGCAACGGTAAGCGCGAACTGGTTGTAGAGCCGTCCCGAAACGCCGGGAATGAAGGCGACCGGGATGAACACCGCCATCAGCACCGCGGTGGTGGCGATGATTGGGCCAGTCACTTCGGCCATCGCCGCGCGCGTCGCGGCGAGCGGCTTGAGGCCGGCCTCCAGCTGTCGCTCGACGTTCTCGACCACGACGATGGCGTCGTCGACGACAAGGCCGATCGCCAGCACCATGCCGAGCAGCGAGAGCATATTGAGCGAGAAGCCCAGCATGTACATCACCGCCAGCGTCGCGATCAACGACACCGGGATGGCGATGGTCGGGATGATGGTGGTGCGCCAGCTCTGCAGGAAGATAAAGACGACAGCCACCACCAGCACCAGCGCTTCGCCGAGCGTGATCAGCACGTCATGCATCGAGGCCGAGACGAAGCGCGTCGTATCGTAGTGCATGGCGTAGTGGACGCCCTTCGGGAAGCGCGCCGACAATTCCTGCATCTTGTCCTTGACCCGCTGCTGCAGGTCAAGCGCGTTGGAGCCGGGCATCTGGTAGACGGCGAGCACCACGGTCGGGTCCTTGCCGAAGAAGGCCGATGACGAATATTGCAGCGCGCCGAGCTCGATGCGGGCGACGTCGCGCAGACGCACGAGCGAGCCGTTCTGCGAGTTGGCGCGCACGACGATGTCGCCGAATTCCTTCGGGTCGCTCAAACGGCCGACCGCATTGACCTGCATCTCGAAGGCGGTGCCGGCCGGCGCCGGCGATTGGCCGATCTTGCCCGCCGCCACCTGCACGTTCTGCTCGGAAATGGCGTTCTGCACATCGACGGCGGTGATGCCGAGATTGGCCAGTTTGTCCGGATCGAGCCAGACGCGCATCGAATAGCGCCGTTCACCGAAGATCTGCACGTCGCCGACGCCAGGCAGCCGCTTCAGCGGATCGACGACCTGGAGATAGGCGAGGTTGCTCAGCGCCACCGGATCGACCGAGCCGTCGGGCGAGGTGAGGTCGACGATCAGAACGAAGTTCGGGTTCTGCTTCTTGATCGTGACGCCGCCCTGGTTGACGATGGCCGGCAGGGAGGATGCGGCCTGCGAGACGCGGTTCTGGACGTCGACGGCCGCGGTGCTCAGCGGATAGCCGACGTCGAATGTGATGGTGATGGTCGAGGAGCCGTCATTCGAGCTCGTCGACGACATATAGGTCATGCCTTGCACGCCGTTGATCTGCTGCTCCAGCGGCGTGGTGACCGTATCGGCCACCACCTGCGCGCTGGCGCCTGGATAATGGGCGCTGACCACGACCTGCGGGGGCGTGATGTCAGGGAACTGCGAGACCGGCAGCAGGAAATAGGCGATCGCACCGGCGAGCACCATGATGATGGCGATCGCCGATGCGAAGATCGGGCGGTGGATGAAGAAGTTCACCATGACGCGGATGCCTCGCCGAACGGTTTTGCAAAATGGCGCAGGCGCCGGGCCCGGACGGAGCCGGAATCCTCCAAAAAGGATGGCAGGACATCGTCCGGCGCCTGTTCCGCGGCGCGCGAGCGCAGCATCCGTTCGAAGGCGTTGGGATCGACCCCATCAGCCTTCATCACCAGCCGGATCATCGGATCCCGGATGGCTTCGTCGATCGTCAGGTCTTTGCGCTTTTGCATAGGAGCGGCTCCTTGCTGCGGCCCGCATCGGATGATCACGGACCGCTTTTTCTCGTTTTCACCGGCCGAAGCCGCATGACAGGCAGGTTTTTCGTCCTATCTCACTCTGGCAGGGCTCTATCGGGGGGGCTTGTCGTTTGACGGGGAGCGATATAGGTGTTACCAGTAAGTAACATCTGAAAGTTACAGACCGGTAACACCCTAGTCAAGAGGTGACCTCGGTTTTTTTGGAAACGACGAAAGGAGAGCATGATGACTGACGGCGTTGCGGAACGTTCCCGCCCCCGGGATCGCATCCTGGAAACGGCGCAGGACATGTTCCACAAGCACGGGATCAAGGGCGTCGGCGTCGACGCCATCACGGAGGCTGCCGGCACCAACAAGATGACGCTCTATCGTCACTTCGAATCCAAGGACGATCTGATCATCGAATGCCTGCGCGCCACGGCGGCGAAGGCTTCAAGGATATGGGACGAGTTCGAGGCCGAGCATCCCGGCGACAAGCTCGCGCAGTTGCATGCCTGGGTCCGCAAGGCTTCGGAGCTGCTCAGCGCCGACAGTCGCGGCTGCGACATGGCCAATGCCGCCGTCGAGCTCACCGAGACCGATCACCCGGCACGGCGCGTCATCAAGGAACTGAAGGAAGCCCAGCGCGAAAAGCTGGTTGCGCTCTGCCGCGATGCCGGCATCGGCCAGGCCGAGTTGCTCGCCGATACGCTGTCGCTGTTGCTCGAAGGCGCGCGCGTCTCGATGCAGAGCGTTGGCGCCGAGGGCCCGAGCGCGCAGTTCGTGCGCATGGCCGAGAGCCTGATCGCCTCGTTCCGGGCACGCTGAAGGCGGCTTCCCCTGATGCGGCCGCTTCGCGGCCAGGCTAGCGCCGGCGCTGACCCGTCTCCTCTCTCCCCAGGAGAGTTCGGATTGCTCGAATTGCAAGGCAATTCGACTCGGCAATATCCGGGTGAGGGGCGCTCCGCCTAAGTGCAGGCAAAGAAAAAGCCCGCTGCCGGGAGGAGGAGGCAGCGGGCTTCGATTTCGAATACGGCGCGGGAGGAGGAGCACCGCATTCAGCGCCGGTGTCTGGGAGGAGGAAGACATCCGACGCCGCAATAATTACGATTTGCCCAACCATTCGGCAACTACGAAACGTGCATAGCTGGTGTGCAGATTTGCCGGATCAATCGTCTGACAAATCAGTGAGGCGACGGCATGATGCCATTCGCGCCTACTGCACCGGCACGTTTTCCTTCATGATCAGCCGGGGCTCGATGAATTTCTTGGTCAGGTACGGCGCCGACGAGGCGATCGAGCCGAGCAGGCGGATCACTGCTTGCTCGGCAATCAGCCGGGCGTTCTGGTCGATGACCACGTCGGCGAGATCGTCGACGAGGTAGCGGCGCGTTTCCCTGGTCAGGTCATGGCAGATGAAGACGGGCTTTCTGCGCGGCTTGGCCTCGAGCAACGCCTTGGCCACGCCGGAGCGTCCGGCGCCGACGCAGTAGATGCCGAGCAGTTCCGGTTCGTTGTGCAAGGCCTTCATGGTCGCGCTGTAGCTGGCGTCGGGCTCGTCGTTGATCTCGACGGCGCTGGAGACGGTGAGATTGGGGAACTCTTCTGCGAGCACCGAGCGGAAACCCATTTCGCGCTCCTCGTGGCCGCGGTAGGAGCGCGAGCCAACGACCATCGCGAGGTGCCCGATCCGGCCGCCAAGGAAGCGGCCCATCAGCAGCGCCGCCGTGCGTCCGGCAACCCGGTTGTCGATGCCGACATACGCCGAGCGAGGGGCCGCCGGCACATCGGAAACCAGCGTGACCAGCCGGATGCCGGCCTCGACCAGCTCGCGCAAAATGTTGCGCGTGCGTGGATGGTCGACGGCGATGACGCCGACGCCATTGGCCTTGAGCGAGAGGTTCTCGATCGCGCCTTGCAGCGCGCCCGGCGATATGCCGGCGAGGTTGTGGATGCGGCAGGAGGCGACCAGCGGCAGGCGCGCGGCATAGTCCTCGATATGATGGGCAAGGTCGGCCATGAAGGCGTTGCTCCCGATCGGCAGGAAGAATTCGAGATGCGCCGGCTTCGACGGCAGCACGACTTGATCGAGCGTCGGCAGATAGCCGAGCTGCTTTGCCGCCTCCAAGACGCGCTGCCGGTTGGCCGCGCTTGCGCCCGGCCTGTTGTTGAGCACTCGGTCGACCGTCGCGGTCGACAGGGCGCAGCTTCTGGCGATGTCGGCTACGGTCGCTTTCATGGGTCCGGTCATGGGATAGGATCGAGCCCCAGTTAAAAATCAAGGTCAGGCCAAATCAGCCATGCGGCTGCGGGCCGTCGGAAATCGCATCGCGGATCTCCTTGTCCGACATGCCGGTGATGACGCGTTCGACATCCGCTACTGTGGTCTTCTTCGGATCGATATCATCGGCCACCACCTTGCCGCGGCGCATCACCACGATGCGGTCGACGACCTGGAACACGTGGTGGATGTTGTGGGCGATGAAGATGCAGGAGTGGCCGGAATCGCGGGCGCCGCGCACGAAGCTCAACACCCCTTGCGTCTCGGCGACGCCGAGATTGTTGGTCGGCTCGTCGAGGATGATGAGGTCGCTGTCGAAATGCATGGCGCGCGCGATCGCCACTGCTTGCCGCTCGCCGCCTGATAGCGAGCCGATCGGCGTCGTCGGCGGGATGTTTTTGGAGATGCCGACCTGCTTGAGCAGGTCGCGCGCCACCGTGTTCATCGCCTCCTGGTCCATGCGGTTGAGGAAACGCGGCGGTTTGATCGGCTCGCGCCCCAGGAACAGGTTGCGGGCGATCGACAGCTGCGTGACAAGCGCGGAGTCCTGATAGATCGTCTCGATGCCTTCAGCGATCGCGTCGCTGGTGCTGCGGAAATTCACCTTCTTGCCGCGCACGAAAATGTCGCCGCTGGTCAGCGGCACCGCGCCCGACAGCACCTTGATCAGCGTCGATTTGCCGGCGCCGTTGTCGCCGAGCAGGCCGACGATCTCCTTTTCGTTGACGTGGAAGTTGGCGTCCACCAGCGCCTGTACGCGCCCATAGGACTTGCGGATGTTCGTCATGCGGATCAGAGGCTCGGCCATCGTCTTCAAGTCCCTGCCTGGTGCCGGCGTTCGAGCCATGAGTGCAGCGCCATCATCCCGAGGATGATCGCGCCAATGAAGATGTTGTAGGCAAGTCCCGGAACGCCGATCAGCACGATGCCGTTGCGCATGACGCGCAGGATCAGGATGCCGAGCACCGTGCCGATAATGGTGCCGCGGCCGCCGGTCAGCGCCGTGCCGCCGATGACCACCATGGCGATGACCTCGAGCTCGTAGCCGGTGCCGCTGTTCGGATTGGCGGCCGAGGTGCGCAGCGACGAGATCACGCCGGCGAGCGAGGCCATCACCGCCGACAGGATGAACAGGCCGATCTTGACCCGGCTGACATTGACGCCGCGGGCGCGCGCCGCGTTGGGATTGCCGCCGGCCGCCTGGATCCAGTTGCCGGTGCGGCTTTGCGTCAGCACATAACCGAGCGCGATCGCGGCGCCGATGAACCAGAACAGCGAGGCATAGATGCGGAACGGGCCGACGTAGAAGTCGCCGACCAGGATGTCCGCAAGCCAGCTGCCTTCGGCGCTCCAGGTGCGCTGCGGAAAGCCGTCGGTGACGAAAAGCGCGGTGCCGCGCACGACGAGCAGCATCCCGAGCGTGACCAGGAAGGACGGGATCTTGAGCTGCGTGACGAACCAGCCATTGACAAGCCCGATCAAGGCCGCGACCACCAGCGCGATGGCTAAGCCCATCTCCAGCGAGGTGACCCCGCCGTTGAACAGCGTCCACATCAGCACCGGCGAGAAGCCGAACAACGAGCCGACCGACAGGTCGAATTCGCCCGACGTCATCAGCAAGGTCATCGCCAGCGCGATCAGCCCAAGCTCGACGGTGAAGGCAAGGATGTTCGAGATGTTCTGCGGCGACAGGAAATCCGGATTGATGCCCCAGAAGATGACGAGTTCGACGATCAGCAGCACCAACGGCCCGAATTCCGGCCGCGCGATGAAACTTTGGATGAAGGAACGGTTTTCCATTGGGCCCGCGATGTGAATGATTGGCGAGCCCGCTGCGATCAGTCAGGACTCGACGGTCCAGGAAGCGATCGCGGCCCGAAAGCCGCGACCGTTAATGTCAGCAATTACTTGCCGGACAGGATCTTGTCATAAACGCCGGCAGTATCCTTTTCATAGAGCGCGCCGGTGATGACGTTGAAGCCCGGAGGAATGCCGGCAGACGCCATCGCCGCCATCGAAAGCGCGATGTAGCTGGTCGCCTGCGGGTCCTGCCACTGCGCGGCGTTGACATAGCCGTTCAGCACTTCCTGGGTGGTGTCGAGCGAGTTGCCCCAGCCGACAACGGGGATCTCGCCCGGCTTGACGCCGACTTGGTCGAAGACGCGCTTGACCGAGCCTGTGACGAGGTCGCCGAGGCCGATGATTGCCTTCACCTTGCCCTTGTGGGCGGTGAGATAGTCGACCATGCGGTTGATCACTTCGGCCTGGTCGAGCGTCGCCTCGGTCACCTCATAGGTGATGCCGAGCGGCTCGAACACGCTCTTGATGCCTTCCTCTTCCTGCACGCCATAGGTGGCGCCGGGCACCTCCACCGGCATCCATACGAAGTCGCCCTTCTTCACCAGGCCCTTGTCGACCAGATACTGCGCCCAGTGCTTGCCGAAGGTGACGTTGTCGCCGCCGACATAGGCGTTGAAGTTGGCCTTCGGGTCGGGCGTGTTGAAGTTGATGATCGGAATGTTGGCCGCACGGGCCTCCTTGACGATCTCGACGAGGCTGCCCGGATCGGGGCTGGTGGTGACGATGCCGTCGGCCTTGGCCGAGATGGCGGCGCGAACAGCCTCCTGCTGCGAGGCAACGTCGCCATTGTGGAACGAGGTGTTCACCTTGTTGCCGGTGTCGGTCGCCCATTGCTTGGCACCGGCCAGGAAGTAGGTCCAGACCGGATCGGCCGGCCCGCCATGCGAAATCCAGTAGAAGGTCTTGGCCTCGGCCATCGCCGGAATGGCGATTGCCGCGATCAAGCCAAGCACGAACAGTCTCAGCCTCGAAAGCATCGATTTCCTCCCATGTTGAAAACCACCTCCACATCAGGCGCGATGCGGTCCTCAAGGATCGCATCTTCCTGCCCGCGCCGACCGGACGCCTCTAGAGCATTCCCTTTTTCGGCCGCTGGCAAGCCTCGATCGTCAATGGATGTTGGCACAGCTCCGCACGCCATCAGCAATCCCATCAGATTGCATCAGTTACCGTGATATTTTCCCGGCAAACGCCGCTGCGCTCATCAGCCTCCAGTGATGAGCAAGCGTATGCCGTTGTGATCCGCTGCTAGATCAGACCGGCTCTGGCGAGGTCGCGCATCAGGTGGCTGGCGCCGTAGGTCCAGGGCGGGCAGTCGGGCGACAGGCGCACCCGGTTGGTCAGCGCGCCCAACTTTTCCGACGAGATGGTGACGGTGTCGCCGACCTTGTGGGTGAAGCCCTTGCCCTTTTCGCCGCGATCCTTCGACGGCACGAACATGGTGCCGAGATAGAGCGCCAGCCCGTCCGGGTACTGGTGATGCGGTCCCATCGCGGCTTTGACCAGCTCTTCCGGCGAGCGGCTGATCTCGGCCATCGAGCTTGCGCCCTCCAGCGAAAATCCGTCCTCGCCCTCGACGCTGAGCCGCACCGTGGCGCGCTTCACGTCGGCGATGGAAAAGGTCTCGTCGAAGAGCCGGATGAAAGGTCCAAGCGAGGCGGAAGCATTGTTGTCCTTGGCCTTGCCGAGCAGCAGCGCCGAGCGTCCTTCGACATCGCGCAGATTGACATCGTTGCCGAGCGTGGCGCCGACGATGCGGCCCGAGCTGTCGGCGATCATGGCGATCTCCGGCTCCGGATTGTTCCAGGTGGAGACCGGATGCAGCCCGACATCGGCGCCGAAGCCGACGGAGGCCATCGGCTGGCATTTGGTGAAGATCTCGGCATCGGGGCCGATGCCCACTTCCAGATATTGCGACCAGGCGCCGCGCTGGATCAGCTTGGCCTTGATCTCCATCGCTTCCGGCGAGCCTGGCTTGAGCTTGGAGAGATCATGGCCGATCAGCCCGGCGATGTCGGCGCGGATGGCGTCGGCCTTTTCCGCCGAGCCGCGCGCCTGCTCCTCGATGACGCGCTCGAGCAGGCTGACGACGAAGGTGACGCCGGAAGCCTTCACCGCCTGCAGGTCGACGGGGGAGAGCAGGATCGGCTTCTTGGCATCGCGCGGAGATTCGAGACTGTTGGCTGCGATGTCTTCCAGTGTGCCGATCGCCTTGCCCCGGGCCGAGCGCACGTAGGCGGCCGGGTCCTTCAGCTCGCAGAGGTCGCGCACGGTAGGCGCCGCGCTCGACGTGATGTCGATGACCTCGCCTGCGCGCACGGTGACCACCAGCGGATGGGAGGCTTCGCTGGTCCTGGCGCGGCCGACGAAAAGGCCGTCGCCAGGGAGGCGGGTTAAATCGGTCATGGTCTTCTGTCCTCTCGATTGTCGCGCGGCACTTTCCCCGCATTTAATGCAAACGTCTATCCCATCGATGGCGAGGTTATGAGCCAATGGCATGCTGTCACATAGCCAAGCGCGGACTGGCCCATCGGGTCCCCTTTCAAGTTCATGAAATCAGCAATAGGACTTTCACGAGCCTCCAGCGCCTCAGGTGACCAATTGCCCACCTTTTCCGATCCGGTCTGGCAAAAGCCCCAAACAGCTCCGGCGTTCCAGTCCGAGCTGTCGAGCGATGGCACGCTCGACGCGGTGATCGTCGGCGGCGGCATCATGGGTCTGTCGACCGCATTGCACGCGGCCCGCGCCGGTCTTTCCGTCCAGGTGCTGGATGCCGGCGCGATCGGGCAGGGCGCGTCGGGCTTGAACGGCGGCCAGGTCATTCCCGGCCTCAAATATGATCCCGAATGGCTGATCGAGCACTTTGGCAAGGAGCGCGGCGAGGCCCTGGTCGACTTCGCCGCCTCGACGGCCGACGCGGTGTTCGATGTGATCCGTGACGAGAAGCTTGCGGTGCCGTTCACGCGGAAGGGCTGGATCCAGGCCGCGCACACCGAGACAGCGCTGGAGGCGGCGGCGAACCGGGATCGGCAATGGCGGGCGCGCGGCGCCGACGTCAAGCTGCTCGACCGGGCCGAGATCGCCGCGATGACCGGCGCCAAGGGCTATCTTGGCGGCTGGCTCGACCGCCGCGCCGGCGTCATCGATCCGCTGTCCTACACGCTCGAGCTTGCCCGCGTCGCCTCGGACGTCGGCGTCGGGATCGCCGAACAGCAGCGGGTGGTGAGGCTCACCAAGGAAGCGGGCGTCTGGCGGGTCTCCACGCAAGGCGGCGCCGAACTGCGCGCGAAGGCGGTCGTGCTCGCCACCAACGCCTATACGGACGGCCTGCTCCCCGGGCTTGCCCGGACGATTGTGCCTCTGCATTCCTTCCAGATCGCCACGGCGCCGCTGCCGGCCGAGCTTGCGGCAAGCATCCTGCCCGGCGGCCAAGCCGTTTCCGATTCCCGCCGCATCTTGGTCTATTACCGCAAGGGCCCTGACGGCCGGATGGTGTTGGGTGGACGCGGCCGCATGGCCCTGCCTTCAACCGCGGCCGACTGGGCCCATTGCGAACGCGCGCTGCTGCGCCTCTATCCGGCGCTTGCCGGCATCGCCGTCGAAAAGCGCTGGTTCGGCCGTGTGGCGATGACGCCGGATCATCTCCCGCACCTGCATGAGCCGGAAAAGGGCCTGCTCGCCGTGGTCGGTTGCCAGGGCAGGGGCGTCGGACTGATGAGCGCGCTGGGCAAGCGCATGGCGGGTTACCTCGCGACCGGCGATGTCAGTCGATTGCCTTTCCCGCTGTCGCCGATCCGGCCGATCCCGTTCCACGCCTTCCGCCAGGTCGGCGTTGCCGCCACCATCGCCTGGTATCGGATGCTGGATGCCTTCGAGCGCTGAAGTTGAACGCGGCAGCGCATCACCGATTTAGCTTGACAGTTTCAGGAATATGAAAAATCATTAGCTGATTTCAAAAATCCGATGGGCAGCTAGGAGATGTCCACCATCGTTGCAGCGCGACCATCGCCGGAAACCCGCATCTCGCCGGTTTTCCGCTTTGCCATGCTGTTGCCCGGCGGGGTGGTCACCTTCTTCCTCATCCTCTTTGCCCTCGGCCTTGTGCTCTTCCTTGCCTTCAGGAGCAATGACGGCTCGCTGCTCGGCGCCGGCCTGACGGCGGCAAACTTCGTAACTGTGGCCACCGATCCGCTCTACTGGACGGTGACGCTGCGCTCGCTGGTCATCGCCGGCCTGGTGACGCTCGCCACCGTCGCTACTGCATATCCGGTCGCCTACTACCTCGCCTTCCATGCCGGCCGCCGGCGCAACCTGCTGCTCTTCCTGGTCACGCTGCCGTTCTGGACCAGCTACCTTTTGCGTGTCTTTGCCTGGAAGATCGTGCTTGCCTATAACGGCGTCCTGAACTCGGCTTTCATCGAAAGCGGCCTCTGGTCGGAGCCGATGCTCGCCTTCCTCAACACGCCGGCCGCGGTGGTGGTGACGCTTGCGCACGCCTACGCGCCTTTCGCCATCCTGCCCATCTACGTGGCGCTGGATACCATCCCGAAATCGCTGCTCGAAGCCGCCTCCGATCTCGGCGCGCGCCCGTTCACATCGTTCCGCCGCGTCGTGCTGCCCAATTCGATGCCGGGCGTGCTGGCGGCGGCTCTCGTTGTCTTCGTGCCGACCGTCGGCGACTATGTCACGCCGGCTATGGTCGGCGGCCCGGCCAGCACCATGATCGGCACGCTGATCCAGTCGCAATTCGGCAAGGCCAATGACTGGCCGTTCGGCGCGGCCCTGTCGGTCTGCGTCATGCTGGTCATCCTGTGCGTGGTCCTGGTCGCGCGCGGCGCCGACCGCCGGTTTGGCAGCCGCACATGAGCGCGGCGCGCAAAGAGGCAAATGCGGGCGGTCGCTGGCTCGGCCTCTATGTGCTTGCCTATCTCGTCTTCCTCTATCTGCCTATCCTTTTGATCCCGCTGTTTTCCTTCAACGATTCCATCCAGGCGGCGTTTCCGCTGCAGGGCTTCACGCTCGGTTGGTACGAGACCCTCTACGGCAATCCGGTGCTGTCCGGCGCTTTGGCCAACAGTCTCGTCATCGGTGTCGTTGCTGCCTCGGGGGCAACGCTTTGCGGCATCACCGTTTCCTATATGGACCTTTACGGCCGCTCGCCGCTCGCGGCTACGATCAGTGCCATAGCCCGGCTGCCGATCCTGATCCCCGGCGTCATCGTCGGCATCTCGCTCTTGATCCTGGTCAATCTCATTGGCCTCGGCCCGTCGCGCGTTGCAATCGTGCTCGGCCATATCCTGGTGGCGCTGCCGACGACGGTGGTGGTGATGCGCAGTCGATTCGCCGCGATCCCAAAGACCATTCGCGAGGCGGCGCTCGACCTTGGGGCGTCGGACTGGACAACGTTCCGGCGCGTCATGCTTCCGCTCAGCCTGCCGGCGGTGCTGTCGGCCTTCATGCTCGCCTTCCTGACCTCCTTCGACGAGTTCATCGTCGTCTTCTTCCTCGCCGGCACCGAGCCGACGCTGCCGCTCTACATTTGGAGCCAACTGCGCTTCCCGCGTTCGCTGCCGACGGTGATGGCGCTCGGAACGGTGATCCTGGCCGTGTCCTTCGTCATCGCCACCCTCGCCGAGATCCTGCGCCATCGCGGCCTCGGCGCCGCGCGCCGCAATCTAGCCTGAACCACAACAAAGAAAGAGGAGAACGAAAATGACAGTCCACCTGAAATCGATCACGGGATACAAAGCCCGCGCAGGCCTAGCCGCACTCGCCCTGGCGCTGTCGTCGACCGTCGCTTTGGCTGCCGACAAGCTGCAATATTTCACCTGGTCGGGCTACGAGCTGCCCGACTTCAACAAGAGCTTCCTCGCCGCGCATCCGGACGGCGTCGAGGCGACGATCTTCGGCGATGACGACGATGCCTTCACCAAGGTCAAGGCCGGCTTCCGGCCCGACATCGCCCATCCCTGCTACGACAAGGTGGCGCGCTGGAACAAGGAAGGCCTGCTGCAGCCGATCGACACCAAGCGCATCAAGAACTGGGATTCGATCTTTCCGGTGTTCAAGAACCTGCCCGACCTGCAGGCCGGCGACGGCAAGGTCTGGATGGTGCCGTGGGACTGGGGCAACACCTCGATCCTCTACCGGACCGATCTGGTGAAGAACCCCGAGGCGAGCTGGAACCTTTTGTGGGACAAGCAATATGCCGGCCGCATGGCGACCATCGACGCCGTGCACGACACGCCGATCGTCGCGGCACTTCTGGCTGGCGTGAACCCCTTCGACATGACGCCGGAGCAGATGGAAAAAGTCGCGGCGAAACTGCGCGAGCAGCGGCCACTGCTGTCGAGCTACACCACCGACATGACCTCGGTCGAGCAGGCGCTGGCCAGCGGCCAGTTGGTCGCCGCCATGACCTGGAACGCGTCGGCCACGTCGCTCAAGAAGCAGGGCGTGCCGGTCGAGTTCATGAAGCCGAAGGAAGGCATGCTCACCTGGGCCTGCGGCTTCGTCATGCTGAAGGACGCCAAGAACGTCGATCTCGCCTATGACTTCATCAACAGCCGGCTCGACGCCGATTCGGGCAAGTACCTCATCCAGTCCTACGGCTATGGCAGCTCGCTTTCGACCGCCTTCGCCGGCGTGTCGAAAGACGAGCTGGACAAGCTGCAGCTGCCGGCGGATCCCGACGTGATGCTGAAGAGCACGATCTTCACCGGACCGATGAAGCAGAACGACGACGTCGCCAAGATGTTCGAGAAGGTGAAAGCCGGCGGCTGAGCGCACTTGCCTTCTCCGCCTGTGGGAGAAGGTGGATCGGCGCGCAGCGCCGAGACGGATCAGGGGTGATCCAGGGAACGCCGACGTCTCACTTCGCTGGAGCACCCCTCATCCGTCGCCTTCGGCGACACCTTCTCCCACAAGGGGGGAAGGGGGGGCCTGGCGGCGCTGCGCCGCACCGGTGGAAAGACAACAAGGACTATTTGATGGACATTGTTGACGAAGCAAAACCGAAGGACGATGCCGACGTGCGTGTCGGCCGGCGCGTGCGGGCGCTGAGGCTCGAGCGCAAGCTGTCGCTGGCCGAGCTCGCCGCCAAGGCCGGCATATCGATCGGCGCGCTCAGCCAGATCGAGCGCGGCATGTCCTCCCTGCGCGTCAAGGTGATCTGGCCGCTGGCCGCCGCCCTCGACATCGAGCCCTCGGCCCTGATCGCCGACGGCGATGAAGCGGTCAACGACCTCTATTGCGTGCGCGCCGACAAGCGGCGCGCAATCCCGGTCAAGTCCGAGGGCATCGCCAAGGCGCTGCTCTCGCCGCCCGCCGCCACACTCACCGGAATGCTGGTGACGGTCGAGGCCGGCGGCGGCACCGCCGAAGCTTATGCCCATGCCGGCCACGAATTCGGCTTCGTGATGACGGGCGAGGTCGAGCTGGTGGTTGACGCCACGGCCTATGTGCTGAAGGCCGGCGACAGCTTTGGCTTCAAGAGCACGCTGCTGCATGCCTTCCGCAATCCGGGCGCCGAGCGCTGCCAGATCCTGTGGGTCAACACGACAAAACCCTCCGAGGTGCGCGATGGCGCCTGACGCGCTCGTTCGTCTAGAGAACGTCTCGAAGGTCTTCCCGGGCGGCGTGGTCGGGCTCGATGCGGTCGATCTCGACATTGCGGCGGGCGAGTTCCTGACCCTGCTCGGCCCCTCAGGCTGCGGCAAGACGACGAGCCTGCGCGTCATCGCCGGCTTCGAGAGCCCGACCAGCGGCAACGTGCTGCTCGAAGGCGGTGACATCACCGGTCTGAGGCCCTTCGACCGTCCGGTCAACACCGTCTTTCAGGACTATGCGCTGTTCCCGCATATGGACGTCGCGGCGAATGTCGGCTTCGGCCTCTCGCTGCGCAAACTGTCCGGCACCGAGCAGGCCAAGCGCGTCGGTCAGGCGCTTGACATGGTCGGCCTAGCCGACAAGCTGCGCGCCCGCATCTCCGAACTGTCGGGCGGTCAGCGCCAGCGCGTCGCGCTTGCCCGCGCCATCGTCTGCGAGCCGCGTGTGCTCTTGCTCGACGAGCCGCTGTCGGCGCTCGACGCGCATCTGCGTGAGCAGATGCAGGTCGAGCTCAAGCGACTGCAGTCCCGGCTCGGCACCACCTTCGTCATGGTCACGCACGACCAGACCGAGGCGCTGTCGATTTCCGACCGCATCGTCGTCATGAACAAAGGCCGCATCGAGCAGATCGCGCCGCCCGCGACGCTTTACGACCGTCCGGCGACGCGGTTCGTCGCCTCCTTCATCGGCACCATGAATCTTCTGCAGTCACGCTTTGTCGGGCGCGACGGCGAGCGGCTGCGCTTTACCGCCGGCGAGCTGCCGCTGGTGGCCATACCGGAGACCGGCGAGATACCGGCTGTTGGCGACGCACGCACCATCGGCGTTCGTCCGGAGGATCTTGTGGCGGCCACCGAGGCCGCCGAAGGCACCGCGCCGGCGCGGGTGAGTGGCATCGTCTTCCACGGTCGCACGTTGCGCCTTCACGCCGAACTGGGGCAGGGGACTGCAATTGTCATCGATGCTCCACGCCGCGCCGACGGTTTTCGATTCAGCATCGGCGACGTAGCGCACGTCAGCCTGCGGCGTGGCGCCAACTGCCCTGTGCTCTCGAACTGATCGCCGGCCTCACGAAGCCTTGGCGAAAAAGCCCTGATAATCGGACTTGGCCTGCAGCAGGCGCAGGATGTTCTCGCGCGAGCCGCGCACATGCGCGCGAGCGCGCTCGCCGGCCAAAGCGACATCACCGGCGCAGATCGCGTCGACGATGCCCGTATGCTCCTCGCGGGTGAGCTTCCACTCGTCCAGCCACAGAAGCTCGGTCCACACATATTGCTGGCATTTGTCGAGGATGCCGCAAAGCATGCCGTGCAGCATCTCGTTGCCGCTGATCTCGGCGATCACCCGGTGCAGATCGATGCCGACCTGCAGCTCCTCAAATTTCTCTCGTGTGCTGCGGTCGGGGATTGCCGCCAGCCGTTCGCATTCGGCGAGCATGTCGCGCAGCCGCGCCTTGTCGGCGGCGGTCGCGTTCGCCGCTGCCAGCTCGGTCGCGCGCCCGTCGAGCAGCTCGCGAATGTCGAAGGCCTCGCGGAACATGGTCAGGTTGAACTCGGCAACGATATAGCCCTGGCGCGGACGTCCGATCACCAGGCCGTCGCGCTCGAGACGGTTGAAGGCTTCGCGCACCGGCGTGCGGCTCACCTTCAGGCGCTCGGCGATCTCGTTCTCGGTCACGCGGCCGCCTGGCGGGATCTGGCCGGTGAGGATCAACGCCTTCAGCTTCTCGAACACCGAATCGCGCAGCGTGTTCTTTCTCTCCTTGCTCAAGCGTCCCGCCTCCAACGGTCAGTCACGGATTCGCAGTCTAGTGCCTTTTGGCTCCTGCTTGAAACAGGGCCGTGTCAAACGCTCCCGACCCGAAGCCTCAACTCATCGCCGCCCAAAATACGCTCGGCACATGTTGACATCGGCTTCCGGAGAATTACACTCAAAATTGTATACAAATTCGCATACCAAATCAACGATAATGGGAACACCGGTTGGAGAAGCGAAAATGACGAAGAGACTTTGCATTCACGGTCTGGCCGTAGCCGGCCTGCTGGCCTCGGCCGCCGTTCCGGCCTCGGCCGCCGACACCATCACCGTCGCCTCATGGGGCGGCACCTATCAGGAGGCACAGACCAAGGCCTTCTTCGATCCGACGGCCAAGGAGCTCGGCATCACCATCAAGCAGGACACCACCAACGGCCTCGACGACGTGCGCCTGCAGGTCACCGGCAATGCGGTGAAATGGGACATCACCGAGCTTGGCGCCGACGAATGCGCGCGCGGTTCCAAGGAGGGCCTGTTCGAAAAGCTCGACTACAACGTCATCGACAAGAGCGGCATCAACCCGAAGCTCGTCCATGACGACTGGGTTGGCATCTCTTATACGTCCGTCGTGCTGATCTACCGAACCGATGTTTTCGGCGACAAGGGACCGAAGACCTGGGCCGATTTCTGGGACGTGGAAAAATTCCCGGGCCGGCGGGCGCTCTCCGGCAGCCAGGCGACGGAGACACTGAGCGTCGCGGCGCTCGCCAAAGGCACTCCGATCGACAAGGTCTATCCGGTCGACATCGACGGCGCGCTGCAATCCGTCGACAAGGTCAAGGGTCACATCGACGCTTGGTGGACCTCGGGCGCGCAGGCCATGCAACTCGTCAAGGACGGTGAGGTCGATATGGCGAGCATCTGGAACGGCCGCGCCGGCACCCTGAGGAAGGAAGGCGCACCTGTCAGCTTCTCCTTCGACCAGGGTGTGCTTACCGCCGACTGCATGGTCATCCCGAAGGGCTCGAAGAACAAGGACCTCGCGATGAAAGCGCTGGCCAAGTTCGTCAGCCCCGACCTCCAGGCCAATCTGCCGCTCTATGTCGACAACGGCCCGGCCAACGAGAAGGCCTTCGAGACCGGCAAGATCCCGCAGGAGCGCATCAAGGACATCAACTCCGCGCCCGACAACGTCAAGAAGCAGGTGCTTCAGGATCCCGAGTTCTGGCGCGACAACCTCGTCGAGGCGACGGAGAAGTTCAACAACCTGATCCAGCAATAACGACTGCGCGGCGGAGCGGCGCGACGAGGCGCTGCTCCGCCGCGCTATCAATGATCCGGAGTTGAAGGAGATGCTCTTGTCTCTTGCGCCGACAGCGCTTCCCATCGGCATCCACGGTATCGAGAAGCGCTTCGGCGCGCTCTCCATCCTGAGCGATCTCAGCCTCGATATCGCGGCCGGTGAATTCCTGACGCTGCTCGGTCCGTCGGGGTCGGGAAAGACCACGCTGCTGATGATCCTGGCCGGCTTTGTGCGGGCCAATGCCGGCTCGATCAAGGTCGGCGGCGAGGAGATCATCACCATGCCGCCACACAAGCGCAACATCGGCATGGTGTTCCAGAACTATGCGCTGTTCCCGCATATGAACGTCTTCCACAACATCGCCTTTCCGCTGAAGCAGCGGCGCGTATCGGCGGCGGAAACGGCCGAGCGTGTCGAGCGGGCGCTGGACCTGGTGCAGCTGAAAGGTCTCGGCGAGCGCCGCGTCGACCAGCTTTCGGGCGGCCAGCGCCAGCGCGTGGCTTTGGCCCGCGCCATCGTCTTCGAGCCGCGCATCGTGCTGATGGACGAGCCGCTGTCGGCGCTCGACAAAGGCTTACGCGAGCACATGCAGATCGAATTGCGCAACCTGCATCGGCGGCTCGGCATGACGACGGTCTACGTCACGCATGACCAGCGCGAGGCGATCACCATGTCCGATCGCATCGCGGTCATGAATGCCGGACGCATCGAGCAGATCGACCAGCCCGAGGTGCTCTACGCCCGGCCTAAGACGAAGTTCGTCGCCGGCTTCATCGGCGAATCCAATTTCATCCCGGTCGAATGCCGCAACGGCAGCGTCTGGTATGAGGATCGGAAGCTGCGCATGAATGACCCGGCGCCGTCCGCCGGTCGGCACTTGATGGTGGTGCGGCCGGAGAAATTGCGGCTGCTCGCCGACGCGGATCAGGCACGTCCCGTCAACGCGCTGCCGGCAACGGTCGGCGATGTCATCTATCAGGGCGACAGCTTCATCTGCTATGCGACGCTTCGCGACGGCCGCCAGGTGACGCTGCGCGACTATTGTCGCAGCGACGTGCTGGCGAAGCTGCCGGCGCCGGGCGAGCCGATCGCGCTCGGCATCGATGCCCAGGACGTCGTGCTGGTGTCGGATCAATGAGCGTCGGGTCCGCCAGTCTTGGTCACGCCGTCGGGCAGGGCGGGGAACTCAACGCCTGGGCATTGCGCTCGGATGCCAGGCGCCAGGCGCTGGGGCTTCTGGCGCTGCTGTCGCCCGGGCTGTTCCTGGTATTCGCCGTCATCATCGTACCGATCGGCTGGCTGTTCTGGTTGTCCTTGTTCGACGAGAGCGGCCAGCTCAGCCTCGCCAATTACGCGCGCTTCTTCGAGCAGGCGTCCTACATCAAGACTTTCGCGACCACCTTCAAGGTTGCCTTTGTTGTCACCGGCGCCTGCGTGCTGTTCGGCTACCCGCTGGCCTATATGCTGTCGCAACTGCCGCGCCGCGCCGCCTCGATCTGCCTGATCTTCGTCATCCTGCCGTTCTGGACCTCGGTGCTGGTGCGCACCTATGCCTGGCTGGTCATCCTGCAGCGCAAGGGGCTGATCAACAATTGGCTGATCGATCTCGGCGTGATCGCCCAGCCGCTGCCGCTCGCCAACAATTTTGCCGGCGTCGTCATCGGCATGACCCACATCATGCTGCCCTTCCTGGTGCTACCGCTCTATGCTTCGATGAAGACCATCGATGTCGACTGCCTGCGCGCCGGCATGAATCTCGGCGCCAGCCCCGCCGCCACCTTCCGGCAGATCTTTTTCCCGCTGTCGCTGCCGGGCCTCGCCTCCGGCGTGGTCATCGTCTTCGTGCTTTGCCTCGGCTTTTTCGTCACGCCGGCGCTGATGGGCGGCGGCAAGGTCATCATGTGGGCGATGCGCATGGAGCAGGCGACCAGCCTCTACTCGAACTGGGGCGCGGGAGCTGCGCTCGGCGTCGTGCTGCTTGCCGTCACGCTGGCGCTGCTCGGCTTCTTCCAGTGGCTGCTCGGCGCGCGCGCCACCGGCGTTTGGAGCCAGCGATGAGCGCCGAAAGCAGCCTGCCTATAACGCATTGGCAACGCCTCTGGCTCTATCTGCTGGGCGGCCTCGTCATGCTGTTTTTGATCGCGCCCTCGGTGATTATTGTCATCATGTCCTTCTCCGGCTCGACGCTGCTGCAGTTCCCGCCCGAGCAATGGTCGCTGCGCTGGTATGAGAGCTATTTCGGTTCCGTCGAATGGCGCGACGCCACCATCGTCTCGGTGAAGGTGGCGGTGATGACCGCGATCGTGGCGACGCCGCTCGGCACCGCAGCTGCCTATGCCATCAACGCCGGCACGCTCAGGCTGACCGGCGCCATCAATGCGCTGCTCACGGCGTCGCTGATCATTCCGGTCATCCTGATCGGCATCGGCACTTTCTTTCTCTATGCCCGCATTGGCCTCAACAACACGCTGACCGGCCTCGTCATCGCCCACACCGTCCAGGCGTTGCCGCTGGTCGTGCTCACCGTCCTGTCGGGGCTGCGCTCTTACGACATGAACCAGGAGACGGTGGCGCGCAGCCTTGGCGCCGGCCGCTTCGCGGCCTTTTTCCAGGTGACCATGCCGCAGTTGCGCTTCTCAATCGTCTCGGGCGCGCTCTTTGCCTTCATCACCTCCTTCGATGAGGTGGTGGTGTCGCTCTTCATCTCGGGCGGTGAGACCACGACGCTGACGCGCCGCATGTTCAATGCATTGCGCGACCAGATCGATCCGACGATTGCCGCCATTTCGACTTGCCTGATCGTGCTATCGATCGTCTTGTTGTCCGCCGCCCAGCTTTTCGGCCGCGGACGTTGAGAATACAGGGATACCTCGAACAGAATGCGTGATTTCCAGTTTCCAGGCCGCTCGCCGGTCCGCGCCACCGAAGCCATGGCCGCGACCTCGCATCCGCTCGCCACACTTGCCGCCATCGACATGTTGCGGTCCGGCGGCAACGCCATGGATGCGGCTGTCTGCGCCGCGGCCGTGCAGGCGGTTGTCGAGCCGCAATCCACCGGCATCGGCGGCGACTGCTTCGTGCTCTACTGCCCGAAGGGAGAAGGCAATGTGATCGCCTTCAACGGCTCCGGCCGCGCGCCCCAGGCCGCTACGGTCGACTGGTATCTGGAGAGAGGTTTCAGCGAGCTGCCGAAGCAGGGCGCGCACGCGGTCACCATTCCCGGCGCCGTCGACGCCTGGTGTCGGCTGTTGGAAGACCATGGCCGAAAGGGCATAGCCGAAGCGCTCGCTCCCGCCATCCATTACGCCGAACAAGGCTACGTCGTACACGACCGCGTCGCCTTCGACTGGGAGGATCCGGAAACCGACCTGTCGGCCGACGAAGTGGCGGCGCGCATTTTCCTCCCGGGCGGCAAGCCGCCAAAGCCCGGCGACGTGCATCGCCAGCCGGAACTGGCGGAAACGCTGCGCATCATCGCTAAGCGCGGCCGCGCCGGTTTCTACGAAGGCGCTGTTGCGGAAGACATCGTCGGTCGGCTTCGCCAACTCGGCGGCCTTCATACGCTGGACGATTTCGCCGCGACGAAGGGCGACTACAAGACGCCGGTCAGCACCTCCTATCGCGGTCATGACATCCACCAGATGCCGCCGAACAATCAGGGCCTGACCGCGCTATTGATGCTGAACGTGCTCTCAGGCTTCGATCTCGGCGCGCTTGAACCGAATGGCGCAGCGCGCCTGCATCTGGAGATCGAGGCCGGCCGGCTGGCCTATCGCGACCGCGACAACCTGCTCGCGGATCAGGATCACGTTGCGGTGCCGGTGAAGGAACTCCTCTCCATCGCCTATGCCGACCGGCTGCGCGCCGAGATCGACCGGGAACGCGCCATGACGCATTTGCCGCGCGTCGATTTGCCGGGCAGCGACACGGTCTACATCACCGTCGTCGACCGCGACCGGAACGCGGTGAGCTTCATCAACTCGACCTATTATTCCTTCGGCAGCGGCGTCGTCGGTCCGAAGACCGGCGTCGTGCTGCAGAACCGCGGCACTTCGTTCCGGCTCGATCCGAAGCATCCGAACGCAATAGCGCCGGGCAAGCGGCCGATGCACACGATCATGCCGGGCATGATGGTGAGGGACGGCCGTGCCGTGATGCCCTTCGGCGTCATGGGCGGCGGCTATCAGCCCTTCGGCCATGTCCATCTTTTGACCAACATGATCGACTTCGGCATGGATCCGCAGCAGGCCTTGGATGCGCCGCGCGTCTTTTACAATCACGACGTCGTGGAAGCCGAGCGAAGCGTGCGTCCCGATACGGTCGAAGGCCTGCGCCGCCGCGGCCATCGTGTTGTCGAGCCAGACCATCCGCTCGGCGGCGGGCAGGCGGTGCTCATCGATTGGGAAAAAGGCACGCTGACCGGCGCCTCCGATCCGCGCAAGGACGGCTTGGCGCTCGGATACTGAGCAGCCCTTTGCTGGACATCGGCCGATCGTTCGAAACATAGTCTGGAACCATGACAACAAGCGAAAAACCCTTTGATCTTGCTCATCGCCTCGCGCCCGGCGCCGAAGATGCGCCAGCCATCGCCGCGCCCGACCGGACAGTCCTCTCGCATGTGGGGCTGCGCAGTCTGATCCAAGAGACCGTGAGCCGGCTCAACACGCTCGGCATCGGGCGTGGCGACCGCGTTGCCATCGTGCTGCCGAACGGCCCGGAGATGGCAACGGCCTTCATCGCGGTCGCCGCAGCCGCGTCCACAGCGCCGCTCAATCCAGCCTACCGGGCCGACGAGCTCGATTTCTATCTGAGGGACATCGGCGTCAAGGCGATCCTTGTCGGCAAGGACGAGCAAGGACCCTCGGTCGAAGTTGCCGAACGCCTCGGCATTGCGGTGCTGCGGCTGGCGGTGCCTGAAGGCGCGCCGGCCGGCATCTTCACCATCGAGGGCGGCCCGGTCGGGCCGCCGGTTGCCTCCGGCTTGGCTGAAGACAGCGACACCGCTCTCCTTCTGCATACCTCCGGCACTACATCGCGGCCGAAGCTGGTGCCGCTCAGCCACGCCAACCTCGCCGCCTCGGCCGCGCATATCGGCGCCACGCTGGGCCTGGGCTCGGCCGACCGCTGCCTCAACATCATGCCGCTGTTTCACATCCACGGGCTGATCGCGGCGGTGCTGTCCTCGCTCGCCGCCGGCGCCAGCGTCTTCTGCACGCCGGGCTTCAACGCGCTGCGCTTTTTCCAATGGCTCTCCGAAGCGAAGCCAACCTGGTATACGGCGGTGCCGACGATGCACCAGGCGATCCTGCCGCGCGCCGCGCGCAATCCCGGGCAACTGGCCGAAGCGAAGCTGCGTTTCATCCGCTCGTCGTCGGCCTCACTCCCGGCGCAGGTCATGGCAGAGCTGGAGGCGACTTTCGGCTGTCCGGTGATCGAGGCCTACGGCATGACCGAGGCTGCGCACCAGATGGCGTCCAACCGGCTGCCACCCGGACTGCGCAAGCCGGGCAGCGTCGGCGCCTCGGCCGGACCGGAAGTGGCCGTCATGGCGCCGGATGGAAGGCTGCTCGAGCCCGGCGAGATCGGCGAGATCGTCATTCGCGGCCCGAACGTCACCGCCGGCTACGAGAAGAATCCGGACGCCAACGCCAGCGCCTTCGCGCATGGCTGGTTCCACACCGGCGACCAGGGCGTGCTGGACGAGGACAATTATCTGCGCGTTACCGGCCGGCTGAAGGAGATCATCAATCGCGGCGGCGAAAAGATCTCTCCGCTCGAGGTCGATGGCGTGCTGATGGATCATCCGGCGGTGGCGCAGGTCGTCACCTTCGCCATGCCGCATGACAAGCTCGGCGAGGAAGTGGCTGCCGCTGTCGTGCTGCGGGAAGGCCAGAGCGCCAGCGAGGCCGACATTCGCGGCTTTGCCGCGACTCGGCTCGCCGATTTCAAGGTGCCGCGCAAGGTGGTGATCCTGGACGAGATCCCGAAGGGCGCCACCGGCAAATTGCAGCGCATAGGCCTCGCGGCAAAACTCGGTTTGAGCTGATGCGCATTACAGTCTTCGGCGCCGGCGCCATCGGCGGCTATCTCGCCGCCAAGCTGGCGATTGCCGGCCGCGTCGATCTGTCGATCGTCGCGCGCGGCGCGCATCTCGAAGCGATCGAGGCCGATGGCCTACGCCTGATCGAGGACGGCAAGGAGACGATCGCCCGGGTGAGAGCAGCGGCCACGGTCGAAGAACTCGGTATTCAGGATTACGTGGTGCTGGCGCTGAAAGCGCATTCTCTGGCGCCGGCGCTGGGCG
This sequence comes from Mesorhizobium sp. WSM4983, assembly GCF_029625765.1. Lineage (NCBI taxonomy): Bacteria > Pseudomonadati > Pseudomonadota > Alphaproteobacteria > Hyphomicrobiales > Phyllobacteriaceae > Mesorhizobium > Mesorhizobium sp. WSM4983. The sequence goes on along the minus strand of NZ_JARTVM010000010.1, from coordinate 97,163 downwards.
AGATTGCACCGCTGCTGGGCGAGGGGACAGCCGTCGTCACCATGCAGAACGGCGTGCCCTGGTGGTACTTCTACAAGGCCGGCGGCGCGCTCGAAGGCACGCGGCTTGATGCGGTCGATTCCGGCGGAAGGATCTGGGAGACCATCGGGCCCGGCCGCGTCATCGGCTCGGTCGTCTATCCGGCCGTCGAGGTCGATGCGCCCGGGCGGATCCGCCATGTCGAGGGCACGCGCTTTTCGCTCGGCGAGCCTTCGGGCGAAAAGAGCGAGCGGGTGAGTGTGCTGGCGCGCGAGATGGTCAAGGCCGGGCTGCAGGCGCCGGTCCGCGAGGACATACGTTCGGAAATCTGGGTGAAGCTTTGGGGCAATCTTTCGTTCAACCCGATCTCGGCGCTGACCGGCAGCACGCTTGCGGCGATCGTCGCCGATGAAGGCACGCGGGCCGTCGCCCGCGCCATGATGCTGGAGGCGCAGGCGATTGGCGAGCGCCTCGGCGTGCGCTTCCTGATCCCCGTCGACCGGCGCATCAAGGGGGCCGGCGACGTCGGCGGGCACAAGACCTCGATGTTGCAGGACCTCGAACGCGGCCGCCCGATGGAGGTCGACGCGCTGGTAACGGCAGTGCAGGAGCTTGGCCGCCTGACCGGCCAGCCGACGCCCGCCATCGACACCGTGCTGGCGCTGGTGCGCCGGCTGGCGATCCAGCGCGGCTGCTGTTAGCAGACCGGCATTCGATCCTGACACGATTTGTCAGCTACCGACGCTTGGGCGATGGCAGGTCACGAGGGAGCTCCCTATCTCGGGTCTGTCCAAACCGGGAGGAAATCATGACCACTGCCGAAGTCGCCAAGCATTTCACCGAACTCCTCAAGCAGGGCGACAGCCGCGGCGCTGCCGCGAAATACAATGCCGATAACATCGTCAGCTACGAGGCGATGGAAGGGCCCATGGCCGTTTGCAGCGGCAGGGACGCCGTAAAGCAGAAGGGCGAATGGTGGGAAGCGAACCATGAGGTTCACGGCGGCTCGGTCGAGGGCCCCTACGTCAATGGCGACCAGTTCGCCTTGCGCTTCACCTTTGACGTGACGCCCAAATCTACCGGCGAACGCGTCAAAATGGATGAGGTTGGCCTCTATACGGTCAAGAACGGCAAGATCAGCGAAGAGCGCTTCTACTATTGAAGCCGATCGGCGTCTGGCATTCCGAATCTTCGTTGCAGGATCTGAAAATCAGACATGGCGGCCAAGATGATATTCCGGCCGCCATGGAGAGCGCCAAATCGTCTTCACGTAGTCACGCTGGCAAAGCGGGCAAGGCAAGCCTAGGATTCGGCCAGATTCGCAATCCATCCGCCCGAGGTCCGAATTGACGATCACCATGTACGGCATCACCACCTGCGACACGATCAAGAAGGCGCGCGTCTGGCTGGAGAGCCGCGACCTTCCCTACCGCTTCCATGACTATCGCGCCGAAGGGATCGAGGCGGAAAGGCTGAATGGCTGGGTCGATAAGGTCGGCTGGGAGAGACTGCTCAACAAGGGCAGCACGACTTTTCGCGAACTGCCGGAGAAGGATAAGGAAGCGCTCGACGAGAAGAAAGCGAAGAAGCTGATGCTCGCCAAGCCCACTATCATCAAGCGGCCCGTGCTGGAGGTGGGTGGCCGCATCTTGGTTGGTTTCAAGCCGGATGTTTATGAAGAGGCGGTGAAGTAGGATTCGGCAGGCGCGGCACACTATCCCTCGTCATCCTAGGGCGAGCAACGAGCGAAGCGACGCGCGCAGACCCTAGGATTCCATGCCGCGACGCTAAAGCGTTGTGGCGGTTTAAGAGTTCTGCTCCGTTGCGTCCTTCGGTGACAGTCACGGCATGGATCCTCGGGTCAAGCCCGAGGATGACGACGAGAGACAGGTTACTCCCTCCGCAAATACCCCATCAACGCCACCGCATTGTTATGCGCCTCGTGATGCGCGCCGAAGAGCAGCGTCACCTTGCCGTGGCGCAGCAGTTCTCGCAGGTGCGCCACAGCCTCCTCGTTGCCGTCCAGCTCGGCGCAGTACCGCTTCTGGAACTCCGGCCATCGTTCGAGATCATGCCCGAACCATTTGCGCAGTTCGGTGCTCGGCGCGATCTTCTTCAGCCAAAGGTCCAGCGCGGCGTCCTTCTTGGAGACGCCGCGCGGCCAGACGCGGTCTACCAGCACACGCTGGCCATCGCTCCTCTCCGGCGCTTCGTAGACGCGCTTTACCGCCACGTCCAAGGCTGTCTCCGCGTCGGGTCTCTCAGGCCCACTCGCCCTTGCGCATCACCGGCACGCGGCTGCCGTCCTTGCCGACGCCGTCGATGTCGATCTTGTCCGAGCCGATCATCCAGTCGATGTGGATGAAACTCTTGTTGCCGCCGCGCTCGGCAATCTCGTCCTGGCTGAGCGAGCCGCCGTTGACGAAGCACTTCGAATAGCACTGTCCGAGCGCGATGTGGCAGGCGGCGTTCTCGTCGAACAGCGTGTTGAAGAACAGCAGGCAGCTCTTCGAGATCGGCGAGGAATGCGGCACCAGCGCCACTTCGCCGAGCCGGCGCGCGCCCTCGTCGGTGTCCAGCACCTTCTTCAGAACGTCCTCGCCCTTCGAGGCCTTGGCCTCGACGATCCGACCGCCCTCGAAGCGCACCGAGATCTCGTCGATCAGCGTGCCCTGGTAGGAGAGCGGCTTGGTCGAGGAGACATGGCCTTCGACGCACCTCGCATGCGGCGTGGTGAAGACTTCCTCGGTCGGGATGTTCGGATTGCAGGTGATGCCGTTCTTCGCCGTCGAAGCGCCGCCCATCCATTCATGACCTTCCGCCAGGCCGACGGTGAGGTCGGTGCCCGGTCCGGTGAAATGCAGCGCGTGGAAATTGTGCTCGTTCAGCCATTTCGTGCGCTCGGCCAAGGCCGCGTTGTGCGCCTTCCAGTTGCCGATCGGATCCTCGACATCGACGCGCGAGGCCGAGAAGATCGCGTCGGCGAGCCTCACCACCGCGACATCGTCGGGCTCGCCCGGGAACACTTGGCGAGCCCAGGCAACATCCGGATATGCGACGATGTTCCAGTTGATGTCGAAACCGGTGATCTTTTCGAGCGCCGGCTGGTACGCCATCGAATTCGCCTTGTTGGCCCGCGCCACCTTGGCCGGGTCCTGCGCCGACAGCAGAGACGGATCCTCGCCGCGCACCGCAAGCCGCGCCGCATTGTTGGCGAAGGCTTTCGCCATGCCTTCGTAAAGCCAGCCGGCGGCGCGGTCGAAGCCGGCGTCGGCGCCATAGCGGAAACGCGCCAGCGTGATCTCGTCGTCGTTGAAGATCGGCGTCACCAGCCCGGCGCCGGCCTTATAGGCATGCTCGACGATGCGCCGGGTCAGCGGCAGCGCCGCGATCGAGGACGTCAGCACCAGGTCCTGTCCCGGCTGCAGCTGCAGCCCGACCTTGACGGCGACTTCGGCCAGCCTGTCGAGCTTCACCGGGTCGATGGTTGCCGAGACGCCGCGCGAATGTGTGGTCATGATCCTGCCTGCCGTGATTGTGGGGTCTGATCCTTACATAGACCGCTGCGCCCGGCCTTTCCACCGCGATCGACTGGGCCTCCAGGCATGATCGCGAAAAGTGCATGGCGGCGTTCGGACAAGATCATGCTCAAACGAGCTCAGGCGGCGCTGTCGAGTGCCCGGAACTGCGCCTTGGTCGCTTCGATCTCCTCGCGGACCCAGGCCTTGAAGTCGCGCACCTTTCGGCTTTCGCTTTTGGTGGCCGAGGTCACCATCCAGTAGCCGAGCCCGCTTTCAGCTCGCACGCCGAAAGGGGCGACCAGCCGGCCATCGGCCAGCGCATCGGCGGTCAGCAATTGCCAGGCGAGCATCACGCCATGGCCGGCGATTGCAGATTCCAGGCAGAGCATCGGATCGGTGAAGCGCGCGCCTTTTTGGAAAGTGACCGGCTCGACGCCGGCCGCCTTGAACCAACTATCCCAGCTGATCATTGCCCGCTCGTCGGTGATGGCGCAGGTCCGCGCCAGGTCCTCGATCGAGTTCAGCTTGGCCGCGATCGCTGGTACGCAGACCGGAAACACTTCCTGCGCCAAAAGCAGTTCCGCGTTTACTCCCGGCCAAGCGCCGTCGCCCATCCGAATCGCAATGTCGATATCGGAATGGTCGAGATCGGCGAGCCTGCCTGAAGCGTCTATGCGCAAGAGCACGTTGGGATGGCGGGCAAAATGCCGCGACAGCCTGGGCAACAGCCATTTCGAGGCGAAGGCGGGCGCCACCGACACCACCAGGGTGCATTCCGTTGCCTCGTCGGCCAACGCCACCGCTTGCGCAAGCTCGCGGAAGCCGGCGCTCAGCCGGGCCGTGAAAACGACGCCAAATTCCGTCGTCACGAGTCCGCCGGACGTCCGCTCGAACAGCGCCTGCCCCAGCTGTTTTTCCGTGCGCTTGATCTGCTGGCTGACGGCGCTGACCGAAACATTGAGTTCGGCAGCCGCCGCGGCAAGCGATCCAACGCGGGCAACGGTTTCGACGGCACGCAAGCCATTGAGGTGGACACGGTTCAGGATCGTCATCCAGTTTTTCTAAACTTGCTGGTCTCAAATCTCAATTGAAACGTGCCGAAGAAAAGCGGATTCTAGCGAGGCAAACCGGGCTTGGAGGCAGGTCGATGAAGATTTTCTCTTTGCTGAAGGGGCTTTCCGGCGCTGAGCCAAGACAGGCTTGGCAGGACGACGGCGAGATTGCCCGCTGGACGGTCGATCCTCTGTCGCATCCGGTGCTGGACTCCATGTCGGAGCGCGAGCTCGGCGATATGCCGTTCCGGCTCACGGCCGGCCGCACGGTGTACGAGACGGCTTGCCGCTGAAGGCGGGCCAAGCCGGCCTGGCCCAACGCAATCGCATTGTTTCGCACTTGCACACATTTATGCTGCGCTGCAATGAAAGCCGCTTCGCCATCTCCCTTGCGCCTTGCCCTCGCCGGCATGACGGCTCTCGCCGTCGCCATGGGCATCGGCCGCTTCGTCTACACGCCGATCCTGCCCGGCATGATGGAAGAGTTGCACCTGACGCCGGCAGACGCCGGCTGGATCGCTTCCGCTAACTATCTCGGCTATCTCATTGGCGCGCTCGCCGCGGCCAGCGGCTGGGCGCATGGCCGCGAGCGTCTGCTGATGTTCGCAAGCCTTGCCGCGAGCGCCGTGCTCGCGGCTCTGATGGGACTGAACGAGACGATGGCCGCTTTCCTCGCCATTCGTTTTCTCGCCGGCCTGGCCAGCGCCTTCGTCATGGTTTTCATGTCGTCGATCGTCTTCAGCCATCTTGCAAAGGCAGGCCGCGGCGATCTGCAAGCGCTGCATTTCGGCGGTGTCGGCCTGGGCATTGCGGCGTCCTCGGCGCTGCTGGCCATCCTCGTCACGGCCCATGCCGGCTGGCCCGCGGGCTGGCTATGGTCGGGAGCAATTTCCGCTGTCGGCCTGCTCCTCGTCGCGATCCTCGCGGGCTCCGCCACGCCCGCCAATTGCGTCGATGGGCCTGAACCGGCGTTGCCGAAGGATAGAGCGCTGACGAAGATAATCCTTGCCTATGGGCTGTTCGGCTTGGGCTATGTGGTGACGGCCACTTTTCTGGTCGCCATCGTTCGCCAGGACGGCGGCGGACGTGTCTTCGAGGCCTCGGTCTGGATGATCGCCGGTCTTGCCGGCTTCCCCTCGACCTGGTTCTGGCAAAAGCTCGCCGCCAGGATCGGGCTTTATACGGCCTATGCCGTGAGCTGCCTGGTCGAAGTGGTCGGCGTCATCGCCAGCGTCGTCGTCAAAGGTTTCAGCGGGCCGCTTCTGGCTGCCATATTGCTCGGCGGCACGTTCATCGCCATCACCGCGTTCGGCCTGCAGGCAGCAAGGCAGCTTGCGCCGCAGGCGCCGCGCCGCATCTTCGCGGTGATGACCGCCGCCTTCGGCCTCGGCCAGATCATCGGTCCGATTGCCGCCGGCTTGCTCGCCCAGGCCTCGGGCAATTATGTGCTCGCCTCGATCATGGCGGCTGCCGCTCTGCTGGTCTCCGGCGTCGTTGCCTGGTCGGCTGCACCAAAATCGCCATGATTTGTGGTCTTGTTCGGTGCCGAGCGCCGGGCCGGGCATTTTCTTTCCCAGTAATGTGTGACCTTATGCCCGCCGAACAGCAACGCCGCTGATTTGCGGTCAGACCGAGGAAACCCGCCACAGTGTTCGTATCCTTCTTCCCGCAGCCGAAGCTTTTCTTCACCTCGGCCGCCCTCTGGAGCCTTGCGGCGATCCTGTTCTGGTTCTTCGGCGGCGAACAGCTGGGCGCCATCCTCGGCATGCCGCCGGCGGCTGCGGGTGCGCCGCCCATCATCGGCATCGCGGTTCTATGGTCGAAGCCGTTCTTGTGGTTCTACATGTACTTCGTGGCCTGTGTGGCGATCTTCTACGCGTTCTGGAGCTGGTATGCTCCGCATCCGTGGCAGAACTGGTCGATCCTGATGACCGCCGTCATTCTCTTCTTCATCTATTTCAACGTGCAGGTCAGCGTCGCCGTCAACAACTGGTACGGACCTTTCTTCGATTATGTCCAGGGGCTGATGTCGGGAACGACGCCATCGACTGACATCGAGTTCTACAGGGGGTTGGCCGACTTCTCCTGGCTGGCGCTGGTCGGCATGAACGTGCAGGTGGTCAACGCCTTTATCGTCAGCCACTGGATCTTCCGCTGGCGCACGGCGATGAACGACTACTTCATGGCGAACTGGGGCCGGCTGCGCCACATCGAGGGCGCTTCGCAGCGCATCCAGGAAGATACGATGCGCTTCTCGCAGATCATGGAGGACCTGGGCTCGAGCTTCGTCCAGTCGATCATGACCCTCATCGCCTTCCTGCCGGTGATGATCCAGCTGCAAGCGCACATCACCGAGTTGCCGATCCTGGGCGCGGTGCCGCAGCCCCTGGTCGTTGCCGCGCTGGGGTGGTGCATATTCGGCACGGCCTCGGTGATGCTCGCCGGCATCAAGCTGCCGGGCCTCCAGTTCCGCAACCAGCGCGTCGAGGCCGCCTATCGCAAGGAACTCGTCTACGGCGAAGACCATCCCGACCGGGCGCAGCCGGCGACGACGACGGAACTGTTCGACAATGTGCGCCGCAACTACTTCAGGCTCTATTTCCACTACATCTATTTCAACGTCGTCCGGTACACCTACCTGCAGGCCGACAACATCTTCTCGCTGCTGATCCTCGGGCCCTCGCTGGTTGCGCACAAGATCACCTTCGGTGCGCTGAACCAGATTTCGAACGCCTTCGGCAAGGTGACGAATTCGCTGCAGTTCCTGTTGAATTCCTGGTCGACCATCGTCGAGCTGCAGTCGGTGCACAAGCGCCTGCGCGCCTTCGAGGCGACGCTGGAAGGCGAGCCGCTGCCAGACATCGACCAGCGTTATCTCGCGCGGCAGAGCGCGGAGGATCCGGCCTGAACTCGGAACAATTGCGGAGCGCCTTTCCGTCCGGAATTGCGCCCAGGCAAGAGTTGGGACGGGGCGGCTCAGCCGCCCACGGCAACCCGTGCATCGCCGGAGCGCTGCCGCTCGATATAGTCGCGGAAGCTGATGCATTCGACCTGCTCCATGACGCAGACTTCACCGGCAACGCGCTCCAGCGCGTTCCAGTAGGCGCCGGCATTCATCTGCGTGAAGTGGAAGCCGAGCCCCAGCGGAAGTCGTTTGCCGTTGTATTGCGCATCGAAGGCTGCGCGAAACGCCCGATAGGCGCGGTCGGCGAACACGCCCGCCATCGACGGCTTCTCGAAGTCGCCCGAATGGCGAACATAGAGGTTGTAGTCCATGGCGACCACCCGCTTCGACTTCGGCCCTTCCGGAATCTGCGGCAATGCAAAGCGGGTGGTGCCGTTCTTTGCGCGCGGCAGGGCAGGGCCGTTCGAGACACCGCTTGCGTCATATTGGAAGCCGGCCTTGGGCAGCGCTTCGTAAAGCGCCTTGCCGGTCGAGAGGTACGGCGCGCGAAAACCGATCACGGCATGGCGGGCGAATTCACGCCAGCCAGAGGGCTCGGGCGAAATGCCGTTGATCGCATAGGCGTTTTCGAGGACGCGGCGGAACGCTGAGAACTCGGCCAGCCAGTCGGCCTTGCTCCAGCCCTTGCCGTCGAAATGTCCGCAGCCATGACTGCCGATGTCGTGACCTTCGGCGGCCGCGAGCCGGATCTGTTGCAGCCGGTCCGCGACATCCTGCTCCGAGGCGGCGAAGCCGATATTCGATTTGCCTGCACCCTTGCCGGGCGCGACGTACTCGGCGCGCGTTTTCGGCGAGAGCAGGAAGACGCAGGACAGAAAATACGTGAAATGCGCGCCGGTGCGCTTTGCCAGCGCGCGGCTGCGCTCCCATTGCGAGATCTCGCGTGCGCTGTCGAAGGAGATAAGCACGATCTGCTTTGGTTTCGCCGCCATCGGTTTCGGCGGATCGGCAAGCCCCGTGCCAACGGAGCCAAGCCAGGCGAGGCTGAACGCAAGGACGCGGAACGAACGTGGCACTGGCAACCTTTTGGGCAACCTTTGGGGCTGTAGGAAAGCCGTCTATCGCCCAAATGTAGCATCGATGCGTTCCGGCAAGGCCTGTGGGGCACTGGGAGCCTCCGCCGATTTTCCGGCGATCCCTCTTCCATGCCGACGAAATTTCGCTAAAACGCGGGGCTCAAGAAGCGCTCCGTTCCGGGGCCGCAATGGTTTTTGATTGATGTCGGACGACAGTTTTATCCGCGAAGTCAACGAAGAGATTCGTCGCGAGCAGGCGCAGGCGCTGTGGGACCGCTTTGGTCCGGCCCTGCTCGGTGCCGCGATCCTGATCGTGGTGGCGACAGCCGCCTTCGTCGGCTACCGCTACTGGGACGAGACCCGCGCCAACCGGTCGGGCGATGCCTTCTCGCAGGCGCTCAAGCTCGCCAATGACGGCAAGAACGACGAGGCGATCGCCGCCCTCGATCAGCTGGAAAAGAATGGCTATGGCGCCTATCCGCTGCTCGCCCGCATGCGGGCCGCGACCGTCAAGGCCGACAAGGGAGACGTCGACGCCGCCGTCAAGGATTTCGATGCGGTCGCGGCCGACAGCGCCATTCCCGCAGGCATCCGCGACATGGCGCGATTGAGAGCGGCGCTGCTGCTGGTCGATCACGGCTCGTTTGCCGATGTCTCCAGCCGTGTCGAGGCGCTCACCGCCGACACCAATCCGCTGCGCAGCTCGGCGCGCGAGGCGCTCGGCCTTGCCGCCTGGAAGGAAGGCAAGTCGGCGGATGCGCTGAAACTGTTCGACCAGATCGCTTCGGATGACGGCGCCCCGCGCAATGCGCGCCAGCGGGCGCAGTTGATGTCCGAGCTGATCCGCGGGTCGGGCAACGCTTCGTGACCCCGGATGACGTTCAAAGTCGCCATCATCGGCCGGCCTAATGTCGGCAAATCGACTCTTTTCAATCGGCTGGTGGGAAAGAAGCTGGCGCTTGTCGACGACACGCCGGGCGTGACGCGCGATCGTCGCGTCCATGCCGCCAAGCTTTACGATCTTCACTTCGACGTCATCGACACCGCCGGCTTCGAGAATGCGGCGGCCTCGACGCTGCCCGGCCGCATGCGCCAGCAGACCGAGATCGCCATCCGCGAGGCCGACCTGATCTTCTTCACCGTCGATGCCAAGTCGGGCCTGATGCCCGACGACCGGACCTTCGCCGACGTGGTCCGCAAATCCGGCAAGCCGGTGGTGCTGGTGGCCAACAAGGCGGAAGCGCGAGGCGCGCAAGGCGGCATGCTGGAAGCCTGGGAACTCGGCCTCGGCGAGCCGATCCCCGTCTCGGCCGAGCATGGCCAAGGCATGCCCGATCTGCGCGATGCGGTGATCGCGGCACTCGGCGAGGAACGCGCCTTCGGCGAGGACGCGCAACAGCCGGGCGATGAGATCGCCGTGAGCGAGGTGCTTATCGGCGAGGATATCGCCGACCCCGACGCCGAGCCGGCCTATGACGAGACCAAGCCGCTGCGCATAGCCGTGGTCGGCCGCCCCAATGCCGGCAAGTCGACGCTGATCAATGCGCTGATCGGCGAGGAGCGGCTGCTGACCGGACCCGAGGCCGGCATCACCCGCGATTCCATCTCGGTCGACTGGGACTGGCGCGGCCGCCGGATAAAGCTGTTCGACACCGCCGGCATGCGGCGCAAGTCCAAAGTCCAGGAAAAGCTCGAGAAGCTTTCGGTGCAGGATGGCCTGCGCGCTATCCGCTTCGCCGAGATCGTCATCATCGTGCTCGACGCGACCATCCCCTTCGAGAAGCAGGACCTGCAAATCGCCGACCTGATCATTCGCGAGGGCCGCGCGCCGGTGATCGCCTTCAACAAATGGGATCTGATCGACAACCCGCAGGAGCTTCTGGCCGAGCTGCGCGAAAAGACCGAGCGGTTGCTTCCCCAAGTGCGCGGAATTCAGGCGGTGACGGTCTCTGCCGAGACCGGGCGCGGCCTCGATCGGCTGATGGACGCCGTCATCAAGACGCACAAGGTCTGGAACAGCCGCGTCTCGACCGGCAAGCTCAACCGCTGGCTGGAAGGCATTCTGGCGCATCATCCGCCGCCCGCCGTCGCCGGCCGCCGGCTGAAGATCAAATATGTCACGCAGGCAAAAACCCGGCCGCCGGGTTTCGTCGTCTCCTGCTCGCGCCCGGACGCGATGCCGCAATCCTATGTCCGCTACCTCTCGAACAGCCTGCGCGAGGCTTTCGACATGCCCGGCGTGCCGATCCGCATGGCGCTGCGCACCTCGGAGAATCCTTTCGCAGGTCGGGCGAAGAAGCGCTGAGCCCTTTGTGGGAAAGGGTCGGCAGCGCCCCTCCCGTCGTCATTCACGGGTCTGTGCCGTGTCGCTTCGCTCCTTGCTCCGCTCGAGGATGAAGAATAGCGTGGAATCCTACGCGACCGCTCGCAAGCCCTCGCCGAAACGCGCTCCCTCCGGCAGCGTATCCAGCGCCGCCTCCAGCAATATCTCTGCCAGCCGTGCCGCCACCGGATCGAGCTCGGCATCCTTCTGGTGCAGATGCAGCGCCATCATCGGCAGGAGTGGCAGCCCGAGCACGCCCGGCGCGATCGCCCTGACAGTGGCTGGCAGGCCGATATCGGTGCGGATCGTCAGCCCGAGACCCGCGGCGACCGCCGCCCAGATGCCGCCGAGGCTGGGACTCGAGAACGCCATGCGCCAGGCGAGGCCGGCGCGGTCGAGCGTCTCGGTCGCCACGGTGCGCAGCAGGCATGGCGCCTCGAACAACACCAGCGGCAGCGCTTCACCATCGTGGCCGGCTTGCATCGGTTTCGCCGGGCCGATCCAGCGCGCCTGCACCTCGGCGACATGCCGGCTGTAGGGCAGGATCGTGCCGTCGTGCCAGGCCAGCGCGATGTCGAGGCTGCCTGAGACGACGCGCTCGGCGAGCTCATGGCTGCGTCCGATCCGCGCTTCGATCCGGACCTTGGGATGCGCACGGGCAAACCGGCCGAGCACCTCCGGCAGCACGGCCTCGCCGAAGTCCTCCTGCAGGCCGAGCCGCACCCAGCCTTCCAGCTCGACGTCGCGGATAGCTGAGGCCGCCTCGTCATTGAGCTCGATGAGACGCCGCGCATAGCTGAGCATCGTCTCGCCGGCTTCGGTAAGCGCCAGGCCGCGCCCCGCCTTGCGGAAGACCGGGGTCGCCGCCTGTTCTTCCAGCTTCTTCAGCTGCGCGCTGACGGCAGAGGTCGAGCGGCCGAGCCGCTCGGCCGCCTTGGCGAAACTGCCAAGCTCCATGCCGGTGACGAAGGTCCTGAGCACGTCGAGGTCGAATGTGACGCGTCGCATGAGATCGTCCTTATTTTCAGGATTATCGATCAAAAACTTGCTGATTTTCTGGATGAAGCTATGGCGCTACATCCGACCGGTCAAGACCGATCGACCGGCGCAGAGGGAATACGAGATCATGTCCGCCATCGTAACTCGCAACGATTGCCGTCGGCCCGCGGCAGGCGCCGCCGCTTCGGCTGGCCGCGCCTTCGGGCCCACCCATCGATGGAAAGTGCTCGGCATCGGCGTCGCCGCCAATGCCGGCTTCTCCGCTACCTTCTCCGGCATCCCGGCGACGGCTGTGGTGATGCGCCAGGGTTACCATCTCGACAATGCCTCGCTCGGCGCTGCGCTCGGTCTGCTCGGCCTCGGCGTGGCGCTCAGCGAACTGCCCTGGGGCGTGCTTACCGACCGCTGGGGCGACCGCCGCGTGCTGCTGACCGGGCTCGGCGCGACCGCCATGTGGCTTTTTGCCATGGCAATCCTCGTCGTGCCGACGAAAACAGCCGCTCCCGGTGTCGTGCTGCTTTCGGCCAGCCTGCTCGTTGCAGGCCTGCTCGGCGGCAGCGTCAACGGCTCCAGCGGCCGCGCCATCATGGGCTGGTTCGGCGAAGACGAGCGCGGCTTCGCTATGAGCATCAGGCAGACGGCGGTGCCGCTTGGCGGCGGGCTCGGCGCGCTCGTCCTGCCGTGGCTAGCCTTGGGCTTCGGCTTCGCCGCCGTCTTCGGCCTGCTGGCGGCTCTCTCCGCGCTCTCGGCTTGCTTTGCCCGGCGCTGGTTGCACGAACCGCCGACGCAAGGATACGCGCATGCCGCCGCCGTCACGACCGGCCCGGCGCCGCTGCGCAACATCGAGGTCTGGCGCATCTCGGCAGCCATCGGCCTGCTCTGCTTCCCGCAGGTGGCGGTGCTCACCTTTGCCTCCGTCTTCCTGCACGACTTTGCCGGCACGGGCACATGGGTGACCAGCGCCACCCTCGCCGCCGTGCAGACGGGCGCCATGGTGATGCGTGTCTGGAGCGGCCGCTACACCGACCGCCACCGCAACCGAAGGCCGTTCCTGAGGTTCTGCAGCGCGCTGAGCGCGCTGGCCTTCCTGGTGCTATGGGTTCTGGCCATCGCTGCGGCCAGGCAGCCGTCGCTGCTGTTGCTCCTGCCCCTTATGGTGATCGTAGCCGGCATCTGCGTATCGGCCTGGCATGGCGTTGCCTATACCGAGCTTGCGACACTTGCCGGTGCCGGCCATGTCGGCACCGCGCTCAGCCTCGCCAACACTCTGGTCTTTGTCGGCTTCTGCCTGGTGCCGATCGCCATTCCCTGGCTTCTGCTTCTCTTCGCATGGCCGGGCGTGTGGCTGGCGGCCGCGATCTGCGCGGCGATCGCATGGCCGATTTTTCTGCGCACGGCCTGACGTTTTCGCCGGCTTTCCACAGCTGGCGGAGGCCGGCTTATCTGCAACATGAAAAAAACACGATCGGTGCCGTTAACCCCCCATCAAGGTTAATGCTTCATTTTGGCTCTCCGGGGTCAGTAGCGTTTCTGGAGAGTTCCGTGCATCGACGCGTTCTTACGCGGCTCGTCGCCGCCGCCGTTGCGAATAAACGTTCCTTCCTTCCTCCTTTGGTTCTGGGGCTCGGCTTCTGGGTCGGCTTTCCGTCCGTCGTCGCTTACCAGGATATGGCAAGCCTCGTGTCCGGGCTGGAGTCGCCCAGCCATCGCTGGAATGCCTATGTCGAAAAATCCGTCGCCGGCTCGGTGCATGCCGCCGAGATGCCGTTCGTCGATTCGGCCGCCACGGGCTCGATCTCCGGCTCCGGCGTGGACCTGCCTGGCGTCGGCACGGTGGCGCTCCGCGGCAAGGGCAATGTCGCCGGCGCTACGCCCGATGAGGACCGCGTCGTGCGCGCCGACAAGAAGGGCCGCCTCGTCCAGGTGTCGCCCGTTGCGCCGCCGAAGAATTTCAGCGCCGGCTCCATCTTCGAGCGCACCTCCTCGCTGCTCCGTCCGGCGATGGACAGCGGCCTGAAGCTGACTTTCGCCAAGCCCGGCATCAAGGGCAAGGAAATCCAGATCGCCCAGGCCTTCCACATCCGCGAGGACAAGAAGCCCGATCCGGATTTGCCGGCGGCTCTCGTCGCTCTCGTCAACAACGACAAGCCGGACATCCTCGCCACCGCCTATGCCCAGTCGGCGCCGGACTATGCCAAGGCCTCGCCCTTTGAGGCTCTGCTGCAGGACGATCCGAATGACGGCCGCTTCATCCCGCCGATGGGCAAGGGGGATCACGCCTGGATGCAGAATCCGCTGCCTGCGGCCGTCTTCTCCAAGCCGGAACAGGAATGCCTCGCCAAGGGCATCTATTTCGAGGCGCGCAGCGAACCGGTGCGCGGCCAGGCCGCGGTGGCGCAGGTGATCCTCAACCGCGTCCGCAACCCTGCCTATCCGAAGACGATCTGCGGTGTCGTCTACCAGAACGACAACTGGTTCAACCGCTGCCAGTTCTCCTTCGCCTGTGACGGCAGGAAGAAGCGCATCAACGACGCGGTCGCGTACAAGACCGCCCAGGATGTCGCCATGGCGGTGACCGCCGGCAAGATCTTCATCCCCGAGGTCGGATCCTCGACGCATTACTACGCCAATTACGTCCATCCGGGCTGGGCGCGCGCCATGCAGCGCATGACCAGGATCGGCCTGCATATCTTCTATCGCACCTATGGCGGCGGCTGGAGCTGAGCCGTTTAGGCGGCTCGAACTGAGCCGCTTGATCGGCACCCCGCGGCAACGCTCTTTCTCGTTTGCTGCGCGCACCGATCAGCGCGGCTTGTCGCCCGGATTCGCGCCGAGTCCTCGCACAGGCGTGACGGGCACGATGTCGCACCCGGATAAGCCATTGATTTGAAAGCGGAAAATACATCGCTTTGAAGTTCGGCCCGTGGCTTGACGGGCGCGGACCCGCTAACTATGTTGCCGGCGACTTTAGAAGCGGACGGACGGTGATCGTCTGCCCGGGCAGGGGGGTTGCGATGGCCGACAATAACGGGCCAGACGGAACCGGAGAAACCGGCCGCGGCAGGCAGCCAGAAGCCACCATCCGCGACGACGAACTTGAGCGCCGCCGGCGCGAGCTTGAAGCATCGCTTGCATCAAGACGCACGGACCGGCTCGAGGGGAAAGACGAAGCGAAAGCTGCGACCGGTTACGGTCAGGCCCTGAAACTGTCCAGCGAGTTCATCGCCGGAGTGGTGGTTGGTGTCGGCCTGGGCTGGATCATCGACCGCTTGGCGGGAATCGCGCCCTGGGGTCTGATCGTCGGCCTGCTGCTGGGTTTTGGCGCCGGTATACTCAATGTCCTGCGTTCGTCGGGACTTGCATCGGAATTCGGCCAGGGCGGCAAGCCGCCCGAACCGAAGGACTGAAGTAAGGCGCCGCAAGGCGCGAAAGAAACTTAAGAAGCCGGTTGTGGCTTTGACGGGGATTTAAAGTGGCTGCTGCTGACCAGGTCGATCCGATCCACCAGTTCCAGATCCATCCGATCATCCCGCTTCATATCGGCGGCTACGACATTTCTTTCACCAACTCCGCTCTGTTCATGGTCGTGACGATCGCCGTCGCTTCCGCTTTCCTCTACATGAGCACCGCCAGCCGCGCCCTCATTCCTGGCCGCCTGCAGTCGGTCTCGGAAATGGCCTATGAGTTCGTCGGCAACATGCTGCGCGATGCGGCGGGCAAGCAGGGCATGCAGTTCTTCCCGCTGGTGTTCTCGCTGTTCATGTTCGTGCTGGTCGCCAACCTGATCGGCCTGTTCCCTTATTTCTTCACCGTCACCAGCCACATCATCGTCACCTTCACGCTGGCGATCCTGGTCATTGGCACCGTCATCGTCTACGGCTTCGCCAAGCACGGCCTCGGCTTCCTCAAGCTGTTCGTGCCGCATGGCGTGCCTGGCTATCTGATGCCGCTGGTGGTGGCGATCGAAGTCATTTCCTTTGTCTCGCGTCCGGTCAGCCTCTCCGTTCGTCTTTTCGCCAACATGCTGGCCGGCCACATCACGCTGAAAGTGTTTTCGGGCTTCGTCGTCAGCCTCAGCGCGCTGGGTGCGGTCGGCATCGCCGGCTCGGTCCTGCCGCTCGCCATGGCGGTTGCCCTGACGGCGCTGGAACTGCTGGTCGCCTTCCTGCAGGCCTACGTCTTCGCGGTGCTGACCTGCATGTATCTGAACGACGCTCTGCACCCGAGCCACTGATCGATTTTCACCGGCGCCCCGGCGCCAGCATACCCAACGTACCAACCGCAACGATTACGAAAACCACAGGAGTTTTGAAATGGACGCAACTGCAGCAGCTGCTATCGGCGCTGGTATCGCCTGCATCGGCATGGGCGGCGCCGGCATCGGCCTCGGCAACATCTTCGGCAGCTATCTCTCGGGTGCGCTCCGCAACCCGTCGGCCGCTGACGGCCAGTTCGGCCGCCTGATCTTCGGCTTCGCCGTGACCGAAGCGCTGGGCATCTTCTCGCTCCTCATCGCGCTGCTGCTGGTCTTCAGGTAAGAACCACGCGCTGACGAAAGGGGCCGCATGGTGCGGCCCCGCCGTATGGACAGGGGAATGAGATGTTCGTGACATCTGCCTTTGCGCAAGAATCCGCGCCGGCCACGGCCGAGGGCGATACGCATGCGGGCACCGCCGTGCCTGCCGAGGAGCATGGCACGTTCCCGCCGTTCAATGCCGAGACCTTCCCGTCGCAGATCCTGTGGCTCGTCATCACCTTCGGGCTCTTCTATTTGTTCCTGAAGCGGGTTGTGATGCCGCGCATCGGCGGTATCATCGATGTCCGCAACGATCGCATCACCCAGGATCTCGACCACGCCGCCAGGCTGAAGGGCGAGGCGGACGCTGCCGTTGCCGCCTATGAGCAGGAATTGGCGGAAGCCAAGGCCAACGCCAACAAGATCGGCCAGCAGGCGAGCGACGCCGCCAAGAGCGAAGCCGAAAGCACGCGCAAGAAGCTCGAGGCGGAACTCGAGAAGAAGCTCGGCGAAGCCGAGGCGAGCATCGCCTCGATCAAGGCCAAGGCGATGAAGGAAGTCGGCACCATCGCCGAGGACACCACGTCGGCCATCGTCGAGGCGCTGGTCGGCGGCAAGACCGACAAGGCCGAGATTTCGGCCGCGGTCAAATCCGCGACCCGGTGAGGAGGCCATCATGGACGCCACATCACTTGCCACGCTCTGGGCCACCATTGCCCTGATCATCTTCCTCGGCGCCGTCATCTATCTGAAGGTGCCGGGCATGCTCGCAAAGTCGCTCGATTCCCGCGCGGCCAAGATCAGCAGCGAACTCGAGGAAGCGCGCCGCCTGCGCGAAGAGGCCCAGCAGCTGCTCGGCCAATACCAGCAGAAGCGCAAGGAAGCCGAGAAGGAGGCCGCCGACATCGTCGCCGCCGCCAAGCGCGAGGCCGAGCTCCTTGCTTCCGAGGCGCATAAGAAGACCGAGGACTACGTCGCCCGGCGCACGGCGCTTGCCGAGCAGAAGATCAGCCAGGCCGAGCGCGAAGCGATCGGCGAGGTGCGTGCCAGCGCCGTCGACATCGCCGTCGAGGCCGCCCGTGCGCTGCTTGCCGCCAAGGTCGACGCCAAGGCCGGCGCCGATTTGTTCAAGTCGGCGCTGCAGGACGTGAAGGCCAAGCTGAACTGAGCGGCTCTGCCGTTGCTGACATGAAGCCGCCTGGGCAACCCGGCGGCTTTTTTGTTTTGGGCGCGAATAATCTTCCCCCTTGAGGGGGAGATGTCGCCGAAGGCGACAGAGGGGGCCGTTGCGCGTAGAGCTCAACCCCTTGTGCGACTAAGAGGGCGTTGGCGCTTCACGCGCGACGACTCTCAGCCTGCCTTCAAGAGGGGAGATTAATCTATTCCCTCGAAGCTCTCTTCCGCTTCCGCCACCTCGACGCCGCCAAACCGGAACGGTGCGAACGACGCCCTATGCAGTCGCGCCACCGGGCCATGCGCCTCGATCGCGGTCCGGTGGCGGACCGTCGCGTAGCCCATATGCATTTCGAAGCCGTAATGCTCATGATGGCCGCCGCAGCCGCACATCATGCGGTCGCGCATCACCTTGGCGATGATCGAGGCGGCGGCGATAGATTGCGAGCGCTGGTCGCCCTTGATCAGCGCGCGTCCCTCGCAGGTGAGCCCTGGCGGCACGTCGCGGCCGTCCGCCAGCGCCAGTTTGGGCGGCAGCGACAGTCCGGCGGCGGCGCGGCGCATGGCTTCCAGGCTGGCTTTCAGAATGTTGCTGTTGTCGATGCCTTCGGCGCTGATCGAGGCCATCGAGACGCTGAGCGCCGAGCCCAGGATTTTGAGGAACAGCGCCTCGCGCTGCAGATGGGTGAGGCGCTTGGAATCGTCGAGCCCTTCGGGAATGTTGGCCGGGTTGAGCACCACGGCCGCGGCCACCACCGGACCGGCAAGCGGCCCGCGGCCCGCCTCGTCCATCCCCGCTACCGGCCACAGCCCCTCGGCCATCGCTTTCGTTTCAATCGAGAAGTCGGGCTTCTCGACCATTTCGAAGAGAAGCGGAGAATCGGAACGCGCGCGAGCCATGGTGCGGCGAGGTTCGCATCGGCTCCGATTCTCCGCAAGTCCCTCCGGGTCGGATGGGGCGTCGGACCGGGAGGGCACCGTCTCACGGCCGGGGGACTGGGCCGGACGGGATTCTTGAGCAATTCCAGGAAGAGTGCGTAGCGGGCCTTCCGTACGAAGTTACATCAAAACAGAGGTTAGCGGATCGCAATCCGGGCGCAAAACTCTGCCTCCCGAGTTGCCTTAGCCGCCGGCCTTCGCGGCCGGCATCATCTTCACAGCAGCATCAACTGCTCGCCGACGCCGGAGCCTGCGACGAATTGGTCGGTCCGAAGCTGCCGCCGCTCGGCATTGAGGCCGAGCCGCTTGGCGGCGATCTCGAAGCGCCGGCCGATCTGCCAGGCATAGGGTCCGGCGCCCTTTATGCGCCTGCCCCATTCCGAATCGTAGTCCTTGCCGTCGCGCATCGAGCGGATCAGCGACATCACATGCCGGTAGCGATCCGGATAATGGCGCAAGAGCCAGTCCTTGAAGATCGGCGCCACCTCGAGCGGCAGACGCAGCACGACATAGCCTGCCTCCCTGGCGCCGGCGGCACGCGCCGAATCGAGGATGCGCTCCATCTCCGGATCGGTGAGGCCGGGAATGATCGGCGCCACCATCACTGAGGCGGGGACGCCGGCATCCGAAAGCTGCCTTATCGCTTCCAGACGCTTTGTCGGCGTCGAGGCGCGCGGCTCCATGGTTCTCGCCAGCATGCGGTCGAGCGTCGTCACCGACAGCGCCACCTTGGCGAGGCCGCGTTCGGCCATGCGCGACAGGATGTCGATATCGCGCGTCACCAGTGCCGACTTGGTGACGATGCCGACCGGATGGCCGCGCGCCTCCAGCACCTCCAGGATCTCGCGCATGATCCGGTATTGCTTTTCGATCGGCTGGTAGGGATCGGTGTTGGTGCCGATGGCGATGGTGCGCGGCTGGTAGCCGGGCTTCGACAATTCCCTGTCCAGCATTCGCGCCGCATCGGGCTTGGCAAAGAGCTTCGATTCGAAATCGAGCCCCGGCGACAGGCCCATGAAGGAATGCGTCGGCCTGGCAAAGCAGTAGACGCAGCCATGCTCGCAGCCGCGATAGGGATTGATCGAACGATCGAAGGAAATGTCCGGCGACTCGTTGCGCGTGATGATGGTGCGCGGCTTCTCGACCTGCACCTCCGTCTTGAACGGCGGCAGTTCCTCCAGCGAGTTCCAGCCATCGTCGAACACATGCCGGCTGACCGGCTCGAAGCGGCCGGACGGATTGATGCCCGCGGAGCGTCCGCGATTGCGGTCCGGCCGCACGCGCATGCCGCTCTGTTCTATCATTGCATTTGCCATCTCGGCTCTGCCTGCTCCGAAAGCGGCAATGTCGGCGCGCACGATCTGTTCCATTTTCGCCCTCTCCCAGGGACTGTCGGCAGGCTGTCGAATCGCTCTGTTCATGAAACTATTCCTATTTTGCCAATGAGAACAAAGCAAGAACTTTTTCGTTCAGAACGCGCATCTGGCGCAGCGCCGCGCTTTCCGCTATTCGGCTAAAATGCTCAGCGTCCTCATCGAAACCAGGAACGACGAAGAAGGCCTTGCCCGCACGCTGGCCTCGCTGATCGGCGGCGCGGTCGAGGGCGTGGTGCGCGACGTCATCGTCTGCGACACCGGCTCGACCGACCAGACGCATCGCGTCGCCGAGCATGCCGGCTGCCACCTCGTCGCCGGCGGCATCGCAACAGGCATCGGCCAGGCCAAGGGCGACTGGCTCCTGCTTCTGGAACCCGGCGCCCGGCTCGCCGAAGGCTGGATCGACGACGTCGTCGCTCACGCGGCGAGGCAGACGATGCCGGCGCGTTTTTCACGCGCCCGCGGCAATCGCACGCCGTTTCTGGTCCGGGTTTTTTCGGGCAACCGGGCTCTGGAGGAAGGGCTTGTCATCAGCAAGCGCCAGGCCACGGTGCTGGCGAAAAGCGCCCGCAGCGCCGAAGCCCTGGCGCGCGGCCTCGCCACCAGAAGGCTGATTGCCGAAATCTGGGTGGCGCCGCCGAAGTGAGCGCATGCCCTCCTTCTCTCCAGAAGGCGAAAAGAGAGAAAAAGGCCGCGAACTTTGCCGGCCCATTCTATTGTGCATTGCACAAAAACCTGCAGTGGATTAGCATCTGCTTGAAGCGGGACAATCGGGATTGGGTGACGATGAAGCGGCAGACGGCTGGCGCTTCGTCGGACGCCATGCATACGAGGAACCCGATGAACCTTGGTACTCCAGACAATTCAGGCGCGGCCAGCCTGGAGGCGATCGCTCGTAATGGCAGCCTGTTTAGGCGCATCGCCGTGCGCATCCCGACCTATCTGAAAGATCTACGCGAAAATCCGGCCTGGCTGCCGATGTTCGTGCTGGCGCGCACCATGCCGGGGCGCCGCATGCACTGGCTAGGCGCCAGACGCGTTCGCCCGCTCGACAATGCGGGAGAGACGATGTTTGCCGGCGTCGATCGCGAGGCGGTGGTCGCGGCGCTTCGCTCCGATGGACTGTTTTCGGGGTTCACGCTGCCGTCGGCGATCCATGAGGAGATCGCCGTTTTTGCGCAACGCACGCCCTGTTTCGGCAATTTCGACCGCCGTCTCGAATTCATGCCGGGCGACCATGCCGAGGCGGAGAAGCGTTTCGGCCGCTCGCTGCTCAGCGGGCATTATTTCGAACGCATTCTCGATTGCCCGGCGGCGCTTGCCATCCAGCGGGATCCGCTGCTCCTCGAGGTCGCGCAGCACTATCTCGGCGGCCAGGCGAAACTGATCACGACGCGCGTGTGGTGGAGCTTTCCGACCGGCAAGGCCTCGGATGCCGACAAGAATCTCGCCTCGCTCGGCAAATACCATTTCGATCTCGACGATTGGCGGATGCTGAAATTCTTCTTCTATCTGGTGCCGGTCGACGCCGGCACCGGCCCGCATGTCTATGTCCGCGGCAGCCACAGGCGCCGCGCGCTCAAGCACCAGCTCACGCTTCTGGTCGGCCACCCCGCGGAAGACGTGCTGGACGTCTACGGTCCGGAAAGCGCTGCGACGCTGACGGGCGAGGCGGGCCTCGGCTTCGTCGAGGATCCGTTCGGCTTCCATATGGGAACGGTGCCGACGCATACGCCGCGGCTGATGATGGAAATCGGCTTCGGCGTCTCGCGGCCGTCGCGCCGCCGCTTCCACGGCGAGCCGGTCATCCGCTGAGCCGGACGGGGCCGCTACTCCGGCTTGCCGCCGCGCCTGAGGTGCTCGTCCAGCCGCGGCATGATCTCGACGAAGTTGCAGGGCATGTGCCGGTAGTCGAGCTGCGCCTTGATGATGCCGTCCCAAGCATCCTTGCACGCGCCGGGCGAGCCCGGCAGCACGAAGATAAAGGTGGCGTTGACGACGCCGCCGGTCGCCCGGCTCTGGATCGTCGATGTGCCGATCTTGTCATAGGAAATCCGGTGGAAGACTTCCGAAAAGCCGTCCATGCGCTTTTCGAAAATCGGCTCCAGCGCTTCCGGCGTTACGTCGCGGCCGGTGAAGCCGGTGCCACCCGTGGTGATAACGACGTCCACCGTTTCATCCCTCGACCAGGCGAGCACTTTTTCGCGGATCTTCTCGCGGTCGTCGGTGACGATGTCGCGAGCCACCAGTATATGGCCAGCCTCTGCGATGCGGTCGGCCAATATCTGCCCGGATTTGTCCTCGGCCAGGCTGCGCGTGTCGGAAACGGTCAGCACCGCGATGCGCACCGGGATGAAGGGGCGGCTTTCGTTGGCCATCAGTCGGTCTCCATGCTGCGCGTCGCGGCCACGAACCAACCGGGATGGCGGCGGCGGATGTCGATCGCCGCGCGCTTGGCGACATTGCCAGTCTCGAACAGGCCGAAGCAGGTAGCGCCGGAGCCCGACATGCGGGCAAAGGCGGCTCCCGCTTTTTCCAGCGCCTTGAGCGCATCGCCAATCGCCGGTTGGATGGCGCGAGCGGCAGGTTCGAGATCGTTCCGCGTCGTGTCCAGCCAATTGCGTATGCCGTGAAAATCGAGCCGGCCGGGCAGCGGCGGCAATGCCGCATTGTCAGGTCCGGAAAGCGCCTTGAATACTTCGGGTGTCGAAACGGCGACGCCCGGGTTGACGAGGACCAGCGCAAGCGCCGGAAACTCCGTCAGCGGCGACAGTTCATCGCCGATGCCGCGCGCAATGAGCGGCCTTGCCTTGAGGCACATCGGGAGATCGGCGCCGAGCGTCAGCCCGATCCGCGCCAGCCCCGCCTCCCCGATGTCGAGCTCCCAGAGGCGCGAAAGGCCGTTGAGCGCCGCCGCCGCGTCGCTCGAGCCGCCGCCGACGCCGGAAGCGACCGGCAGGTTCTTCTCCAGCCGGATGGCGACTGGTGGCGCCTGTTGCGCGCCGGCTTCCCGCCGCAACGCGTCGCGCGCTTTGAGTACCAGATTGTCGCCATCGATTGGCACGCCGGCGGCGAAGGGACCAGACGCCGAGAACGCATCGTCTTGCGCCAGCTCGATCTCGAGCCGGTCGCCGAAGCGCGTGAACACGGCAACGCTGTCGAGTAGGTGATAACCGTCGGCGCGCCGTCCGGTGACGTGCAGCGCGAGGTTGATCTTGGCAGGCGCAAGCCATGTCCGGGACTTGGCCTCGGCCTCCAGAATGTCGGCTGCTGGCGAGATGGTGTTCAGTCCTTAGCCAGACGGTACTCGCCGGTCTTCGGATCCTTGACCAGCGTTCCCATCGTGCCGTTGGCCGCCTGCTTCTCGGTGCGCCGGATCTTGGCCGTCACGCGCTCGGCCTCGCGTACGAAAGCGCGATAACCGAAATAGGCGGCGGCGCCGACGACAACGAAGAAAATGATCTGCGGCATCTCACAACTCCTCCCGCGTTTCTCGCGGCAAGGCCGGCCGGATGGGTCGGTCAAGCGGCCATGCTAGACGCAATCATGGCTTTTTCAAAGCCCGAAGCGCGCCCACAGCGCGCGCTCTTCCGCCGCATCGATGACGCCGCTGGCCGCGGCCGCGGCGATGTCCGGCGCCGAAAAACGCGATCCGAACAAGCCGAAACGGCCGAAAAGCCCGCGCGGCGCGGTGATCAGCCTGAGCTGCGTCTTTTCGCCGAAACGGGTCTTGAGCACGCTGCGCATGTCGCCCAGCGCATCGACGAGGCCGAGCTCGAGACCCTTTTTGGCGGTCCAGAACAGTCCGGTGAACAGATCCGGGTCGTCCTTGAGCTTGGTGCCGCGCCGTTCCTTGACGAGATCGATGAAGGTCTCGTGCACTTCGAGCTGCAAGGCTTTCAGCCGCTCGACGTCTTCCCTCTTTTCCGGCTTGAAGGGGTCGAGCACGGCCTTGTTCTGGCCCGCGGTGTGGACGCGCCGCTCGATGCCGATCTTCTTCATCAGCTCCGGGAAGCCGAAGGAGGCGGAGACGACGCCGATCGAGCCAACGATCGAGGAAGGGTCGGCGAAGATCTCGTCGCCGGCGATTGCGATCATGTAGCCGCCGGAGGCCGCCACATCCTCGATGAAGACGAGCACTCGTCTGTCCTTCTCTGCCGCCAAGTCGCGGATGCGCTTGAAGATCAGCCGCGACTGCACCGGCGAGCCGCCCGGCGAGTTGATCGAAATCGCAATCGCCGGCGCGTCGAAGCCGAACGCCTTCTCGATGAGCCCGGCCGTCGAGGCGAGCGACAGGCTTGGCCGGAACTGGCCGCCGCCGGGCATGATCGTGCCATGCAGCCGGATGACCGGAATGGTGACGACTGTCGAGCGCCAGGATTTCGGCAGCAGGCGGTTGAAGAAGCGTTTCACGAAAGCTTGTCTCCACAAGAGATGCTAGAGCAAGGTCAGACCTCATCCTTGCTCCCGGGCATGTAGGAATTCGCCGCGCAACGGCAATGCCGCATCGCCGGCCTCTGATCAATCGCCGAACAGCGACGCCAGCCCGTTGTTGATCATTTCGGTCCGCTCCGTCGGCTCGTTGCCGGATGCGCCGTGCAAGGTGAGCGGAGGCCGGATCGACAGTTTTCCGCGCGCGCCGAGCACCGCCCTGACGACGATGCGGATCGCCGCCGCGTCTGGGCGCGGGTGCACGCAGAGCATCTCGGCATCGCCGAAGCGGCCTTCCATCGCATCCAGGATGGCGACAAGCTGCTCCGGCCGCGCAATCGCCGCCAGTCCGCCGCGCGGCTTGACGACGGCGGCCGCACTTCTGATCCAGCGCTCGAACAGGCCGTCCTCCGCGACATGCGCTTCTCTGCGCAGCGCGTCCGGCGTTGCGCGGTCTTGTGCCGCGTTGAAGGGCGGGTTCATGACGACGAAGTCGAACGAATTGTCGGCAAGTCCGGCTCCGTGCCGTGCCCGTCCCGCAAGCGTGACGTCGGCCTTAAGCACCGAGGCGCGGTCGCCGAGATGCGCGTTGCCGGGGTGGGCAAGCGTGGCGGCGGCAAAGGCCGCCATCTCCTCGGAACGCTCGACCAGAACCGCGTGTGCCTCAGGGCAGCGCGACAGCACGGCGAGCGTCGCCGCACCGGCGCCCGCGCCGAAATCGGCGAGCCGGCCGGAAAAGCCGGACGGGACGGCAGCAGCCAGCATCATGGCGTCCATGCCGGCACGGTGGCCTTGTCGCGGCTGCACCAGCCAGAAGCGCCCGCGATGGAAGGCGTCGACCGTGTGGGCCGGCGTGTCCGGGGCGAGGGCGGTTGATGCTGCCATTATTGCCGGCGGATCTCGTTCTCGATGCCGGCATCCTTCAGGATGCGCCGCGCGGCATCGGCTTTCTCGGCATCGACCATGACGCGCCTGGGCAGGATGCCGATCGATCCGTCGAGCACGCTCATGTTCTGGTCGGCGACGAAGCAGGCGATGCCGGCGTCGCGCATGAGCGATTCGACGAAGGAGATGAGGACGGCGTCGTTGGTGCGGACAAGCTCGATCATGGAATGAAAATCGCAGGTTGCGGCGCTCATGTAAACGCCGGGGCCGCCCAGCGCCAGCCAAACCGCGCCAATTCGCCTCTTGCCGTGCGCGGTTGTGCCGACCTAGAGTCCCACCGGGACCAGGGTGTTGTCGGGCGCGTCAATGAGACGGGAGTGATCGTGGTGGGTGTCGTTCTGAATATCGAAGGCAAGCGGGAACCTGCTTCCATCCAGGATCTCATCGACCTGACGGCAGCCGACATGGGACGGGTCAACGAGCTGATCCTGTCGAAGGCCGGCTCCGACGTCGAGATGATCCCGGAGGTCGCCAACCACCTGATCTCGTCCGGCGGCAAGCGGCTGCGGCCGATGCTGACGCTCGCCGCCGCCCAGATGTTCGGCTATGCGGGCGAGGGGCACGTCAAGCTCGCCACCGCAGTCGAATTCATGCACACCGCGACGCTGCTCCACGATGACGTCGTCGACGAGAGCGCGCTTCGCCGCGGCAAGAAGACGGCGCGCATGATCTGGGGCAACCAGGCGAGCGTGCTGGTCGGCGACTTCCTGCTCGGCCAGGCTTTTCGCATGATGGTCGAAGTCGGCTCGCTGGAGGCTCTCGACATCCTGTCGAGCGCCGCCTCCATCATCGCCGAGGGCGAGGTGATGCAGCTTGCGGCTGCCAAGAATCTGGAGACCACCGAGGACGAGCACTTCGCCGTCATCAAGGCCAAGACCGCCGCCCTGTTCTCGGCCGCCGCCGAGGTCGGTCCGGTGATCGCGCTCGCTTCCCGCACCGACCGGGCGGCGCTGCGCTCCTATGGCATGAATCTCGGCCTTGCCTTCCAGCTCATAGACGACGCGCTGGACTATGGCGGCTCCAGCAAGGACCTCGGCAAGAATGTCGGCGACGATTTCCGCGAGGGCAAGGTGACGCTGCCGGTGATCCTCGCTTATCGGCGGGGCACCAAGGCCGAGCGCACCTTCTGGAAGCGCGCCATCGAGGAAAATGTCGCCGACGATGCCGGGCTCGAAAAGGCGATCGGTCTGATGACCCGCCATGGCGCCATCGCCGACACGATTGGCCGCGCCCGTCACTTCGGCGAGATCGCCCGCGACGCGCTCGCGCCGCTGGAGGCGACGCCGCAGAAATCGGCGCTGATCGACGTCATCGATTTCTGCATCAGCCGCGTCAACTGAGCGCCTGTCGGTTCTTCTTGGCATCGCCTGGCGTCCGCCGGGCGGGCGCCTGTGATTCCGCTCTGGCCGTCTCGACAAACGGCAGCTCAGCAAATTATCTATAAAACATGGCCACCACAGAGGACACGATCGCCGTCCGCATCAGCAAGGAACTGGCGGACCGCATCATTTCGGGCGTTATCGAGCCAGGATCGCGGCTGCGCCAGGACCATGTCGCTGAGGAATTCGGCACCAGCCACGTGCCGGTGCGCGAGGCCTTTCGCCGCCTCGAGGCGCAGGGTCTGGCGATCAGCGAGCCGCGCCGCGGCGTGCGTGTGGCCGCTTTCGACCTCGGCGAGGTCAGGGAAGTGGCCGAGATGCGCGCGGCGCTCGAAGTGCTGGCGCTGCGCCACGCCGCGCCGCATCTGACGCCGGCGATCCTCGACCGCGCCGAGGAGGCGACCAAGGCGGGCGACAAATCCCGCGATGTCCGCTCCTGGGAGGAGGCCAATCGCACCTTCCACCGCTTGATCTTGACGCCCTGCAACATGCCGCGCCTGCTTTCCACCATCGACGACCTGCATGCCGCAAGCGCGCGTTTCCTGTTCGCCGCCTGGCGCTCCGAATGGGAGACCCGCACCGATCAGGATCACCGGGCGATCCTGAGCGCGCTGAGGCAAGGCAACACGGAATCGGCCGCCGCCACGCTCGGCCGGCATGTGCAATGGATCGGCCAAAAACCGGTCAAGACCGCTTCCGGCAGGACTCGCGACGCCTTTGCCATTGTCGGCTAACGCGAGAACGCAGACACAGCTGCCTTTCTGCGCTCAATCGCACTCAAATGTCGGTTTTGCGCGCCCCAGAACCCGGTGAACGGCTCAGCTTCTTCGCTCCTGCGATCTGCCTCCGCGAAGGCAGCGCTTGCCATCTCCGCAAAAATATGGATTCGATAATAGATCGATTGCAGGAATTATCTATAATTTCAACTCAACCAGGGACCTCACCGTGACAAACATCGCCGTTTCGACCCGCCAGTCTTCCTTCAGCCCGCTCCAACTGCACAGCCGCTCCGTTGCCTGGCAGTTCGGCGCCGTCGTCCTCGGCTCGCTGTTCCTGGCGCTGTCGTCCTACATCGAGGTGCCGATGGTGCCGGTTCCGGTGACCATGCAGACCTTCGCGGTGACGCTGGTCGGTGCGCTCTATGGCTGGCGCTTCGGCGCGCTCACCATCGCGGCCTGGCTTGTCGAGGGTGCCGCCGGCTTCCCGGTTCTGGCCGGCGGTGCGGCCGGCGTGCAGCATTTTATGGGCCCGACCGGCGGCTATCTCTTCTCCTTCCCGATCGTCGGTGCGATCGTCGGCTGGCTGGCCGAGCGCGGCTGGAACGGCAATCGGGTGATGCTTGCCTTCGCCGCCATGCTCATCGGAAACCTTCTCTGCCTGGTTCTCGGCACGGCCTGGCTTGCCGCCATGATCGGCGCCGAGAAGGCCATCACCTTCGGCTTCCTACCCTTCATTGTCGGCGGCCTTCTGAAGTCGGCGCTGGGCGCCGCGACGCTGAAGCTCTTTTCCACCTATCGAGCCGAACCGCGCGACCGCTCGTCAAAGACGCAATGACTGTCAGGCTGCGCGCCCATCATCTGCTCTGCCTGCTGACCTATGTCGGCAAAGGCTACTCGCCCGCCTTCACCGCCAACTACGACAATGTGGTGAAGCGGCTGGGCGAGGGCGAGGCGGTCCTGATCGTGTCCGGGCCGGACGACATCTGCGCCCCGATGCTGGACGAGCGCGAGCCGCACTGCCTGGGCGAAGGCGCCGCCGAGCGCGACGGGCTCGGGGCGCGCGACGTCGGCGCTCTCCTCGGCCGGCCCGTCCGGGCCGGCGACCGGCTCGTGTTGGAT
This sequence comes from Mesorhizobium sp. WSM4983, assembly GCF_029625765.1. Taxonomy (NCBI): domain Bacteria; kingdom Pseudomonadati; phylum Pseudomonadota; class Alphaproteobacteria; order Hyphomicrobiales; family Phyllobacteriaceae; genus Mesorhizobium; species Mesorhizobium sp. WSM4983. The sequence goes on along the minus strand of NZ_JARTVM010000010.1, from coordinate 68,672 downwards.
GCCTCCAGCCTGGCGCCGATGCGCAAGGCGTTTTCCGCCGGCCTGACGCGTCAGGCGTGCTCGGGCTGCGAATGGTCCGACCTGTGCAGCGCGGTTGCCCTCAGCGGATTCCAAGATACGCGTCTTTAGGCGGCGCTGTCTGCGGCTTCCCGCGCCGGACTTTTTGGATGCACGCCGTATTTTTTAAGCCCGATGATTGCATTGTGATTCGCTGCGGATTGAAGCCTGACCCCAAAAAGGCCATGCTTTGTCGGGAAAACATCGACTCTATGGGCGGTCCGCCAAGGGGGGATCGCGTCTGGCTGAAAGGGATACAATGCGGCAAGGACGTGCGCGCTGGCTGACGAGGCTGGCATTTTTAGCGGGTGTGGCGCTGTCGGTGCTGCCTGCCCATGCCAAGGAAAACTCCCAACCGGTCCAGATCACGTCCTTTTCGGGCGCCTATCTTGCCGCCCATATTGCCGAAAGCGACAACGATCTCGACAATGCCATCGCCTATTACAAGCAGGCGCTGGCCTTTGCCCCCAATGACACCGAGCTGCAGCAGAGCCTCATGCTGGCGCTGGTCGCCCAGGGCCGCTTCGAGGAATCGCTGGTCTATGCCGACAAGCTCAAGGAAGTTCCCGATGTCGAGCGCTTCTCGCGTCTGGCGCTTGCCGTCGATTCCTTCCACAAGAAGGACTACGCCAAGGCTCAGTACTGGCTGAAGCTGTCGCTCGAATCCGATCTCGACCGGCTGCTCTCCGGCGTCATGGACGGTTGGGCCAAGGAAGGCGCGGGCGATGCCTCCGAGGCGATGGCTTCGATCGACAAGCTGAAGGGGCCGGACTGGTTCGGCCTGTTCAAGTCCTTCCATCGCGCCCTCATCGCCGACGCCGCCGGCCTTTCCGCCAAGGCCGATGAGATCTATGCCGCCACCCTGGCCGATACCGCCGCCGGCGGCTCCGCGCCCGAGACGTGGATGCGCAATGCCCAGGCCTATGCCTCGTTCCTCGCCCGCAAGGGCGACAAGACAAAGGCGATGGCGGTGCTGAACCAGGCCGAAGCCTTCGCGCCTGGCAAGCTCGAAATCACCACGCTGCGCGACAGGATCAGCAAAGGCGACAAGATCGAGCCCCTGGTCGCTACCCCGGCCGACGGCGCCTCGGAAATCCTGCTCGACCTCGCCACCGCGCTCAACCGTGGCGGCGGCGAGCCTTTCGTTAGGCTCTATCTGCAATATGCGCTGGCGCTGAAGCCGGACAGCGACGCCGCCCTCGTGCAGCTGGCCGCCGTCGCCGAGCAGCTGAAGGACGGCGAAGGCGCGATCGCGCTCTATCGGCGCATTCCGGCCTCCTCGCCATTGAAGGAGCTTTCTGAGCTGCAGCTTGGCCTGAACCTTGCCGACATCGACCGTCACGACGAAGCCATCGCGCATCTCAAGGGCTACGTCGATGCGCACCCGACCGACATGCGCGGCTACCTGGCGCTTGGCGGCGTCTACTCCTCCAAGGAGGACTACCGTTCGGCTGCCAATCTCTACGACAAGGCGGTCGAACAGCTGAAGACGCCGACTGCCGCCAACTGGAACATCTTCTACCAGCGCGGCATCGCCTATGAGCGGTTGAAGGAATGGCCGAAGGCCGAGCCCAATTTCCGCAAGGCGCTGGAGCTGCAGCCCGACCAGCCGCAGGTTCTGAACTATCTCGGCTATTCCTGGGTCGACATGAACACGAACCTCAAGGAAGGCCTGGCGATGATCCAGAAGGCCGTGGATCTCAGGCCAAGCGACGGCTACATCGTCGACTCGCTTGGCTGGGCCTATTACCGCCTCGGCCGCTTCGACGACGCCGTGCGCGAAATGGAGCGCGCCGTGTCGCTGAAGCCCGAGGATCCGGTTCTCAACGACCATCTGGGCGACGCCTATTGGCGCGTCGGCCGCAAGCTGGAAGCGACCTTCCAGTGGACCCAGGCACGCGACCTGAAGCCGGACCCGGATGTGCTCGCCACCTTGCAGCAGAAGCTGCTGAAGGGCCTGCCGCCGATCGAGTCCAACACGGCGCAGGAAACGCCGAAGGTGAAACCGGTCCCGCCCGCGGCGCCGAAGGGCTGAGGCGCACATTTCTGCAGTTTGGCGGGGCCCTTGGGAGCCCCGCAACGTTTCAAAACATCTTGCGGTAGACGACGAACCCCGAGCGCTCGCCGATCCTGTCATAGAGCTGCATGGCGGTGTGGTTGGTCTCGTGCGTCAGCCAGTAGACGCGACCCGAGCCCGCGGCTTTGGCGCGCTCGTAAACGCCTTCGATCAGCGCCCGGCCGACGCCTTGGCCGCGCGCGGCTTGTGAGGTGAAGAGATCCTGCAGATAGCAGTTCGGCCCGATCGCGGTGGTCGAGCGGTGGTAGAGATAATGGACGAGGCCGAGAAGCTTGCCGTCGCGCTCGGCCACCAGAGCATGCACCGGCTCGTAAGCGTCGAAGAAGCGCGACCAGGTCATCCGGGTGATCTCGCCGGCAAGCGCGGTCTCGCCCGAGCGGCCGTAGAATTCGTTGTAGCCGTCCCAGAGCGGCAGCCACTGCTCGTAATCCTGCTGGGTGACGGGGCGGACGGTGAGTTGACCGAGCATGGCGGGAACCTTTGTCGTTGCGGCTCGCCGAAGCAAACGGCCCGCGTGAGCGGCCGGCAATGGGCCACCCGCCGGCAAAGCGTTCAACCTCTCCTCGATGCGGCGCCCTGCCTTGACGCTTGCCGGCCCGGCAACTAGGGAAAGCCCACTCCCAGCGCTTTCCGAGGCCGCCGTGACCGTCGAGATCCCTGCCCACATGCATCCCAGCCGCTCCTTCCAGGGGCTGATCCTGACCTTGCACAACTACTGGGCAGCTTACGGCTGCGTCATCCTGCAGCCCTACGACATGGAAGTCGGCGCCGGCACCTTCCACCCCGCCACCACCTTGCGCGCGCTCGGCCCGTTGCGTTGGAACGCGGCTTACGTGCAGCCGTCGCGCCGGCCGAAGGACGGCCGCTACGGCGAGAACCCGAACCGGCTGCAGCATTACTATCAATATCAGGTGATCCTGAAGCCGAACCCGCCGAACCTGCAGGAACTCTATCTCGGTTCGCTGGAAGCCATCGGCGTCGATCCGCTGCTGCATGACATCCGCTTCGTCGAGGACGATTGGGAAAGCCCGACGCTGGGTGCCTGGGGCCTCGGCTGGGAGTGCTGGTGCGACGGCATGGAAGTGTCGCAGTTCACCTATTTCCAGCAGGTCTGCGGCATCGAATGCGCGCCGGTGGCGGGCGAGCTCACCTATGGGCTCGAGCGCCTCGCCATGTATGTGCAGGGCGTCGACAATGTCTATGACTTGAATTTCAACGGCCGCGAGGGGCCTGAGAAGGTCACCTATGGCGACGTGTTCCTGCAGGCCGAGCAGGAATATTCGCGCCACAACTTCGAATTCGCCAACACGGCGATGCTGCTTCGGCATTTCGAGGACGCCGAAGCCGAGTGCAAGGCGCTGCTCGCCGCCGGCGCGCCGGCGTCGAACGACAATTCGTCGATGCACCGTCTGGTTTTCCCCGCCTATGACCAGTGCATCAAGGCCAGCCACGTCTTCAATCTGCTTGACGCCCGCGGCGTGATTTCCGTGACCGAGCGCCAGAGCTACATTCTGCGCGTGCGCAACCTTGCCAAGGCTTGCGGAGAGGCGTTCCTGCAGACGCGCGCGGGCGGCCTGGCGACTTAGCCCAAAGTCACGCTGGCGATCTCGGCGGCGGCTGCCGTCGGCAACGTGATCTGGACTGTCGCGGCATCGATCGTCCGCAGTGCCTGTCGCACGCCCGGCATCGAGAATGTGCCATGCATCTGGGCGGCGAAGCAGGCGCTCAGTGCCAGGATCTGCAGGATTCTCGATGCCGTCTTCATGGTCGTGCAGCCAATAGTTCTCCGTCTGAGCGTTGGTCGCTTCAGCACTGTGTTTGGTTCATGGGGTGTCTGTTCCTATGACGGGTGGGCTCGTGTCGTCCCGACAAAGAACTGAAAATTTCCTGAAATAGCTCGAACTGCCGACCGGCAGGCAGGGTGACAGGCGCGAGCCGAGTTGCTATGCGCCCTCTACTTCCCCCTTGATGGGGGAGGTCGCCACGAAGCGGCGGGTGGGGTGACGGGCGCTTCCCTATGCCAAACTTGATCGGTTCAAGCTGCAGTCCGCACGAAGCGTGCGCGCGGCAATGACCGAGGAGGAACGCAGGCTGTGGCGGCACCTCTGGCGTATTCCGGTCGAAGGAACGCACTTTCGTCGACAAGCGTCGGTTGGCGGTTACTATCCTGACTTTATCTCCCATCGGCTGAAGCTGATCATCGAGGTGGATGGCTTCCAACATGGCTTTGATGGCCAGCAGAGCCATGATGCAGTCCGAACGAGATGGTTTGAGAGCCAGGGCTATCGCGTCGTCCGCTTCTGGAACCACGAGATAAAAAACGAACTGGATTCCGTTCTCGATACAATCTATGCGGCTGTGGAAAAACGAAAATCACACCTTGGTCTGCGCGATGGTGCCGAAGGTGCTGGCGGCTGAAACGCCGCCACCCCACCCCGGCGCTGCGCGCCGACCCTCCCCATCAAGGGGAGGGTAAGGAGCTAACTGATGCCTGACCTACTCCTAGAACTCCGCTCGGAAGAAATCCCCGCGCGCATGCAGCGCAAGGCGAATGGCGATCTTCGCAAGATGCTGACCGACGGCTTGGTCGAGGCGGGTCTGACCTATGAGGCGGCGCGCGAATACTGGACGCCGCGCCGCCTGGCGCTGGACGTGCGCGGGCTGACGGCGCGCTCGAAGGACATTCGCGAGGAGATCAAGGGCCCCTCGACCACCGCGCCCGACCAGGCGGTGCAGGGTTTTCTGCGCAAGGCCGGCCTTTCGTCGATCGCCGAGGCGCATGTCCATTCCGATCCCAAGAAGGGCGACTTCTACGTCGCCCACATCTCGAAGCCGGGCAGGGCGGCGGAAGAGATCATCGCAGAGCTGGTGCCGGGCATCATCAAGAACTTTCCCTGGCCCAAATCGATGCGTTGGGGCGCGGCCTCGGCCAAGCCCGGCTCGCTGCGCTGGGTGCGGCCGCTGCAATCGATCGTCTGCACCTTCGGCCCGGAGACCGAGGAGCCGGTGGTGGTCGACTTCGAGATCGACGGCATCCGCTCCGGCAACGTCACCTACGGCCACCGCTTCCATGCACCGGGCCCGATCACCGTGCGCCGCTTCGACGACTATGTGGCGAAGCTCGAAGCGGCCAAGGTCGTGCTTGATGCCGACCGGCGCAAGGAGATCATCCTGGCCGATGCCCGCAATGTCGCCTTCGCCAACGGCCTCGATCTCGTCGAGGACGAGGGCCTGCTGGAAGAGGTCTCTGGCCTGGTCGAGTGGCCGGTCGTGCTGATGGGCGAGTTCGAGCAGGATTTTCTCACCATCCCGGCCGAGGTCATTCGCCTAACCATTCGCGCCAATCAGAAATGCTTCGTCACGTCGCGCCCAACCTCCCCGCTAGAGGGGGAGATGTCGGCGAGGCCGACAGAGGGGGGTGCCGTCCCGCCGTTCTCTCAGCGCGAGGCACTCCCCTCTGCCCTGCCGGGCATCTCCCCCTCAACGGGGGAGATTGGCCAATCGCCACTCTCCGACCGCTTCATCCTGGTTGCCAATATCGAGGCGAAGGACGGCGGCAAAGAGATCGCCTACGGCAATGGCAAGGTGGTGCGGGCGCGTCTCTCAGACGCCCTCTATTTCTGGAAGACCGACCAGGGCGACCTGCCCGACCTCGGCACGCTGCAAGAGTCGGCGGCGAAGTTCGAGCTGGATCTAAAGAAGCCGCTCGACCAGCGCATGGCGCGCCTTGACCATCTCAATGTGACCTTCCATGCCAAGCTTGGCACGCAGGGCGCCCGGGTCGAGCGCATCAAGCGGTTGGCCAAGGAGCTGGCGCCGACGGTGGCGAAGTCGATCTCCCCGCTTGAGGGGGAGATGGCCGGCAGGCCAGAGGGGGTCGCTTCGGCTGGTGCGACGCATTCTGGCCTTTCGAAGAGGGAAGAGGTTGGCACTCCACGCGAGACGACCCCCTCTGTCGCCTCTGGCGACATCTCCCCCTCGAGGGGGGAGATTACCGCGCTCGTCGCCCGCGCCGCGGTGCTCGCCAAGGCCGACCTGCAGACCGAGGTGGTAGGCGAGTTCCCGGAATTGCAGGGCGCCATGGGCCGCAAATATGCGCTGCTCCAAGGCGAGCATCCGTCGGTGGCCGCGGCCGCCGAGGAGCACTACAAACCGCAAGGCCCGTCCGACCGGGTGCCGACCGACCCGGTGTCGATTGCTGTCGCGCTGGCCGACAAGCTCGACACGCTGACCGGCTTCTGGGCGATTGATGAAAAGCCGACAGGCAGCAAGGATCCGTTCGCGCTCAGAAGAGCTGCACTCGGCGTGGTCCGAATCCTGATCGAGAACCGCATTCGCCTCGGACTGACATCGGTCTTCGCCAACGCCTTTGCGAGCTTCGCCGGCGATGCCGCACAAATTTCGGATCTCCTAGGCTTCTTGCATGACCGCCTCAAGGTATATCTCCGCGAAAGCGGTGCACGATACGATCTTATCGACGCCGTCATCACGCCGCAGTCCGACGACCTTCTGCAGATCGTTCGCCGCGTCGAGGCGCTGGGCAAGTTCCTCGACACGGAGGATGGCAAGAACCTGCTTGCCGGTACCAAGCGCGCCGCCAACATCCTGGCTGCCGAGGAGAAGAAGAAAACACGGGTCGCCGAGATTGTTGAGCCGGCGCTGTTCCGCGAGGATGCGGAAAAGAAGCTGTCTGCCGCGGTGAATCAGGCCGAGAAGGAAGCCGGCCAAGCGATTCAAAACGAAGATTTTTCCGCCGCCATGCTGACGCTTAGCGTCTTGCGTGAACCGGTTGATTCATTCTTTGAAGGGGTTCTCGTGAATGATGAGGACCAGGCCGTGCGCGCCAACCGCCTGGCCCTGCTTGCTCGCATCCGCGCCGCCACCGACCAGGTCGCCGATTTTTCAAAGATCGTCGGCTGACAGCCAGAATGCCGGTCGGAAGCTGCATGCTCCGTAAGGCGCGGAAGACCGTCGCGCCTACATCGCCTTGCTGAACCGCGGCGGCGTCGAGGCAGCTTCCGGTTGGACTTCCGGTTGGGTCTCGCCGTCAGACGCGGTTGCCGTCGTGGCGGGGTTGTTCTCGGAAGCGTTGGTATCGCCGTTGGCGGCAGCCTGAGCCGTGCCGTTGGGGGGCGTGGCCGCAGCCGTGCCGTTGGGAGGCGTGCCGGCGGGCGCGGTGCCGTTTGCCGGTGTCGCGGCCTCCTTGGCCGGGGCAGTCGCCGCGGGCGTCGCCGAGGCGCCGCCGACGATGCCGCCGCGAATGATCGTCGGCGGCTGCGCGTGCCTCTGTCCGGATTTCTCCGGGATCGCGGCCACTTTCTCATCGGTGACGGCTGGCACCGGCTCGCCGAGCGCCACAACTGACGGTGTAGCCTTGCCGGGCTCGATCGCGGCCAGCCTGACAATGGATGGCGTCGAGGTCGCCGCGCCGAGCACGACGATGGACGAAGCCTGTGCCAAGCCGCTCGTCGTCAGAAGACCGATAACGACCGCTCCTAGAGCAATTCCAGGAAAGAGACGTAACAGCTTTCCGTCCGCAATTGCATCAAAGCAAGGCATACGCATCACGACAGCTCTCCGAGCCCACCAACCGGAAATCCGCACCCTAGCGTCGGCGAATTGATGCCGGCTTGCGCGGAAACTTAACATTTTAGGGATTGATAAATCGCCAATGCCCGCCCTTGCCCCTGCTTCCACGCCGTATTACGGGACCGGCATGTTCAGGATCGGTGGTGAATTTGGCTGAGATACTTGGCGTCGGCGAGGCGATGGAAAGGGCGCTGGCGCTGCTCGAAGGCGGCGATGTTGTCGCCATCCCGACCGAGACCGTTTACGGACTGGCAGGTGACGCCACCAATGGGGCTGCCGTGGCGCGTATCTTCGAGGCCAAGGGGCGCCCGCGCTTCAACCCGCTGATCGCCCATGTCGCCGACCTCGCCATGGCAAACCGCATTGCTACATTCGATCTATTGTCAACAAAGCTGGCGGAAGCTTTCTGGCCCGGTCCGCTGACGCTGGTGTTGCCGCAGCGCGCGGAAAACGGCATCCATCCGCTCGTCACAGCCGGGCTTGACACGATCGCGCTGCGCATGCCGAGAGGCTTCGGCGGCGAGCTGATCGCGAGATTGGGCCGGCCGCTCGCGGCGCCGAGCGCCAATTCCTCCGGCAGGATCAGCGCCACGACGGCCGAGGCCGTGTCGGCCGATCTCGGCGGGAAGATCAAGCTGGTGGTCGACGGCGGCGCGACGCCCGTCGGCCTGGAATCGACCATCGTCAAGATCGAGGACGGCAAGCTGCGTCTGCTGCGACCCGGCGGCATCGCTGCCGGGGACATTGAAGAGGCGGCCGGCGCAAAGCTGATGCGCGGTGCTGCCGGAATCCAGGCGCCCGGCATGCTCGCCTCGCATTACGCGCCCGGCGCATTGATGCGGCTCAACGTCGGCAAGATCGCAAGCGGCGAGGCGCTGCTCGCCTTCGGCCGCGCTCGCGCTGAAGGCTGGCAGGATGCCGTGGCGCTGCGCAATCTTTCCGAGGCGGGGGATCTGCGGGAGGCCGCCGCCAATCTGTTCGCCTATATGCAGGCGCTCGACCGCAGCGGCGCGCCCACTATCGCCGTCGAGCCGATCCCGGCCGACGGCTTGGGCGAGGCGATCAACGACCGGCTCGCGCGCGCCGCCGCCCCGCGTGACAAGATCGACTGAGCCTATCTCTTTGTTTTGACGCAATTCCGGACGGAAAACCGCTTCACACTTTTCCTGGAATTGCTCTAGGTTTGGGCGCATGAACGACCAGCCCTTCGACCTCGATCCTGCCCTCATCGACCGCTTCGCTGCCATCGTCGGCGACAGATACGCGCTGCGCGATCAGGCTGACATCGCGCCATACATCACCGAACGGCGCGGCCTCTGGCATGGCCGGACACCGCTGGTGCTGAGGCCAGGCAGCGTCGAGGAAGTGAGCCGTATCATGCGGCTCGCGACCGAGACCGGCACGCCGGTCGTGCCGCAGAGCGGCAACACCGGGCTGGTCGGCGCCCAAGTGCCGGACAAGTCCGGCCGCGACATCGTGCTCTCGCTGTCGCGGCTGAACCGCATCCGCGAAATCGATGTCCTGTCGAACACCATCACCGCCGAGGCCGGCGTCATCCTGCAGACGCTCCAGGAAGCGGCCGACGCTGCCGACCGGCTGTTCCCGCTGTCGCTTGCAGCCCAAGGCTCCTGCCAGATCGGCGGCAATCTCTCTTCCAATGCCGGGGGCACCGGCGTGCTTGCCTATGGCAATGCGCGCGAGCTTTGCCTTGGCGTCGAAGTGGTGCTGCCGACCGGCGAAGTGTTCGACGATCTGCGCAAGCTGAAGAAGGACAACACCGGCTACGATCTGAAAAACCTCTTCGTCGGCGCCGAGGGCACCCTCGGCGTCATCACCGCCGCGGTGCTGAAGCTCTTTCCGAAGCCGAAGGGCAGGGAGGTTGCCTTCGCCGGCCTGTCGTCGCCCCAGGCAGCGCTCTCGCTGTTCAGCTTGGCGATGGATCGCGCCGGTGCTTCGCTCACGGCTTTCGAGCTGATCGCCAAACGGCCTTACGACTTCACGCTTAAGCATGGGCAAGGGATCACCCGACCGCTGGCCGATGACTGGCCGTGGTATGCCCTGATGCAGGTCTCTTCAGGTCGCTCGGAAGAAGATGGCAAGGCGCTGATCGAGGAGATTCTTTCGGCCGGCCTCGAGCAGGGCATCGTCGGCGATGCGGTGGTGTCGGCAAGTCTTGCCCAGGGCGACGCCTTCTGGAATTTCCGCGAGACGCTGCCCGAATGCCAGAAGCCGGAGGGCGCCTCGATCAAGCACGACATCTCGGTGCCGATCGCCTCGATCCCGGAGTTCATCGAAAAGGCGGCAGGCGTGGTCCAGACTGTCTGTCCCGGCGCCCGCGTCGTCTGCTTCGGCCACATGGGCGACGGCAATCTTCACTACAACATCTCTCGCCCGCTGGATTGGCAGGACGACCCGTTCCTTGAGCTCTACCACCCGATGAACAAGGCCGTGCACGATGTCGTGCGTTCCTTCCAAGGCTCGATCTCGGCCGAGCACGGCATCGGCCAATTGAAGCGCGACGAGCTGATCGCCACGGCCCCGCCAATGGCGATCGATCTGATGCGCCGGGTGAAGGCGGCCTTCGACCCGGCCGGCATCATGAATCCCGGTAAGGTTATCTAATTCTTCCAACATCTTGTGGCTGGTCGCATTCCGATAACCATCGGCTCCGATCAGCAAAATTTAACTGACTTTCTTAAGCGCGGCGGTAAGAAGCGAGCGCTAATGTTTCCCGCATAACGAGGCCGGAAAAACCGGCCCGGAGAGAACCGGAAAACGGCCCTCAGGAGAAACAGGAAGGCATTCGATGAACACTGGACTGAAGCCAGTCTGGGCGGGGCGCAACATGCGTCTCGACCCGTTTCGCCTGCCGCAGATGGTAAGCTATGCCACGCGCGACGACTATGGCGATGTAACCTTCACCATCGACCCGCGCGGCGCCGTCATTCGCCGCACGCTGGAGATGAGCGGCGTGCCGGCGATCATCGCGCTGCCCGCCAATGCCTTCCGTGGTGTCGCCGCCCGCGCCATGGAGGATCCGGACGGCAATGTCACCGTGACTTTGGAACTTCTGCACAATGATCCGATGCTGTCGGTGCCGCTTTTGGTCGCCGACGATCTCGACGACGTCGCCGCCGACTGGCGCGCCTGGGCCGACGCCTATCGCCTGCCGATGCTTCTGATCGAGGCCGACGGCGTCGCCCGCACGCTGGAGGAATCGCTGGGCGCCGCAATCAAAGCGCTGCCGCCGCAGGAACGCCGCCAGGGCCGTGTCTCCAACATGCGCCGCCCGCGCTTCCTCGCCCGCCGCAGGACCGGCAATCTCGGCCTGCGTCTCGCCGTCGGCGGTGAGGAGATTATCGCGCGCGAATAGCAGCGACCCTTCCCTTCTCCCCCCTGTGGGAGAAGGTGTCGCCGAAGGCGACGGATGAGGGGTTCTCCAGGAAACGCCGAGCTCTCACTCCGCTGAAACACCCTCAACCGTCTCGGCACTGCGCGCCGATCCACCCTCCCACGACAAGGGGAGAAGGAGAGGCGCTACACCAGCGGCTTCAGCACCACCCAAAACGCCCCGCCGATCAGCCCCAGAAAAATCAGCCAGCCGACCTGGTTGTTCGACTTGAACAGCTTCAGGCACTGATCGGGATCGTTGATGTCGAGCCGGATGATCTGGCGCGCCATATGCGCGCCGGCGGCAATCAGCCCGGCCAGCGCCGGCATCGGCACTTGAGCCGAGGCAAAGGCGATGGCGAAGCAGGCAAGCGTGCCGCCATAGAGCCCGATGAGCCAGGTCTTGGTGTTGTCGCCGAACAGGCGTGCCGTCGAGCGCACGCCGACGATGGCGTCGTCTTCCTTGTCCTGATGCGCGTAGATCGTGTCGTAGCCGATCACCCACAGGATCGAGCCGATATAGAGCATGATGGCGGGGCCATCGAGATCGCCGAACTCGACCGCCCAGCCCATCAGCGCGCCCCAGGAGAAGGCGAGCCCGAGCACGAATTGCGGCCAATTGGTGATGCGCTTCATGAACGGGTAGATCGCGACAATGGCCAGCGAGGCGATGCCGAGCGGAATGGCGAAGCTGTTGAACTGCAAAAGCACTGCGAGCCCGACCAGCGCCTGGATGATCAGAAACGCCCAGGCCTGGCGGCGCTTCACCTTGCTGGCCGGCAGCGGCCGCGAGCGGGTGCGCTCGACCTGGTTGTCGATGTCTTCGTCGACGATGTCGTTGTAGGTGCAGCCGGCGCCACGCATGGCGACGGCGCCGATGAAAAACAGGAACAGGTACCAGGGCGCGGGCAACAGCGTCAGCAGCGGATCCGTCGGCCGCGGATAGGCGCTGGCCGCAAGAGCCGCCGACCACCAGCAGGGCCACAAGAGCAGCTGCCAGCCGATCGGCCGGTCCCAGCGCGCAAGCTGCGCATAGGGCCACAGCCAGCGCGGCAGCACCCGGTAAACCCAATGGCCGCTCGGCGCGTCCGCGACGCGGCCCTGGGCTGCTTTCGACTGGATGGTTTCCATCGTGCTGGAGTGGCAGCAGCGATGGGCGCCGTCAAGCAGCCGCGTTGTCGCTCAGGCAGTGAAAACATCGTGACTGGCGAACCATGCTTTCGCTGTCTCGATGAAGGCGAGTGCCGCCTTCGATAGGCGCAGGCGCGCGTCGTGGGCGAGAACAATGCGCTGCATGGGAAGCACATCAAGCCCGTTGAGAAGTTGCGCGAGGACTGGTTCCCTGTCGTTTTCCGGAGCTGAGTCGACTTTGGATTGGGCCGGGCGGGATCGGTTTCCCATCGGCAAATTGCCTCATTGCGTCTTGATGTGGGCAATCTTCCCGTGTGCAATCGCCCCCCGAAACGCCAAGATGCCTTGACCCGTCGCCCTTGGACCAATAGCGGGTTCGGGGAGACGATCAGCAAGAGGTGGCCATGAACGTTCTTCTTCTCGGCTCCGGCGGCCGCGAACATGCGCTTGCCTGGAAGATCGCTGCGTCGCCGCTGCTGACGAAGCTCTATGCTTCGCCCGGCAATCCCGGCATCGGCCGTTTCGCCGAACTGGTCAAGCTGGACATCGCCGACCACTCCACTGTGGCCGCCTTCTGCCAGGAGAAGAAGATCGACCTCGTCGTGGTCGGTCCGGAAGGGCCGCTGGTGGCTGGCATTGCCGATGATTTGCGCGCCTGGGGCATCCGCGTCTTCGGCCCCTCCAAGGCGGCGGCGCGGCTCGAAGGCTCGAAGGGCTTTACCAAGGATCTTTGCGCCAAGTTCAACATCCCGACCGCAGCCTATGGCCGCTTCGGCGATCTCGCCGCGGCCAAGGCCTATGTCGAAAAGATGGGCGCGCCGATCGTCATCAAGGCTGACGGCCTTGCCGCCGGCAAGGGCGTCACCATCGCCATGAAGCTGGAGGAGGCGCTTGCCGCGCTCGACGCCTGTTTCGACGGCGCTTTTGGCTCCGCCGGCGCCGAGGTCGTCGTCGAGGAATATCTGACCGGCGAGGAGGCGAGCTTCTTCTGCCTCTGCGACGGCGCCACCGCGCTGCCCTTCGGCACCGCGCAGGACCATAAGCGCGTCGGCGACGGCGATACCGGTCCGAACACCGGCGGCATGGGCGCCTATTCGCCGGCGCCGGTGATGACGCCCGAGATGACCGAGCGCACCATGCGCGAGATCATCGAGCCGACGATGCGCGGCATGGCCAATCTCGGCGCGCCTTTCGCCGGCATCCTCTTCGCCGGTTTGATGATCACCGACCAAGGCCCCAAGCTGATCGAGTACAACACCCGCTTCGGCGATCCCGAATGCCAGGTGCTGATGATGCGGCTGAAGGACGACCTGCTCGTCCTGCTCAACGCTGCCGTCGACGGCCAGCTCGCGCATATGTCGGCGCGCTGGAGCGACGAGGCGGCACTGACCGTGGTGATGGCGGCGAGGGGCTATCCCGGCACGCCGGAAAAGGGCTCGGTGATCCGTGGTCTCGACGAGGCCGCCAGCGACGGCGCCGAAATCTTCCACGCGGGCACCGCCATCAACGGCGGCGCGCTCGTCGCCAATGGCGGCCGCGTGCTCAACGTCACGGCAACCGGCACCACCGTCGGGGAGGCACAGAGACGAGCTTACGCCGCGCTCGACCGCATCGACTGGCCGCAGGGTTTCTTCCGCCACGACATCGGCTGGCGCGCCGTCGAGCGCGAGCAGACCGGCAAATAGGACATTTCACCGTTTCACGGAAACGGCGAAATGTCGTGTCTCTTTGTTTTGACGCAATTTCGGACGGAAAACCGCTTCACACTTTTTCTGAAATTGCTCTAATCAGGCAGCCTTGCTTTTGCCCGGTCGCGCCCAGGCCGGCAACCAGTCGCCATGCGCTGCAAGCAGGTCGTCGACCAGCGACCAGATCTGATCGAGATCGAGCTCGGCCGCCGTGTGCGGGTCCATCATCGCCGCGTGGTAGATGTGCTCGCGGCTCTCGCTCATCAGCGCTCGCACCGTCAATTCCTGAACATTGATGTTGGTGCGGATCAGCGCCGTCAGCTGCGGCGGCAGCTCGCCGATATAGGTCGGCTGGATGCCGGAAGCATCGACCAGGCACGGCACTTCCGCCGCGCAGTCTAAAGGCAGCGAGGTGATGCAGCCATTGTTGCGGATATTGCCGTAGATGACCGACGGCTCGCCGGTCCACACCGAGTTCATGATCGAGGAGGCATATTCCTTTGACTGCTCGACCTCGATCCGGTCGGCCGAGCGGTAGGCCTCCGCCTGACCCTTCCAGCGTTCGATCTGCTCGATGCACCGCTTCGGATATTCGTCAAGCGGGATGCCGTATTTCTCGATCAGGTCGGGGCGACCTTCCTTGATGAAATAGGGCGTGTATTCGGCGAAATGCTCCGAGCTTTCGGTGACGAAATAGCCGAGCCGGGTCAGCATCTCGTAGCGCACCTTGTTGGGGCAGCGCGGGTTCCAGCCGGGCTTCGGCGCGCGGCCTTCGCGATAGGCGCGGACAAGGTCGGGATAGAGGTCGCGGTAGGAGCCGTCCGGCTGGCGATGCTCGAACTTGAGGTAAAACGCCATGTGGTTGATGCCAGCTGCGCGGTAGCGGATCTCCTCATAGGGAAGGTCGAGGTCGTGCGCCAGCTCCATCGCCGTGCCCTGCACCGAATGGCAGAGCCCAACCTGTTTGATCTGGGGGAATTTCGCGGCGATCGCCCAGGTGTTGATCGCCATTGGGTTGACGTATTGCAGCATGATCGCGTCGGGGCAGACGGCGAGCATGTCCTCGCAGATCCTCCACAGATGCGGCACCGTCCTCAGGCCCCGCATGATGCCGCCGACGCCCAGCGTGTCGGCGATCGTCTGGCGCAGGCCATATCTCTTGGGCACCTCGAAGTCGGTGACGGTGCAGGGCTCGTAACCGCCGATCTGGAAGGCGACGACGACGAAATCGGCACCGGACAGCGCCTTGCGTTGGTCGGAATAGGTCTCGGCCTTCGCCTTCACGCCGAGGGTCGCGATCAGCTTGTTGACGACGATGGCGCTCTCTTCCAGCCGCTGCGGGTTGATGTCCATCAAAGCGATCGTCGCGCCCGACAGCGCCGGGCGCTGCAGCACGTCGCCGACAATGTTCTTCATGAACACCGTCGAGCCGGCGCCGATGAAGGTGATCCTGGGATTTCTTGCCACTGTGAGCCTCCGGAATATGGTCACGCCACGTCGAAAGCGGCCCGGACGAGCCGTTCGGTGTAGGCGGTCTTGGGACTGGTGAGGACCTCGTCTACGGGCCCCTGTTCGACGATCTTGCCGTGCTGCATGACGATCACGCGGTGGCAGAGCGCCCGCACCACCTTGAGGTCGTGCGAGATGAAGAGATAGCTCAAGCCGCGCTCGTCCTGCAGCTTGCGCAGCAGGTCGATGATCTGCGCCTGGACGGAAAGATCGAGCGCCGATGTCGGCTCGTCGAGCAGGATGAATTCCGGCTCCAGTGCGATGGCCCGCGCGATCGCGATGCGCTGCCGCTGGCCGCCCGAAAATTCGTGCGGAAACCGCGACAGGATATCGCCGGGCATGCCGGCGCTGACCAGCGCCTCACGCACCCGCTCGATCCGCTCGCGCCGTGTGGCCCCGATCCTGTTCACGACCAGGCCTTCCTCGATGATCTGGCCGATCGTCATGCGCGGGTTGAGCGAGGAGAACGGATCCTGGAAGACGATCTGCATGCGCGAGCGCAGCGGCCGCATCTCGGCGCGCGTGAGATCCTGGATCGGCTGGCCGTCGAAACGGATCTCGCCGCGCCTGGCGTCGACCAGCCGAAGCAGCGCCTGGCCGAAAGTGGTCTTGCCGGAACCGGATTCGCCGACCAGGCCCAGCGTCTCGTGACGGCAAAGTTTGAGGTCGAGATCGTCGACCGCGACCAGCTCGCGCCAGTCCGGCTTCAGGAACGTACCGTGCCGCAGCGTGAAACAGACGCGCACGCCGTTCGCCTCGAGGATCGTGCTGGACTTTTCGGGCAGCGGCTTCGGCCGGCCGTGTGGTTCGGATGCGAGCAGCCGCTTTGTGTAGGGATGCTGCGGATCGGCGAAGAGCCGCTCGGTGACGTTATGCTCGCGCATCTCGCCATGCTGCATGACATAGACATAGTCGGAGAATTTGCGCACGACGGCAAGATCGTGCGTGATCAGAACCACCGCCATCCGCATTTCTTTCTGCAGATTGCGGATCAGGTTGAGGATCTGCGCCTGGACGGTGACGTCGAGCGCGGTGGTCGGCTCGTCGGCGATCAGTACATCGGGCTCGTTGGCCAAGGCCATGGCGATCATGACGCGCTGCCGCTGGCCGCCGGAGAGCTGGTGCGGATACTGCTTGAGGCGTGCTTCGGGTTCGGGAATCTGGACATGCCGCAAAAGCTCGAGCGCTCGCGCCCAGGCCTCTTTGCGGCTCACCTTGCGGTGCACCCTGATCGCTTCGACGATCTGGCTGCCGACCGAATAGATCGGGTTGAGCGAGCTCATCGGCTCCTGGAAGATCATCGAGATGCGGTTGCCGCGCAGCTTGCGCCGGGCGCTCTCGGCGAATTTCAGAATGTTGTGTCCGAGATAGTCGACGCTTGACGTCGGCGATACCGTTGCCCGCCGCGACAAAAGCCCCATGACGGTGCGCGCCGTCACCGATTTGCCGGAACCGGATTCGCCGACGATCGCGATCGTCTCGCCGCGATAGAGCTGGAACGAGATGTCCTTCACCGCCTCGACGATGCCGTGCTCGACCTTGAAGGCGACTTCGATGTTGCGGGCGTCGATGACCGGCTGGTCGTGGCGTCCGTCATGGTCGAGCCGGACGGCGGGAGCGAAGGATTGGGCAAGCGCGATCGTCGTCATTCCTGCCACCTCAATAGGGATCGACGGCATCGCGCAGGCCGTCGCCCAACGCGTTGAAGGCAAAGACCGTGATCAGCACGAAGCCGACCGGCGACAGAATCCACGGATAGGTGCCGATGACCGAATAGGTCGCGGTGTCCTGCAGCATCAGGCCCCACGAGATCAGCGGCGGCTTCACCGCGAAGCCGAGGAAGCCGAGGAAGGATTCCAGAAGCACCACCGTTGGGATCGCCAGCGTCACGGCGACGATCACATGGCTCATCACATTGGGAAAGATGTGCTGGATGATGATCCGCCGATCGGTGGCGCCCACCGCCATGGCCGCGCGCACATAGTCGATGCGCGCCAGCGCCAGCGTCTTGCCGCGTACCTCGCGCGACATCTGCGCCCAGCCAAGCGCCGACATGACGATGATGACGAAGGCGAGAAAGACATTGGTCGGCGCGGTGACCGGGATCAGCGTCGTCAGCGCCAGGTAAAGCGGCAGTTGCGGGAAGGCGAGCACCAGTTCGACGAAGCGCTGCATCCAGACATCGAACCGGCCGCCGAAATAGCCGGACACCATGCCGACACTGGTTCCGATCAGGGTGATGATGAAGACCACCGTCAGCGCGATCATCAGTGAGACGCGCGAACCATGGATGGCGCGCGACAGCACATCACGGCCGAACTTGTCGGTGCCGAGGAAATGCACCGGCTGGCCGTCCATCGAGCCGAAGAAATGCCGGTTCGCCGGGATGAGGCCGAAGAGTTTGTAGGGCGCGCCCTCGACGAAGAAGCCGAGCAGTCGTGGATGATCGTAATCGGGGCCGACGATCGGCTGGAAGGTCACGGGGTCGAGGTCGGTCGATTCGGCCAGCGCGTAAATTCTTGGCCGCGCGACGAAGTTGCCGTCCTTGTCGTGAAAGCTAGCCATCTGCGGCGGCGCGAAGGCGATATCGGTCGCTTTCGGGTCGAGAGGCGCGAGGAATTCCGCGAAAAGGGTCATGAGAAGCAGCAGCACCACCAGGCACAGCCCGGCCATGCCGGTCCAGGAGCGCTGCAGCCGTCGCCAGACAAGCGCGATGTAGCTCTCGTTGCCATGCGCGGCCGAAATCGCGGCTCCTTCGGCGGGTGGCGGGGGTGAGGGATCGCGGGCCAGCATCTAGTGCTCCCCAAACTGGCGCACGCGGGGGTCGAGCAGGACCAGCAGCATGTCGGCGATGATGTTGCCGACGATCAGCGTCGCCGACAGAACCATCATGAAGGTTGCCGTCACATAGACGTCGCCCACCGCCATCGAGCCCACGATCGCCGGCCCGACGGTCGGCAGCGCGAAGATGATCGCCGTCTCGATCTCGCCGGTCAGCATGTAGGGCAGCACCACGCCTTGATACATGACCAATGGATGCAGCGCGTTGGGCACGGCATGGCGCATCACGACGGCGCCGCCGGTCAGGCCCTTTGCCTTCGCCGTCTCGACATATTGCGCGTTGAGCGTGTCGAGCAGGTTGCCGCGCATGACGCGCATATTGTAGGCAAGGCCGCCAAAGGTCGCGATCGCCACCACCGGCCAGACATGCTTGACCAGGTCGAGGAATTTCGCCCACGACCATGGCGCGCCGCCATATTGCGGCGAGAAGAAGCTGCCGATCTCCGACACGTTGAACTGGAAGACCAGCAGGTAGACGATGATCAGCGCCATCAGGAAGCGCGGCACCGTCATGCCGAGGAAGGAGATGGCCGAGAGCGTCGAGTCGATCCAGGAATACTGGCGGGTCGCCGCCCAAATGCCGAGGCTTATGCCCAGCACCGAGGCGAGCAGGTGGCAGACCAGCGCCAGGAGCAGCGTGCGCGGCAGGCGCTCGCCGACCACGTCCGCCACCGGCCTGTTGTAGTAGAGGCTGTAGCCGAAATCGCCGCGCGTGACGATGCCGCCGATCCAGTTGAGATACTGAACGGGCAGCGGCTTATCGAGGCCGTGTTCTTTCCCGTAGGCCTGGGCCTGTGCATCCGCCTCGGCATAGGAGGCGCCGCCCTGGTTGATGAGCTGCGATTTGATGTAGTCGGCATAGTCGCCCGGCGGCGCCTGGATGATGGCGAAGGTGACCAGGCTCAAGATGGCGAGCACGGGAAGCGCCGACGCTATGCGCATGAGCAGGAATCGCAACATGGATGGTCGGCTTCCTTTGCTGGCCGGTCGCGCCTTGGGCGCACCGGAGATTTGGCTTTGTCCGGCCGCGCCAGCTGGCGCGACCGGAGTTCTCTTCGTCAGGGAGGTTAACTAGTTCATCGGCCCCTTGTCTCCGGGCTTGCCGGGAAGCTCGTCGGGGAAGAGCTCATATTTCGCCTGTTTGTCAGCTGCGACGAAGACGCGTTCGCGGATGATCGAATCCTCGGCCCAGTTGAACATGAAGATCGGCGTTCCCTGCGGGATGTTGGAGAAGCGCTTGTTGACGATCAGCGCGCCGGGATATTCCGTCAGCCCGACATTGTAGACGTGCTCGGTCGAGATCTTCTGGAACTTCTTCATCAGGTCGGCGCGCTGGTCGTTGTCCTGCGTCGTGACGAACTTGTTCACGATGTCGACGAGGTCCTTCTCGAACGGCATCAGATCGACTTCGCCGCTTTCAGGCGCGCGATGGTTCCAACTGGTCTTGGGACCGACCGGAGCGAGTTGCTCCGTGTTCTGCACAACGGAGGTGAGCTCCTGGTCATTGCGCCGGATCAGCCAGTCGAAGCGGCCGGAATACTGGATCGCGTCGCGCTGCGTGCCGTTGACCCCGTTGAGCACGACCCTCAGCCCAAGCTTCTCCATCTGCGCCACGACGCCCTCGGCAAGGCTCTTGTCGGTGGTGTAGTCATTGTTGACCAGCATCACGATCTCGACATTCTTGCCGCCGGCGGTGCCCGCCGGGAAGTTCACGAAGCCGTCGCCGTCGGTATCCTTGAGACCGGCCTTGGCGAGCTCGGCCTTGGCCCCTTGGAGATCGAACGGGTAATAAACCGTCGACTTGCGGTCATAGAAGCTGGTGCCGGAGGAGAAGCCGCCGGGATAGATGGCGGTGAACGGTCCCTTGACCAGCGAGTCGCCGAGCGCCTTGCGGTCGATCGCCATGGTCACGGCCTTGCGGAAATCCTCGTCGCGGTTCAATTCGCGGATCGCTTGGCCTCGCTCGTCCGGGTTGCCCCAGCCATTGGCGGAAAAATTCATACGCAGATTGTAGCCGATGAGCCGCGGACCGAAGGCAAGCCGTGCCGGCGCGTTCTTGTCAGCCGCGCGCTTCAGCGAGGCGACGAAGTTCTCGGGCTGCTCGAGATTGGAGAAGTCGCCCGAGCCTGCGACGGCCTGGACGTCGCGATCTGCCCAGGTCGAGAGCTTGTATTGCAGCTCGTTGAGATATGGCAGTTGGTTGCCCTTCTCGTCGACCTTCCAGTAGTAAGGATTGCGCCGCATGACGATGATGTCGTCCGGGCGGTATTCGACCGGCACCCAGGCGCCCATCACCGGCATGTTCATGTATTCGGGCGGGAAGGCGTTCTTGAACTGGTCGTAGGTGTTCTTCGAATATTTCGGATGCTGCGGCTTCAAAATGTGCGCCGGGCCGGGGCAGAAGGTGCCGTAGGCCATTGCGTAGAGATATTGCCTCGGAAACGCTTCCTTGAACGTCCATTCGACGGTGTAGTCGTCGATCTTCTTGAGCGTCGTGCCGACGCCGAAGGTTTCGGGCGTCGCCCCGTTGAGCGGCGACACGTTGGGGTCGACGACCTCGTCGTCCCAGTAGAACATGACGTCGTCGGCGTTGAAGGGCACGCCGTCCGACCATTTGGCGCCTTCGACGAGATGCATGGTGAGCTTGTGGCCGTCTTTCGACCATTCCCAGCTCTTGGCGAGGTTCGGCAGCGGCTCGGTGTCCTCGGCGTCGACCTGGAACAGCGGCGCGGTGCGTGTCAGGCATTCGGAAAGCGCGATGTCGATGCCGCCCCAGCCTTGCGTCTGGCCGGCACCGTAGTTCCAGCCTTCCGGCCTGCCGCCGATGACATGGCGCATCGTGTCACCATAGACGCCGATGCCGTCCGGCATGTTGGCGGTCTTGAAGACCAGCGGTTCCTTGGGCAGCCTGTCCTTGAGCGGCGGCAGCTTGCCGGTCTTGACGTATTTCTGCGTCACCCAGTCCGGCTCGTGGTAGTCGGGCAGCGCCTTGAACTCCAGGATGGAGTCGCGCGCCACATAATGGATCTTGCCCTCGGCCGGGAATGTCGCCGGCTCGGGCGGGATCGTCGGTTCAGAAGCGAAAGCGGTGAGCACCGGAATAGAAACGCCGAGCGCCAGTCCGGCGGCAATGCCAATTCTATGTAAGTTTCTCATTGTCTCCTCCCAGATGTTTTGAACGTCTGCTGCTTGCCCGCCGCTTGATCTTTATTTTGGGGGCCGTTTTCGGCTGATCTGCCTCCTGCAGGTCCGCCTGCCCGAAATCTCAGCCGGCCTGTTTCAGTCCCGCCTTTTCGGCGCGCAGTTCCTCGATCGAGCGCACGTTGCGCCGCGCCGCGCCCGCCCATTCGCGGGTCTTGACCTTCGACTTCGCAAGCCGCTCCTTTGCCGCCGGCACAGCATCGGCATATTGCGGCAGCCAGGCGGCCTGGGCGACGACCATCTCGTCCACCATCTGCCAGACCTCCTCCGGCGTCGACACCGCGCCGACCAGCGGATCGTGCAGCATGGCGAGCTTCAAGAGATCGATGTCGCCGGCGATCGCGGCATGCACCGACATGCGCTGGACGTTGATCGATGACATGCACGTGGCGGCGCATGCCTCCGGCAGTGTGATGCCGGCGGCCATGTTGATGCCGAAGCGATCGACGAAGCCGGGCGACTCGATGATGGCGTCCTGCGGCAGGTTGGTGATCACGCCGTTGTTCTTGACGTTGAAATGGCCGCGGTAGACGCGGTTTGTTTCCAGCGCCTCGAGGATGTGGCTGGCATGCTCGTTGGAGCGTTTGGCCGGGTCGATCGGCTTCGAAGCCGCTTCGAGGAACTGCGGATACTCGGTCTCGAACCAATTGCGGGTCTCGGTCGAGTAGCGCAGATAGCCGCCCGTTTCGCCATGGATCCAGTCCGACATGTCGATCCAGCGTGTGATCTCGTCGGGGCGTTTGCGGTACCACGGCAGGTATTCGGACAGATGCCCGTTGCTTTCGGTCGAATAGACGCCGAAGCGCTTCAGCACGTCGATGCGCAGCTTCTCCTGCTTCGAATAGACCGGGTGCGCTTCGAAGGCGGCGACCAACTCGTCCTTGCCGATCGCGCGGCCGTTCAGTCTGAGCTCGATGAACCAGGTTTGGTGGTTGATGCCGGAGCAGACATAGTCGAGCTCCCTGGGCGATTTCGCGCCGAGCACCTCGGCGATCTGTTCGGCGCCGTGCTGCACGCCGTGGCAGAGCCCGACCGTGTCAACCTTGCCGTATTCGATCGCGGCCCAGGTGTTCATCGCCATCGGGTTGGCGTAGTTCAGGAACTTGGCGTCGGTCTCGGCTACCTCGCGGATGTCCTTGCAGAAGTCGAGGATCACCGGGATGTTGCGCTGGCCGTAGAGGATGCCGCCGGCGCAGATCGTGTCGCCGACGCATTGGTCGATGCCGTATTTCAGCGGGATGCGGATGTCGTCGGCATAGGCTTCGAGACCGCCGACGCGCACGCAGCTGATGATGTAGCGCGCGCCTTCCAGCGCCTTGCGGCGGTCGGTCGTCGCCGTCACTTTGGTCGGCAGCCCGTTTGCTTCCACGATCCGATCGAGGATCGCCTGGATCATCCCGAGATTGTGCTCGCTGATGTCGGTCAGCGCGAATTCGATGTCCTTGAATTCGGGCACGCAGAGAATGTCGGTGAACAGCTTCTTGGTGAAGCCGACGCTGCCGGCGCCAATAATAGCGATTTTGAAGCTCATCACCTTCACCTCGATCCAATCGAATGTTAGGCAAGGAGCAGCAAGGGAGGATATGGCCGCGCGCCGGCAGGCGCGCTCGCCATGTGGAGCCGGAAATCCAGCTCTTTCTCCTCCCGCCCGCTCCTCGACCGCGGGTCTTTCCCGTTCTTGAGTGAGCCGGATTATGCGCTTATTCGCCAGCGCGGCCAGAGAAGGATTATGCTTTCGAGGGTAATTTTGTGCTGCAGGATCTGATCGCCAATGGAAAGCTGATGCGCACGATTTCGCTGCCGCGCGGGCGCCAGCGCCTGCACGCCATGCCGACCAGCACCGGCTACGAAGTGCGCGAGGACGAGACTTACGACTGGGACGGGCGAAAGCGCGGCCAGACCCCGTTTACCGTGCTCCAGCATACGATCAGCGGCACCGGGCGATTGCGCTATGAAAGCCGCAATTACCGCCTGCAGGCGAACGATACGCTGCTGGTGCTGGTGCCGCACAACCATCGCTACTGGCTGGCCAAGGGCGACCGGTGGGAATATTTCTGGATCTCGATGAACGGCGAGGAGGCACTGCGCGTCCACAAGTCGATCCTCAGCGTCTCAGGTCCCGTGTTCCGGCTGCAGCCGGCAACCATCGATCACCTTGCCGATTGCAGCCTGCGGCTCATCAAGGGCGCCGCCTCGCCCGGCGCGGCGTCGGCGATCGCCTATGAGGCGGCGATGGCGCTTTACGACGATGTCTTCGGCTCGCACGCCTTCGCCGAAAAGCAGAGTGCCATGCAGCCGGTCATCGATCACATAAGCGCCAATCTCGACAAGCCGCTGCCGGTGGCGGAGCTGGTCGAAATCAGCGGCCTCAGCCGCGCCCATTTCTCGCGCTGCTTCGCCGAGAGCGAAGGATTGCCGCCGGCCGAATTCGTCCTGCAGCAGCGGCTGCAGCGCGCCGCCAAGTTGCTGACCAAGGCCGATTTCCTGCCGGTAAAGGAAGTCGCTGTTCTGTGCGGTTTCGACGACCCCAACTATTTTTCCAAGGTGTTTCGCCGCTGCTACGGCATCACGCCCACACAGTTCCGCACCACCGGCATGTATGCCAGCCTGGGCAATCATCGTTGACGCTGCCGTTGACTACTGCCTGCGGTGGTCGAGCGTCGTCGATGCAGTGCTGACCGGATCGGCGGCCGCGAAGGCGGCGTCGAGCTGTTCGGGCGTGCGCTGTCCGGCTCGTTTCCAGGCGACATATTGCACGATGCCGAAGCTCGGGCGCTGCGGCACGGTCTTGACCACCGGCATTCGGAATCCGTCGCGGAATTTCTCCCAGCGCGCGCCGAGCACCGCGACCATTTCCTCGATGGTCGGCGGCGTCGCCACATCGGCATAGGTGATGGTGACCTTGCCGGCGAGGCCCGCTTCGCGCGGGATCGGCACCGGGATCGAGGCGAGGTAATCCGCCGGCACGTCGATCAAGCCGCCAAAGGCCCATTGCTGGCGCAACGCATCGGCTTTCATCGGCGCGACGCTGACGTCGATGTCGTTGGGCGTGCCCGGCACGCGATAGGGGCAGCTGAAGCGGCCGCAATTCGCCTTTGCCGCGAACTGCCAGAGCGCGTAACCCTGCCAGTTGCCCATCGGGAAATGCACGTCGATGTCCGGCTTGTAGCGCGCATACCAGAGCGGCAGCCGCGACAACAGCCGGTAGGTGTAACGGTTGTCGGCGATGTACTGGGCGGTCTTGCCGTTCGAGTAGAGCACCGGGAAGCGACCGAGGCGGCGATGCACCTGGCGCACGAATTCTTCCGCGTCCTCGAGCGACATCCATTGCGCGGGATCGATGCCCTCGATGTCGAGGGCAATGAGATCGTCCGGCGCCGGCTCGGCGAAATCGATGAAATTGTTGGCCTGCTCGACCGGATTGCCGGGGCGGGCGAGGTGATAGGCGCCCCATTTCAGGCCGAGCGCCTTCGCCACCACCTTGCGCGTCTGGAAAAGCTCGCGCGTCACCGCATGGCGCTTCCACAGCGCCTTGCAGAGCTTCTCCTCTGTCTCGTCGCCGAAGCAGAAATAGGGCGGCGGCAGCCCGTCGGACGCCTTGTTGATGAAGCCGACGATGCGCTTGTCGGTGGCAAGCTCAGCCCAATCGATGGAGTTATATTCGTAGGCGTCGATCACCAGCGCGCGGTCGGCATTCTTCCACGGCTCGGAGAAATCCGAGGCCTTTGCCGCCGTGCCCAGCGCAACCGCAGCCGCGAGAAGCGCCAGGCGGCGAAGAGGGCGCGCCGGCTTTTTCAATCAGGGTGTCCCCACTGACCAGAGGACGATCCTGAACCGCTATGGTTAAGGAAGTGCTGTCAACCCGCGCGCCGGAACAGCGACTGAATCTCGAACTGATCGGGCCCGGCTCCTGCGGCAGCGTGCCGTCGGCCGGCGCGCTTCTTGTGACGCGCCAGCGACCATTCTGGTGGTTCACCGGTGGGAAGGGACCGGGCCATGCCACGGCCTGTCCGCAAGTACGACCAGGGATCCACTCGGGTCCCCTTCCCACTTCAAACCAGACACCGGACCAACACACACGATCCTCGGGTGGTACGCGTCCGCTTCGCTCCCGCTCCACCCGTGGATGACGAAGTCTACGCTTGCAAAATCCGCGTGTTTGACGTTTACGTAAAAAGAAGGGCGTAGGCCGCCCGAAGAATGGATGGCCTCGCTTCGGCTGCGCGACTACGGTTGGCCGCACTGGAGGAGAAGCAGGCACGATGTATCGCGCACCGGTCGAGGACATCGCCTTCACGCTGAAGCAGGTGGCCGGCCTGAAGCCGGCGCTGGACGCCGGCACCTTCGGCGACCTCGGCGAGGACCTGGTCGACGCGATCCTGGCCGAGGCCGGGCGCTTCGCCAGCGAGGAGGTTGCGCCGCTCTACAAGATCGGCGACGAGCATGGCGCGGTGCTTGTGGATGCCGCCGTCACCACGCCGCCGGGCTGGAAGGAGCTTTACCGGCGCTGGATCGAAGGCGGCTGGAACGCGCTGTCCGGGCCGGCCGAATATGGCGGCCAGGGCCTGCCCACCATGCTCGGCGTCGCCGCGCTCGAAATGTGGAACTCCGCCGCCATGGCCTTCGGCATCGGTCCGACGCTCACCATGGGCGCGGTCGAGGCGCTCGACAAGCACGCCTCCGAGGCGCTCAAGGCCAAATACCTGGCGAAGCTCGTCTCGGGCGAGTGGATGGGCACGATGAACCTGACCGAGCCGCAGGCGGGCTCGGACCTCGCCGCTTTGCGCACGCGTGCCGAGCCTGCCGCCGACGGCACCTACCGCATCTTCGGCCAGAAGATATTCATCACCTATGGCGAGCACGATTTCACCGACAACATCGTGCATCTGGTGCTGGCGAGGCTGCCCGACGCGCCCGCCGGCACGCGCGGCATCTCGCTCTTCCTGGTGCCGAAGTTCCTGGTCGATGACGATGGCTCGCTCGGCGCCCGCAACGACGTCTTCTGTTCCGGCCTCGAGCACAAGCTCGGCATCCATGCATCGCCGACCTGCACCATGATCTATGGCGACGGTTTTGAGGGCATGAGGCCCGGCGCCATCGGCTGGCTGGTCGGCGAGGAGAACAAAGGGTTGGCCTGCATGTTCACGATGATGAACAACGCTCGTCTCGCGGTGGGCATGCAGGGCGTTGCGGTGGCCGAAACCGCCACGCAGAAGGCGATCGCCTATGCCAATGAGCGCCGGCAGGGCAAGGCATCTGATTATTCAGGGTCCGGCATGGCGCCGATCGTCCGTCACCCGGACGTGCAGCGCAATCTTCTCACCATGCAGGCGCTGACGCAGATCGCGCGTGCTATCGCCTATACCTGTGCGCACGCCATCGACCGTGCCCGTGTCGCCGAGGGCGAGGCCGCCGCCAACTGGCGCGACCGCGCCAATCTCTTGACGCCGCTGGCAAAAGCCTTTTCAACCGATGTCGGCGTCGAGGTCGCTTCGCTGGGGATCCAGGTGCATGGCGGCATGGGCTTCATCGAGGAGACGGGCGCGGCGGCGCTCTATCGCGACGCCCGCATCGCGCCGATCTATGAAGGCACCAACGGCATCCAGGCGATCGACCTCGTCTCGCGAAAACTGCCGCTCGGCGGCGGCGCGCACGTGCATCGCTATATCGGCGAATTGAAAGCGATGGCCGATGCGGTGCGCACCTCCAACATCGAAGGTTTTGGCCGCACCGCCGACAATCTCGATCGCGCGCTTGCCGATCTCGACGAGGCAACGCGCTTCTTGCAAAGGCTGTTGGCCGACGGCAAGGCCGATGCCGCGATGGCCGGCGCCACGCCCTATCTGCGCCTAATCTCGCTCGCCGCCGGCGGCGCTTATTTGGCGCAAGGCGGCCTAGCCGACCGCGGCCGCGTCGCGCTTTGCCGCTTCTTTGCCGAGAACCTCCTAGGCGAGACGCGCGCGCTCAAGGAGCGCGTCATCGACGGCGCCGAAAGCCTCGCCGCCGCCGGCAAGGCGCTGATCGCCTGAACAGCCAGTCAGCCGAAGGAACCGACCGTGACCGACCATATCCTCATCGAGCGCTGGGGCGCCGTGCAGATCATCCGTATGAATCGGCCGGACAAGAAGAACGCGCTGACGCGTGCCATGTATGCGAAAATGTCGGCCGCCCTTTCTGAAGGGGATGCCGACCCGACCGTTCGCGTCCATGTCTTTCTCGGGGTGCCCGGTGCCTTTTCTTCCGGCAACGACCTTGCGGACTTCCTGGTGATCGCCACCGGCGGCGAGGGGGGGAATGAGGTGTGGGATTTCCTGATGGCGCTGGCCAAGGCGGAGAAGCCGATGGTCTCGGGTGTCGATGGCATAGCGGTGGGCATCGGCACCACGCTCAATCTGCATTGCGACCTGACCTTCGCCACGCCGCGAACGCTCTTCCGCACGCCCTTCGTCGACCTCGGCCTCGTGCCGGAGGCCGGCTCGAGCCTGCTCGCGCCGCAGGTCCTCGGCCGCCAGGGCGCCTTCGCGCTGCTCGGTCTCGGCGAAGGTTTTTCGGCTGAGCGCGCCAAGGCCGCCGGCCTGATCTACGATGTGGTCGCGGAAGACGAGCTGGAAGGCACGGTGCTGGCTGCGGCGGCCGAGATCGCCGCCAAGCCGCCGCAGGCGCTTAAGATTGCCCGCGATCTGATGCGTGAGCCGCGCAAGGAAATCGTCGCCCGCATCAAGGTCGAGAGCGAGCATTTCCGCGAGCGGCTGAAGTCCGACGAGGCGCGCGCGGCGTTGACCGCCTTCATGACCCGCAAGAAAGGCTGAACTCTTCGCTCTCGGCGATCTCAGGGGTAGAGCCGCGTCTTGTCCCAGCCGCCGGCGTCGTTTCTCGAGAACACGATGCGGTCATGCAGCCGGAACGGGCGGTCGTGCCAGAACTCGATCGTCTGCGGCAGGATGCGGAAGCCCGACCAGTGTTTCGGCCGGGGGATTTCGCCGATCGCATAGCGCGCCGTGTATTCGGCCACCGCCTTCTCCAGCGCGAAACGGCTTTCCAGCGGCCGCGACTGTTTGGAGGCCCAGGCGCCGATGCGGCTGCCGCGCGGCCGCGTCGCATAATAGGCGTCAGCCTCGGCGTCGCTGACGATCTCCACCGGCCCGCGCACGCGCACCTGGCGGCGCAGCGATTTCCAGTGGAAGCACATCGCCGCCTTCATGCTGCCAAGAATCTCGCGGCCCTTGGCGCTCTCGAAATTCGTGTAGAAGACAAATCCCCTTTCGTCGAACCCCTTGAGCAGCACCATCCGCACATCCGGCATGCCGTCGGCGTCGACGGTTGCCAACGCAACGCCGTTGGGGTCGTTGATCTCGCTCTTGACGGCGTCGTCCAGCCACTCGGCAAACAGCCGGAACGGCTCCAAAGCCTCGGCGAAGTCACCGCTTGTTAACTCGCTTTCGTTCATAGTTTTCCAAATTTTTAACGTTGCGGGAGGAGTTCGCCGATTGTCGCGTATCGCGCAAGCTTTTGACAGCGGGCAATGGAGCGTTATTGCTTCGGCCAGCGCCAAGGCTGCGTTGCTGACATTGGCGCTTCCGCTCGCGGCCTGTGGCGCCGGCGGCTTCAGCCTCGAGAAGGCGGAGGTTGACCGCTCGATCATCACCTCCAGCGCGCCGTCCGCGCCCGCCGTGCCGGCAAGCAGCGACAACGACTCGGACCAGACCACGATCGGCAATGCGGTGTCTTCCGCCGACATCCAGGAGCTCGGCGGCCAGGCGGTGCCATGGGCCAATGCCGGCACCGGCTCCCGCGGCTCGATCACCGAGCTGGTGGAACTCAAGGATGGCGGCTTGACCTGCCGCCGCTTCAACGCGACGCGGGAAAGTTTCGACGGCGTCGCCATGTATCAGGGCGAGCTGTGCATTGCCGACGCCGGAGGCTGGCGCATGCAGGAGTTCAAGGCGCTCTAATTTCAGTCTCCATTGGCATCTTGCACCACTGGAATTTCTTCCTATGCGAGCGCATATAGAGGGCAACTGTGGACCCAATCTCTCTTTCAGGCAGGAAGCATGCGCGACCCCTATGAGGTGCTGGGCGTTGCCAAGAACGCCTCGGCCAAGGAAATAAAATCGGCGTACCGCAAGCTCGCCAAGCAGCATCATCCGGACCAGAATCCGAATGATCCGAAGGCGAAAGAGCGTTTTGCGGCCGCCAACCAGGCCTATGAGATCGTCGGCGACGAGAAGCGCCGCGCAGCTTACGATCGCGGCGAGATCGACGCCGACGGCAAGCCGAGATTCCAGGGCTTCGAGGGCGCGGCCGGTGGCGATCCGTTTGCCGGATTCCGCCGTCAGCAGGGCCCCGGCGGGGCGCATTTCGAATTCCGCACCGGTCGTCCGGGCGGCGATCCTTTCGACGGCAACAGCGACATCTTCAGCCAGATCTTCGGCGAGGCCTTTTCGGGTGGGCGCGGTCCAGGCCGTGGCGACCGTCGCCAGCCGGTCCAGGCGCCTGACCTCAATGTCACGCTGGACATCACCGTCGAAGAGGCGGCCACCGCGGAGAAGGTGACGGCGATGTTCCCTGACGGCCGCAAGATGGCGGTCAAGCTTCCCACCTATGTCGAGGAGGGCCAGACCATCCGCCTGAAGGGTCAGGGCGAGCAGGGGCCCGGCCAGCCGGGCGACGCGCTGGTCAAGATCCACATTCGCCGCCATCCGCGCTATCGCATCGAGGGCCGCGACCTGCATGTCGACCTGCCTATCGAACTCGCCGACGCGGTGCTCGGCGCCAAGGTGGCCGTCGAGACGCCGACCGGCAAGCTCGCGGTCAACGTTCCCGCATGGTCGAGCTCGGACAAGGTGTTGCGCCTGAAGGGCAGGGGCCTGCCGGAAAAAGTAGGTGGCCATGGCGATCTCTACGCCCATGTGCGGCTGATGCTGCCGGAGGGTGGAGACGCCGATCTCGAAGCCCTGATGCGTAAGCGGAAAGGCTGATCGAAGCAGTTTTCTCCTCAAGCCAGTCTGTTATCGACGCTTGAAGGGGCCCTGTGCCTGTGCGATAGGGCTCCACAAAGCAGACATTCTTGCGGAGAATTGCGCACATGGCGGGTGGACAGGGCCTAATGGCCGGTAAGCGAGGCCTCATCCTTGGCGTCGCAAACAATCGGTCGATCGCTTTCGGCATCGCCAAGGCTTGCGTCGATCACGGCGCCGAAATCGCGCTGACCTATCAGGGCGAGGCGTTCAAGAAGCGCGTCGAGCCGCTGGCGGCGGAACTCAACGCGCATGTCGCCGGCCATTGCGACGTGACCGATCCGGAAAGCCTGGACGCAGTCTTTGCCGACATCGCCAAGCACTGGGGCAAGCTCGACTTCCTCGTCCATGCCATCGCCTTCTCGGACAAGGACGAGCTGACCGGCCGTTATGTCGAGACGACGCGCGATAATTTCCTGCGCACCATGGATATTTCGGTGTTTTCCTTCACCACCATCGCCAAGCGCGCCGAGCCGCTGATGAGCGAAGGCGGCTCGCTGCTGACGCTGACCTATTACGGCGCCGAGAAGGTTATGCCTCACTACAACGTCATGGGCGTCGCCAAGGCGGCGCTCGAGGCCAGCGTGCGCTATCTGGCCGTCGACCTCGGCTCCAAGAAGATCCGC
This sequence comes from Mesorhizobium sp. WSM4983, assembly GCF_029625765.1. NCBI lineage: Bacteria > Pseudomonadati > Pseudomonadota > Alphaproteobacteria > Hyphomicrobiales > Phyllobacteriaceae > Mesorhizobium > Mesorhizobium sp. WSM4983. The sequence goes on along the minus strand of NZ_JARTVM010000010.1, from coordinate 37,546 downwards.
GTCAACGCCATCTCGGCCGGCCCGATCAAGACCCTTGCCGCCTCCGGCATCGGCGACTTCCGCTACATCCTCAAATGGAACGAGTACAACGCGCCGCTTAAGCAGACGGTGACGCAGGAAGAAGTCGGCGATTCCGGCGTCTACTTCCTGTCGGACCTGTCGCGCGGCGTGACCGGCGAGGTCCATCACGTCGATTCCGGCTACCATGTGGTCGGCATGAAGGCGGTCGACGCGCCCGACATCTCGACCGTCAAGGACTAGTTCTCTCCGCCTGTCTATTCGTCCAGGCCCTGGCCCGACCTCCGGAGACCTGATGTATCCGCTCGTCTACATCGCCCGCCACGGCCAGACGCAGTGGAACGCCGAGGGTCGGCTGCAGGGGCAGGCAGACACCGATATCAACGAACTTGGCCGCGAGCAGGCGACGCAAAACGGCCGACGGTTGGTGGACCTTATCGGAAACGCCGCGGATTTCGATTTTGTCGCCAGCCCGATGCGCCGCACGCGTGAGACGATGGAACTGATGCGCGCGGCGATGGGTCTCGACCCGCTCGCCTATCGCACCGATCCGCGCTTGGTGGAGCTAAGCTTCGGCGACTGGCAGGGTTTCACCTTTGCCGAACTCGAAAAGCGTGTCCCGGGTTCGACCAAAAGCCGCCGCGCCGCGAAGTGGGATTTCCAGCCGCCCGGCGAGGGCGCCGAAAGCTACGAGATGCTGCTCGAGCGGATAAAACCCTGGTTCGACGCGCTTCGCCAGCCGACCGTCTGCGTCACCCATGGGGGGGTCATGCGCTGCTTCTTCCGCTTCGTCACCGGCATTTCCAAGCAGGAAGCCGCCAGCCTCGACATGCCGCAGGACCGCCTGCTACGGCTCGAGGGGCGCAGCCTGGAGTGGCTGTAGGGCCTGCATTTTAGGCCGTGTGTTGGAGGTCGGCCGAAGGCCTCGAACGTCGCCGTCCTGGAATCTGCGTTGCGTCGCTGCGCCCCTTGCTTCGCTCCAGGATGACGAAGCCTTCGGCGCTCCGGACAATTGCCAAGGTGTCCTCTACCAACGCACTGCGCCGTCCGCCAAGACCTCGCAACGCAGATGATTCTAGTCGCTGTCCGGCAGCTGCATATCGGTCACGACATTCTCGCCATTGGTCACGTCGTAGGCGAGGACGATATCCATGCCGGGCTTCAGCGCGTCGAGATCGGTTTCGGCGTTGAGCTTGTAGGACTTTCCGTCGTCCAGCGTCAGCGTCAGCGTGTCCTTGTCGACCTTCTTGATCAAGCCTTCGGTCTGGCCGGCGAACGCGGCAGCGGTGGAAATGAGCAACATGGCGCAGGCGGCGCCAATCAGGGTACGCATCGTCGTCCTCTTTGGTCATTGCGCCGGCATGAGCAACGGCGGATCCTCAACGGCGGATGGAAGAGAGCAGAAACCAACCGAATGTGTCAAAACTAAATCCTCCAGATCACAGATTGATGCATCCGATCACCGTTTGACCGCTGTGGAAAACGCCAATAGAAGGCACGCTTGAACCGGCGAACCGGGTCCGCGCCGGGCAGGGCGTTTTTTCCATGTCTCACAACACCTTCGGCCATCTTTTCCGCGTCACCACCTGGGGTGAAAGCCATGGCGCCGCTCTTGGCTGCGTTGTCGACGGCTGCCCGCCCGGGATCCGCTTCAAGCGCGAGGACATCCAGGCCGAGCTCGACCGGCGCCGCCCGGGCCAGTCGCGCTTCGTCACCCAGCGCCGCGAGCCGGACGAGGTCAAGATCCTCTCCGGCTTCATCCTCGGCGAGGACGGCGAGACGATGATCACCACCGGCACGCCGATCTCGATGCTGATCGAAAATGTGGATCAGCGCTCCAAGGATTACGGCGAGATCGCCCGCCAGTACCGGCCGGGCCATGCCGATTACACCTATGAGATCAAATACGGGTTGCGCGACCATCGCGGCGGCGGCCGCTCCTCGGCGCGCGAGACAGCAGCCAGAGTGGCGGCCGGCGCGCTGGCACGCAAGGTGGTGCCGGGCATGGTGGTGCGCGGCGCCCTGGTCTCGATGGGTGAAAAGTCGATCGATCGCGCCAATTGGAACTGGAATTTCATCGGCGATGCGGAAAACCCGTTTTTCACCCCCGACCCGGCCTCGGTTCCGGTCTTTGCCGCCTATCTCGACGGCATTCGCAAGGCCGGCTCGTCGGTCGGCGCGGTGATCGAGATCGTCGCCGAAGGTGTGCCGGCGGGCCTCGGCGCGCCGATCTATGCCAAGCTCGACCAGGACATCGCCTCCGGCCTGATGTCGATCAACGCCGTCAAGGGCGTCGAGATCGGCAACGGCTTCGAAGCCGCTCGCATCACCGGCGAACAGAATGCCGACGAGATGCGGATCGGCAATGACGGCAAGCCGGTGTTTTTGTCCAACAATGCCGGCGGCATCCTCGGCGGCATCTCGACCGGCCAGGCGATCGTCGCACGCTTCGCCGTCAAGCCGACCTCCTCGATCCTGACGCCGCGGAAATCGATCGACAAGGACGGCAAGGACGTCGAGGTCATGACCAAGGGCCGCCACGATCCCTGCGTCGGCATCCGCGCCGTGCCGATCGGCGAGGCCATGGTTGCGTGCGCGATTGCGGATCATTATCTGCGCCATAGAGGACAGACGGGAAGGGGAGGAGGGCAGTAAGGCAGCAGGAGAGTATGTTACGTCGCATTCGGCGACGCCAAACTTTTTCCGTTCCCCTACTCCCTTACCGTCCTATTCCCCAAGCGAGCTAGCGAGCGTCCATGCCATACGACCAGAAGAAGATCGTCGAAGCGATCCGCGCTTTCGAGCGCGGCGAGATCGTCGTCGTCATGGACGATGATGGGCGCGAGAACGAGGGCGACCTGATCGTTGCCGCCGTCCACTGCACGCCGGAAAAGATGGCCTTCATCGTCCGCAACACCTCCGGCATCGTCTGCACGCCGATGCTGCGCGAGGACGCAAGGAGGCTAAACCTTGCGCCCATGGTGGCCGACAATGATTCCGCCCACACCACGGCTTTCACCGTCAGCGTCGACTTCAAGCACGGCACCACGACGGGTATTTCGGCGGACGACCGCACGCTCACCGTGCGTAACCTCGCCAATGGCAATGTTGGTGCCTCCGACTTCGTGCGGCCCGGCCACATCTTCCCGCTGATCGCGCGCGAAGGCGGTGTCTTGATGCGCTCGGGCCATACGGAAGCCGCGGTCGACCTGTGCAAACTCGCCGGGCTGCCGCCGATCGGCGTCATCTCCGAACTGGTCAACGACGACGGCACCGTCAAGCGTGGACCTGAGGTGCAGGCTTTCGCCGCGCAGCACGGGCTGAAGCAGGTTTCGGTCGCCGATCTCATCGCCTATCGCCAACGCAAGGAAACGCTGGTCGAGCGCGTCGCCTGCTCCGACATCGAGACGCCCGGCGGCAAGGCGCAGGTCTTCACCTACACGCTGCCCTGGGATTCCATGCACCATGTCGCGGTCGTCTTCGGCGACATCCGCGACGGCGAGGAGGTGCCGGTGCGGCTGCATTCGGAAGACGTCGTCACCGACGTCTTCGGCACCAGCCACCGCTTGGACCACATCATGAAGGCGATGGGCGAGCGCAAGCGTGGCGTCATCGTCTACCTGCGCGAAGGCTCGGTCGGCGTCGCCCATCAGGAGCGCAAGCGGCCACAAAGCGGCGACCGCGAGGATCACGAAGAGGCGCGCCGGCGCGAGAACGAGTGGCGCGAGATCGGGCTCGGAGCGCAGATCCTCAAGGATCTCGGCATCTCCTCGATCAACCTGATCGCCTCGCGCGAGCGCCACTATGTCGGGCTCGAAGGATTCGGCATTCACATCGCCAAGACGGAAATTCTCTGACGTTTCGGCCGACAGGGCGACGGAGAAAAACGATGGCCGCGCCATTGCCTGTCAGCCAGCAGACCGAACGACTGCTGCTGCGCCGGCCCAAACAGGCGGATCTGGAGTTTCTGGCCGATCTTTTCTCGCGCCCCGAACTGGTGGCGCATCGCCCCGACCCGAAGCCGGACACGCCGCAGCAGAGTGCCGCAAGGCTCGCTCGCGACATCGATCATTGGGACAGGCGCGGATTTGGTCGCTGGGCGGTCGAAGCCAACGAGAGGCTGATCGGCTTCGGCGGTGTCACCTTATCGAGCGATTTCGATGGGCTGAACCTGTCCTATCATCTTCATCCCGAGACTTGGGGGCATGGCTACGCGACGGAACTGGTCCGGGGGACCTTGCACGCGGCTTTCGGCCCCTTGCGCGCCGATCGGGTGATCGCACTGGCGCGTCCCGCCAATCCGGCATCGCGGCGCGTGCTGGAGAAATGCGGCTTCGTCTTCGAGCGGGAGATCATGCTCCATGGCGCGCCGACGGGGCTTTACGCATTCCCGTCGGCGAAGTTCGTTCGACAGCAGGACGTATAGCCAGCCAGAGCCGGATGCATCGGTATCATCCAGCCGGAGCAATCGCCGCTTCGCATTCATTCGGGTCGCAGTCCGGCGTCGCCAGCCGACACTGGCCGGCGAGCACGGTGACCAAAGCGACTGAGCCTGCCGCCACCGACACCCAGAACCCGTTCTGCGGTCCAAAAGTGTCGACCATCCAGCCGGCGGCGAAGGAGCCTAGCGCCATGCCGATGCCGATCCCGGTGGCCACCCAGGTCACGCCTTCCGTGAGCATTGCCGGCGGCACGTGGCGTTCGATCAGGCCAAAGGCGGTGATGAAGGTCGGCGAGATGGCAACGCCGCTGACGAAGACGGCTAGCGCCAGGGTCGGCACCGTGTCGGCAAAAAGCAGCGGCAGCGTGGTGAGCGCGATGACGGCGACCGCTATCGCGAGTTGGCGTTGCAGCGGCGTGCGCAAACTGAGCGCGCCGACGATGATGCCGAGCACGAAGGATCCCAGTGCATAGACGCCGATGACGAGGCTGGCTGCTTCGGGCTGGCCGAGCTCTTCGGTAATGGCAACGGTGGTGACTTCCGTGGTTGCGAAGGTCGCGCCGACAAAGATCAGCGCGATGGTGATGATCTGCACCGGCCGCAGGCGGATCGCCGAACCGGCCGCGCCATCCTCGGCCGGACGGATGGGCGGTTCCGTCGAACGCTGCAGCAGGAATGCCGCCGAGCCGAAGGCGAGCAGCAAGGTGCTCACCACCATCCCGGCTTCCGGGAACAGCGCGGCACTCAAGCCTACCGACAGCGATGCCCCAGCGACATAGACCAGCTCGTCCGCGGCCGATTCGAAGGCGAAGGCGGTATTGAGCTCGGGGCGGTCGCGAAAAATCTCGGTCCAGCGCGCCCTGACCAGCGCCGGGATGCTGGGCATTAACGCGGCAAGCAGCGCGGATAGGAACAAGGTCCACACCGGCCAGTGCTGGTTGGCCGCGACGATCAAGGTTGCGAAGGCAAGCACCGAGACAAGTGTCGTCGGCACGGCAATCCGGCTCTGGCCGAGGCGGTCGACCAGCCGCGAGACCTGCGGCGACAGGAAGGCGTTGAATAAAGCGTATGTGGCCGAGACCGCGCCGGCCAGCCAGTACTCGCCATGCGTTTGCGACAGCATCGCCACAATGCCGATCGGCGCCATGGCGATCGGCAGCCGCGCGATGAAGGCTGCCGCGGCGAAGCTCTTCGTGCCAGGAGCCCGAAAGATTTCCGAATAGGGGTTTCGCATGGTCCTGTTCCTCGACAAGGGAAGGCGCCGCAATTACATACGCAGCGTATGAATGTCAGATAGTTCATACGTCGCGTATGTCAATTAGCATACGACGCGTATGTGAATAAGGCCAGGAGCCATGCACAAACCCCGCAAGGAGATGATCGCCGAAACGCGCGCCAAGCTGATCGCGGCCGCGCGCCATGCCTTCGGCACGATCGGCTATGCCAAGGCCTCGATGGACGATTTCACCGCTTCGGCGGGTCTGACGCGCGGCGCGCTCTATCATCATTTCGGCGACAAGAAGGGGCTCCTGCAGGCAGTGATCGCCGAGATCGACGCCGAGATGGCGGCGCGGGTGAACGAGGTGGCCTCGCGGGCGCCTACTCGCTGGCAGCATTTCGTCGACGAATGCACCACCTATATCGAGATGGCGCTTGAGCCGGAAATCCAGCGCATCATGTTCAGGGACGGCCCGGCCGTGCTCGGCGATCCGGCTCAGTGGCCCAACGCCAGCGCCTGCACGGCTTCAATGGCCGATCACCTGTCAAAGCTGCAGGAGGAGGGCGTCGTCGTTCCCGATCTCGATCCCGAGACCGCAGCGCGGCTCATCAACGGCGCCAGTAGCCAGGCCTCGCAGCGCATCGCCAATGCCAAGGATCCGGAAGCGACGTCGAAGAAGGTTGTGGCGGCGTTCAAGCAGCTGCTGGAAGGCCTGAAAACCAAATAGCATCCGGTCGCGGCGTTCCGGGCAATCACTCGGGTCCGCGCTGCCTCAGACAATTGTCCCCCGCTCAAAATCCCTCCGACATTGACTTTGGCAGGAGCGAGCGCATCCTCTCCCGCCAATTCTCTGAGGCGGAGGGTCGGGGCCATGTGGGACTTCAGCATCGGCCGGTCGGTGTCCATCATGATGCGGACGTGGCCGTTCATCGTCTTTCGCATCATCGTCTATTTCGGCATCACGGTGGCCTACACAACAGCGACCGGCACCGGCGCCAGCGTCGGTTACGGCGTCGGCCACATCTCGACCGATCCGGACGGGCCGATGTCCTTTGCCTTGTGGGGTGGGGTCGTCGGCTTCGGCGTGGTCTCGATCGCCGTCTACTGGATCCGCGAATACATTCTCTATGTGCTCAAGGCCGGCCATATCGCCGTCATGGTCCATCTGATCGACGGGCAGGAAGTTCCCGACGGCCAGGGCCAGATCGCCTATGCGCGCGAAGTGGTCACGAAGCGCTTCGCCGAGGCCAACATCCTTTTCGTCGTCGACCAGCTGGTGAAAGGCGCCATCCGCGCCATCACCGGGCTGATCGGCGGCATTGCTGCGTTCCTACCCATTCCAGGCTTGAGCGGTCTGGTGAGCTTCATCAACACCGTCATCCGCCTGTCGCTGACCTATGTCGACGAGATCATCCTCGGCTACAACATCCGCACCAATTCCAACTCGCCTTTCGAGACCGCCAGACAAGGCGTCGTGCTCTATGCGCAGAACGGCAAGTTGATGGTCAAGAACGCCGTCTGGCTGGCGGTGATCATGTGGGGTGTTTCCTTCGTCATCTTCCTTTTGATGCTGGCGCCCGCCGCCGCGATCCTCTGGGCCATGCCGGGCCAGCTTGCCGGCTGGGCCTTCGTGTTGGCCATCGTCTTCGCCTGGGCCTTCAAGGCGGCTTTCATCGAGCCCTTCGCCATCGCTTCGCTGATGCAGGTCTACTTCGCCACCATCGAGGGCCAGGTCCCCAATCCGGAATGGGACCGGCGCCTGGCCGAAGCCTCGTCCAAGTTCAGGGAATTGCGCGACAAGGCGCTCAGCCCCTTCGGCGGCTCGCGCTGGGATTCGCCAAGGACCGCTTGACTAGAGTCAGAGGAGATGCCCCGCCAATGGAAGGATCGCCGCCAGCATCTGGCGCGAACGCCAGCCTAGCAGCGGCCTTGTCAAGCTACTTGGGCGCCGCGAGTGCTCGGGCGAGCTATTCACGTGCAGGGCTGGCGTCAGGAGTGCTTGAGTTAGCGCGGTCCATATGCGCCCCAGTAACGCCACCGGCAGGTAGCGTATCGATGTTTGACGCCGCAGAGAACACCGTCGACGATCAACGCTAGATCGCCGATGCTCGGCTTCTATCGAGATAAATTTGTCGCAACCGCCGGGTGACTACGCCCGGCAGCCCGTTGCCGATCGGCGCACCATCCATCCTGACCACCGGGTTCACCAGCCCGGATGATGACGTTGAAAACGCCTCCGTCGCAAGTCTGGTCTCTACTACCGTGAATGGGCGCTCCTCCACCCGCAGATGAAGTTCACTTGCGCACTGCAGAACGACTGCCCGGGTAATCCCGTGCAGGATATCGCTCGAGAGATCCCGCGTGACGATCGTCCCATCCGAAGTCACGATATGGGCGTTGTTGGAAGAGCCTTCCGTGACGTAACCATCCCTCACTAGCCATGCGTCATCGGCGCCGCGTGATTTCGCCTGCATTTTGGCCATGGAGGGATACAGGAGTTGCACCGTTTTGATGTCGCAGCGCCGCCACCGGAGATCTTCCACGGTTATGACGTGCTGACCGCGTATGGCGACCGGATTTTCGACAAGTGCCTTCTCTTGTGTGAAGAGCACCACGGTGTTCGGCGTATCCCGAGTAGGAAATATGAAATCGCGGTCGGCCGCGCCCCGGGTGATCTGCAAATAGACAAGTCCCTCGGATACATTGTTCCGTCCAATGAGCTCCCTGTGGATCTTCAAAAGATCTGCTTCGGTCAGGGAGAACGGCATATCGAGCTCACGGAGCGATCGCCGCAGGCGCGCCATGTGACTGGCAAAATCGACGAGCTTGCCATCAAGAACGAGCGTGACCTCATAGACTCCGTCGGCGAACAGGAAGCCCCGATCGAAGACCGAGATACGGGCCTCGCTTTCCGGTAGATAGGATCCACTCACATAGACTTGGCGCATTGATAGACCTCAAAAATGCAGACCACGCTCACGGCCTTGAGCGAAACTATTGAACTCTTGTCAGGGTGCAGGCCTAGGCAGCTTCAAGCGCAATAGCGGCGCTGCCATCCTGCACCCCTCGACTGCGAAAACGCTATTCGCCAGACAGCAGGCGGCTAAGGTCAGGCACAGCCCCGAGAAATTCGTCGGTTCACTCCACAGCGCTTCGCAGCGCGGCGACAAAGGCATCAAGATCGCGCTTAAGCATGTAAATGTGTGGCGAAACCCGCAAACCCTCGACGTGCTCGACCTTGCGGTATTTCACGTGGACCTGGTGTTTCTCGCGAAGGTCGCGCTCGAGTTGCTGCATGTCGATGCTGTCGATCGAAAACAGACTTATCGCAGCGAGGCTGTCCGTGTCGGTCGGCGTATGGAGCCTGAAACCGGGAATGTCCTGGACGAGACCTACCCAATATCGGGTGAGTTCGCGCAGTCGCGCATGCATCCGTTCCGCGCCGATCGCCTTGTGGAATTGAATTGCGGGCGCGATTCCTGCCTGGACAGCGGAATTGTAGGTGCCGAGATTCCAATGGTCGAACCTGTCTATGTGCACCGCGGGCTGGTCGAAAGGTGCAAGCAATGGCCAGGTGGTATCGATCCGGCGTTCGCTCACGACCAGCATACCGTTGCCGATAGGAGCACCGAGCCACTTGTGCAGGCTGGTGACAAAAAAATCGCAATCGAGTTCGCGGAAGCTGACCGGCATCTGAGCAAAAGTCTGGGCACCGTCGACGACGGTCATGATGTCGCGCTCCCGCGCGATTTCGCAGAGCCGGTTCACCGGCAGGACACGCCCGTTCCAGTGGTACATGTGAGTCAGCTGCAGGACGCGGGTACGCGGGGTCATCGCCTGAACATAGGATTCGATGATGTCGTCGTCGCTGTCCATGAGGTCGAAGGTGCAGTTTACAACCTCGATGCCCTCGCGCTGTTGCCGCTGCAGCCAGCCCGCACGAACGCTGGGGTAGTCCCAAGGCGAGATCAGCACTTGATCGCCCTTAGTCAGCGGTATTCCGAAGATCGCTGTCGAAAGACCCTCCGACGAATTCCGGTTCAGCGCGATCTCTCCGGGGCTGCAATCGATTAGTTCCGCCAGCTCGCGTTTGATATGAGGAAGTGCTGTGTCGAGCTTGCTCCACATATTGTAGTCGGGATTGCGACTGATGAAGCGGTAGGCGTCAATCGTCGCTTCCTCGACAACAGTCGGTGGGGGACTGACCGCGGCGTTGTTCAAGTTGAGGAATGGTTCTTGCGGCGGGTATTTTGCGCGGATGCGCTCCCATTCCGCTTCGCCCTCATGTTCGGCGGACCGATCTATTGCAAAAAAGTTCATGGGAACGCGCCGGGTCTCATCTATCGCCCGACAATAAGCGCCGAAGCCCAGCTCAATCTGCCTATTCACATGAGAAGACAGAATTTAATTCCGAACGCCGGTGAATTCACCAGACGTTGAAGCCCGAGAACTACATCGCTTGGCACAGGGTTAGCAGTGAGGAAGCGAGTGCGGAGATCCGGCCCAACCACGCCAAGAAGAACCGTCACGTTGTCAAGCGATGCGCGAACAATCCCCGGTTTTCTGAGAGCGGGCAACGACGGTCAGGCCTGCCAATGCGCCATTGCGCAAACGCGGAGCGCGATGGCGCGTTGCGGTTGGTGCGGGTCTATGGAACGCCGAGCGGTTCTAAGGCTTCAATCGTTCTCCGAGACGAGCGATCGCCGATTTGAGCGGCGCCTCGCCGGCGCCGCAAAAGGTCTCGCTCATCACCAGCTCGGGCAGCGGCAGGCGCTTGCCCCAGCCATGCGCTTCGAGGTCGGGCCTTGGAGCGAATTCCGAGACGCGGCCGACGCAGAGATAGGCGATCGGCGTGACGTGCTCGGGGATCGACAGCAGTCGCTTCAGCGCTTCGGGCTCGATGATGCTCACCCAGCCGACCCCGACGCCTTCCGCCCGCGCCGCGAGCCAGAAATTCTGCACCGCGCAGACGGTGCTGTAGAGGTCCATCTCCGGATTGTGCCAGCGCCCGAGCGGCGAGTTCTTCGAGCGCTGGCGGTCGCAGGTGATGCACAGGTTGAGCGCGCTTTCGCAGATGCCCTCGAGCTTCAGCTTGCGGTAGAGCGCCTGCCGGTCCGCCTCGATCGCCGGCAGTTCCTGTTCGCGCGCGGCCAAAAACAGGTCGCGCACCTGCCGCCGCCTTGTGGCGTCCCGGATGACGATGAAGTTCCAGGGCTGCATGTAGCCGACCGACGGCGCGTGGTGTGCCGCGGTGAGCAGCCGCGCCAAAACGCCGTCTTCGAGATCGTCGGCAAGGAAATGGCTGCGCACGTCGCGCCGGGTGAACATGGCCCGGTAGACGGCGTCGCGCGCCAATTGGTCAAAGTCATCGCCGCCGGCGGCGGCTGTTCGTGCCTGCATCGCTTGTCCCCTTGCGATAAGCAGTCCTCCGCCTGACCATGCGGATGACCATGTCTGCCGGGCCGGTCTTCTGGCTCGGGATCGACCCGCATCCGGCGCCTTCCCGTCTGGGACAGTGGCGTTTGCCGGCGCGGTCCCCCTCACAGCGTTGGGCACGCCACGGATTTCAACCGTGTTCCCGATTCTCCCGCGTTGCGGGCACCAGGCAGCGACGCGACCTTATCGCGAAGCCGAAGCCGGGCCAATGCCGCCAGCGACACGATTGGGCGCGATTTCCCCAATCATTCGGCGCTGGAACATGGCTATCCGTGCGACAGGTGCCTAGATTAGGCGCCATGACCACTCGTCTTTACACTCATCCGGTATTCCTGGAACACCTCACGCCGCCCGGCCACCCCGAGCGGCCCGACCGTTTGCGCGCCATCGAGCGCGTGCTCGACGACGAGGCTTTTTCGGCCCTCGACCGCGTCGAGGCGCCGGAAGGCGACGAGGCGACTATCCTTTACGCGCATCCGGAGGATTTCGTCGGCCGTGTCCGCGCTGCGATTCCCGAGACGGGGATCGTCTCGATCGATGCCGACACCAGCGCCAGCCCGAAAAGCTGGCAGGCCGCGGTGACGGCGATCGGCGCGGCGAACGCCGCCGTCGACGATGTGTTCGAGGGCCGTGCCGCCAATGTCTTCGTTGCCGCGCGTCCGCCGGGCCATCACGCCGAAAAAGCGACCGCGATGGGCTTTTGCCTGTTCAACACCGCGGCGATCGCCGCCCGTTATGCGCAGGAGAAGCACCAGGCCGAGCGCGTCGCCATCGTCGATTGGGATGTGCATCACGGCAACGGCACGCAGGACATTTTCTGGGACGATCCGTCGGTGCTCTATTGCTCGACCCACCAGATGCCGCTCTATCCGGGCACCGGTGCCAAGAGCGAGACCGGCGCCGGCAACATCGTCAACGCGCCGCTTGCGCCGAGCACCGGCAGCGACACGTTCCGCGACGCCTTCCTGTCGCGCGTGCTGCCGTCGATCGACGCCTTCCAGCCGGATCTGATCATCATTTCCGCCGGTTTCGATGCGCACCATCGCGATCCGCTGGCCGCGATCAACCTGACCGAGGATGATTTCGACTGGGCGACCGGCCAGCTGATGGAGCGCGCCGGGCGCCACAGCGGCAACCGGCTCGTCAGCCTGCTGGAGGGCGGTTACGATCTGCAAGGATTGGCATTTTCGGTCGCCGCCCATGTCGGGCGGCTGATGAAGGGATGAATGATGGCTGATGAAGCTAACCAAGACGTCAAGGCGATGAGCTTCGAACAGGCGCTCGACGCGCTGGAGAAGATCGTCGATGATCTGGAGCGCGGCGACGTTCCGCTCGACCAGTCGATCAAGATCTACGAGCGCGGCGAGGCGCTGAAGGCTCATTGCGACCGCTTGCTCAAGGCCGCCGAGGACAAGGTCGAGAAGATCAGGCTCTCGCGCGACGGCAAGCCGGTTGGAACGGAGCCGCTCGACGCCGAGTGAGGTGTATTGATATTCAGGTGAGGCCGCCTGCAAACGCGGCTTTCTGCGGTTCCGGTGCTCACGTCCTTCAAGTACGCTCCGGTCCGGTTCTCGGAACCCGCCATTTTCGGCTCGGTCTGACCTGAATCTCAACACACCTCGGTGCACAATGTCAGACCGGTTCGGGCAGAAAGCAGGTAAGGAGTTAAAGCATGTGCCGAAACATCAAGACCCTGTTCAACTTCGATCCGCCGGCGACCGACGACGAGGTCCATGACGCGGCGCTGCAGTTCGTTCGCAAGCTGAGCGGCGCGACCAAGCCGTCCAAGCGCAACGAGCATGCCTTCAACCACGCCGTCGAGGCGATCGCCGCCGCCGCGCGCGAGTTGCTTGACAGCCTCGAAACCACCCAGCATCCGCGCAACCGCGAGGAAGAGGCCGCCAAGGCGAAGGCCCGATCCGCGCTCCGCTTCGCCTGACGCCGGTCATGAGCTTCTTTCCGGGCAACGATCCTGAGGCCGGCGACGACTTCGCCTGCGACCAGATCGAGTTGATGGTCATTCCGAACGCCAAGGACATTGGCGGCTTCGAGGTTCGCCGCGCCTTGCCGACGGCGAAGCGCAGGCTGGTCGGTCCGTTCATCTTCTTCGACCGCATGGGTCCGGCCATCCTGCGCGCCGGCCATGCGATCGACGTGCGCCCGCATCCGCATATCGGGCTTTCCACCGTCACTTATCTGTTCGACGGCAAGATCAGGCATCGCGACTCGCTCGGCACCGAAATGGTGATCGCGCCGGGCGACGTGAATTTGATGACCGCCGGCCGCGGCATCGTTCATTCCGAGCGCACGCCCGAGGAATTGCGCCGCGCGCCGATGTCGATTTCCGGCCTGCAAACCTGGCTGGCGCTGCCGGACAGCAAGGAAGAAATCGCCCCGGTGTTCGCGAACACGTCGGTCGTCCAACTGCCCGAAATCGATGCCGAGGGCGTTAGCGGCCGCGTCGTCATCGGCGAATTTTCCGGGCTGCGCTCGCCCGTCGCGACCGCCTCGGAAACGCTCTATGCCGATCTGCGGCTGGCGGCGGGCGCCAGCGTCAAAATCCCCGGCGACGCCGAGGAACGCGCCATCTACACGCTGGAGGGCGAGGTTTCGATTGCCGGCGACCGTTTCCCGGCCGAGCGGCTTTTGGTGTTCAAACCGGGCGAGGAAATCGTCGTGTCGTCCGAGCGCGGCGCGCATTTCATGCTGTTCGGCGGAGCGTCGCTGGGCTCCAAGCGCTATATCTGGTGGAATTTCGTTTCGTCCTCGAAAGAACGCATCGAGCAGGCCAAGGAAGAATGGAAGACGGGCCGCTTCGATATCGTTCCTGGCGATGAGGAAGAATTCATTCCGCTGCCGGAAGGTTAGCGAAGGATGGACATTCTGCGCCAGGCGCGTCACTGACACGCATTTACATTGGCGCGCCGTCAGCCTATCTCGCGCATAGCAAAGCGCATATTTGAAGGTTAACCCAAGGTTAAGTTGACAGGCCGTCCCAGAGTGAACCCGAAGCCTGACACGCCGCTCCTCGACAAAGTCCGCATCCCCGCGGATTTGCGGACGCTTGATGAAAGCGAGCTGCCGCAGCTGGCGACCGAACTGCGCGCGGAGCTGATCGATGCGGTGTCGCACACCGGCGGCCATCTTGGCGCCGGTCTCGGCGTCGTCGAGCTTACGGTTGCGCTGCACTATGTCTTCAACACGCCGGAAGACCGGCTGATCTGGGACGTTGGCCACCAGGCCTACCCGCACAAGATTCTGACCGGCCGCCGCGACCGCATCCGCACGCTTCGCCAGGAAGGCGGTCTCTCCGGCTTCACCCGGCGCGCAGAGAGCGAATACGACCCCTTCGGCGCAGCGCATTCCTCGACTTCGATTTCGGCCGGCCTCGGCATGGCGATGGGCCGCGACCTTGCGGGCGGCCGCAACAATGTCATCGCCGTCATCGGCGACGGCGCCATGTCCGCCGGGATGGCCTATGAGGCGATGAACAACGCCGGCGCGCTCAATGCCCGCCTGATCGTCATCCTCAACGACAATGACATGTCGATCGCCCCGCCGACCGGCGCGATGAGCGCCTATCTGGCGAGGCTTGCCTCCGGCAAGACCTATCTCGGCCTGCGCGATTTCGGCAAGAAGCTGACCTCCTATCTCGGCAAGCGCGCCGACAGCGCCATCACCCGCGCGGTCGAGCATGCGCGCGGTTACGTCACCGGCGGCACGCTGTTCGAGGAGATGGGATTCTTCCACATCGGCCCGATCGATGGACACAATTTGGAGCACCTGATCCCGGTGCTGAAGAACGTCCGCGATAATGGCGACGGTCCCATTCTGATCCATGTCGTCACCCAGAAGGGCAAGGGCTACGCGCCGGCGGAGGCCGCCGCCGACAAGTATCACGGCGTCAACAAGTTCGACGTCATCACCGGCGCGCAAGCGAAAGCGCCGGCCAACGCGCCGAGCTACACCAAGGTCTTCGCCGAGAGCCTGATCCAGGAGGCGCGCGAGGACGAACGAATCGTGGCGATCACCGCCGCGATGCCGAGTGGCACCGGCCTCGACCTCTTCGGCG
This sequence comes from Mesorhizobium sp. WSM4983, assembly GCF_029625765.1. Taxonomy (NCBI): domain Bacteria; kingdom Pseudomonadati; phylum Pseudomonadota; class Alphaproteobacteria; order Hyphomicrobiales; family Phyllobacteriaceae; genus Mesorhizobium; species Mesorhizobium sp. WSM4983. The sequence continues at coordinate 22,360 of NZ_JARTVM010000010.1, read as the reverse complement.
AGGTGTTCCCGGCCCGAACCTTCGATGTCGGCATTGCCGAGCAGCACGCGGTGACCTTCGCCGCCGGCCTCGCCACCGAAGGCTACAAGCCCTTCGCCGCCATCTATTCGACCTTCCTGCAGCGCGCCTACGATCAGGTGGTGCACGACGTGGCAATCCAGAAACTGCCGGTGCGCTTCCCGATCGACCGCGCCGGCTTCGTCGGCGCCGACGGCGCCACGCACTGCGGCGCCTTCGACACGACCTTCCTCGCCTCGCTGCCTGGCTTCGTCGTCATGGCCGCCGCCGATGAGGCGGAGCTTCGCCATATGGTGCGCACGGCAGCCGACTACGACGGCGGCCCGATCGCCTTCCGCTATCCGCGCGGCAACGGCGTCGGCGTCGACATGCCGGAGCGCGGCTCAGTGCTCGAGATCGGCAAAGGCCGCATTCTCAAGGAAGGCACCAAGGTGGCGCTGCTCTCGTTCGGCACGCGGCTGCAGGATTGCCTGCTGGCCGCCGAGGAGCTCGGCGCCGCGGGCCTTTCGACCACCGTTGCCGACGCTCGCTTCGCCAAGCCGCTGGACGAGGATCTCATCCGCCGCCTGGCGCGCTCGCATGAGGTTCTCGTGACGGTCGAGGAGGGCGCGGTCGGCGGCTTCGCCAGCCAGGTGCTGCATTTCCTCGCCCATGAAGGCCTGTTGGAAAACGGCCTCAAGGTGCGCCCGCTGGTCTTGCCGGACGAGTTCACCGATCACGCCAAGCCTGAGAAGATGTATGCCGACGCGGGCCTCGACACGACCGGCATCGTGCGGACGGTTTTCGCCGCACTCGGCCATGGAATGCAGGCGCAGCGCGCCTGAATCGAAACCTCAGCTCTCCGATTGAGTTTGCTGGCTGCGGCTGCAACTGTTTGTTTACGTTTTCATTTGGCCGTTCGGTTACCTTGTCTTTTGGCCGATTTTCAACGGGCGCCCTGCTAAAACCCTGGTCCTAGGCAGGGGATAAGAACAATGAATTCGTTCCTTTGCGGCATGGCCCTGCTGAGTGCCATGGCCGCGCCGGTGGCAGCCGAAACGCGTTACGACCGCAACCTCGAAAAGGCGGTGATGGACATCGTTGCCGGCAAGATGGGCAACATCCGCGGCGGCTTCTCCTACAAGCAGGCTCCCCAACTGGTGGTGCCGCAGGAAGCCGCGCCGACGGCGCCGGCTCCTGCTGAGCCGCGCGAGCAGGCCTCCCACAATGACGGCCTGATGCCGGCGGTCGAGCGCCCGGTCTCGCGGACTATTTTCTAAAACCACATATCGCGCACGCAGCGGCCGTCGCGCGGCAGGTCGTCGAACGTTTCGAGGCCGTCGAAATGCTCGATCGGCAGGTCGGCGACCGCCTCCGGCGGGGCCAGCCTGACATTGACGGCGATGCGAGTGCGGCCGCTCGAGCCGGGAAGCAACCCGCGCCAGGCGAGCACACAGGCGCATTTCGGACAGAACAGGATTTCCAGCGCGGGCTCGGCCACCTCGACCCTCCTGTAGGAGCTCGTCGGACCTGCGATGCGGATACGCTCGTCGACATAGTCATAGGCCCAGAGCGTGCCGTAGCGGCGGCAAAGGGTGCAGTTGCAGGCGGTGATCGATCCCGGATCGCCTTCCAGCGTCCAGTGCGCAGCGCCGCAATGGCAGGTTCCCTTCAGCATGGCTCTTCCTCGCCCGGGTGAGCGGACTATAGGCACCGGCATTCTGCCGTGCCCCGCGCCATATTCAACAGGGCTGCCATTGCCTTCGCCGCCGGCTTTCGCCAATGAAGGCCGATGAGTTCCTCTTTGCCCGCCAGCGCGCGTCCGCGTCTCGACGAACTGCTCGTCGCACGTGGCCTGTTCGCCAGCCGTTCCCGCGCCCGCGACGCGATCGAACGCGGCACCGTCACTGTCGACGGCGCAGTCGCCCGCAAGCCGGGCCAGCCCGTCGCGCCACACTGTGTCGTTGCTGTCGACGATCCGGCGCAGGCCTATGTGTCGCGCGCGGCGCTGAAGCTGATTGCCGGCCTCGACCATTTCGGCTTCGATCCCTCTGGGCATGAGGCGCTCGATATCGGCGCCTCGACCGGCGGCTTCACCCAGGTGCTGCTCGAGCGTGGCGCTACCCATGTCACGGCGATCGATGTCGGTCACGGCCAGATGAACCCGGAAATTGCCGCCGATCGGCGGGTCACGGTCATTGAAGAGCTGAATGCGCGGGACCTGACCGCCGCCGATCTTGGCGACCGCGTTCCGGACTTCCTGGTCTGTGATGTCAGCTTCATCTCGCTGAAGCTGGCGCTGCCGCCGGCGCTGGCCTTGGCGGGCGAGGGCGCCAGGGCGCTGCTTCTCGTCAAGCCGCAATTCGAGGCGGGTCGCGAGGCGATCGGCAAGGGCGGACTGCTCAAGGACCCGAGCGAGGCCGAGCGCATCGCCGCCGGTTTGCGCGACTGGCTTGCCGGCATGCCGGGCTGGCGCGTGCTCGGGCTGCATCCATCGCCGATCGAGGGCGGCGACGGCAACCGCGAGTTCCTGCTCGCCGCGATCAAGGACGCGGCATCGCCATGAGCGCGCGCTTCACCATCACAAGGCTCGGTTCGCAGGGCGACGGCATCGCCGGTGCCGATGGCGGCGAGGTCTTCATCCCGTTCACGCTGCCTGGCGAGACGGTCACCGCCGCGCGCCAGAAGGACCGCGGGACGCTGATGTCGGTTGTTGAGGCTTCACCGCGTAGGGTTGATCCGCCCTGCCGCCACTTCACCGAATGCGGCGGCTGCGCGTTGCAGCATTTCGAGGCCGACGGCTACCGGCAGTGGAAACGCGAACGGGTGGTGCAGGCGCTCAAGATCAAGGGCATCGCTGGTCAGATCGACGCGCTGGTGCCTTGCGCGCCGCACACGCGCCGCCGCGTCGTCTTCAGCGCTCGGCGCACCGAGGCCGGCATGCTGCTCGGTTTCGTGCGCGCGCTCTCCTCCGAGATCATTCCTATCGAGGAATGCCCGATCTCGCTGCCGGCAATCGTTGATGCGCTCGATCCTTTGCGAAGACTGGCAGGACTGGTCTGCGCGACGCCGAAAGCCTTCCACATGACCGTCACCGCCACGGCGTCCGGCCTCGATGTCGCCGTCCATGACGCGGGCAAGCTCGGCGAAAACCAGCGCCGCATCGCTTCCAATTTTGTGATGGCCGCGGGCTTGGCGAGGCTTTCGATCGACGGCGAGGTGATCGTGGAGCCGAAGAAGCCGGTGGTGCAGTTCGGCTCGGTCGCCGTCGCCCTGCCGCCTGGCGCCTTCCTTCAGGCGACGGAGGCCGCCGAGCAGACGATGGCCGGTCTCGTCTGCCAGCACCTGTCGCGTGTCAAGAAGATCGCCGACCTGTTCGCCGGCTGCGGCAGCTTCGCGCTCCGGCTGGCGGCGAAGTCGGAAGTGCATGCCGTGGAGGGAGACGCCCCAGCGCTGGCCGCGCTCGACCGTGCTTTCCGCTTCGCCAGCGGCTTGAAGCGCGTGACCAGCGAGCGTCGCGACCTCTTCCGCAGGCCGCTGACCTTCAAGGAGTTGAGCGGCTTCGACGGCCTCGTCTTCGATCCACCGCGCGCCGGCGCGGAGGATCAGTCCAAGCAGATCGCCCGCTCAGACGTGCCGCTGGTCGCGGCCGTCTCCTGCAATCCGACGACGCTGGCGCGGGATCTGCGCATCCTCATCGACGGCGGCTATCAACTGAAGAGCGTGACGCCGATCGACCAGTTCCTGTGGTCGCCGCATGTCGAGGCCGTCGCGCTGCTGGAGAAGCCGAAGCGGCGCCGGTAGTCCGCGAGAGCCGGTTCGCAAGAAACTTGAAGCCTCTCTTTTCCGAAATTTGCGCCCTAAAGCCGCCTTCTTGCAGGTCTTAGTTTTGCGCTGTTAGGGAAACATTCCTGCTCTTTCGGCGTTACTGAAATAAGCGGATGGCGGATGGCGGATAACGGATAACGGACAGCGCATTGCCATGCAGACGCTTCTAAAATTCCTCAGCCTCATCGTTCTCATCGCTTTTGGCGCCGCGTCCGCGACCGGTGCGCTCGCGCAAGAGCAAAAACGCCTCGCCTTCGTCATCGGCAACGGCGCCTATCAGTCCGGCGAGCTCGCGACTGCCGCCAATGACGCCGGCCTGATCGCGCAGACCTTGCAGGCGGCAGGGTTCGACGTCGTCGGCGCGCGCGATGTCGATCAGGACTCGCTGCGCGGCGCGCTGCGCGATTTTCTCGGCAAGGTTTCCGCCGCCGGTCCCGATGCGGTCGTCTTCGTCTATCTTGCCGGCCACGGCGTGCAGTTCGAGGGGGAGAACTACTTTCTTCCAGTCGATGCCCAGATCGCCAGTCCCGCCGACGTGCCGCTTCAGGCGATGCGGCTCTCCGATGTCACCCGGTCGTTGGCCGGATTGCCGACGAAGGTAAACATCGTCGTGCTCGACGCGGCGCGGCCCAATGCCTTGCCGAAGATGAGCCAGCCCCTGGCCGGTGGTCTCGCGCTTGTCGATCCCGACCCGAACATGCTGATTGCGTTCAACGCGGCTCCGGGAACGGTCGCGCCGAAAGGCAAGGGCCCTTACGGCGCCTATGCCCAGGCGCTCGCCGAAATGATACGCGAGGGCGGGTTGTCGCTTGACGAGGTGTTCGACCGCACGCGGCTGCGCGTCAACGAGATGACGCAAGGCGCGGAAGTGCCGTGGCATGCCTCGAAGATCACCGCGCCTTTTGTCTTCTTCGACCGTGCCGCGGACGCGCCCGCGCCAAAGGTTTCGGAGGCCGAATCCCGCTCCAACCGGACCAGGGCGATCCGCGATTTCAACGCTCGTGACGCTTATGTCGCGGCTCTCGACCGCGACACGATGCGCGGCTACGAGGATTTCCTAGTCGCCTATCCACATGATCCGATGGCTGAGCGCGTGCGCGCCATTGTCGCTGCGCGGCGCGAGGCGATCACCTGGCGCGAGACCTGGCTGCAGGACACGCCGGAGGCCTATTGGTCGTATCTGCAGCGCTATCCGCGTGGCCCGCATGCCTGGGACGCGCGACGGCGGCTCGAACAGTTCGACGCTGCCCTGGAGCCGCCGGAGGAGTTCACCGTCTATGAGTATGATTTGCCGCCGCCGCCGGAGGAGGAAATCATCTATATCGACCGTCCGGTGCTCTATTTCGACGATCCCGATTTCGACTTCGAACCGCCGCCGCCGATCACGGTGATCTTCCTGCCGCCGCCGCCGCCGGTTTTCATCGTGCTTCCGCCACCTCCGCCGCCGGTCGACGTCTTCATCCTGCCGACGCCGGTCTTCGTGCCGATCCCCGTATTCATCAACCCGCCGCGCCACGTCGTGCCGCCGCCGAACGCCATCATCTTCAAAAACATCCACAACACGACCGTCATCAACACCATCAACACCACGATCAAAAACGAGACCGTCAATCGGGCCGCGCAGCCGAGCGCCGGTGTTCAGCTTGACCGCCGTACAGCCCGGAAAACGATGGAAGGCGCCGTTGGTGGCCGCGCCGATGCGCTGGCGGCCAAGGTCCCCCTGCCGCCGCTTCTGCAGAAGAGGGCGGCCAAGTTCCGTCAGGCCACATCCAATCAGCAGCAACAGGGCGCCCTGCCGCCGAAGCCTGGTCAGCGTGTTATCCAGCGCCAGCAGCCTGACACCTCGCCGGAGACCTCGTCCAGAACCGGCAAGCTCTCAACCGAACACGCTTTGCCTGGAGCCGATGGCAAGAGGCTGCCGCTGGTCAACGGCAAGCCGGCGCCCGACGGCCAGAACTTGCCCGGCAACAAGTTGAAGAGGCAACCCGGCAGGCAAGGCGTCTCGGGCGGCAACCAAGAGGCGATCGGAAATGCCGGTCCTGACCGGACCGGGAAGCAGGACACGGATCGGAAGAGGGGTAAAAAGCTCCGCAACCTGCCCGCCGTCAACGGCACGCCGGCCGACAACGGGCAGAGCGCGCGGGAGAAGTTCAGGCAGAACAATCCCAAGGCTTTATCCGAACGGAGCGGTGGCAAGCCGAGGAAGCTGACGCGCAAGGATTTGTCCGCAGGCCAGTCCGTGGTCGAACCGAACGAACAAGGTTCGGCCGCCGCGAGCGACAAGGGCAGGAAGGTCCGCAAGCTGCCTACCGTCAACCGGATGCCGGCCGAGAACCGGCCGAGCGTGCGCGAGCGGCTCAGAAAGAACACCCCCGAAATGTTCTCCGATGACAACCAGGGCTCGGCCAAGAGCAAGAAGTTCCGCAGACTGCCGAGCGTTAGTGCTGGGCCAACCGACAATGGACCGGCCGTGCAGAAGCGGCTCAGGAGGAACAATCCGACCGTGTTCTCCGACGAGAATCAGGGCTCGGCCAGCGGGAACGACAGGCGCAGGACGTTGCGCCGGCTGCAGAACGAAGAAGGTTCCGCCGGCCGGGATGTCACCGTCCAGCGCAACTTCAAAGTCAACAGGCCGAACGACAATGCGCAGCGCCAGTTCAGGCAGGAAAGGCCTAACGAGCAAGTGCTGCGGCGGCAGAGATCGGAGCCTCGCCCGGAATTGCGTTCGCAGCCGAGGCCGCAGATGCAAGAGCGGAGTGTCCCCCGGGAGAAGCCGCAGCGCAAGAAGAAGCTCTCTTGCGGACAGCAGGGCGAGCCGGCCTGCAACCAGTAGGCCGGCGCGTACCTCTGCGAGCCGATTTTTCGGCCATGAACGTGGAAGGCAGAGGCGCCGGTCCGCGCGTATCAATCGTCAGAAACGGAATGCCTCGGCTGTCGAGGCCGCTCGGTTGAGCCTGGCGGCATCCGTCAGGTTTTCGGCGTGCCGCCGCGCTGATTGATCGATACCCAAATATTCGGGTTCTGCTGCGACTGGCGCTTCAGGAAATAATAGCCGGTCGCGTTCCAGGGCCGGACTTCGTCGACCAGATTGTCGAGCACGAGATCGCCCTTGTCGGTCTTCACGGTCAGGATGGTGTGGCCTTCGTTGTTCAGGTCGCGCACGACCGTCATCAGCAGCGCCTGGCGGGGAAATCCCGCTTCCATGAGAAGCTTGCGCTTGTAGAGCGCGTAGATCTTGCAGTCGCCCTTGCCGTCCACCGGATAGTCCCAGTGGTCCATCATCGTGCCCCAGTGATCATAGTTGCTGACGGGCTTGATGGCGCGGTTCGCCTTCTGGTTTATGCGCTTGAGGGTTCGCATGTTCTGCGCGGTCAGCTTGACGTTCGCCGGCTGCAGGGCAGGCACTTTGCACTCATTCGGCCGGCGGTGGCAGAAATCGATCCAGCCATAAGGGACGCTAGTACGTCCTCCCACTGTGGCGGAGCGCAGGTCGACCGGACTCGATGGCCGCTTGAACAATGTCGACTGCGCCGCCGCCGTGTCGACGCAAAGCGACGTCACACCGATCAATGAGCAAAGGCCAAGGAGGAATAAAGAGGTCAGGACGCCAGGGGAACGCAGCACTGCCAACACCACCGCAACGAGAAGACTGCTGATAGTTAAGTCGGAAGCGTCGGCCAAGGCAATTGAACAATTAATAATCTGCTAACACGATTGTGTTCGCGCTCCGGCGGGTAGCTAGGTGTGAGCTTTCCGGCCGGATCGAGGTGACCGTTCAGGATGGTCGTTCGTCAGGTATCTGACGACAAGGTTGGGATCAATTGCGAGCATGGCGCCGCCGCGCTTCGGCAAAGACACTCGCGTTCATCTCTTCAAGCGTCTTCTGCTTGCCGCGGTGCGGCAGCAGGCCAACCACGTCTTCCGGTTGCGTCGGGGTGAAGGCCGGCACTTGCTTCAGAAGAACACCGTCTGGTGTGTCTTCGACCTGCAGACGTGTGCCGGCACCCCAGTCCCTCCGTTTCCGGATCGCGCTGGGGAGGATCACTTGTCCCTTGGTCGAGACGGTGGTTATGAGTTTTTCGGCACCAGCTATCGCAAGCTTACCCCATGTAAGACACAGGTAAGATACTCAAGCGGCGGAGTGCTATTCAAATCTGCCGGATTGAGCGTGCTCAAACCCTAGTGCCGCCCACCGTCATCTGGTTCATCCTCAGATGCGGCTGGCCGACCCCGACCGGCACGCCCTGTCCGGCCTTGCCGCACATGCCGATGCCGTTGTCGAGTTTCATGTCGTTGCCGACCATGGTGACGCGGTGCATGGCGTCGGGCCCGTTGCCGATCAGCATTGCGCCCTTGATCGGCTGCGTCACCTTGCCGTCCTCGATCATGTAGGCCTCGGTGCAGCCAAACACGAACTTGCCTGAGGTGATGTCGACCTGGCCGCCGCCGAAGGAGACGGCATAGATGCCGTTCTTGACCGAGGCGATGATCTCTTCCGGCGCGGTATCGCCCGAGGTCATGTAGGTGTTGGTCATGCGCGGCATCGGCTGGTGGGCATAGCCTTCGCGCCGGCCGTTGCCGGTCGCCTTCATGCCCATCAGCCGCGCATTCTGGCGGTCCTGCATGTAGCCGACCAGCTTGCCGTCCTCGATCAGCACATTGCGCGCCGAAGGCGTGCCTTCGTCGTCCACGGTAAGCGAGCCGCGCCGCTCGGCGATGGTGCCGTCGTCGACGACGGTGACGCCCTTTGCCGCTACTTGGCTGCCCATCAGGCCGGCGAAGGCGGATGTTTTCTTGCGGTTGAAGTCGCCCTCGAGGCCATGGCCGACAGCCTCGTGCAGCATCACGCCCGGCCAGCCGCTGGAAAGCACGATGTCGAATGTGCCTGCCGGCGCCGGGACGGCTTCGAGATTGACCAGCGCCTGTCGCAGCGCCTCGCGCGCGGCGTGCTTCCAACTCTCCTCGGTGAGGAACTCGCCAAAGCTCTTGCGGCCGCCCATTCCGTAGGAGCCGCTCTCCTGGCGGTCGCCATCGCCGACCACCACCGAGACGTTCATCCTGACCAGCGGGCGGATATCGCGCACCACTTGGCCGTCGCCGCGCACGATCTCGACATGCTGCCACGAGGCGGCCAGCGAAGCCGTCACCTGGCGCACGCGCGGATCGGCGGCGCGCAGCCAGGCGTCGATCTCCTGCAACAGCTTCGCCTTGGCCTCGAAACTGGGCGAGGGGATGGGATTCTCGTCGCCGTAAAGGTGGCGATTGGTGCGCGCGGGCGCTGCGGCAAGCGTTCCGGAATAGCCGCCCTTGACCGCGGAGACGGCATCGGCGGCGCGCAGCAGAGAGGCTTCCGACAGGTCGCTCGAATGGGCATAGCCGCTCGCCTCGCCGGCGACGGCGCGCAGCCCGAAACCCTGGTCGGTGTTGAAATTCGCCGTCTTCAGCCGGCCGTTGTCGAACATCAGCGCTTCGTTCTCGCTGTATTCGAGGAACAGTTCGCCGTCGTCGGCGCCCTTGATGGTATCGGCGACGATCTCTTTGACGCGGTCGTCGGAAATGTCGAATTGGCCGATCAGGCTGTTCATGGCAGGGCTGTCCGCTGGCGGTTTCGCATTCCCCCGATGTAGGGGCGAAGTGAGGTCAAGACAATCGCCGGCCTTCACACGCGATCGTCATCGCCCCGAGCCGACTGGCGGCCGCGTTGCCGCCGCTGGACTTAGGGCAGAGCCGAGAAGCCTTCGGCGAATCCCTTCAGATCGACCGGAATGCCGATGCCTTCCTCCGGCGTCTGGAACACGATGAAGGTGGCCGACGTGCCGTTCTTCAGCGTGTCGAGCAGTGGCTTCTCGAGGATCACTTCCGCGTAGCAGCCGTCCTGGAAGCAGCGCACGAAATAGGCGCGGCCGATGTCCTTGCCGTCGACATTGAGGCCGAGCCCGTTGGGCAGGAGCACGCCGAGCGGTGCCAGCACCCGCAGGATCTCCGCCTTGTTGTCGGCGGTGCGCAGCACCACGACGGAAAGCCCCATCTCCGGACGGTCCTCGGCGACGACGTTCTGCATCATCACGCATTGCTCGGAGGTCGCGCCGGCCGGCGTGTCGCAGATGATCGACCACGCGCCATGCGTCGACTTGACCGTGCCGCTGGGCGGCGCCGCGGTCTGCGGCGGCGCGGCGTTCGCCACGCTGGCGCTAAGCGAGGCGGCAAGGAAGATAACCTTCGCCAAGGGTCTCGAAAGCCAGGAAGTCATAACGGCTCCATTGCGAATCACGGCACTTTAAGCTGCGCCAAGGCCAAGTAAAGGACGAGACCGTCGCCAGCCCGCCGAGATACCGGCAATTACGCGCTTTTCCAGAGCAAATTCGCCCGAATTGCGACCACCCGGCGCGGGGGCGGCGATGGTCGGGGATGCCCTTCGGGCTGCGCGCAAAAATGCCGCACGGTTTCGCCCGCTCCTTCCTTGCGGAGGGAAATAGAGTATGGTTTGAACCACCTTAGGGACAGACCGGGATTCCCCATCCCGGCGTCGTTCGTTATTGGTGCGATCCGATTGCAGGAAGTGGGAGACGAGAGGGCGATGAGAAAATTCATGGCAAGCGCCAGACTTCTGGCAGGTGCTGCGGCGGCGGGCACGCTCCTCTCCAGCGCATCCGCCTATGCGGATCAGCCGCGGCCATGGGAAACCGCCTTCCAGGCGCCTGCGACCGACATGATGCGGCAAATCGAATGGTTCGGAAACTACACCTTCGTATTCATCGTGGTCATCACCCTGCTGGTGCTGGTCCTGCTCGCCTATGTCATCCTGCGGTTCCGCGCGAGCGCCAACCCGGTTCCTTCCCGGACCAGCCACAACACGCTGATCGAGGTGATCTGGACCGTCGGCCCGGTCATCGTGCTGCTGCTCATCGCCATCCCCTCGTTCCAACTGCTCACCGCGCAGTATACCCCGCCGGAAGAAGCCAAGCTGACCGTCAAGGCGACCGGGAACCAATGGAATTGGGACTACGAATACCAGGTCGACAAGAGCTTCTCCTTCAACTCGGCGATCCTTCAGGACGGTGACCGCGCCAAGGCCGGCAAGGAAGACCGCAATCTCTATCCGCGCCTGCTCGCCGTCGACAATGAGCTGGTGGTGCCGGTCAACACCATGACCCGCGTGCTGATCACCGCCACCGACGTCATCCACTCCTTCGCCGTGCCGTCCTTCGGCATCAAGATGGATGCCGTGCCCGGCCGCACGAACGAGACCTGGTTCAAGGCGGAGAAGGAAGGCCTCTATTACGGCCAGTGCTCGCAGCTCTGCGGCAAGGATCACGCCTTTATGCCGATCGCGGTTCGCGTCGTCTCCGACGCGCAGTTCAAGACCTGGCTGGAGACGGCCAAGACCGACGTGCCCGCCGCCAACAAGGCGCTGATGGCCGAGATCGATGGTACCAACAAGGTAGCGGCCGCCGGCAACTGACGCCGCGGGTTAGCAAGAATTAGGGAACGGAGCGGAATATGGCAGAGGCTGCAGCTCACGACCACCACGACCACAGGCCGCATGGCTGGGTCCGCTGGGTCTACTCGACCAACCACAAGGACATCGGCACGCTCTACCTGATCTTCGCGATCATGGCCGGGATTATCGGCGGCGCGCTTTCGGTCGCCATCCGCATGGAGCTGCAGGAGCCCGGCATCCAGATCTTCAGCGGTCTGGCGCAGATGGTCTACGGCATGCAGGGTGATGCCGCCATCGACGGCGGCAAGAGCATGTACAATGCCTTCGGCGCCGCGCACGGCCTGATCATGATCTTCTTCATGGTGATGCCGGCGCTCATCGGCGGCTTCGCCAACTGGATGGTGCCGATCATGATCGGCGCGCCGGACATGGCCTTCCCGCGCATGAACAACATCTCTTTCTGGCTGCTGCCGCCGGCCTTCCTCCTGCTGCTCGGCTCGATGTTCGTACCGAGCGCGCCCGGCGCCTTCGGCGTCGGCGGCGGCTGGACGATCTATCCGCCGCTCTCGACATCCGGCCAGCCTGGCCCCGCGATGGACCTTGCGATTCTGTCGCTCCACATCGCCGGCGCCTCGTCGATTCTCGGTGCGATCAATTTCATCACCACCATCTTCAACATGCGCGCGCCTGGCATGACCATGCACAAGATGCCGCTGTTCGCCTGGGCGGTGCTGATCACGGCCTTCCTGCTGCTCTTGTCGCTGCCGGTCCTGGCGGGCGCCATCACCATGCTGCTCACCGATCGCAACTTCGGCACCGCCTTCTTCGTGCCGGACCAGGGCGGCGACCCGCTGCTCTTCCAGCACCTGTTCTGGTTCTTCGGCCATCCCGAGGTGTACATCCTGATCCTGCCGGGCTTCGGCATCGTTAGCCATATCGTCTCGACCTTCTCGAAGAAGCCGGTCTTCGGCTATCTCGGCATGGCCTACGCCATGGTCGCGATCGGCGCGGTCGGCTTCATCGTCTGGGCGCACCACATGTACACGACCGGCCTGTCGCTCGACACGCAGCGCTATTTCGTGTTCGCCACCATGGTCATCGCGGTTCCGACGGGCGTGAAGATCTTCTCCTGGATCGCCACGATGTGGGGCGGCTCGATCTCCTTCAAGCCGCCGATGCTGTGGGCGCTGGGCTTCATCTTCCTGTTCACGATCGGTGGCGTCACCGGCGTTCAGCTGGCAAATGCCGGCCTCGACCGCTCGCTGCACGACACCTATTTCGTGATCGCCCACTTCCACTACGTGCTGTCGCTGGGCGCCGTGTTCGCCATCTTCGCCGGCTGGTACTACTGGTTCCCGAAGATGACCGGCTACATGTACTCGCCGGTGATCGCCAACACCCACTTCTGGGTCACCTTCGTCGGCGTCAACCTGATCTTCTTCCCGCAGCACTTCCTCGGCCTTGCCGGGATGCCGCGCCGCACTGTCGACTATCCGGATGCGTTTGCCGGCTGGAACATGATCTCGTCCTACGGCTCCTACATCGCCGCCGTCGGCGTTGCGATCTTCCTCTATGGCGTGTTCGAGGCCTTCCAGAAGAAGCGCGTCGCGGGCGCCAATCCGTGGGGCGAGGGTGCCACCACGCTCGAATGGCAGCTGCCGTCGCCGCCGCCGTTCCACCAGTGGGAACAGCTGCCGAAGATCAAGTAAGGCCGCAGATACAGGACCGCCTGCTCGCCCGGCGGTCTTGGCCAACGGAATGATGGACTTTAAGTACGCATGGCCCTTGCCGACCACAAACTGATGGAGGAAGTTGGCTTTCGCATGTCGGAAGCCACCGCGGGCGATTTCTTCGCCCTCCTCAAGCCGCGCGTGATGTCGCTGGTCGTCTTCACGGCCTTTGTCGGCATGGTCGCGGCGCCGGTCGCCATCAATCCGCTGCTGGCGGTGATCGCGATCCTGGCGATTGCCATCGGCGCCGGCGCCTCGGGCGCGCTCAACATGTGGTACGACGCCGATATCGACGCGGTGATGACCAGGACAGCGAGCCGTCCGGTGCCGGCCGGGCGCGTCACGCCGGGTGAGGCGCTGAGCTTCGGCCTCGTGCTCTCCGCGCTGTCGGTGATGACGCTGGGCGTGCTCATCAACTGGCTGTCGGCGGCGCTTCTTGCCTTCACCATCTTCTTCTACGCCGTCATCTACACGATGTGGCTAAAGCGCTGGACGCCGCAGAACATCGTCATCGGCGGCGCCGCCGGCGCCATCCCGCCGGTGATCGGCTGGGCGGCGGTGACCGGATCGGTCAGCCTCGAAAGCCTGATTCTTTTCCTGATCATTTTCCTTTGGACTCCGCCGCATTTCTGGGCGTTGGCGCTGTTCAAGTCGGACGACTACGCCCGCGCCGGCATCCCGATGATGCCGAACGTCGCCGGACACGCCTCGACCCGCCGCCAGATCTTTGCCTACGCGCTAGTCCTGGCGCCGGTCGGCGTGTTGCCATGGCTGCTCGGCTACACCACCGCCGCCTATGGCGCGGTTTCCGTCCTGCTCGGCCTGGGCTTCGTCTGGTATGCCTGGAAGGTGCTGGGCATGAGCGATGCCGACCGCGCGATGAAGCCGGCCAAGGCGCTGTTCGGCTATTCGCTGCTCTATCTCTTCGCAATCTTTGCCGCCTATCTCGTCGACAGCGTGGTCGGGCGTGCCCTCGTCATGGGGGGAGCATGACCGTGGCCGACAAGAACCTCGAACTGGTCACCTTGACCGAACGCCAGCGGAAGGCGCGGCGCAGCCGCTCCGTTGCCATCGGCGTCGCGCTGGCCGCGCTCGTCATCATCTTCTACATCGCCACCATCGTGCGCTTCGGCCACCATGCCTCCGGCCTGATACCGACGAATTTGATGTGAGGCGGCGATGAGCGGCGAGACCGGACCCATCGGGAAGAACAGCAACCGTATCGTCGTGGCGGTCTGCCTTGCCTTCTTCACCGGCATGGTCGGCATGGCCTATGCGGCAGTCCCGCTCTACAAGATGTTCTGCCAGGTGACCGGCTATGGCGGCACGACGCAGCGCGTCGAGAAGCAATATGCCGGTCGCGTGCTCGACCGCGACATCACCATCCGCTTCGACGCCAACACCAACGGCATTCCGTGGCAGTTCGAGCCCGTCGCGCGCTCGGTGACGATCAAGATCGGCGAGACCACGCAGGCGCATTACAGCGCCACCAACAAGTTCGATCGCCCCATCACCGGGCGCGCCTCCTTCAACGTGCAGCCGGAAATGGCCGGCGCCTATTTCAACAAGGTGGAGTGCTTCTGCTTCACCGACACGACGCTCAAGCCCGGTGAGACGCTGGACATGCCGGTCGTGTTCTATGTCGATCCAGACATCGTCAACGTGCCGGAACTGAAGGACTTGAAGACCATCACCCTGTCCTACACCATGTTCCCGGTCGAAAAGAAGCAGCCAGTCGCGTCGTCCGCGCCGGCCGCTGGCAGCAGCAACAAAGTTCCAGATTCCGAAGCAAGCCTCGGGGGTTGATATGGCAGACGCGCACGCAAAACCGAACCACGACTACCATCTCGTCAATCCCAGCCCTTGGCCTTTCCTGGGCTCGATCGGCGCATTGGTCACGGCCGTCGGCGGCGTTTGCCTGATGCAGTATCTGAAGGCCGGCAGCTTCCCAATATTCGGCCACAACATCGCCAATCCGTGGCTGTTTTTCATCGGCCTGATCATCGTGCTCTACACGATGTTCGCCTGGTGGTCGGACACCATCAAGGAAGCGCATGAGGGCCACCACACGCGCGTCGTTTCGCTGCACCTGCGCTACGGCATGATCATGTTCATCGCCTCCGAGGTGATGTTCTTCGTCGCCTGGTTCTGGGCCTTCTTCGACGCCAGCCTATTCCCGGGCGAGGCCGCGCAATATGCCCGCACCACCTTCACGGGCGGCGTTTGGCCGCCAAAAGGTCTGGAGGTTCTCGATCCCTTCCACCTGCCGCTCTACAACACCATCATCCTGCTTTTGTCGGGCACGACGGTGACCTGGGCGCACCACTCGCTGCTGCACGGCGACCGCAAGGGCCTGATCAACGGCCTGATCCTGACCGTCGGCCTCGGCATGCTGTTCACCATGGTGCAGGCCTACGAGTACATGCACGCTCCGTTCGGCTTCAAGGACTCGATCTACGGCGCCACCTTCTTCATGGCGACCGGCTTCCACGGCTTCCACGTCATCATCGGCACCATCTTCCTGCTCGTCTGCCTGATCCGGGCGATGCGGGGCGATTTCACCCCGAAGCAGCATTTCGGCTTCGAGGCGGCCGCCTGGTACTGGCATTTCGTCGACGTGGTCTGGCTGTTCCTGTTCACCGCGATCTATGTCTGGGCCTCGAGCGGCGCGGTAATCGAAGCCCACTGAGACCCTTTGGATTGAGTTCACGAGGCGGCTGCGGCGACGTGGCCGCCTTATCTTTTTGACCGAACGGGTCTACGGTGCGGACATGAGCGAAGACAAGGCAATCTGGCCACCCGTCGACCCGATCTCGGCCGGGCTGCGCGGCCACTGCCCGCGCTGCGGCGAGGGCAAGCTGTTTTCCGGCTTCCTCACCGTCGGCAAGCGCTGCTACAGTTGCGGCCTCGACTATTCCTTTGCCGATGCCGGCGACGGTCCGGCGGTCTTCGTCATCCTCATCATCGGCTTCATCGTCGTCGGCCTGGCGCTGTGGATGGAAGTGTCGCTGAGCCCGCCGCTCTGGCTGCATTTCATTTTGTGGATACCGCTGGCGCTGGTGCTGAGCCTGGCGGCGCTGCGCCTGGTCAAGGGCGTGCTGATCACCCTGCAATATTCCAAGAAGGCCGCGGAAGGCAGGCTGGACAGCGGCCAATGAGCGATGCGACCTCCTCGACTGCCGGCGCTTCGCGGCCGCGCTCGGCGCTGCTGCTTGGGATCGGCCTTGTCCTGTTCGCCATTCTCCTCGGCCTCGGCACGTGGCAGGTCCAGCGCTTGCACTGGAAGGAAGGGCTGATCGATACCATAGACAAGCGCACCCATGCGGCACCTTTGCCACTGACTGATGTCGAGAAAGAATTCGCCGCCACACACGATGTCGACTACACGCCGGTGACTGTAACCGGCACTTTCCTGCACCAGGGCGAGCGCCATTTCTTCGCCACTTGGGAAGGCGACACGGGCTTCAATGTCTACACGCCCCTGCGGCTCGACGACGGCCGTTTCGTGCTCGTCAACCGCGGCTTCGTCCCTTACGATCTCAAGGATCCGGCCAAGCGGAAGCAGGGCGAGGTCGCCGGCACGGTGACGGTGACCGGGCTTGCCCGCAATCCGCTGCCTGAAAAACCCTCGATGATGCTGCCCGACAACGACGTCGCCAAGAACATCTTTTACTGGAAGGACCGCGACGTCATGGCCTCGAGCGCCGGTCTGCCAGCGGGAGCCGTGCTGGTGCCCTTCTTTATCGATGCCGACAAGACTCCTAACCCCGGCGGTCTGCCGGTCGGCGGCGTCACCATCATCGATCTGCCGAACAACCACCTGCAATATGCCGTCACCTGGTATGGCCTTGCCGCCGCCCTTGCCGCGGTGCTGATCCTCAGGCTTCGCCGCCCGGCGAAGGAGGAGTGAGCGCCGCTCTTGACAGGGCAGGGGTGCACGCCTCATTTCGCCTTCAGCTTTCCGACTGAACCGGCCCGTTTTGATGATTGAAAAAAAGCCACCGCTGACGATCAGGCTTTGCCAGCCGCGCGGCTTCTGCGCCGGCGTCGACCGCGCCATTCAGATCGTCGTGCTGGCGCTGAAGAAATACGGCGCGCCGGTCTATGTCCGCCATGAGATCGTGCACAACCGCTACGTCGTCGAGGGGCTGCAGAGCCTGGGCGCGGTGTTCATCGAGGAATTGTCCGAGATCCCGCCCGAGCATCGTCAGTCGCCGGTCGTCTTTTCCGCGCATGGGGTGCCGAAATCGGTGCCGGCCGACGCCGAGGCGCGCAACCTGTTCTACCTCGATGCCACCTGTCCGCTGGTGTCGAAGGTGCACAAGCAGGCGATGCGGCACCAGCGGCTCGGCCGCCATGTGCTCCTGATCGGCCATGCCGGCCATCCGGAAGTGATCGGCACGATGGGCCAGTTGCCGGAAGGAGCCGTGACCCTTATCGAGACGGAGGCGGATGCGGCAAGCTTCGTGCCGGCAGACCCGGCGGCGCTTGGCTTCGTCACCCAGACGACGCTGTCGGTCGAGGACACCGCCGGCATCATCCGGGCGCTGCAAGAGCGTTTCCCCGAGCTTCACGCCCCGGCCGCCGAATCGATCTGCTACGCCACCACCAACCGCCAGGAGGCGGTGAAGGAGACGGCCGCCGGCGCCGACCTTTTCCTCGTCGTCGGCGCGCCGAACTCGTCCAACTCGCGGCGTCTTGTCGAAGTGGCGGAGCGCGCGGGCGCCGCGATGTCGCTTCTCGTGCAGCGCGCCTCCGAAATTCCGTGGGATGAGATCGGCAGGATTTCGACGCTCGGCCTGTCGGCCGGCGCCTCGGCGCCGGAAATCATCGTCGACGAGATCATCGACGCGTTCCGGCAACGCTTCGACGTCACCATCGATCTGGCCATCACGGCCACGGAAACGGAGGATTTTCCGGTGATGCGGGTGTTGCGCGATGTCGAACTGACGGCGGCCGACATGGCCTTCGTCAACGGAGCCGCGTAAACCCAGATGGCCGTCTACACCGACGTCAACGAAAACGAGCTCAGCGCGTTTCTGAAAGCCTATCCGGTGGGCGAGCTCCTGTCCTACAAGGGCATCGCCGAAGGGACCGAGAACTCGAATTTTCTCGTCCATGCTTCCACCGGTTCCTACATATTGACGCTCTACGAGAAGCGCGTCGACAAGGCCGATCTGCCCTTTTTCCTCGGCCTGATGGGCCATCTCGCGCGAAAAGGCATTTCCTGCCCGCTTCCGGTCACCGCGCATGACGGAACCGTCATCGGCACTCTCGCCGGGCGCCCGGCGGTCATCATCACCTTCCTCGAGGGCCTGTCGCTGAGGCGCCCGACGGCAGCGCATTGCGGCGAGGTCGGCAAGGCGTTGGCCGCGCTCCATCTCGCCGGGCGGGATTTCCCGATGAAGCGGCCGAACGCGCTTGCCATCGACGGCTGGCGCAAGCTCTGGGCGGCGTCGCGCGACCGCGCCGACGAGGTCGAGCTGGGGCTCGCGGCCGAAGTCGACGCGGACTTCCTCGATTTTGGGCGCAACTGGCCGACCCGCCTGCCACAAGGCATCATCCACGCGGATCTCTTCCCGGACAATGTCTTCTTCCTTGGCGAGAAGCTGTCGGGGCTGATCGATTTCTATTTCGCCTGCGACGACCTCTATGCCTATGATGTCGCCACGTGCCTCAACGCCTGGTGCTTCGAGAAGGACTTTTCCTTCAACCTGACCAAAGGGGCCGCGCTGCTTGCCGGCTACCAGTCGGTGAGGCCGCTTGAGGGCGAGGAAAAAGCGGCGCTGCCGATGCTGGCGCGCGGCTCGGCGCTACGCTTCATGCTGACCAGGCTCTATGATTGGCTGACCATTCCCAACGGCGGGCTGGTGATGAAGCGCGATCCGACCGAATATATCCGCCGCATGCGCTTCCACCGGGCGATCAAGTCTCCATCCGAATACGGACTGACATGAACAAGCAAATCGAGATCTTCACCGACGGCGCCTGCTCGGGCAATCCCGGGCCGGGCGGTTGGGGCGCGGTGCTGCGCTATAACGGCGTCGCCAAGGAGCTGTCGGGCGGCGAGGCCGAGACCACCAACAACCGCATGGAGCTGCTTGCCGCCATTAGCGCGCTCGATGCGCTGAAGGAGCCCTGCACGGTCGATCTCTATACGGACAGCAAATACGTCATGGACGGCATTTCCAAATGGATCCATGGCTGGAAGAAGAACGGCTGGAAGACCGGCGAGAGGAAGCCGGTCAAGAACGGTGAGCTCTGGCAGGCGCTCGACGAGGCCAACAGGCGACACAAGGTTATCTGGCATTGGGTGAAGGGCCATGCCGGCCACCCGGAGAACGAGCGCGCCGACGAACTGGCAAGGCAAGGCATGGCGCCGTTCAAGCCGAAGCAGGCGCGGCCGGCACCGGTTGCGGCTGCGCCGCAGAAGGCTGGTGCTCCGGCCAGGAAGCCCGCGCCCCGACGCTCGACCCAGAGCTATTGACGCGCCTGACGTTCTCTACCGGATCGCCAGCGCCGTGAAGAACAGGCCGAGGGCGAAGACCGTGTGCGAGACGAGGTTGAGCGCGCGCACCAGCATCGGGTTGGGCGTCCTCGACGCTGCCCAGCCGGCGCCCATGCCGGGCGCCAGCAGGAACCAGCCGGCGCCGACGGTGACGATGCCGAGGATGAAGGCCGGCAGGAAGGTCGGCGCTGCCAGCCAGCCCGTTCCCGCCAGCACGACCAGGATCACGCCGTAGAGAATTCCGACGAGATAGTGGAACGCCCAGCCCAGCGCCTTTTCATGCGTGTAGAGGGCGGCCTGACTGATATCGTCATGGAAGACCTTCTCGGGCAGATGCCGGACCCAGCGGCCGACCATGCCCCAATTCGGCCGCGGCAGCCCGAACGCCTTGTTGAGGATAATCGCCCAGACGTCCATGAAGACCGTGGCGCCGATGCCGATCGCGATGGCGCGCCAGACGATGTCGAGCATCAGAGCTGCTCGAGGATCTTGGCCGCCCCACTCTCGTCGACACCCGGCTTGGCTTCGACATTGAGCGCTACGACCTTGCTGTCATCGACGATCATCGAAAAGCGCTTCGAGCGCAGCCCCATGCCGTTCGCGGAAAGGTCGTTGTCGAGTCCGACCGACTTGGCGAAGTCTCCGCTGCCGTCGGCGAGATAGAGGATCTTGCCTTCGCCACCGGTGAAGCGTGCCCAGGCGCCCATGACATGGACGTCGTTGACCGAGACGACCGCGATAGTGTCGACGCCGCGCGCCACGATGGCGTCGTGGTTCTCGAGATAGCCCGGCAGATGATTGTTGCTGCAGGTCGGCGTGAAGGCGCCGGGAACGCCGAACAGCACCACCTTCTTGCCGGCGAAAATCTCGGCGCTGGTCATCGGCTTGGCGCCATCGGCGGTCATCACCTTGAAAGTCGCCTCGGGCAGTTTTTCGCCAACCGAAATGGTCATGGTTTCCTCGTTCGGGAGATTGGGAAGGATCTGTGCCTGCGATATCGAACCGGGCCGCATTCCGCAACCGTTCAGAGCAATGCCAGGAAAAGTGCCCAGCGGTTTTCCATTCGGAATTGCGGCTCCACGACGAATTGGCTCAAGGGAAAGGCAGCAACCCGTCCACCGCACCTTCGGCGCTTGTCAGCGTGTAGTAGAGCCCGCCGTCCGTGGGCGTCGCTGACGGCCGGTCGAGGATCGGCACGGTGAAAACAAGCTTGCCGTCCTTCTCGCTGCGCACCGGCGCGCCGAACATATAGTCGCGCTCCCCCGCGATGAAAAAGTCGACGGACTCGGCATCGCCGGGCGAATGCGCCTCGACGATGAGCGTCTCGTGATCGCCGGGCAGCACGCGGATGCCGAAATCAGGTCGCGCCGGGGCAGGGAGCGTTGCAAGCGCCGTCTTCACCAGTGCCGCGTCGGTGGGGTTGTCCGGATCGGAAGCAGGATCGAGGCTGAGCCGCGTCTGCACCGGAATGCAGATCGTCTCGCAAATGCCGAGAAAGACATTGGCATCGATCGTCGCCGGCTGGTCGGGCGCCGACAGCGTGAAGGTCACCGGCAGCGATACGGGACGGTCATAGCCGGCCCATTTGCCGTAGCCGTCGTCGTGGCGCTGCGGCGGCGGAAACGACAGCTTTGCATCTGCGATGTTGGTGCTGGCCGAGATGTCGATCTGCGGCGGCACACCGGCGTCGCCGGGATCGCGCCAATAGGTTTTCCAGCCTGGCTTCAGCGCGATGTCGAGCACGCCGTGGATCTTGCCCGCCTCGTCCGGCTTGCCGCTGGTCACCAGCCGCACCTTGCCGCCTTCGCTGTTGTACCAGGCCGAGGATGATGCCTCGGCCGGCTGCCCCGCTGCCAGGCCGACGACGGCACCGAGCGCCACAATATTCAGGTATCGCATGACGGTGATTTGATCGCCCGTTCTTGGCCGCGCAATGATTTCATGTTCCTGCAGGTATCATATTTGCGTGACATCGGGCAGCCTGACCATCTTTTCGGCGCCGCGGAAACGGGTTACCCTCAGCTCCATGGACTTGTTGCGTCACAAAAAGAAGACGGCCGGACGCGGCTTTCTCGACGATCAGTTCCTGATTGCCATGCCTGGCATGAAGGACGACCGCTTCACGCGCTCCGTCATCTATATCTGCGCCCACAGCGACGAGGGCGCCATGGGCCTGATCATCAATCAGACGCAGCAGATGCTGTTCCCGGACCTTCTGGTGCAGCTTGGCATCGTGAACGAGCAGGAAGCAATCCGCTTGCCGGCGCATGCCCGCGATTTCGTCGTGCGCAATGGCGGGCCCGTCGACCGCAGCCGCGGCTTCGTGCTGCATTCCGGCGACTATCGCGTGGAATCCTCGCTCAACGTCTCCGACGACATCTGCCTGACCGCCACGGTCGACATCCTGCGCGCCATCTCGACGGGTCGCGGGCCGCGTCATGCGCTGATGGCGCTCGGCTATTCCGGCTGGGGCGCAGGCCAGCTCGAAAGTGAGATCGCCGAGAATGGCTGGCTGACCTGCCCGGCGACGCCTGAGCTGCTGTTCGACGCCGACATCGAGCGCAAATACGATCGCATCCTTGCCTCGATCGGCATCGATCTCGCCCATTTGAGCGCCGCCGCGGGGCACGCTTAAACGCCTTTGCCGACCTGCGGGACTGGTCGAACCCGCCTTGGCTTCGTCATCAGCTCTGAGGAATGGCGACGCTCTGAGCGATTAGGGTGATGACGAGTTGGAAGGTCACCGCAGTTCGTAAGCGCCGAAGCAACGCCCTCTAGGGCGGCGGATTTTCATGTGAGTCCATAGCCTGCGGCAGTGAAGTAGTTTCTGCATTCTGTTGGGGAGAACAGATTGCA